>JAFWXX010000015.1 GCA_017522915.1 Bacteroidaceae bacterium
ATTAAACCAAAATTAAACCAATGTAAACGCTTCGTTTTGTGCTTCTCAACAAAGCAAACCAACCTAACTAACTGAAACACAAAGCAATTAACTCCCAAAAGACTCTACCCAACATTATACACTTCGTTCTGTGCCCGGTATTTGACTTGCTTTTATTTCTTATCCTAACAAATAAAATTACTTCGCCAATAATAGGTAGTAGGATAAAAACATTAGCCCACGCTGTATATTGATTCCCTGATATTATTAATGAGTATTCCCATTCTTCAGAAAAGAAACAAAAAAGATATATGGTTACAAACATTAAAAGACATTTGACTCTATTTACATTTAGAAGTTCACTAAAGTAAAATTCTTTACTGTAATAGGCTACAATAAAAAGTGAGCATATGGATATTATCCACCATTCATTACCTATAAATTTAGAAACTAATGGATCTACCCATAGGGCGTCTATACAAAACTTCCAAAAATCCCCAAAGATGAAAAATGAGATTATAATATTGGTTATCAATAAAAAACTCCAAAGATTAGAGTTGATATATTTAAAGAAACTTTTGCTTGTCATACTGATTGTTATTGAGTTAATGTTTCAAACATCCTATCGAACAATGTAAATTCCATCTTCAGGATAGCGATAAGCATTTTATCAAAATTTGCCTACAAGTTTGATTTTTATATTTTCGGTAATTTGGCACAGATTTGTTCGGTGTTTTGACTTTTTACATAATCCTCACTCTTTCTTGCAACTCTCTCATTTTTCGCATAAGCTCATCAAACTCTAAAGATTCACCATAAATAATAATGCCTTCAGCGTAACAGTTACCCACCAGTCCTTTTCTATAGCAATTTGATTAACGCCAGGGTGTTCAGCCTCCGTTTGCTGCAACATAGCTAAACGGTCCACTATCTCATTGTTTAACCACAGTTTCCCCATAATCTAATTCTATTTTAAGCGGTTAGCATTGGTTTTATAAATCTCTTCATCCATGCAGGCATCATATCAATATCCTTAGCAAGTGTTTTCTTGTCAGTTTCTTTCGATATCAATTGTTGGATTATATTCAGTTCTTCTTCTCCTATATTCTCTTTTTTAAGGGCTTTAAGAGCCTGAACAAGTAAAGAGATGAGACGAGTACCATAACAGAAATTCTTGGGTACACCTCGCTTTAACACGACTTTCCTATTGGATAGGTTTACAGTTCGCTCACTTCCTGTAGTAAGGTATGTGTAATTCATCGGTACTTGAGTCGATAAACCTAATGCATTCAGAGCTGTCATACCTGATGGCAACACCTCTGCGTTATCTCTAGCAGCAATTGCTTGTACTACCTTATCAACAGAAGGAAGTACAACACCGAATTTGCTTCTTCTCGGTTTGGCATATATCCCATGTGCAATTTTAACAAGCAGACCTTCTGTCGTTAATTCAGACAAAATGCTTCCCACAAATTCTGTGTGGTACTCAGGGAAATCAGACCGGAACAGAATGCAATCCTCTGGCATCGCTTCAATGCGTTGCTTAAGAGTAATACCATCTGTCGAATATTCATTAGCCATATCACCTTTGAAATTTTGATGATTTTTCAAATGCAAAGATATAAAAAGGATTCAAATAAATGATGAATTGAAATAAAAATATTCGGTTTACCGATTATTGCAGGAATGAACGGTTGTCACTATCTTTACAGAAACTAATCATAAAGAAACATGAGAGCAGCAATATACGGAGCAGGCTCCTTAGGAACAATCCTGGGTGCATACATTACTAAGAACGGCGGCAAGATAGAACTGATAAACCGCAACAAGGCACATATTGAGGCACTGAACAAGAGAGGCGCGGCTGTAACCGGAACGGTAAACTTTACACAGCCGGTGCATGCATATACACCGGATGAGATGTCGGGGAAATATGATATAATATTCCTCATGACAAAGCAACAGCAGAACAAGGAGATTGTAACTTACATAAAGGATTACCTTGCCGACGACGGTGTTGTCGTTACCCTGCAGAACGGAATCCCGGAGATAGAAATCGGTGAAATAATCGGTGAAGAACGTGTGTTGGGATGTACTGTAGCATGGGGTGCGACAATGCAAGGGCCGGGAACATGCGAACTTACAAGTGCGGCCGACTCGCTTACCTTCTCTCTTGGCTCGCTGCAGAAGAAGCCGAACAAGCATATCGACAAGGTAAAGTCGCTTCTGGAACTCATGGGGCATGTAGAGATAGACAAGAACTTCATAGGTTCGCGTTGGAGCAAGCTGCTCATAAACTCAGCATTCTCCGGAATGAGCGCAGTACTCGGATGTACCTTCGGCGAAGCAGCCGGCAACAAGGCTTCGAGGAGAATTGTACAGGCAATCATAAAGGAGTGCATAGATGTGTGCGCAGCCGGCAATATCAGGATTGAGCCGGTACAGGGCAAGGATATAGTAAAGTTGCTCGACTACAAGGGACGTATAAAGAAGGCCATATCGTTCTTCATTATCCCCATAGCAATACGCAAGCATGCACTCTTGAAAGCCAGCATGCTGCAAGACCTTGAGAACGGGAAAAAGACAGAGGTAGATGCAATAAACGGAGTCGTAAGCAGCTACGGCCGCAAGGTAGGCGTCCCTACCCCAATGAACGACAAGGTGGTTGAGATAATCCACCGCATAGAGGAGGGAGAGCTAACCGCATCGTTCGACAACCTGAAGTCATTTTCTTAAGCATAAAATAAACCCCAAAAGTTTTTTGTCCAACTTTTGGGGTTTACTTCAAAAAAATCTGGTCGCCTTCATTAGTTGTGGAAATGAATGAGAAGAAGCTTCTATAAGAAAATAAACTTCATAAACTTAAAGCTTCTAATTTTTATTCATATACCTTGCGCATCGTATGCCTGTTTCGATAATCCTTAACACGTACATTCGAAGCAATGACATCGATTGACTTCCCGCTCATGTTCGAAGGTTCTATATCATCTTCGTGCTTCGGGCTGTGAATGGTTATGTTCCTTACATTACGTTTGAACTTCGGGAATCTCAATGCAACAAGCACATTCTTGCCTTTACAACCTTTTACAATCAGAAGACGGTCCATAGTAAGGTCGCCATAATATCCACGGACCTTATAAATATCGCCGCTCTTGTTGTCTTCAACATATATGCCCTTGCTGAATGTCACCCATTGGGAATCGAAATAGATTGAATACGAAAAGACAACTATAGTTTCTTCACCCTCGTCGTGTATGCTGTACAACTTCAACGGAGATCCAGGGTCCCAAGGGATATCTGATGAAGCAAACTCCATATCGGAACTGTTGAGAACCTGACCTTCATTGAAAACCTTACGGTCATATTCATTAAAACGCTGTGCCCATGCAGCAAACGGCAATAAAATAAGTATATATGCTAAAATCCTTTTCATCAAAATTTATCATTTAACAGTTCATAACTTCATCAAGGAAAGAATCTCGTCGAAAGAGAAGACCCCGCCAATCAATGCCACGACGACCGACTCAATTTTACCTTCGGCATTATAACACACATTGGTCATAAGAAGAGAGTTAAGCCCTCCTTCACCGCTCTTTAGCAGGATATTGGTATGCGAACCATCCTTATTGAATGACATTACACGCTCAAAACCGTTCTCACTTGCCGATTGTGGCAGTTTTTCGGCTTTTGACACACACTCGCCTACACTTCCAAAGGAAGGGATGATATAAATGCTTTGAACGAAATCGACCTTCTCGCTTATTGGTTTGAGGTCAAAATTACCTGTTGCAGGAAGAGAGGAAACTCTCTCCATCATTAGCTTGGATATATATGTGTATCGCAAGCCCGGAGACTTAACCTTGCTGCACAATGCAAAGAAACCGTCAATATCGTCATAGCCATCGTCTCCGGCATCTGTTGCCGAAATGCCGAGAGGAAAGCAAAGCAAGAGAGTTATGAATAATCTGATTCTCATATTGTTTGATTTTACTTCTTTATCATTTGTGTCGTTTATTCTTGATTGCTGACGGTGAGCTGTTTGAGATGCATTTCCTGCTCTTTCACCACCACATCCGTAGCATCGGAGAAAATTGCAAACAAGGCATCCAAATGGTCGATAGCCTCCTTTGGGTCTTTAATGGTATCGTTCCCCACCCCCTTAAGACGGAATGAAGGGATGGCACCTATATATACGTTTTCCTTGTCGTCAGATGCTTCTTTATGAACATCACTGACATCAGCGGATTGTGACACGGATGCCAACGATTCTTCATCCCTATGTGCAGGAGGCTCGCTTACTGTAATAACCACCCAGCTTTCATCCTTGTCGGACTTCGATATAGGCGGAAGCGCACCTGACCGTATGACAGGCGGACTTCCTGGAGAAGCTGCCGACTTCTTTTCATTTGAAGTTGCCAACAAAGAGCTTTTATTATAGGAATCAACACTTTTAGCACGGTTTATGTCAAGCCCTTTTCCGGCAACACTCTCTTTTCCGGCAGCACTGTCTTTTCCAACACCATCCGGCAAAACTGATTCGTCAGGTTCTTCTTTATTCCCAACGGAATCATCGTGCATCTGTTCCGGCACCGGAGCGACAACTGCTATTTGAGATTCCTTATCGTGTTTAACAGAGTTGCCGGAATAAGGCACAACCGTCAACAGCAATGCCAGCACTGCAGCGACAGCAATAGCCGGAAAAACATATCGAAGCACTATCCTGCGTGTCGTATTCCCATGCAAAGCGGCTACTGTCTCTTCTTCAGCAAGCCTGTCAATCAAAGCCGCAACCTCTTTCATCTCCTCATCACAGCCATAATCGCCAGGCTGCAACATTGCAAGAAGAAGCTCTTTCTCCTCTTGAGCTTCGGCCGACAGAGAGTCACTCAACAAATAGCGACGGAGCTCGTCTTCCTCCTCACGGGTTGAGGTACCCAAGAAGAACTTATCTTTCAGTTTATCATATTCCATTACGCTATCTGTTTATTTTATTATAGAAATCCTTTACCAATTGCCTTGTACGCGAGAGTATTGTACGGACATTCTCGACACTCAGACCAGTGGCCTCTATTATCTCTTCGGTTGTTGCTCCTTGCATGCGCATCGTCATTATGCAACGCTGTCTTTCGGGCAAGCAAGCGATGAACCTCTCTATTTTATCCCGTACATCTTCTGTTTCCAGCTCCGAATGGGCATCATATACCACATCCTCGTATTCGGCAGCCCAATCCGGTTCAAGGAGTTTTGTCCGCCATCTGTCACGACATATATTAATGAGCATTATGCGGCAGTATCCCATATCATTCTCGACAGTTCCCAATTCGCCACGCTTCTCCCATAACTTCATATACAATGACTGCATGACATCCTTAGCGTCATCACTATTGCCGATGTTCGCCATAGCAATAGCAAAGAGCTTTGGATATATCTGTATAAACCGTTCCTTGAACTGTTCTGCAGTCATGCCTGTCCTGTTTTATTTCAATTCAATAATATGCTTGAAATCCTTCCAGCCCGGAGCATTTCTATAAGCACCAAGCGAACCTTTTGGGACAACTACTACAGCCCTCTCCTGCAAAGGCAAGTCATACCCATTAGCAGAATGTATTTCGAATACATCCTCTCCAAGCACTGGGGGAACAGTTGAGCGGCACACTATCGCTCGCAATGCCTTGCAGTCACGAAATGCTTCAGACTCAATCTCCTCAAGAGTCTCAGGCAGCACCACATGAGCAAGCAGTTCATGTCCTGCAAAAGCCTGAAAACCAATCTTTTTTGCCTGCATACTACGCAAGCCATTCGCCATTGAACAACGGTCTATACCCCACCCTGCAATCACCTTTCTCGTTTCTCTTTCAAGCAACACATCGCCATTACAATAATAGACACTATTGCCATTCGGCAGTTTAACTCTTTCAAGTTTCCGGCAACCTTCAAACATGTTATAACGATCAGACGATTCAGCCTTCTTGAGCGATTCCGGAAGAGATACCAGCTTAAGATTCTTGCACAATCTGAAAGCAGACGGAGCAATAAACTCTACTCCCTCTTCTACTATCAGTTCCTCCATACCGCTAAGCTCAAATGCTCCATATTTTATCTCCTTAACATTTCCTGGGATAATAACATCTTTCAATTCACTGCAATGTCTGAATGCACCGTCTTCTATAAGTTCTACAGATGACGGGAACTCTATTTTCTTTATTCCCGCTCTCCAAAAAGCATCACGACCTATAACCTTCACACCTTCGGGAATAGCCGATGAAGCACATCCTTGGACAAGTTTATCACTCTCAGTCTCGATAATAGCATTGCATCCCTTACGGCTATCATAAACCCTGTTGCCTTTATTTACCTTTATTACCTTCAATGAATCGCACCCATAAAAAGCAGCATTATCAATATCCAACACCGAAGCTGGTATTACAATGCTCTCTATCGAAGTACCGTTGAACGCCCAGTGCCCGATACGTTTCAGCCCTTCGGAAAGAACAATTTTCTTCAAAGGCCCGCATCCTGCAAATGCCTGACGCTCAATAGTCTCCACGCTTTTAGGGATAACCAGTTCAAAAGATTCATTCTGCATAGGAGACCAGGAAAAAGTCATGAATGCACCATCTGCAATAACCTTCACGCCGTCGGGGATTACCGTATTCTTGCAAGCCACATACAATGTATTCGATTCTGTCTTAATAATAGCATTGCAGCCTTCACGGCTATCGAAGAACTCATTATTCTCATCCACCGCCAGATACTCCAACGATGGCATGCTATGAAACGAAATATTATTGAAATCCTGAACATTCTCAGGGATTGTCAGACTCTTGAATTCAGGACAGCATGAAAACGCGTCATGCCCGATCGATACAATAGTCTTTGGCAAAACCACAGACAACAGCTCATCATTGAACGCAAAAGCTTTCTCGCCAACAGCAATAACAGAGTACTCATTGCCGTCAAAGGAGACTTTCTCAGGTACAAAGACAACATCCTTGTAGAATTTCCTGTAAACATTCCCAGGCTGTTCATCACTATTGAATGTAACTTCGCAGGTCAAATCGGCCTTCGATATTACATTGTAGCATATGCCGTCAACAATAAAATCATGTGCAAAAACACTATATGGCAACATCAACGCTATCAGAAACAGCCATAAATTCCTTTTCATATTATTACAAATTATTCAAAATCAATATTCCCAAATTTGATATATTCTGCCATATCAGAGACACATTCATCAATGGATATTTCATCGGCATTGATAAAAAACAGCATCTTCAATGGGTCATAGTTCGCCTTTCTGTAGAACTCAACACCATAGCATTGCGTAGCATTTGACTTCAACGCTTCTACATATTCTGTTGACAGAAACGGTGCAAAATCGGGATTCGTCCCAATCTTTTCAATATCAGGGATGCGTACAATGAATAGACGGTCGCAATTTGTCTTTTCCACAATATCACCTTCCTCTACACACCGTTCATATTTCGCTCTAAGCGAATCTGCCTTCTCCTGCATAGCACGCAACTCTTCGGGTGAAGGCCTGACAGCATTATCATCACGTACGCCGCGAATATCATATATATAGAAGAAAGCCCAAGGCTCACCACAGTTATTGAGCATCCATGAAGAAGTTTGTGCAAAAGTGTAATCATGCGGTGCAGGCCGATGCAACGGACGTGGCTTAGAGACATTTTCAATATCCATCATTGCCACACGACAATGCTCATTGAGTTTTACAGTAGGGCCGAACAGGTATGCTGCACAACCAAGGAGAGGATGATTGTCGCCAAAACTCAGAATATGTCCCTTAGAGTAGTCAACAATATCAGACGGCATAGTCTCATAATCGGCGAAGGGACCGGAGACAAATTCAAAAGAAGAATCAGGAACAGAAAGCTCAATACCAAGTTTCTCTTTCAACTGGCGACGGTATCTATTATAATCGTTATTCTCGGCCATGAGCAAGAAAGGGAAAATGAAAATTGCTGTACATAACAGCAATAATGAACTTGATGATTTCATAATCTATTTAATGTTAATGCAAAATACAATACCGATTGCAGAAGTGTTTAATAGTCTCTCTGTTTATATGACGTTCAAAAAAATGAAACATTACAAAAATAATGTGTTTTTTTAGATAATTTCAGTTCAGACTATTGAAATGAGGTGAAACTGTATGTTGCTGCAAGTGCTATCGAAAGCGGTACTTCGTCTTCCACGCCTTTGACAGCACTTGCTAAATGCAAACCAAGTGCTATCGAAAGCGGTACTTTCTATCCCACGCCTTTGACAGCACTTGCTAAATACAAACCAAGTGCTATCGAAAGCGGTACTTCCTATTCCACGCCTTTGACAGCACTTGATACTCGCAACCAAAGCGGTATAACCTGCGGCTATACTGCGCTTGACATATTGCTGCAAGTGCTATCGAAAGCGGTACTTCCTTAAAACAGAAAGTACCGCTTTTCACAAAGCAGTACTTCCAACATTTACTAAACAACTAAGAAAAAACTATACTATCATCTTGCTCTTCATCAACTGAGAGCATTGCAAATATATCGAACATTTTTCTTTTTGCAAATAAAAACAGACAAATAAAAAACTAAATTAAGTAAAAATTCAACAATCGCCCATATTTATATAACCAAAGCATCAACGCAGACGATGACGCATAAAATGCCCTGCCACGTACGACTTGAAATATATGAATGCTGCAACTACAAGTATTGCAGCAAAAATGAAGCTGTCGGCAAAGCCATTTACCGACAATGCTCCTCCAAGCAGCATGCCGGCACCTATGCCTACA
Organism: Bacteroidaceae bacterium; assembly: GCA_017522915.1. GTDB lineage: Bacteria > Bacteroidota > Bacteroidia > Bacteroidales > Bacteroidaceae > HGM04593. The sequence continues at coordinate 8,789 of JAFWXX010000015.1, forward strand.
TCCCAGCCGGTAAGATATGTAGCATTCGCCGTCGCACGTCTTGAATGCGAAGCCATATTTATAAACAAGGTATTGAATGCCGGGAATATGGTTCCGAAACCATATCCCAACAGGAATGCCGAAACGAAATAGAGAACGTATGCCATATCTGTATCAAAGCCTGCAACAAGGGCAAGAAGAGCCTCGCCGCAAACCCCGGCAATGGCAATAGCAATTCCCCGTACAATAGTCTGCGTAATAAGCCCCTTATCGACAAGTTTTCCCGAAACAAGGCGCGAAACAATGAGACCCACAGCCTGAACAGTGAAGAAGAGGCCGGCCCCGTTCACAACCCCAACCTCTTCGGCATAGATAGCTATATAGCTCGATGTCATTCCGTATGGTATTGCAAGCATGAAGAATGCTATTGAAGCAGGAATACCCTCAAGAAGGAAAAAACGGTCAATGGAAAGCAATTTGCCGCCTACCGCCAATGACTGTCTCTTCTTTACCTTGACAAGCACTGCGAGAAGAAGACCGACCGCAGCAGAGAGCAAGGCTGCAAGAAAAAGCAGAGTATAATTTCCCTCCGATATTATAAAAAGACCGGCCATAGGGCCGAAAGCCATGGCAAGATTGTTTGTCACACCGAAATATCCCAACCCCTCACCGCGTCTTGATGACGGCATTATATCTATTACCAGGGTATTTCCTGTCGTGTTAAGCGCGCCGAATGCAAATCCGTGGAGCACACGCAACAGCACAAAGGCTACAATGCTTTGGCCAACAAAGAAATAGCCGGTATAGGATATGGCAAACAAGACGTATGCCGTAACATACACCTTCTTTCTCTGGAAATAATCGGCAATGAAGCCTGCAAATGGACGTATGCAAAGCACTGCCACTACATAACATGCAAGCAAGAGACCTACCATGCTTGAATCGACATCGAAATAATCTACAATGTAGAAAGGCAATGTAGGTACAAGCAGGAAGAATGAAAAGGCAGTAAGAAAGTTCGCGAAGCACATGAATATGTAGCTACGCGTAAAAAGTTCCTCCTTATGGGCAGCAGCTGTCATTATATATATATCAATATCCGTAAAGATAATACCACCAGTATGTACGGCCGTATGACTTACGCACCATATTGCTCCGCACCACGAAATCGTCATGCTCCAGTTCGGTATTTCTTAATGAATCGAAAGCCAGGATAACAGAGTCATCCGTAAACTCTGGAACATAAGCAGAATCTATTCCGGAATAGAGCACAAGAGCCTCACGATAATGTTTCGGCAAATTGTCAACATCTATCGAATCGTTCAACCCGTAGAGCGACTCCTTGAATTCAAGCAATCTTTTTTCGAGCAGCAATGCCGACAGATAGTACTCCTTAGCGACACTGCTTGCGGAATCGGCATAAGCAAGTCCCTTAAGAAAACCCACTACATCTTCATTGTTGCCGGGTTCGGCACCAATCAAGGCAAAGACACTGTCGGGAACAAGGGGAGAATTCTGTTTTTTGCCCGGAAGGAGAGCTTTAGCAGCATAGTGTTGCGGGTACTCAAAGAGCTTTTCACCCAAAACACCTTCCTTGGCCATGACATAGGCACGGAGTGCTGTCAACTGTGGTGAGGTGTCGAGTGAATTATATCCTATAAGCAGAGCCTCTGCTGTTTCTCCGTTCTTGTAATGCGAAGCGACGAATGCTTCACGCTTTATATTCTCCTCGCTGCTGGACAATGTTCCTATAAGGGAGAAAAGCAGTACCATAAGAATGAAGTTCCTCCAAAGAATCTTGTTCTTGCTCATTGCAAGGTTCTTTATCTTTTCGAACAGCATTCTGTGAAGCACGAAAGAGAGAAAAAGATAAACAACTGTTCCTGCAACGAAGATAAAGACCCAGCCCCAAACAGAATAGTCACCTGTAAAGATGGAACGGTCTATGTCGGTAATGAAAGCCAGCATAAGCGATGAAGGCAGATATGCCATAGCCGTCCATTCGCGTTGGAAACGCGCAAAGCGGTTCAGCCACACGGCTAAGAGTGTGAGAAAGGCAGTAATCACACCGGCCACCACTACGTTGTTGTACTCCAGCTTGCCTGTTGCAACATGATTGTACATCATTTCAAGCAACGGAGCCTGGTAGAATGCAATGAACGTAAATGAGAACAAAGCAAAGAGAGTGGCACATGTATATGCCACTACCCTTTGCAATCTTATTTCGCTGCTGTTTCTCATCAGATGCTATTCTTTGTTCTTTTTCAGCACAAGAGCTGTACGTGCCGGCAGATAAAGCATCAGCCAGCCCTTCTTGCGACGTGCATGCAGCTTATCGTACTGGGTGAAGTGTGTCTGCTTGTCATCCACAAGCGCATTGCCGCCGAAACGTTCGGCATCGGTATTGAGGACTATGTTATAAGAGCCCTCAGGAACAAGGAGACCGTAATCGGTAAACGAACGGTTGTGGCTGAAGTTGAACACGAAGATAAGGTCCTTGCGCGAGAAGGCCAGTACCTGGTCACCGTCGTTATGCCATACCTCCTGAACCGGGCGGTTCTGGAAATTGCGCACGTTGCCTACCAGGTCTATCATCTCCTTGTCGAACTGTCCTAAAAGCGTATAATTATAGTTAGGATTATCGACAAGACTCCACTGACGACGCGCATATTTATGGCTCCAGCCATTGCCTTCGCGCGGGAAGTCTATCCATTCGGGATGACCGAACTCATTGCCCATGAAGTTCAGGTAACCGCCGTTTATGGTTGCTACAGTCATCAGGCGTATCATCTTGTGCAATGCAATACCGCGTGAAACCATATATGTCTCGTCTCCACGATTGAAGTGCCAGTACATGTCGGAGTCGATAAGGCGGAATATTATCGTCTTATCACCGACCAGTGCCTGGTCGTGGCTCTCGGCATAGGAGATTGTCTTCTCGTCCTTGCGACGGTTAGTGAGTTCCCAGAAGATTTCGGACGGCTTCCAGTCCTCATCCTTGCGCTCCTTTATTATCTTTATCCAGAAATCGGGGATGTTCATCGCCATTCGGTAATCGAATCCGTAACCGCCGTCATCTATAGGAGCAGCAAGACCCGGCATACCCGAAACCTCTTCGGCAATTGTAATGGCCTTAGGATTGACCTCATGTATAAGCCTGTTGGCAAGAGTGAGATAGCAGATAGCATCACCGTTCTGTCCGGCATTAAAGTAATCGCCATAACCGCAGAAAGCCTCACCCAGACCATGGCTGTAGTATATCATGGATGTAACGCCGTCGAAGCGGAAACCGTCGAACTTGAACTCCTCAAGCCAGTACTTGCAGTTCGAAAGGAGGAAATGCACAACCTCGTTCTTTCCGTAGTCGAAGCATAGTGAATCCCACGCACTATGTATGCGTTTGTCGTCGCCATAGAAGTATTGTGCCGGGTCACCGTCAAGAAGTCCGAGTCCTTCGTTCTCGTTCTTTACTGCATGAGAGTGCACAAGGTCCATGATTACAGCTATGCCCATTCCGTGAGCTGCATCAATCAGTTCCTTGAGTTCCTCAGGAGTGCCAAAGCGTGATGATGCTGCAAAGAAGCTCGATACATGGTAGCCGAAGCTTCCATAATAGGGATGCTCCTGGATTGCCATTATCTGAATGCAGTTATATCCGTCGGCAGCGATACGCGGTAGCACTTTCTCGCGGAACTCGCGGTATGTACCAACCTTCTCCTCTTCCTGCGCCATACCGATATGGCACTCATATATCAGCAACGGAGTACGTTTGGGAGTAAACTTCTTGTTCTTGAATACATACTCCTCCTCCGGAGCCCATACCTGAGCACTGAATATCTTGGTAGCATCGTCCTGCACTACCCTGCGCACCCATGCCGGAATACGTTCGCCACAGCCTCCGTCCCAATATACCTTCATCTTGTAGTGTTGTCCGTGAGAAAGGGCCTTGCGTGGCAAACGCCTTTCCCATACACCGCCGGGAAGAGCCTTCAACTCATATTCGGGACGCTCTTCCCAATTCGAGAAGTCGCCAATCAGCACTATCTTCTTGGCATTGGGAGCCCATTCACGGAACACCCAGCCGCTTGATGTACGGTGCAAGCCGAAGTAAAGGTAACCCGAAGCGAAATTCGACAATGTCTGCCTTCCGTTCTTTGTAAACTCTCTCTCCCTCTGCAGGAAATATCGGTATCTGCCCTCGATATCCAGGCTGTAAGGAGCCAAATAAGCGTCACGTTCTACAAGTTTCAGCATGTTTTGTTTTATTATGGTTGTTATTGATTAGTTCTGTTCAAATCAGATTGCGACCTTGACTATGACCTTCTTCATAGGCGAAGGTGTTATAGCCGGGGCATGTGCATCCTGCGGAAAGAAAATCACGAACTCACCTTTGGCTACATTGAAATAGTCCCTTACCATTTCACCCTTCGGATATAATGCGGCATCATCAGCCTCAACGTAATGGGGAACAGGGAGAGTGTCAAGAGGTGCATAGCCCATAAGTTCATCGGCTGTCAGCGGTATCTGGATGTCGATATATTTGCGATGCACTTCCAATGGAGCCTCTTCCTTGCTCTTAGGACTCACTTCGGCTACATTCGCAAACACAAGGTCACCGCAGACCTCATTCCTGCCCAGAGGAAGGGCATTAAGGTCATTGTTGCATATAAATTCAATCGCTGCCTTGAAATTCGGATTCAGCGACTCATACATTCCAATGTTCTTTAGTGAATCGAGTATCATAGTTCTATCATTCGTTTTGCAATGTTCCTAAATTATACACACACTCACGGATAACATTACCGTCAGCATCCTTTACAATAAACTTTCCGTTACGCTGTCCTTCTACAAATGTTCCTTCATATCTCTTGCCGTCCTTGTCAAGAGCCACTCCGGCACCATGCTCCTGCCCATTGGCAAAGCCGCCTCTGTACTTTATGCCGTTGCTCAAGCGCAGTATGCCGTCGCCATGCATGGTATCATCAACCCAGTTGCCCTCGAACACATCGCCGTTGGCCCAGATATATTTACCTCGTCCCGAACGCTTGTTAGCTTTCCAGTTTCCGTCATAAACATCGCCGTTAGGCAGGTAGAGATGACCATGCCCCTCTCTTTTTCCGTTAGCAAAAGAGCCTTCGTAGCGTGTTCCGTCCGCAGCATTGAACTTTCCGTGTCCATGCCACTTCCCGGCCTTGTACGAGCCGGTATATGAATCTCCCTTAGCCGACACGAACACACCGTGGCCGTCGCATTCGTTATTGAGCCACCCGCCTTCATAACGGTCTCCTTCGGCATTGATATATGTGCCTTCGCCATGTCTCATTCCGTTGTTCCATCCGCCTACGTATCTGCTGTTATCGGGCCATATGAAAGTACCGGTTCCTGAATACTTGTCATGCTTCCATTCGCCGGTGTAAGAGGCTCCGTTCTCGAAGAAATAGCTTCCGTTTCCGCTACGGCGGTCCTCGGCCCAGATTCCGGTGTAGAAATCACCGTTCGGGTAGTCAATGCGTCCATATCCGTGCTGATAGTCATTGGCCCAATAGCCGTCATAAACAGAACCGTTGGCAAAATGGAACACGCCTTTACCGTGCTGACGGTCGGCTTTGAATTCACCTTCGTACCATTCACCGTCCTTGAAACGGTAAACGCCTTTTCCTTCTCTCTTGCCATTCACGAACTCGCCTTCGTATGTATCACCGTTCGCATAAAGAGCCTTGCCGGTTCCATGAGGACGTTTCCTTTTGGCTTCGCCTGTATATTCGGTCCCGTCCTTCAGTTTCAATGATACAATCTTCTTTTTTTCGTTTGCCATACCCGAAGATTGCTCTGAGCCTGGCACAGAAACGGTGTTTTGAGCAGAAAGCGGACAAACTGCCAAAAAGAGTGATACTATAATAAAAACGACTGTTCTCTTCATTAAAATCAAATTTATAACAGCATTCCTTTATAATGCTTTACACCGCACATGCGGCCAATAAAAGCATGGAACGCCAAACACAAAGATAATAACAAAGTTGAGAAACAGCAACGAACTGCAATTTATTTTAAAAAATTAGCAAAATGAAACAAGGCGGCCTGCAACAAGCCGCCATACGGAAAACCGGACAACATCGCCGGTCACACCCCGGCAACAATCTCTATCATTGAGTCCTTTCTAAGATATTTGCGCGCAACCTCCTGCAATTCGCCGGCAGTCACCGAACGCACTGTATCAAGGTAGGCATTAACAGAGGCGAAGCTGTCGCCCGAAAGCCAAGAGTTGACAAAAATCTCGCTTCGGGGAGTCAAGCCCTCGACCTCGCGGCACATCTCGCCCAGAATATAATTACGCACATGTTCGACCTCATCCTCCGGGATAGGTTCACTTACAAGCTTTTCTATCTCGGCATATATCTCCTTTATGCAAAGCTCTACATACTCATTGGCAGTCTCGGAACTTATCATAAAGGCATTGCGCTTGCCGTATGCATCAATTTCGGCAGAAATATGGTAGGTATATCCGTTCTCTTCGCGTATGTTGCTCATCAATCGGCTTCCGAAGTAGCCTCCGAGCAAAACTGTCAGAAAGCGGAATCTGAAGAAATCGGGTGTACCAGATTCCATAGCCATGAAGCCTATCTTTACACCGCATTGCATAGTACCTTCAACTGGAACATTCCGCCTGCCGTACTGTGTGGCAGGAGCCGGGAGCACAACATCACATAGCGCGGCCGGGGTTCCCCACTCTCCGGTACCGAAATGCCTTTCAATCTCATCGAGAAGGGAATCATCGGCACACCCCGAAATGAATACTGAACAGTTGCGGCTGCCATACACCGTATTGTAATAGCGAAGAAGGTCGTCACGTGTTATCGCATCATAGTCTTCCAGTTCAACGATATGTCCCAGAGGATGCTCTGCACCCCATAACGAATTCTCGAAATATCGTTGGGAAACGACATCCACCTTACGGGAATTCACGGCATAGTATCCCTTTGCATTACGCTTTATAAGTTCAAGATTCTCTTGTGGGAATGACGGATTCTTGACTATAGTCTCAAGCAACCCCAACAGTTCAGGGAAATGCTTTGACAAGGCATAAAGGGTGATGTGGTTACAGTTCTGCGAAGAGTAGGTCTCTATCCACGCGCCATAGAAATCGAGCTTGCGCGAAATTTCGTCTGCATTCATCATTCCGGCACCTTCGCGCAGCATACGGTTTGTGAATGTCGCCTGCAACGGCTTATCCTGCACGGCATATCCGCCTTTGAACAGGAGTTCCAGCCTTACTGCACCACCCATATTACCCTTAAGCGTATGCATCTGAACAGCATTTGGCATCACCCTTGTAACGGGCAATGCCAAATCATTCATTTCCATAGGTCTTATTACCGGCGGAGTATTCATTTGTCAGTCATTCCATGAAAATCCTATAGAAGAGGCGAACTCCTTTGCACGCTCAAGATCCTCCGGAGTATCAATACCGATAGTCTCAATATCGGTCACGCCAACCTTTATCCTGTAACCGTTCTCAAGCCAGCGCAGCTGTTCAAGCGACTCGGCCAGTTCCAGAGGCGACTGCGGAAGGGTTGTTATCGTTTCAAGAATATCGGCACGATAGGCATATATGCCAAGATGCTTGTAGAATACATGCTTGTCGAGCCACTGGCTCTTCTCGACACCTCGAAGATAAGGAACGACAGAACGGCTGAAATATATGGCAAAACCTTTCTCGTTAAGAACCACCTTGGGAGAATTAGGATTTTCAAGCATTCCTATTCCGTCGGCAGCTTCAAACGGTTTCACGAGAGTAGCAATATCAGTACCTTCGGTATTGAAGCACTCCATAAGGGCCTTTATCTGCTTCTGCTGTATGAACGGCTCGTCGCCCTGTATATTCACAATGACGTCACAGTCGAGAGCCAGCCTTCTGTAAGCATCAAGACAACGTTCGGTACCGTTCCTGCACTCTTCCGAAGTCATCACAACCTTGCCGCCGAAAGAGAGCACCGCATCCTTTATGCGTTCGTCGTCAGTTGCTACATAGAGTTCATCGAAACACTCTTTTACCTGTTCATACACACGTTGTATCACCGGCTTTCCGCCAAGCATGGCAAGAGGCTTGCCAGGAAACCTTGTTGAAGCATAGCGTGCCGGAATAATCCCTGCGAATTTCATATATAGTATCTTTATTGTTCTGTTTTACTGGAACAGGTCGTCAAAACCCTCCTCCTCTACGTTTTCAGTCTCTGTTTCAATGCTGCTGTCACCGTCTTCATCAAGCAGACCGCCACATGGGTTATATCCCTTTGGAATATCAAACCTTTCCTCCTGAGAATATGGAAGAGTCTTGTCTGCGAAGACCTTCTTCATATATATGCCCCAAATAGGAAGAGCCGATGAAGAGCCCTGACCGTCAATCATTCTGTCAAAGTGAATATCGCGCTCCTCGCCACCAACCCAACAGCCCGTTACCAGCGACGGGGTGAATCCCATGAACCATCCGTCTGAGTTGTTCTGTGTTGTGCCAGTCTTTCCTCCCATATCTACAGTTATTCCATAGTCGCGTCTCACGCGTGAGCCCGTACCACCGTTAACTACCCCACGGAGCATGTCAAGCATCTTGTATGAACTCTGCGCGCTTATGACCTCGGTCTTTCTTGCCGAGAATGTCGAAATAGTATTTCCTGCATTGTCCTCAATACGGGTGACCATAAGAGGCGATGTACGCACTCCCTTGCCCACAAAAGCCGAATACGCACTCACCATTTCCGCTACTGACGCGTCACACGCACCAAGACAGAGAGCCGGTGTCGCTTCAATATCCTTGTTGAGCAATCCGAACTGATGAATCAGTTTCTTGAGGGAATAGGGATTGAGCTTGCTCATAAGATATGCCGATATCCAGTTGTTTGAAACCGCAAGACCCCAACGCAAGGTTACAACCTCCCCATATCTCTTTCTCGAAGAGTTTCTTGGGCTCCAGAGCTTTCCGTCCTCTGTAACGAGAGTCTGCTCGACGTTCCTTGTCTCGTCGCAAGGAGTAAAACCGTTCTCCATAGCCAGAGAATAGAGGAACGGTTTCACCGTAGAGCCGACCTGACGACGGCCCACTGCAGCCATGTCATACTTGAACTGATAATAGTTGGGACCGCCTACGTATGCCTTAACTTCTCCTGTAAGCGGATCCATTGACATGGCACCGGTACGGAGGAAGAACTTATAGTATCTTAACGAGTCCATTGGAGACATGAGGGTATCCTTAGGACCATTGTATGTGAATATCTCCATTTCGTATGGAGTATTGAAGGCCTTTCTTATGCCCTGCTCGCTGTAGCCGCTGTTCTTCATTGTACGGTAGCGGTCGCTCTGCTTCATGGCACGCTCCATAATCTTCTCAACCTCAGCCTCAGTAAGCTTGTCGGTGAAAGGAGCTGTCTTCTTGCCCTTCTTTGTCTCAAAGAAACGTGGCTGCAGAGTCTCTACCACATGCTCCTGCACAGCCTCTTCAAGATAAGTCTGCATACGCGAGTCGATAGTGGTATATATCTTGAGACCGTCTGTATATACATTGTAGTTCTCGCCATTGGCCTTGGTGTTCTTCTGACACCAGCCATAGAGCGGGTCAATTTCCCAGTTCAAGGAATCCTCATAGTACTGTTGCATCTGCCATCCGCGGTAGTTCTTGCGTTCGGGCTTTGAAGCCGTCATGTAAATACGCAGATACTCACGGAAGTATGTTGCAATGCCGGCTTTGTGGTCGGCCGGGTGATAATTGATTACAAGGTCGAGAGCCGACAGGGAATCTTTTTCGGCTTCTGTTATAAAGCCCGCCTTATGCATCTGAGAGAAGACAACATTACGACGCTCCTTTGTGAGTTCCGGACGACGGCGCGGATTGTAGAGCGAAGAGTTCTTGCACATGCCGACAAGCATGGCGCACTCCTCTATCTTGAGCTGGCTTGGCAGCTTGCCGAAATAGACATGGGCTGCACTTCTTATACCCACAGCATTGTAGCCGAAGTCGTACTTATTCAGGTACAGGGTTATGATTTCATCCTTGGTGTACTGACGCTCAAGCTGCACGGCAATCACCCATTCAATAGGCTTCTGATAGAGACGTTCAAGCTTGTTTCCCGAAACTTCGGAATACAACAGCTTTGAAAGCTGCTGGGTAATAGTACTGCCTCCGCCGGCATTCTTCTGCATAAGAAGACCGCCCTTTATTACAGCACGCAGAACCGATTTTGCATCAATACCCGAATGCTCGTAGAAACGGACATCCTCAGTTGCAACCAGAGCCTTTATGAAATCGGGAGCAATATCATCGTAATCGACAAAGACACGGTTCTCCTTGCTGTAGGACCATGTACCCAGTTCCTTGTCATCGGCAGATATCAGCTGAGAAGCGAACTTGTAGTTCGGATTCTCCAGTTCACTCATATCGGGAAGATAACCTATCCAACCGTATGTTATTGATACAAAAAGCAATGCTAGGGCTATAAAGCCGAATGCTATCAGAGCCCAGACGGCTATCACTATTTTCTTTACCATAAATGTCATATTGGGGTTAAGGCCTTTCCAGAACAGCCTATAATCAGACTGCGAAGATAATACAAATATTTCAATTTGTGCCTGTTTTTTCCAAGTTCAAAAAAAATAGAAGAATTATACTTATAATATATTGCCAAACCCGTTGAATTGACTTATCTTTGAAAGAAACAAAATTCTTACAATCCATGAAAAGCAGAAGTCTTGTATCAATCAACGACCTGTCACGCGAAAAGATTCTTTCGTTGCTGGAGACTGCCGGCAAGTTCGAAGAGAACCCTAACAGCAAGATACTTGACGGGAGAGTGGTAGGCTCGCTATTCTTCGAGCCATCGACACGCACCCGTCTCAGTTTTGAAACAGCAGCAAACCGTTTAGGTGCACGCGTCATAGGTTTCAGCGATGCAGCCACCAGTTCTGCAAGCAAAGGCGAAACGCTCAAGGACACTATAATGATGGTTTCGAGCTATGCCGACGTCATTGTAATGCGCCACCGTCTCGAAGGTGCCGCCAGGTATGCAAGCGAGGTGTCTCCCGTACCCGTAATCAATGCCGGAGACGGAGCCAACCAGCACCCGTCGCAGACAATGCTCGACCTCTATTCCATAAAAAAGACACAAGGAACTCTTGAAGGACTGAACATTCACCTTGTCGGAGACCTGAAATACGGCCGTACCGTACACTCATTGCTGCATGCAATGCGCCATTTCAACCCTACATTCCACTTCATAGCTCCCGAAGAGCTTCACATGCCCGAAGAATACCGCATATTCTGCCGCGAGAACAACATACCTTTCACCGAGACCACCGAATTCAATGAAGATGTAATAGCCGATGCCGATATAATCTACATGACGAGGGTACAGCGTGAACGATTCAGCGACCTTATGGAATATGAGAAAGTAAAGAACTGCTACAGACTGACGAATACTATGCTTGAGGGGACAAAAGAGAACCTGCGCATCCTGCACCCGCTGCCTCGTGTAAACGAGATTGCGCACGACGTTGACGAGAACCCTAAAGCATACTATTTCCAGCAGGCGCAGAACGGGCTATATGTACGCGAGGCACTCATCTGCGACGTACTCGACATAAAAATATAATTCTACATCTTATTTTCAACAGAGAACCATGGATAAGAAGAACAAGCATGCATTGCAGGTTTCCGCATTATGCAACGGAACCGTAATAGACCATATACCGGCCGACAAGCTCTTTGCTGTAGTATCATTGCTCGATATCCCCTCAATGAACAACAATGTGACCATAGGCTACAACCTCGAAAGCAAGAAGCTGGGCAAGAAAGGACTTATAAAAATAGCAGACAGATTCTTTACCGATGACGATGTAAGCAAGATATCTGTAGTAGCCCCCAATGTAGTGCTTAACACCATACGCAACTACAATGTTGTAGAAAAACGCGAGGTGAGGATGCCCGACGAGCTGCATAACATAATCAAGTGCAATAACCTCAACTGCATCACCAACAACGAGCCTATGGCAACACATTTCTATGTTTCAAACCGCAAGGAGGGCACACTCAAATGCCGTTACTGCGAGAAGGAGCAGAACATCAACGATGTAGAGTTGTTATAATATGAAGCTCAACTGGAAACCGGGGACAATGATTTACCCCTTGCCGGCTGTGCTCATAAGTTGCGGTAGCACACCCGAAGAGTACAACATGTTCACCGTATCGTGGGTAGGGACAACATGTACCAATCCGGCAATGTGCTATATATCCGTACGCCCCGAACGGCACTCCTACCCTATTATAAAGGAGAACGGCGAATTCGTAATCAACCTGACTACAGCCTCAATGGCACGCGCAACAGACTGGTGCGGTGTACGTTCAGGTGCCGACTACGACAAGGCCAAGGAGACAGGGCTCACATACGGCCCTTCAAAGGAGATAAAGGCACCCGTAATAATGGAATCGCCTTTGAGCATCGAGTGCAGGGTAAAGCAGATAATCCCTCTCGGCTCGCACGACATGTTCCTTGCCGAAGTATTGAACGTGCAGGCCGATGACAGGTATCTAAACCCCGAAACCGGCGAATGGAACCTTGCAGCGGCCGACCCTCTTGTATATACCCACGGCAAATATTTCCATCTGGGCGATTTCATTGGAAAGTTCGGGTGGAGCGTAAAGAAGAAATAGTATGAAACTGAAGAAAATAATCCTCTTGCTTATTCTGACACTCCCGTGTGCTCTTGCCGCACAGGAGAAGAGCCGCATACGGTTCAACTATGGAATCAAGGCAGGATTCCAGGCATTGACATACAACGACCCGGAATTCGAGATAGACGGATACATCTTCGACAGCAACAACATACAGAGCAGCAAAATCGGATACACTATTGCTCCGTTCATAAGAGCCACATACAAAAGCTTCTATCTGCAGACAGAAACGACATTCGGAATGTCACGCCAAAGTTTCGAATTTTCCGAGGCAGAAACTGAACAGACCGATTACATTCCCGGCATGTCTGTCTATAATCTAAAGACCTTCTGCGTTCAGGTACCATTGCTTTTCGGCTACAACTTCATCGACCAGAAAGTCTTCGGCATGAGTGTCTTCACCGGGCCGAGGATAAAACACATAATCTCCTCGCACAACAAGCAGGAATTCAACAATTTCAAATACAGCAGCCTACGGGAAGAGCTGGAAAAGACCACATACTATTGGGAAATAGGGCTTGGAGTAAAGATAGGCAATGTATTCTTCGATTTCGTATATGACGTAGGTTTGAACGACACATCCAAATACCTTGAAGCCACCGGCGAGGGGAAGAGATTCAAGACAAGCCGCAGCGACAACGTACTCAGTTTTTCGGTAGGAATGATATTCTGATTATGCCAATTATATAAGTAAAGGGGAAATGGGCAGCCATTTCCCCTTTACTTATATATAAATGTTCATCAATATGCAAACAACGGGAACTCAGCCATTGTCTCGTTCACCTTACGGCGTACTGCCGCAATCACCTTTTCATCTTCAGGGGCATTCAGCACACTCTCTATCATCTCGGCAATGAAAGGCATCATATCCTCCTTGACACCGCGGGTAGTAATAGCCGGAGTACCCAGACGGATACCCGATGTCTGGAATGCGCTGCGAGTATCGAAAGGAACCATATTCTTGTTTGCAGTTATGTCGGCAGCAACAAGAGCTCTTTCAGCAACCTTGCCTGTAAGGTCGGGATACTTGATTCGCAAATCTACAAGCATCGAATGGTTGTCTGTTCCGCCCGATACAATGCCGAAACCGCGCTCCATGAGTTCGTTCGCCAGTGTCGTTGCATTCAGTTTCACCTGTGCCTGATACTCCTTGAATTCGGGCTGCAGAGCCTCGCCGAAAGCAACAGCCTTAGCAGCAATCACATGCTCCAGCGGACCGCCCTGAATACCTGGGAATACAGCCGAATCGAGCAACTGCGACATCATCTTGACCTCGCCCTTCGGGGTTGTCTTGCCCCAAGGATTGGGAAAATCCTTACCCATAAGTATTACGCCTCCGCGTGGGCCGCGCAGAGTCTTGTGTGTAGTAGATGTCACAATATGGGCATATTTAACCGGGTTGTCGAGCAATCCTGCAGCAATAAGGCCTGCAGGATGGGCCATATCCACCATGAATATCGCACCGACCTTATCGGCAATCTCACGCATGCGCTTGTAGTCCCACTCGCGTGAATATGCAGAGCCGCCTCCGATAATCATCTTCGGTTTCTCGCGCAATGCAACCTCTTCCATCTGGTCGTAATCGACACGTCCTGTTTCGGGGTTAAGATTATATTCGACCGGGGTATATATTATACCTGAAGTATTCACAGCCGAGCCATGCGAGAGATGACCTCCATGAGCAAGGTTAAGCCCCATGAACTTGTCACCGGGGTTCAGAACGGCAAGGAATACGGCTGCATTGGCCTGTGCGCCTGAATGCGGCTGAACATTGACCCACTCTGCATCGTAGAGTTCCTTCAGTCTTTCACGGGCTATCTCCTCTACGATGTCAACAACCTCGCAACCGCCATAATAGCGTTTGCCAGGATAACCTTCGGCATATTTGTTTGTAAGAACAGAGCCCATGGCACGCATCACCTCGTCGCTTACAAAATTCTCCGATGCAATAAGTTCTATACCTTTTAACTGACGGCGGTATTCCGTCTCAATCAACTGAAAAATATGTCTGTCGCGTTTCATAGCAATCTAAATTCATGTAATCTTCTGCGAAGATAGTAAAATCTGCCCAAACAGCAACTGCAGATACATTATATAATTAGAGAAGATTTACTGAATTTCAAATTGTTTTGCTTATATTTGAGGTAAAACTCGAATATTTTCTTCACTCACTGTGAAAAATATGGAAGCGAGCTTCATATTTCTCGCTCGTTTGTATGTATATTTGCCTAAAGACTAATATAAGCATAATGAAGGATTACAGACAAAGGAATATCGGATGAATACTGGCTGCCGTGACGACATTCTCTGTAAGCTACATGCTGGTGTGGGCAATGTCCAGAACAAGAATAACTGAAATATTTATCAAATGACATAAAACAACAGAAGAGATGAAAAGAACTATATTGACAACAATGTTGATAGGATGCGGAATAGCGGTATCAAGCGCAATGCACACCGGAAAGGATATCTGCAACTATGCACCCAAGAAAGAGAGGATTGACACGTTATCCTACATTGCAGGCATTCAGATCGGGCAGAACATAAAGAACGAGATACTCCCGCAGCTGAAGCTTGACTACGGCATAATATTCTCTACGATTGAGAAGAACTTTGCCAAGGACAAGCCTATCAAGGTCGAGAAAGAGACTTTGACACCAGACAATCTTAAAGAGGTTTCAAAGAAGTACTTCGATGCTGAGTTCAGAAAGCGCATACAGGCATCGGCGAATGACAGCACTGTAGAGATTTTCAGCCCCACCGACAGAAAAATCGTATCTACGCTTATTGGAGCCGACTTCGCCTACAGAATGAAGGATGCCCCGCACCCGATAGAGAAGAAGTCATTGCTGAAAGGCATTGCCGACACGCAGGAGGAAAAAGAGATTATCACCATACAAGAGGCAAACAAGTACATGCAGAACTACTTCAGCACCGTACTTCCTGAGAAGAACAGGAAAGAGTCGGAGACATGGCTTGCCAAGATAGAGAAACAGAAAGGTGTAAAGAAGACAGATAGCGGAATCCTGTACAAGATTGAGGCTACTGGCGATATGAATGCAAAGGCCGTTAAGAACGATGATGTCGTAAAGGTTCTCTACACCGGAACTACAATAAGCGGAAAGGTATTCGACAGCAACAAATGGAGCGATATGCCGCAGGCACGTAAGGAGTACATAAAGGCAAGTACACCCGATGCAGCAGAGAAAGACAATCCAATCGAATTCCCTCTAAACAGAGTAATCAAAGGATGGACCGAGGGAATGAAGCTCATTGGCAAAGGCGGCAAGATAACCCTGTGGATTCCTTCGGGCCTGGCATACGGTGAACGCGGAACAGGACAGGACATAGGCCCCAACCAGGCACTGCGTTTCGATGTAGAGTTGCTCGATGTTACAGTAAAATGACAATATAAACATAATTGACCAAAACTATGAGAAAGACATTTTTAGGAGTAATGTTGCTAAGCTTAGCCCTATTCTCTTGCAAGGAACAGGCGGCGACAGGCAACTACAATGTGATTCCACTTCCTCTGGAGATTGTTGAAGGCGAAGGCGAAGGCTTTCTCCTCAATAGCAAGACAAGCATTGTCTATGAAGGCGATGAAGTAATGAAACGTAATGCTGAGCATCTTTCGGGCTACATCAAGGATTTGACAGGCCTTGAACTCGAAGTCACCGACAGCAAGAAGGAGAATGCAATCAGAATTGCTGTAGCCGAAGCAGGCGACAACAGCGAGGCTTACAAGCTTACCGTTGACAAAAACGGTGTCAACATCACCGGTGCATCGGCAGCCGGCGTATTCTATGGCATACAGACACTGCGCAAGTCAATTCCGGCAGATGCTGGCGAGGTACTGCTCCCGGCTGTGACGATAAACGACAGCCCGCGCTTCTCATACAGAGGTGCGCACCTTGACGTGTCACGCCACTTCTTCACACCCGACTCAATAAAGAGATTCATCGACATCCTCGCGCTCCATAACCTGAACCGCTTCCATTGGCACATCACCGATGACCAGGGATGGCGCATCGAGATAAAGAAATACCCCAAGCTCACAACTGTTGCAGCGGAGCGCGACGAGACTGTCATTGGACGCAACAGCGGCGAATATGACGGCAAGCACTATGGTCCTTTCTACTATACTCAGGATGAGTGCCGTGAGATTGTGGCTTATGCAGCAGAGAGACACATTACTGTAATCCCGGAGATTGACCTCCCCGGACACATGCAGGCAGCTCTTGCAGCATATCCTGAATATGGCTGTACCGGAGGCCCATACGAGGTGTGGAAGATGTGGGGAGTATCGGACAACGTACTCTGTGCCGGCAACGATGCTACCCTATCGTTCATCGAGGACGTGCTGGCTGAAGTAATAGAAGTATTTCCCTCGGAATATATACACATCGGAGGCGACGAGTGCCCCAAGACACAGTGGGAGAAGTGTCCCAAATGCCAGGCACGCATAAAGGCCCTGGGCATTAAGGGCGACAAGAAGCATAGCGCAGAAATGTATCTGCAGAGCTTTGTAATCAACCATGCCGAGAAGTTCCTCAACAGCAAAGGCCGCCAGATAATTGGCTGGGACGAAATCCTCGAAGGAGGCCTTGCCCCCAATGCCACAGTACACTCATGGCGTGGCGTCGAAGGCGGCATAGAGGCTGCAAAGCAGGGACACGACTGCATCATGTCACCGACGACGTTCATGTACTTCGACTACTACCAGACCAAATACACCGATGACGAACCTTTGGCTATCGGCGGATATGTACCGGTAGAGAAAGTATATTCATTCGAGCCGATAAACGATACTCTCAGTATTGATATACAGAAGCACATAATTGGCGTACAGGCCAACCTGTGGAGTGAATACATACCTACATTCAGCCACGTCGAATACATGGAGCTGCCGCGAATGGCCGCATTGTGCGAGGTACAGTGGTGCAAGCCCGAAAACAAGAACTTCGAAGAGTTCAAGCAGCGTCTTCTGCCGCTCATCAGAATATACGAGAAATACGGCTACAACTATGCAAAGCATATCCTTGACATAGAGGAGAAGTTCACAACCGATACAGAGAAAGGAGCTATCGTCATCGAATTCAAGACACTTGACAACCTGCCGATATACTACACCCTCGACGGAAGCGAGCCAACAGAGAAATCCCCCCTTTACACAGCACCTATTGAAATCAAGGAAAGCTGTACTGTAAAGGCAAAGGGTATCGGAGAGAGAGGCGAAACACGCATGTTCAGTGAAGAGATTTCATTCAGCAAGGCTACAGCAAAGCCCATCAAGCTGTTGCAGGACATTCACAAGAACTACACATTCGAAGGCCCTATAACACTTGTCGATGGACTAAAGGGAAACCCAAACTATCGTACAGGCCGTTGGCTCGGATTCTGCCTCACAGACCTTGAAGCTGTAATCGACCTGAAGCAGGAAGAGGAGATAAGCACTGTTTCTTTCAACACAAGCGTTGACAAGGGCGACTGGGTATTCGACCTTATAGGAATAACGGTATCGGTATCAAACGACGGTGAGAACTTCACCGAAGTATTCAGCGAGAAATACCCCGACCTCACAGCCGAAGACGAGAACAAGATATATGGCCACAAGGTTGAATTCACACCGGTGAAGGCACGCTATGTAAAGATACTTGCACTATCGGACCGCGACATGCCTGAATGGCATCCGGCAAAAGGCATGCCGGCATTCATCTTTGTCGATGAGCTTGAGATAAACTGATTAGAATAGCATCATTAAAGCGGAGAGGTGCGTAATCCTCTCCGCTTTTGCATTAATAGGAAACAGAACTGCTTATGACAAACTTTAAAAGAACGATACTGGCATTGATTATAGCTTCTGCTGCTATCATATCACCGGCCCAAGAGAACCTTTCGGCACTGCTGCCTATTCCAGAAAAAATCGAGTGCCGTACAGGAGAGAAAGCATTCGACCTGAAGTATGCTGCTATAACAATAAACGACTGCGAGGATTCTCCTTATATTAAAGAAGAGCTGGAAAGGATAATAGAAGAGCGTACCGGCATAAAGGTGTGCAGCAGCAAGGGAAAGAAGAGCATTGAGATTGTACTGTCCGAAGAAAAAGGCAAGGAAGAATACAGTATAGAGATTGACAGCAGGCATATCCGTTTTACAGGCGGAAGCGAGGCCGGAATCTTCTATGCTTTAAAGACATTCGACCAGTTACTGCTGGGCGATGCCATTAACAGCAACGAAGGCAAGGTTGCACCGATACATATCGAGGACTCGCCTCGTTACGGATACCGTGCGGTAATGCTCGACCCGGCACGCCACTTCTTGCCCGTTGAGGATGTAAAACAGTTCATCGACCGCATGGCATGCTACAAATACAACGTACTGCAGCTCCATCTGACCGATGACCAGGGCTGGCGTATTGAGATCAAGAGCCACCCTGAGCTTACAGAAAAAGGAGCCTTCCGCAATCCCAAAGGCGGCAATAACGGTCCCGACAACGGCTATTACACACAGGAACAGATAAAGGAACTTATAGAATATGCAGCCAAAAGGCATATAGAGATTGTACCGGAGCTTGATATTCCCGGACACTCGGCAGCAATACTTGCCGCATACCCCGAACTGGGCTGCCCTTTCAGGCATGGCGATGCAAAGGAGATAGGCAAAGTGACAAACATGATGCTATGCGCCAGCAGTGAAAAGGCATATAAAGTCTATGAGGATATTATACGTGAGGTAGCTCAGCTCTTCCCGTCGAAACGTATTCATCTCGGCGGTGACGAAGCTGCCGTAAAGGATAACTGGGCGCAGTGCGAAGAGTGCCTTGCACTCATGCGCTCTGCCGGCTACAAGAAGCCGTCGCAACTGATGAACATATTCTTCGGCCGAATGCTAGAGTATGTACGAAATAACGGGAAGGAGGCTATACTATGGTGCGAGCTCGACAACATGTGGCCGCCGGCAAACGACTACCTTTTCCCCTACCCTAAGGATGTAACCCTTGTCACCTGGCGCAACGGGCTCACCCCTAAGTGCATTGAACTTACGCGCAACAACGGACACAAGCTTATAATGGCACCCGGAGAGCATACATACCTCGACTACCCGCAATGGCAGAACGACCTTCCCGAATTCAACAATTGGGGCATGCCTGTAACGACATTGCAGAAAGCATACGAGCTTGACCCCGGCTATGGTTTGAAGGATTCCGAACAGGAACATATCATCGGAGTCATGGCAACGCTATGGGCCGAAGCTATAAAAGACATCAACCGTGTAAACTACATGTTCTACCCTCGCGGGCTTGCGATAGCAGAAGCTGCATGGAGCGGCATGGAACAGCGCAGTTGGGAATCGTTCAAGAAGCGTCTCTACCCCAACCTTTACGAACTGATGAAACAGGGAATAAATTTCAGAGTACCGTTTGAAACAGGAGGCAAATAAAGAATAGATGCAAAAAAAGATGTGCGCCATAAAGCGCACATCTTTTTTTTTGCATTAATACCGTAACTGTTACTTAGCCAGTTTCTTCACACCGTTCTCAATGTAAACCTGACCGGCAGGAGCACCGTTGATGCGACGGCCGCTAAGATCGTACATTGCACCGTTTCCCTTCTGTACATCACCTGAAACAACAGGAGCAATCGCAGTTTCTGTTGTGAAGTCTATCTCAACAACATCGTCCTTGACGCAAGGAATGGTTGCTACATCGTTCACCACTTCAACTGGAACCTCTGCACCATTTACAGTAATCTTTGCCTTGTCAAGTGTCATTGCACCGCGTGCGCAACGTACCTTAAGCTCAGCACCGGCATTGCTTACGATTGTAGCCTTTTGGCATACACCCTCAACCCAGTTGAAGTCAACAGTGAAGTTACCCATAGCCTTCATACCGGTAACGGCACCGTTCTTCTCCCATACCTTTGGCAATGCTGGAAGGATGTTAATGTAGCCGTGAGCACTCTGCAGAAGCATCTCTGCCATACCTGAGCATACACCGAAGTTACCGTCAATCTGGAACGGAGCGTGGCTGTCGAAGAGGTTGTAGTAGATACCGCCCTGACCCTGGTCTGTACCGTATGTTGTAGAGTGCTTCAAAGCATTCTTGATGATGATGTGTGCATGGTCACCGTCCTGAGCACGCGCCCAGAGGTTAACCTTCCAACCCATTGACCAGCCTGTAGCAGCATCTCCACGATGCTTCAATGCGTTAACAGCTGGAACAAAGTATTCGCTCTCAGGAGTAATCTGGTCCATAGGGAAAAGTGCCATCAAGTGTGAAATGTGACGGTGACCTCTCTCACCTACGCTGTAAGGAGAGTACTTCCACTCGCGGAGCAATATCTCACCGCTCTTTACACCATTGAAAGGATTGCCCCAACCGCCGTCGTATGTCTCTGTATGAAGACCCTTGTCGGTTTTCTCAAGATAGAGAGCAAGCTTATCTACATCAGCCTGTGAAAGACCGGTATTCTCAACACCGAGAATCTCAATAGCATCTGTAAGGTTCTGGAACAGATAGCTGATCATCTGCTGTGCATGTGCAGTACCGTCCTCGCTCTCGTTTCCGTGCTGCTCGGCACTGAACTCGTTAGGAGCAACGTATGTACCGTCATAAACTTTGCGGTCCTCAATCAAGCGGTTAAACCAGAACTCGGCACAGCTCCACATAACAGGGAATGCCTTCTTCAGGAACTCCTTGTCCTGAGTATAACGGTAGTGTGTCCACAAGTGGCTTGTGTACCATACGTTTGCAACAAGATAGTTGCTGCCCCATGTACTCATACTGTTGTAGAGAGAAGACTCTGTAAGCACACTCCAGCCATAACCGTTGTTGTACTGTTTTCCCACCTCCTTCCAACCGTCGCTCTGTGCGCCGCGGATGATGAAATTAACGAATGGCTTGTGAAGGTCACTGAGGTTTGTAATCTCTGTTGGCCAATAGTTCATCTGGATGTTGATATTTGTGTGGATATCAGAGTTCCATGGAGAATCAGCACCCTTATCGTTCCAGATACCCTGAAGGTTATTTGGAGCTGCGATAGGCTTGCGGTTAGAGCCGATAGCCAAGTAACGTCCGTAGTGGAAATAGAGCTGCTCAAGGAACAGATGGTCGTTTGCAGTGCTGTTTGCACCGCTGTTGTTCGGGAAGTAATTGTCGATCAAGGTCTTTGTATCAACAGTAGGAGTTGTAAGACCAAGGTCGAATGTCATACGCTTTGTGATTGCAGTAAAGTCGGCAACGTGGTCAGCCTCAAGAGTTGCATAATCCTTTGCAGCAGCAGCCTCAATCTCACTCTTTACACGAGCGTTGACATCGGCTGGTGTCTCTGTTGTAAAGTAGTTGTTGAGAACCTCCATATCACCGTTGAAGTTTGTAGCACCCTTGAGGAAGAATGTAACCTCTGTTGCACCACTCACTGTAATGCCGCTTGCTGTGCTTGTTACGGTGGCACCCTCGCTTGCAACAACGTGCATACGTGCTGCATAGTTTACAGAAGTCATTGCGCCTGTAAACTCTGCCATGCCCTCGTTATATGTAACAGTACTTGCACCGATGCCTGTACCAGGTTCAAGACGGAATGTAAGGTTCAAAGTCTCGTCACCCTCAACTGTGTAGTGACCTACGATAGTCTGGTCGGGAGCAGAGCTGAAGAACTTGCGTACCTGCTTTGTACCTCTTGCATTCTTGAACTCAACACCGGCAATACCTTCCTCTATGTCGAGGTAACGTACATAATCGGTAACACCATCCCAAATAGCCTTGTCGTTATTCTGAATAATAAGAGAACCGAAGTTCATGAATGTACGGTTACCACCACCGGCACCTACAACATTTGACGGACCACTCCACAATGTCTTCTCATTGAACTGAAGTTCCTCGTTATGTACACCGCCGAATACCATGCAGCCAAGTTCACCGTTACCGAGAGGTAATGCATACTCCATCCATGGGTTGCTTACACCGGCAGCCTCGGCAGATGTCCTGTACCACAATGTATTAGGGTTCTTTGGAGAGAATGATGCGACACCCTCGATATCCGACACCTCATAGAAATACTCATCTGGGAACTGTGTGCAGTCAACCTCAGTCAAGAAGAACTTGCTGCCGGTGTCACCTATTGCACCTGTGCTGTTCCAAAGAGCCAAATAACTGTTGCGGTCGTTCCAGTACTGGCTTGTTGTACCCTTCCACTTTATATAAGAAGGCTCGCCGTTACCGAAGTTCAGAGTACCGTCGTACTCTATTGTATAGGCAGTTGTCGCTGGGTCAACCATCTTAGCGCGTGCACTTGCCTCACTGCCTGTCATACCGAGAACCTTCGCAAGACCGGTAGAATAGTTATATACTTTGTAAGCACCTGAGCTCTGCTTAACGAAAGCCCAAATACCCTGGTTGTCCATTGGAGCATTCTTGTTTGTCAAAGCCAAGGCATCACCACTCATATATGTGGGATTCACGCTTACGTAACCGCCCTTACCATTCATAATGGTGTAGAACTTTGTATTTGCGTCGAAATAGCTTACATATACGGTTGTACCGTCAAGTGTTACAACAGCAATCTTGCCATCTACAGGAATTGCAGTAAGAGTAGATTTGCTAACGACATTCTCTGTTGAGAAAGTTGCATCACCGGCATAGTTGGTACCTTCAAACACAACACCTGCTGCAGCATCAGTACCAAGGACTTTCACTGTATAGGTCAAAGGACCGGTAATTACAGGCTCCAATGCCCAAGTTGCCTTTAGGTTAGAAGGAGCATCACAGAATGGATAATAAACACCACCAACGGACTCAACCTTGAAGTAATTAGAGCCGTTCATGATGTAATAATTACCATTACCTGCACTGACAAAGGTCAAAAGGCTCTTCTTTGAAAGGGCATCGACATTCCACTGCTGGCAATAGATGTAATAGCCACTCTTTGTCTTGAGGTAATATCCCGAACCAGATGCCTCGAATGTAAAAATCTGCTCATTACTTTCTGCATAAGCGGCCACAGTCACACCACCATTCGTGCCACTAGAATGCTCATCGTGGTTAGCGGCATTCAAGTAATTGCCGGTACCAACATCCTTGATACGGTACTCCTTACTGGTGTCAATTTGTGCCATTGCACCCACTGTGAGCAACAGCGACAAAATAAACAACGTAATCTTCTTCATAAAATAAGTTTTAAAAGTTAGTATTAAGTTAATAGATTTTATCTTTTTATGCATTATAATACTTCAATTTACAAAAATATAACATTATTTCGAAAATATCACATATTACTAGTTTTTTTACTACAAATGCTCAAAACAGCCTTGTCCCCAAAAGGGCCTGACATATGAGCGAAAAAATTGTGCCCCGTTTTTTCGGGGCACAATTAAAAATTTATCTTACGAAACTGGTTGAAACAGGCTCTTCACGTTCAGGATGTTCAATGCCTTCGGCATTAAAAGCCCTTAGCATCCATGCCATATTTCGTGCAAGAGTACGCATTGTCTGCATGCCTTCGGCATCCTGGACTACCTCACCGGGAGCAAGGCCATGCACGCTGTTCCAGTACTGCGACGGCACAACCGGCATGTTATTGATTGTAAAGTACTTGTTCAACCTGTCAAAGGTTGCGCTGGCACCGCCTCTTCGGCAGACAGCCACGGCTGCACCAGGTTTATACTGCAAGTGTGCCTTGCTTGAAAAGAAGAGCCTGTCGAGCAGCGCACACAACGAACCGTTAGGCCCGGCATAATAGACCGGTGAGCCGACAATAATGCCATCGGCCTCTTCCAGTTTCTCCCGCATTGTCATATACAACGGGTCGTTGAAGACACAACGTCCCAACCCCTTGCACCTGAAACAGGCTATACACCCCTGCACCGGCGCCGTTCCTATATGCACTATCTCGCTATCTACACCCAATGATTCAAGAGTTGCAGCCACCTCGGATAGGGCGCGGTAAGTATTTCCCGCCTTACGTGGGCTTCCGTTTATAAGCAGAACTTTCATAATCACATCTATTTTGAAACAGTTTGAATTCTTATCAATCAACAAACTTCACCTTACCGAAATCACGAGGCTTGGCGACCGGTTTCTCGTTCGGGTAGCCCATTGCAATGCAGATGCAAAGTTCATATCCGTCACTGAATTCCAGTTTCGAAAGGACCTTATCCTTATCCGGGCTTGTAAGTATGAAGCGCACCGGACTGCCCAGACATACGGTTCCCAGGCCGAGCGAGTTGGCCGAAAGCATGATATTCTGCGACAGCAATCCGCAATCTATTGTAGAGAAATCGTAGCTTTTGTCACGTGCAATGAAGAGCCATACCGGAGCATTATAGAAACAGCCGGCAGCACGTTCGTTGCCCGTCGCAGCCATAGCAGCCTTTATTTCGTTCTGGAAAGCCGGGTCATCGACTATACGCACCTCCCAAGACTGTTTGTTCTGTCCGCTGGGAGCGTTTATTCCGCACTTCATAACCTCTTCGACGAGGGCGCGTTCTACAGGTTTTTCCTTGTAGTTGCGTATGCTCCTGCGCGACATTATGTTCTCTACTACAGCATTGCTTTCAACACCCTTGCAATTGCTTTTGCCTTCACACTCGCCCGAAGCACACTCGGTTCCATTATTGGTACACTCTCCACACTCTCCTACTGACAGAGAACTGTTGCCGCACGACACTGCAGCCAACAAAGAGAGGCCGCATACAATTGTTCCTACAAGTTTCATAAAATCAATTATTGGTGAATCAAATAACATTTATGGATAACGTTGCAACCAACTGCATCCACATACAATATCTTCAAAAATAGCACACCAGTTCAACAGCAACAAAGAATTAACAGATTTTAATCGTAAAAAATGTGAGGGTGACATCTATGCCACCCTCACACTATCGTAATACTTAATTGTTACTTGAACTCATCCCAGCTCTTGACCGGCATCTCCTTAACGTCAATCTTGCAGAAAGCACGTATGAACGCACTGGCAAGACGGGCATTTGTTATAAGTGGTATATTGTGGTCGATAGCAGCACGACGTATACGATAACCGTTTGTAAGCTCGCGCTTTGTATGGTTCTTAGGTATATTGATGATGAGGTCGAAACGATGGTCGGCAATCATCTGCATTACGTTGTTCTCGGCATTCGGGTCTTCATCGGGCCACATTACCGGTGTTGCTGCCACTCCATGCTCATTGAGGAACTTGGCTGTACCGGAGGTTGCAAAGATATTATACCCCTTCTGCGCGAGAAGTGCTGTAGATTCGAGCAAATCGACCTTTGACTTGGCAGCACCCGAAGAAACCATTACGTTCTTTTCGGGAACGCTGTAGCCTACAGCAATCATAGCATTCAGCAATGCCTCTTCAAAGTCATCGCCGATACATCCCACTTCGCCGGTTGACGACATGTCCACGCCCAATACAGGATCGGCCTGATGCAGACGGCTGAACGAGAACTGAGAAGCCTTGACACCAATCCAGTCAATATCGAACGCAGACTTGTCGGGTTGGCTGTACGGAGCACCGAGCATGATACGTGTAGCAGTCTCGATGAAGTTGCGCTTCAGCACCTTTGAAACAAACGGGAACGAGCGTGAAGCACGCAGATTACATTCGATAACCTTAACCTCGTTGTTCTTTGCAAGGAACTGTATATTGAAAGGACCTGATATATTGAGCTCCTTAGCGATGCGGCGGCTGATTTTCTTTATTCGGCGTGCAGTCTCGAAGTATATCTTCTGGGCAGGGAACACAAGCGTTGCATCACCGGAGTGCACACCGGCAAACTCAACATGCTCCGAAATCGCATACTCGACAACCTCGCCGTTCTGTGCAACTGCATCGAACTCAATCTCCTTTGTCTCAATCATGAACTGTGAAACCACGACAGGGAACTCCTTTGAGACGTCGGCAGCCATCTTAAGGAACTCATGCAGTTCCTCTTCGTTGTAGCATACGTTCATCGCTGCACCCGAAAGCACATACGAAGGACGTACAAGTACAGGATAGCCAACTTTGTCAACGAACTCCTTCATATCCTCTATGCTTGTCAGCTCCTTCCATGCCGGCTGGTCTATGCCGAGCTGGTCGAGCATTGCCGAGAACTTGTGACGGTTCTCCGCACGGTCGATAGAGAGCGGAGATGTACCAAGAATGGGCACCGACTGACGATGCAGTTTCATTGCAAGATTATTAGGAATCTGTCCGCCTACAGATACAATCACACCGCCCGGCTGTTCGAGGTCAATAACATCAAGTACACGCTCAAGAGAGAGCTCGTCGAAGTAGAGACGGTCACACATGTCATAGTCGGTTGACACAGTCTCAGGATTGTAGTTTATCATGATTGACTTGTAGCCGAGCTTACGTGCTGTCTGTACCGCATTCACCGAGCACCAGTCAAACTCTACAGAGGAACCGATGCGGTATGCACCTGAGCCAAGAACTACAACCGACTTGTCGGTCTTGTAGTAGTTCACATCGTAGCCCTTGGCTCCGTATGTCATGTAGAGGTAGTTTGTCAGTTCGGGATGTTCCGAAGCGACAGTATTGATACGCTTTACTGCAGGAAGAATGCCGAGTTCCTTACGGCGCGCACGCACTGCAAGGTTTCCGGTTTCCATATTCTTCTGCTCCTTGAGGACAAAGCGCGATATCTGGAAGTCGGAGAATCCGAGCACCTTAGCCTGACGCAGAACCTCCTCAGGAAGTTCCTCAAGGGTATTGTACCCCTCAAGCACCTTCTTGTAGTCAACAATATTCTTCAGTTTGCCCAGGAACCACGGATCTATTTTAGTAAGCTCGCTTATGCGCTCTACTGTATAACCCTGCTCAAGTGCCGATGCAATAGAGAAGACACGCATATCAGTAGGATTGGCAAGTTCCTCGTCAAGATTATCGAAGTGCGTATGCTCGTTGCCCACAAAGCCGTGCATTCCTTGTCCAATCATGCGGAGACCCTTCTGGATAACCTCCTCAAAACTGCGGCCGATAGACATGATTTCGCCTACCGATTTCATGCTTGAGCCAATCTGGCGTGACACTCCTGCGAACTTTGTCAAGTCCCAGCGCGGTATCTTGCAAATGAGATAATCGAGTTCCGGGGCCTTATATGCGCTGTTAGGAGTATCCATTTCGCCTATCTCGTCGAGAGTATATCCCAAAGCAATCTTGGCAGCCACAAAAGCAAGAGGATAACCTGTTGCCTTTGATGCAAGAGCTGAAGAACGGCTCAGACGTGCATTCACCTCTATTACACGATAATCATTTGTCTCGGCATTGAATGCGTACTGTATGTTGCACTCGCCGACAATACCCAAGTGACGGATAGCCTTAACGGAAATCTCCTGCATGAATTTCACCTGTTCAGGTGTGAGCGAACAGGTTGGAGCAACAACGATAGACTCGCCTGTATGTATGCCAAGCGGGTCGAAGTTCTCCATGCTTGCCACAGTGAAGCAGTGGTCATTCGCATCGCGTATAACCTCGAACTCAATCTCTTTCCAACCTTTGAGAGACTCCTCTACCAGTATCTGGTTAGAGAATGTGAACGCACTCTCGGCAAGTTCCTTGAAACTCTCTTCATCACGGCATATACCGCTGCCCAAGCCGCCAAGAGCATAGGCCGAACGCACCATGACCGGGAAACCAATCTTATGAGCGGCAGCAAGTGCATCTTCCATGCTCTCTACAGCCTGGCTCACCGGTGTCTTCATAGGTATCTCATCGAGTTTCTTAACAAAGAGGTCGCGGTCCTCGGTATTCATGATAGCCTCTACAGAGGTACCGAGAACCTTTACACCATATTTCTCAAGAATACCCTTCTGGTAGAGTTCTGTACCGCAGTTGAGCGCAGTCTGTCCGCCAAAAGCAAGCAGAATGCCATCGGGACGCTCTTTCTTTATTATCTCCTCGACATTATGTATATCAACCGGCAGGAAATACACCTTGTCCGCTATACCCTCCGAGGTCTGGATAGTTGCGACATTAGGATTTATCAGCACTGATTCGATACCCTCTTCGCGAAGTGCCTTAAGTGCCTGTGAACCGGAGTAGTCAAACTCTCCGGCCTGTCCAATGCGGAGCGCACCGGAACCAAGCAACAACACCTTTTTAAGTTTCTCTTTCATGATATATAAATGTTTGTTATTTCTTACTTGTAGAGGTATTTCTCATAATGATATACAAACGCCTCATTTACCAGACGGTTGCCGCCGGGTGTAGGATAGACACCGCTGAAGTACCAGTCGCCCAAATGATCGGGACATGCATCATGCAGGCCCTCAAGAGTCTGGAACACCAGTTCTAGATCGGCATTGAGGTCAACAGGTTTCAGAAGGTCGGCTATCTTTCTTGAGATTTCATCGGCAGTAAACTGGCGGTATATTGCACGTGTACAATTTACCTGCTCTGCATCCGGCTTTTTCAATTCCTCGACACATGCACGATAAGTCTCGTTTATGAGTGAATGCTTGCCGTTCTCATAAAGAAGTTCAAGTGCAGCCTTGAATGCCACGAAATGGTCGAACTTCTCCATATCTATTCCGTAATAGTCGGGATAACGTATCTGAGGGCTCGAAGAAACAACAATAATCTTCTTCGGCTCAAGACGGTCGAGTATATTTAGAATACTCTGTTTCAAGGTTGTACCGCGCACAATACTGTCATCTATCACCACAAGGTTATCCACCTTAGGCCTGATTGTACCGTACGTAATATCATACACGTGTGCAGCAAGGTCATTGCGCTTATCGCTTGTAGATATAAACGTACGCATCTTAATATCCTTGTTTGCAACTTTCTCCTGACGCACCTTCTTGGTAACAATGGCCTTCACCTCCTCCGGAGTAAGTTCTTTACCCTCAAGTTCCTTCACTTTCCATTCGTTAAGATACTCCTCCATGCTCTCCACCATACCGTAGAAAGCCATTTCGGCAGTATTTGGAATGAATGAGAAGACAGTGTTGTCAAGGTCGTAGTCTATTGCCTTTAGAATCTGGTCACGCAAGTTAGCACCAAGTTTCTTTCTTTCCTTATATATATCGCCATCGTTTCCGCGACTGAAATATATTCTTTCGAACGAACATGGAAGGAATGCTTTCTGCGGCATAATCTGCACGCTTCTAAGCTCACCTCGTTTGTTCACGATAAGAGCCTCACCAGGTTTTATCTCGATGACCTCCTCTGCCTTCAGGTTCATTGCAGTCTGCAATGCGGCACGCTCGCTTGCAACGAGGAACACTTCGTCGTTGGCATACCAGTATGCTGTACGTACGCCCCACGGATCACGCATGGCAAACATCTCTCCGCTGCCTGTAACACCGCAAAATACATATCCGCCATCAAGCATGGGAGTAGAAGTACGCAGGACATTTGCCATATCCACACGTTCTTCAATTGTATTTGTTATATCCATGCCCTCAAGACCCTCGGCCTCACAATCCTTGAAGATGCGTTCAACCTCGCGGTCGAGCCTATGGCCCATGAGTTCAAGCATAATATATGTGTCGGCATGGACACGCGGATGCTGGCCATGAGAAACCAGTTCATGGAACACATCCTCTACGTTTGTTATATGGAAATTGCCGCACAGAGCAAGATTCTTGGCTCTCCAGTTATTGCGGCGCAAGAACGGGTGAACGTACTGCATGCCGGTCTTGCCTGTTGCCGAGTAACGCAAATGCCCCATATACAGTTCACCTGCAAAACCGAAGTGACGATAGGCGTAGTTGGCATTGTTCTTCATATCTTTCGGATGAGAAGCTATATTCTTGTTCGCCATTTCGAACACTTCCGAAATAGCTCCTGAACCCTCTGCCCTCTCACGAAACATATAATCCTCGCCGGGCGAAGCTTTAAGTTTGACACAAGAAATACCCGCGCCCTGCTGTCCACGGTTATACTGCTTGTTCATGAGCAAGAACAGTTTGTTCATACCGTATGCCCACGTACCGTATTTCTCCTGATAATAGTTCAACGGCTTGCGCAAGCGAATCATCGCAACTCCACATTCATGTAATAGAGGTTCCATAAAAATATTTTCCGCTAATATACAAAAAAAGTCGTTCCAAACGAAACGACCATAACAAAACTACATAAAAAACACATCAATAACAGAAGAGACAAGGGCAATATTGGCAATCGGGTATATTTTACACCCCTTTGCAACAACATTATTATACCTCTTGCTTTTCATTACGGTTGATGTTAAATCAAATTCTGCGCGAAGATAATAAAAATTAAAATACACACGCACGGGAGAATAAAAATTTTATCGGCAGCAGAAAAAAGAAAAGCACATGCATTATCCTAAAATGTACATAAAAATAAGTATCTTCGCCAAAAGAACAGAAAACAGGGAAAAACATGCCAAAGAACACAAACGCCTGGCTCTGGATTCCGACACTCTATTTTGCGTCGGGCCTGCCATACCATGCCATAACATCCATTTCGGATATAATGTACAAAGACATGGGCATCAGCAATACCGACATTGCGCTATACACGAGTTTTCTTCTCATCCCATGGACTATAAAGCCGCTATGGAGCCCGTTCGTTGAGATATTCGGCACACGACGGAACTGGACCTTGTACGCCCAGGTTGTACTTGCACTATGCTTTGCCATTGTAGCCTTGGCAATACCTTCAAGCAGTTTCCTGCTGTTCACCCTCGGTGCATTCATGCTCGGTGCATTTGTCTCAGCCACACACGACATCGCGCTTGACGGTTTCTACATACTCGGACTTACACAAGAGAAACAATCCTTCTTTTCCGGCATACGCAACACTTTCTACAGGGTTGCGACCGTATTCAGTTCGGGCATACTCGTCATGCTTGCCAACTGGCTTGGGAAATATTTCGGGGACGATACTGCAGCATGGAGCGCGACATTTGCGACAACAGCAATAATAATGGCTGTTCTATTCATATATCATAGACAAGTATTGCCAAAACCGGAAAAAGATACCTCCCTAACCGTCAATGGCATATCCGAGGTTTTCAAAAGCTTCGGAGAGATAATAAGAACCTACTTCTCCAGACCGGGAATAGCCGCATCCATTCTGTTCCTGCTCCTCTTCCGTTTTCCCGAAGCACAATTAGGGAAAATAGGCAAACTGTTCTTGATGGACAGCGTTGCAGCCGGCGGCCTCGGACTCGACAAAGGCGATATCGGCTTCATCAACGGAGTCATTGGCATTATAGGCCTCATAGCAGGAGGCATAGCAGGAGGCATATGCATTTCAAGGCAAGGGCTGAAGTTCTGGCTCTGGCCTATGGTAATAGCCATTTCTATACCCGATGCAGTATATGTATATATGAGCATGGCCATGCCGGACAGCCTGACAATTATTGGCAGTTGCGTATTCATAGAGCAGTTGGGGTATGGTTTCGGCTTTACTGCATATACATTATATATGATATATATGGCACACGGCAAATACCCCACCGCACACTTTGCTATATCCACGGCATTCATGTCGCTTGGCATGATGCTGCCGGGGATGATATCGGGCAAGATACAGGAATGGCTCGGCTACGAGAACTTCTTTATTTGGGTAATGATATGTACAGCTATAACATTCTTAGTTTCGGCCTTGATAAAAATAGACCCCAAATTTGGCAGAAAATAGTTTTTTGGACTATCTTTACAAAATATTTGAGTTTAAAGAGATGATACTGATAGCAGACAGCGGTTCAACAAAGACAGACTGGGTACTTTGTGACTCGGAAAACATTGTTGCACGCATCAAGACACAAGGACTTAACCCCACAATACAGAGCACCGAAGAGATATACGCAGTGCTCAACGAAGAGTTGGCAGGCAAGATAGACTCCGATGCACCCGAAAGCATCCATTTCTATGGAGCCGGCTGCGCCTACGAGAACGCGAACAACAGAATGCAAGCCGCGCTTGAATCTGTTTTCGACACAAAAGACATTCACATACACAGCGACCTCCTGGCTGCCGCACGTGCACTATGCGGCCACGAAGAAGGCATCGCATGCATTCTTGGAACAGGCTCAAATTCATGCCTTTTCGACGGAAAGGAAATTATCGACAACACCCCATCTTTAGGATTCATACTCGGTGATGAAGGAAGCGGTGCACATCTTGGCAGGCAACTGGTAAGCGACTGCATAAAGAAACAGTTGTCCAAAGACCTGCGTGAGAAATTCTTCAATAGATACCAGCTCGACACAGCCACTATCCTCGAAAGGGTTTACCGCACTCCGCTGCCCAACCGTTGGCTGGCAAGCTTCACTCCATTCCTGTACGAGAACAGAAAAGAGGCTGAGATACAGTCGTTGCTAAAGCACTGCTTCAACCAGTTCTTCCAGCGCAACACTATGGTTTACCGCAAGTCATGGTTGCCGATACACATAATAGGCGGTGTCGGTGTCAATTTTGCACAGGAGATAAAGGAGACAGCCGAGAGTTTGGGACTATCCATCGGCAACATTGTAGAAAGCCCTATGGACGGATTGATAAAATTTCACAAAACCAATTAATATAACAATATGAAAAAGAAACTTATTTCATTTGCAGCATGTGCAGCAGCACTTTTGGTTGCATCATGCGGTTCTAACGACTTCCTCACAAAGCAGGAGACAATAACCAAGGGAGACAGCTCAAAGATGGACACACTCTCTTATGTTATCGGTACAAACATCGGTAACCAGATTACAAACGGCATTATGCCACAGCTCAAGGCCGACTATGATGCATTGACAGGAGTTATCGAGAAAGCAATCCTCAACCCTAATGAAATCATTGAGGTCAACGGTGTCAAGATATGTATGGACAGCATGAGCGTCCTCGGCCCGAAATACCTCGGACAGGAGTTGAATACAAAAGTTATTGCAGCAATGCAGGATTCAACAGGAAACACTCCTATATTTACTGACGACAATGAGAAGATACTTGTTTCAACACTTATCGGAGCAAATATCGGATACGGCCTTTCCCAGAGCGGCATGCCGTTGCAGACATCATGGATTACAGCAGGTATCAACGACGCCAAGAACGGTGAAAAGAAGATTGATGAAGAGAGCGCGAACAAATTCATGATCAACTACCAGAGAGTTGTAGTTCTGGAGCAGGCAAATCAAAAGGCTCAGGAGTGGCTCGCCATGATTGAGAAGAAAAGCGGCGTTCAGAAGACCGAATCAGGAATTCTTTATATCATAGAGGAGGCCGGCGACAGCAACATCAAGCCTGTAAACGACGAGGATGAGGTAAAGGTACTCTATACCGGATACACATGCTACGGCGAGGTATTCGACACAAACCGTTGGGCGGACATGCCAAAGGAGAGACAGGAAGCCGTAAAACAGTATCGTCCCGAAGATGCAGAAAAGGACAATCCTATCGAGTTCGCTCTTAACAGAGTAATCAAAGGCTGGACCGAAGGC
Source organism: Bacteroidaceae bacterium (assembly GCA_017522915.1). Lineage (GTDB taxonomy): Bacteria > Bacteroidota > Bacteroidia > Bacteroidales > Bacteroidaceae > HGM04593. Next base: position 42,885 of record JAFWXX010000015.1, read on the forward strand.
ATGAAGCTTATAGGCAAGGGCGGCAAGATTACACTTTGGATTCCTTCGGAACTTGCATACGGCGAAAGAGGTGCAGGACAGTTAATCGGTCCCAACTCAGCACTCCGCTTCGACGTAGAGCTGATAGATGTAATCCCTGCAGCAAAGTAATTGCATCTGCAACAGTATAAAAAAACAAGAATGCGGCAGAGCCGCATTCTTGTTTTTTTATACACTCTTATGCAGTAATTATTTCATCACCTCTGCGATGAAAGCCTGCATCTCCTGCTGATGAGTCTCAACGCTCTGCAACAGCTTGAACTGCGCCTTTGAACGTACAAGGTTATGCTCCGGATACTGTATCTTGTAGTATGTATCACCGTTGATGTAATCGGCCAGGAAACGTACTGTCTGCATATATGGGAACAGTGCAGCTGCATATGGCAGGTTCTCAACCTCAAGAGGAGTGATGAACGATGCAGCAGACTTCAAGTAACCCTTTGTGAATGACTTGAAGATTTCCATATTGAAGTTCACATTGTCAAGGTCCTTGTCATCCTCCTTGCCGGTGTTTGCAGCAGAGCGCAAGTAATCGCCGAAGTCGGAGAATATGAAGTTAGGCATCACGGTATCGAGGTCAATAACGCAAAGCACATTATCCTGCTGGTCGAAAAGGATATTGTCAACCTTTGTATCGCAGTGACAGATACGCTTCGGCAACTTGCCTTCACGGTGCAGACGCTCGCCCTTGCACATCTCCTCGGCACGCTTCTCAAGCTCGTCAACAAGCCACTGAACCTCAGCAAGACGGCCGGCCTTGTTCTCAGCAACAGCCTCACGCAACTGACGGAGACGGAACTCCATGTTGTGGAAATCCTTGATTGTCTCGCCGAGCTCGGCAGGAATATCGGCCAGCATAGCCTGGAAGTTACCGAATGTCTCGCCAACGATATATGAAGTCTCTGGAGTCACCGCAGTCATAGACTTTGTATCGGGGATGAACTCCATTACACGCCAATACTTCTCACCGTCGAAATAGTAGTACTTTCCATCCTTTGCAGGAACGAACTTAAGCACCTTGCGTGCAATGTCATCTGTACCGGCAGCAACCAACTTGCCATGAATATGCTCCGTAACAGCAACGATATTGTTCATAAGCATATCCACATCGGGGAAAATAGCATTGTTCACATGCTGGAGAACATAGTCGGGAGCATCGCCCTCTGTCTTCACGCGATATGTGGTGTTTATAAGACCATTGCCCAAAGGAGCCACTTCAACAACATTGCCTTGAATGTTGAACTGAGAAACAATTGTGTTCATTGGAGTAATATTTTTAAGGTTAGTTTTTCATTATCGACAAATGTAAACAAAGAAACAGAGTATTGCAAAATAATGACGAGAAAAAAACTCCAGTCATACAATATACCTCGGTACCTGTTGCTACAGCAAGGTCAATAATAAAGTATTTTTCTTGATTTTGTTGTTACATTGTTGTATGAATCGGTCATGACAACCTTTGTCCAGTTGTCTTTATTGTCATACCCTGAATATTTATATGTAAAAGTATTGGGCTCAATGCCATCCTTTACTACATGCCCGGTTATTCGGCCTTGACTGTCGCGTGTATAATCCTCGCTCCAGCAGGCATATTCCGAATCGTAACCGGTAAGCTTCAGCACCCCATTTCTGTCATATTTGTAATATGTCGTAAACCTCACCGGGCAACCTACGTCATCCATCTCTTCAACAAAAAAAGATAGAAGCCTTCCGTTTGCATCACGTTCAGTATTGCTTGACGTTAATTTTGTATTGCCTTTCTGTACAAGCCTGCCACTTTCATCGAAGAGCCATGTCTCAGATGCGTATTCATCTATATATGTAACACTTTTTACAGGACCGGTCACATCCAGTATGGCTCGGTCAGTCATATCAACAGCAGGAGCTTCTTCTTTTTCTACAGATGCTTTAGAAAAGATATCAAAATAACGATTATTGCCCACCTTTATCTTATCGCCCTCAATCCTAACCTTGCTCCATTTGTCGAACATTATGGGCACAACCTCTTCACCCCTGTGGTTAACTACACCTGTTTTTTTCTTTATGTTATCGACCACCTTGTAAAGGCCAAATCCAAGATATTCATAAAACCCGCTCTCTACAGAATGAACTTCCTTACCGCCCCAAGTGAACAATGCACTGGAGCCATAGCCATTAGAACTGATATACATATCAAGCAACGGCCCATCGCAGTCAATCTTAGCATATCCATACGCGCTGGCATCAACAACAGGAGTTCCGTTTACAGCCAGCAGCACATCTACACGCATATTTTGTCCTTGCACTTTGCCATTTACCCTCTTCTTGATTGCATTTCCTGACATATTGATATTGAGAGAACCTTTCCTTTTACCTTTATACACCTCGGCTGAGAGCCCCTTGTCTTCCCCACTCAAGACATAAGCCATACAAAGGCACTCATCATCCACAAATGAGGTTCTCAATGCCATGACATGGTCGTCCGACACATCAATATTCCCCCCAGCCATTGAAACAACCTCCTCTCCGGTTCTCCACAGGCCTGTTTTCTGGTTACCTTTATCATCACGCGGAGACTTGACTTCGTACAAACCATCACCCCGATACATTATATCCCCGAACATACATGGCAAAATCTCCTTGCCTTCCAATGAAAAGAAACCGGAAAGTTCATCAGAACCATCGTCAATAATTTTTCTGTCACCGGGAAGTTCATACTCATATCCACGCTGTTGCATTTTGACAACTATAAACCCGGCTACTGTATCACTCACGGTAACATATCTGTCATCCTCGGCTATATACTTGTCATACTTAGGACTTACAAACCCATAAGGCCTTATTGTAGCATACTCCTCATCTATTATTGCAGAACCGTCAGCGAGGCTATACACTCCAACATTCTCCTTCATAACAATTGCAAAAACATTAAGGCTGTCAAATGCATAAGACATATCTACCGACAGATACTCAACAGGAATGATTATATCCCCGTCAAGGGCTGCAACCCCCTTAAATTCTGTCACCGTATCGTTAAGAGAGAGATAACGCGGAACACCTGCAATATACACTGTATCGACAGCCAAGTTGGCAGCATCCTTAATATTGCCACGCCCACAAGAAGAGAATAACCCACCAAGCAATACAATCAAAAAAAACAATTTTTTCATAAAAAACATTATTTTATAATTCTAAAATATATAGCACTGAAAATTAGACATTGGAAAAACGGAGATCTGTATCTACTGTATAAAAGTTCTTTGTATTGGCTAATTTAAACAAAAGAGAACAGCATTACAAGATTAAAAGAGAATTTTACGCAAAAAAATATCGGCAACAGCTGTTGCCGATATTTTATACAAAGAAATTCACCGTGTTACTTGATAAGGTACTTACGGCCGTCAACAATAACGATTCCCGATGCAGGAAGCCTGTCTAGCTTCTGACCATGCAGGTTGTATATACCTTTAGGGGCATTTTCTTCTCTTACAACGATATTTTCTATATCTGTTGACTCCCCGAACTTGATGTTAGGATTCTCAATGATATACATTACCGAGCCGTGGTCGTCCCATGTCCAGTTGCGGACAGCTGTCAGAGGCTCATTGGTAACGATACAGGCAAAATATGTAGAGCTTTCGCTGTAACTTCCACCTGCATGAAAACTGAAAGTGCCGTCACCATTGTCGCGTATCTTATCCAATGCAACCTTTTCGGCTGTAAACTTGTAGTCACGGTTGTCACGGGTAACATACTCCTGCTTCGCAGGCTGGAACAGATAGTACTTCCCGTCTTCCTGGATAATCTGCCACGCAACGGTAGTATCAAAAGGGCTTACAGCCTCCTTATAGATACTCACTACAGCCTGATTCGATGGAAGATTGTTATAAGAGGAGGATGTCAAACCACGCAAGCTGAGATACGTATCCGAGATTGTTGTATTCCAGGCTAAATATCCCTCGCCGCTCTTGGCCTTGATATGGTAGGCCGCGTCATTGCTCAACTCGTCGAGCGAGGTTATCTGACGATATTCCAGAATCTTCTTATATTCAACATTTACCACTTTGTTCTGGGTATCCAATGAAACTTCAGCAACATATCCTTCGATATTTATAGCTGTCACATCCTCAACTGTAAAGAACTGGGTAACTTCAATACTCTCGCCCGATTTGTATTCCTTGCCGGCATACACGATACCGCCCTCATCATCTACACCTGTAACACTTACAGCGTATTCGTATGCCTGCTGCATATCACCCTTGATGCTCACATGACTACCGCGTATATACTCGGCTGGGATTGTATATGTTCCGTCAGCTGCAATAGCTGTATGTGGAACATTCACCTCTATCCAGTTAGGGTTGCCATTTTCATCAAGCTGCTCAGCTGCGTTCACGTTATATCCGTACTTTAGTGTAAAGCCGTACTGTATGAAGCCTGGGGCGGGAATATCCTTCACTTTCAAAGGCTCGGCATAACCGGTTATATAGCCTTGCAGTTCGCTTTCATCCGATGCCAGCACAATGTCGCCATTGAGCTGGGAAGCACTTACAGAAACCTCGTCGCCATGTACGTCAAGCATAAGGTCCACATATCCTCCGCCATCGGAAATGACAGTACTGCTTCCTGCTGGGTCGATGCTGTTCCAGTCAACCTTGTAGCGCATACGGTAGAGACCGGCCGGAGTGCCCGCAGGAACGGTAAATTTAGGAACACCACCGCCAATAGTATTACCATTGCTTGTTGTTGTACCGTCGCTCTTGTACCATGTATTGCCGACCTGATATGCGCTGTAGCTTACGATTTCGCTGCCAGCGGCCGGTGTACCATTGTCGTTTATAGCATATTCGAATTTGCCGTCGTTGTTCCAATCTACATATACATAAGCACTCATCCATGAACCGGAATAGTTGAAAGTAGGCTGTACCTGAGTACCGGCCTTTGCCGAAAAGACACTCAAGGTTGTGTTGTCGGTGTAAACCTTACCGGTATTTGCAGCCGAAGTATAGCTTACACCAGCCGATGTAAGACCTACGCTATTGAGAGAACGGTCTCCACGTGTTCTTTTAGCATCCTTGTCGTATGTGAGTGCATATTTGTCTGTAGAGAAACGTTTGTCAGGGTTGTTGTCAACGACAATCTCATCAAAATATGCTACCCAGTCATTCTGGTCGGCATGAGGCGAGCGTAGATCTGGAACAATAACCAAAGAGTAGATATCGATACCGCTGTTGGCATTCTCTTCCTTGGAGTAAGAGAATCCCTTGAAACTTACCACGACATCCTGCCACCCCTCCTTTGGAGCGACATTTACATTAGTGACCGCCCAGAACTGCTCCTCTTCACCGGTTTGCCAGTTCCAGCTATCCTCTATTCGTTTACCCAAACCGATGACCATCATACGGCTGTCCGTAGGCTTGTCCTTAAGGTAGGTCATCACGTGGATATACTGAAGCTGCTTAGTTACACGAATTGGTTCCTTCAGGTCTATCCTGACACCAAAGGCATTGCTTCCGAAACGGCTACGTTGCAAAGCAAGGACCTTGCCGGTTGAGTTAGGAGCCACACCGAGCACTCCATCTACAGAAACATCCGGATTTTCCGTTACCGCAGCGTTCCCGGTGAGAACACCCTTACGGAAGGGGCTCTCCTCCCATTTATCATAAACACTTATCGATTTGTAGTCCTCGCTGTCAAATGTTATCGTTGTTTGCGCTGAAGATGTAAGGCTTAAAAACATCAACGCTGCAGAAAATAATATATTCTTTTTCATAAGTTTTCGCTTTTATAGGTAGGTCGATGTTTATTAATATACGTTCAAATTAGAGAGCAAAGGACATGCACGGCTATCAAGAATTGTTATACGCAGTTTCTTTGCATTGTAGCCGCTGCCAAAGCTTTCGCTTGTCTTTCCGTTCAAAGGGATGATGCGCTTGTAACCTACAGTCGTTGTCTGCATAGCCGGACAGAGTTCGGTCCACGATTCTCCATTTGAGCTGTATTCAATCTTGAAGTCCTTTATGCGCTGACCCAAGAAGATAGGCTCTTGCATAACGAGATAACGTATTACCTGTGGAGTATCCCAAGATAGTGTAATTGTAGCTGTAAGGTTTCCATCATTTGTACCCCAATATGTCTCTTTGTTGCCGTCAGTAAGGTTGGCAACCTCATATTTTCCTCCTGTACGGGTCTCACTAACCTCGATTGTCGCGCTCTTTGCAAAATCAGTTGCCGATGTTGTGTCATCAAGACCATATACAGGCACCGCAAGACGTTCGTGCAGCATCTTTCCCAGTTTCTCCAATTCGTTGACAGTATTGTCGGGAAGTACGCCATACTGGTTCGGAGGGCAGTTCAGAATAAGTGTTGCATTGCGGCCGACAGTCTCAAGATACATCTGGAAAAGACGCTCTGCACTCTTCATTGACTCGCCCTGATGCCAGAACCATCCAGCACTTGTAGCCTTGGCATCACTCTCACCGGGATTCCAGAACCATCCGTTTATGTCGCCCTCTTCCCGGATAACAGATTCTGACATGTAGTCGGTCATGGCCCAGTTCGTCTCACCGGCATATCCCGACTCGTTGCCAATCCAGCGGGCTTCGCCACCCACACCCCACATAACGCAATTAGGTGCTATACGGTGTACACGAGTACGCAAGTTCGGAATATCATAGTATATATCTGCGTCAATGTTTCGACTGCCACCCTCGCCACCATAGTAGCCGTCACCGCCGCGTGCACCGTCGAACCACATCTCGAACTGGTCGGAGCCATACTCGGCCAACTCCTCGCACTGTTTCAAGAACACCTCTGTAACGTATGTATCCTTGCCATAGTGTGCCGAGTTGCGGTCCCACGGAGAAATGTAGAAACCATACTTCATGTTATGCTTCTTGCTTGCCTCTGCAAACAGCTGAGGAATATTTGCGTTACGGCCATTTGCATTGCCGGCATTCTTGATGCTATGTTCTGTTGTCGCTGTAGGCCATAAGCAGAATCCATCGTGATGCTTCACTACGGCAATGCCGCCATTCATTCCGGCAGCCTTTACTGAAGTAACCCACTGTTCAGGATTTGGCAATGCCAAAGGAGCATATCTTGACTCCGCTTCATTGCCGTAACCCCACTCCGAACCGGTAAAAGTATTCATACCATAGTGGAAGAAAGCATAAAACTCAGTTTCGTTCCACAGAATCTGACGTTCGTGGGGAATCGGGTGCACTGGAGCCGGCACATTGTCGGGATTGGACAGAGCCTCATCCTTCAGCTGCAACTGCGCCGTTGCAGAGAATGGAGCCAGAATTCCCGACAAGACAAAATAAGTAATAAGTTTTTTCATTTAGTTAAATAAAATTGGTTAGTTAAAAATTATATCGCAAATGAAGCAGCCCTATATACAAACGAAACTACTCCATTTTCTGCAAAGAAAAAATAAAAAAAGGAAACAACAAATATGTTATTTCCTAAAATGAATATATTTATATAAAATTTAAATATTATTTAACTAAAATAGAAAATCTACTTGATTATGACAGATGCAAGCAAATGCAGCACATTGCAATACTCCATTGCCGATTCCTTACGTATAAGCAACCCGGCCTCCCCATGCAGTTCACCGCATGAGGGCACGCATAGCGTAAGGCATGGAATGCCGTACTCGGCATAGCACCACGACTCATCAGGTTCCGCATTATGGGAGAAAGCAAACCGTCCGCTGTACGGTTCAAGGGATGAGACAATGCCATACCCGGTAAGAATATCGATGCAAGCATCGTTCTCTATAGTAAAAAGCGCACCGCTCTCCCACCCTACATTGGTAACATCCTGCACCAAGACAAAAGAGACATTGCAACCAAGCCTGCTAAGTGCAAGCAGAGCCTGTACAGCCCCTTTTGAATCCTTCTCTTCATCTCCTGTAAAGGCTACCGCCACATTGTCGGGAAGATTCCCGTTCAGCATATTCCACAGCACCGCAGCATTCCCGAAACTATTGTCGAACGTGCCCCGATAGCATTCACCGTCATCATTACAGAAACAACGGCTGTAAACGCAATCGACATGCGAAGAGACAAGCAGAACCTTGTCCTGCACGCAAAAGCCCTCCTTTGCAAAAATCAATGCAAGCGGCTCACGCGACACAAGCCTGTACTCAGTGCCCTCAAGAAACCGTTCTATGACAGAGAGACGGTCTGCTACGACAAAGCTGTCGCCATTGTCCTTGCAGTCAACGGTAACAGCCTTGAGCAGGGAGAAGAAATCATTCATTATTTTCGGGATATTCTATTCTAAGGTCGTTCCTACTTGCTATCACAAGCTTTTCGTAACGCTCGACAAGACGCGGAAGACGTGACAGGCGCATTGACAAGCGCACCATGCAGTCGTTGTCAAAAACCTGCTCTACCACTTTCGGTTCTTCCTCTTTCACCACGCGCAGCACATCGTTGAGCAGAGGATAGGAGAACTTCAGGATTATCTCGCCGTTTATTGTCTTCTCCACATGCTCCACCGACTCCAACGCCTCGGCAGCCGCTGCGCGGTAGGCAACTATAAGACCGCTTGTGCCGAGCTTGACACCGCCGAAGTAGCGCACCACAATCACAAGCACATTCGTAAGTTCTTTGCTGTGTATCTGCCCAAGAATCGGCTTGCCGGCTGTACCCGAAGGCTCACCGTTGTCATTGGCACGTTCCTGGTCGCCACGCTCGCCAAGACGATAGGCATAACATACGTGGCGCGCATCGTAGTACTTCTTCTGATATGCTTCGATATGTTCCTTTACCTGCTCTATTGCAGTGACGGGAATGGCGAAAGCAAGGAACTTGCTCCGCTTCTCGGTATATATGGCTTCACCTTGCTGTTCTATGGTCTTGTATATATCTTCTTCGGGCATATACTACTTTTTTACATTCTTTTCAAACTCCCTCATGCAGGCAGCAAGCACCTTTGCCCCCTCAAGCGGCATCGCATTGTAGCAGGAAGCACGGAACCCGCCTACCGAACGATGCCCTTTGATTGCTACCACTCCACGCTCGGAAGCAAAAGAGACAAAAGGAGCTTCAAGCTCTTCGTAGCCGGGAGCCATGACAAAATCAATGTTCATATACGAACGGTCCTCCTCGACAGCAGTAGCCATAAAGAGAGAATTACGCTCTATCTCGTCATACACGACCGCAGCCCGCTCTTCGGCTCTGCGCGCCATTTCCACGACACCGCCCTGCTCTCTCACCCAACGCAAGTTACACAGTGCGGTATATATCGGCAATGTGGGCGGAGTATTGAACATCGAACCGTTGGCTATATGCACACCGTAGTCGAGTATCGACGGTATTGCACGCCCCGCTCTGCCTAAGGCACTCTCTTTGACAATGGCAAACGAGAGGCCCGACTGGGCTAGATTCTTCTGTGCGCCGCCATATATGCAGTTATACTTAGAAACATCTACCGGACGCGAGAGAATATCGGAAGACATGTCGGCAACAAGCGGAACAGGCGAATCGGGGTCATGACGCATCTGTGTTCCGTATATGGTATTGTTGGATGTCACATGCAGATAATCGGCATCGGCAGGAACTTCAAAATCCTTAGGTATATAGCTGAATGCCTTATCGGCCGATGATGCAACTTCCACAACCTCGCCGAAAAGCCTCGCCTCCTTTATGGCCTTCGTTGACCATGTACCCGTATTGAGGTAGGCAGCCTTGCTTCTAAGGAAATTGAACGGCACCATACAGAAATGCATGCTTGCACCGCCCCCCAGAAAAAGCACCTCGTAGCCGGCAGGCACATCAAGCAGTTCCTTGAGCAGCAGCCTTGCTTCGTCAAGAATAGGCTTGAATTCCGCTGAGCGGTGGCTTAGTTCCATAAGCGAAAGACCCATACCGTCATAGTCGAGTACAGCCTGGGCTGTCTTCTCAACAACCTCACGCGGCAGCATGGAAGGACCTGCATTGAAATTATACTTTTTCATCGGCGGACAGAATTCATTATCGAGTGCGAAGTTAAGAAAAATATAGGGAATGCAGCCCAACCGGAGAAGAAATTCATTTATCCGCAATACAATAATCATTAAAGTATCATTTCAGCAACCCAAGCACCTGGCAACCGTCACCTTATGCCGACACCGGCAGAAGAATATTCAGCAGCGAAGCGGAAGCCGACATGGTCACCGATTTGCTGAATAATGTAATAGGGCGCAAGATAGGTGCCGAGAACAGGCATTTGAGCAGAAAGCAGATAACATTGCTTACATTGGAAGAACTCCGAAAGAACGGGCTCTATCACTACGAACCATGCGACGACGGGACATGGCGCATTGCAAAAGTGAGAATATCGGATGATGTATATAGAGAATTTTCCGGCTTGGATGACAACAGAAGATAATGAAATGCATGTGAAACAATGCAACAATATAGCAGTTGTACAATAACGTAGTTCGATATAAACTCAACCAAATCGCAAAACTGTTCATCCCGACAGAGCGAAGCGACGAGAGAACTCTACACTCCCCTTGCCGGCATTACCAATGTCTTTACCCCCTTTATCTTCTCCCCTGCAACCTTTTTCAACACCTCGCGCATACGGTTCATTTTTACCGCAACATAAGAATAATCGGGAAACACAATAATTGTACCTACTTCATCGGCACGAAGACCGCCTTTCTTCATAAAGAAACCAGCGAGGTCACCACGGCTCAGCTTGTCACGCTTACCCTTGCCCACATACAGGATTGCCCACTGAGGAGAAGGAGGCAGAACATCATGCTTAGGCAAAGCATATTCAGCCATATTGTCGGGAACAAAGTCGGGCAACTCCTTATTCTCAAACGCGAGAAGATATACTGAGCCGTCGGCATCCCAACGTGCAGTACGTCCGTTGCGGTGCGTGAATATCTCAGCCGTAAGAGAACGCTGATAATGCACCACATGCTTCACATCCTTTATGTCGAGTCCACGCGCTGCAAGGTCGGTACACACAAGAATGTTGGAGTTGCCGCATGCAAAACGGAACAATGCCGACTCGCGGGCCTTCTGCTCAAGAGCTCCATGATAGGCAACGGAAGAGAGTGAACGCTTCGTGAGATAACGATATACTTCATCGACACTCTCGCGGAAATTACAGAAGACAATCGCCGGCTCGCCATTGAACGAACAGAGCAACGAAAAAAGTTTCTCAAGCCTTTTATCCGGGGTGGCTGTTACGGTATAGTACGAAGTTCGTGCAACGGGCTGCTTGCTCGCCAAACGGAAATCGAGACTTTCGGGAGCAACTCCGGCAAACTGCGGTATCTCTGCAGCATCCGTAGCCGAGATAAGGAAACGTGACAACACTGCCGGCAGCTTCTCCACAAGTCTTGACATCTCTTCCTGGAATCCCATCTCCAGACACTTGTCAAACTCATCTATAACCAGCAAAGAGCATTTGTCAACAGCAAAGGAACCGCGGTTCAAATGGTCGAGAAGACGCCCAGGAGTACCTACAACGACCGATATCGATGAACCGCCGAGCGAGGCGACCTCCTGTTCCAACGGACGGCCTCCATAGAGAGCTGTCATCTGGAATGGCGTTGCCATAGCACGCCACACCTCATATACCTGGCGTGCAAGTTCGCGGGACGGCAGTACAACAACAGCCTGTACCCTATTGCACATGACATCGAGACGTTCAAGCATCGGCAACAGGAATGCCAATGTCTTTCCGGTTCCTGTAGGAGAAAGAAGCACCATGCTCTCATTATTGCGGCAATGTTCGATAGCCGCCTGCTGCATAGCATTAAGTTCTCCTATATTGAGCTTGTGCAGCGCATTGCGCTGCATTTCATTCAGTGTTCCTTTCATTGAAATTCCATAAAGTATTTTCTGTTATTACGTACTCCTTCGAGCAAGTTCTTCAAGGCATCCAGCATCGTCGGGTTCTCATCGGCAAGGTTCTTGGTTTCATCGAACTCGCCATTCACCCTCTTGAAAAGCTGCGGTTCCTTAGAGTAACCTGTCTCAATCTTAGGCCCCCAGGGAACCATTGCCGGGCCGCCTTTAGGCTCAATATACTTCCAATTGAAGAGAATAAGCGAAAGTGTATGGTTGGCAGCCATCTCAACAGCAAACGGACGGCCTGCACCCTCTTCGCCCATCCACGCCCCAAGCTGCGAACAGTCACCGTCGGGAGAAAACGAGCGCATACCGGGGGCTGCTTTCTTGCCCGTTATGGCCGCCATAACATCGAGGAAGTCAATCTGTGACACAAGTCCTGTTCTCACCCCGCCCTTCTTTATCCTTGCCGGCCAATGAACAATGAAAGGCACACGCGTTCCGCCCTCAAATGTACTGTACTTCCCTCCTCGCAGGCCGCCTGTAGGTGAATGGCTGCCGACAAGTTCCTCTGCCTTATCGTCATATCCGTCATCCAGTACAGGACCGTTGTCGCTTGTCAGGATTATCAATGTATTCTCCAACAACCCCTGCTCTTCAAGCGCATTGACAATCTCGCCGACACACCAGTCGAACTGCGCTATGGCATCGCCGCGAAGCCCCATACTGCTTGCTCCCCTAAAGCGAGGATGCGGGAAACGCGGCACATGTATATCGTTGGTAGCAAAATAGATAAAGAACGGTTGTTCACTATTTGCTTTAATAAAATCAACAGCCTTGCATGTTATGCTGTCGGCAATATTCTCATCCTTCCAAAGAGCCGTTCCGCCACCCTTCATATAACCGATACGTCCTATTCCGTTCACAATTGACATGTCATGCCCGTGCGAGTGCTTGAGATTATAAAGCAGTTCGGGATTGCTGCGCCCGGTAGGTTCACCCTCGAAATTATGCCTGTAGCTCACATATATCGGTGCTGTAGGGTCGTAATTGGCCACTTTTCCGTTTTCGATGAACACACATGGCACCCTGTCGGCAGTAGCTGCCATAATGTAGGAATAATCGAACCCGATATCTGCCAATGCCGGAGAGAGAACACTGTTCCAATCCTGTCTTCCGCTTTCTGCACCGAGCCCCAGATGCCATTTTCCGAATGCGGCCGTAGTATAGCCGGCCTCCTTGAACACGTCGGCAACGGTATATTGTTCCGGCGAAACAATCATAGCTGCATCACCGGCCGCTACATCTGTCCCTTGCTTGCGCCAAGGGTACTCACCGGTAAGCAGGGAATAGCGCGAAGGGGTGCTCGTTGAAGCAACAGCATGGGCATTCGTAAAGCGCAAACCATTAGACGCCAAATTATTTATATTAGGAGTTTTAACACCTATGGCACCATAACATTCCAGGTCTCCTAAACCTAAATCATCGGCATATATCATCACCACATTGGGCAACTCCTTGGAAGCACCAGTCTCCGATGCAATACCCCCCTCCTGTGCCTGTACTGCAAATGGAGAAATTGCAGCAACTGACAATATTGAAAAATTAATTCTTGACATATAATCCAAAATTTGTTGAGCGAAGTTAACCATTCTGCATTGATAAATAAAGCCTGATGGATAAAAAAATCAAAATCTGCCAAATTGGCACCACTTGTCATGTTAACGTCACAGAAAGAATGACGTTTTGTACCAAAAACTGCAATGGCATGTTATTTGTTATAAACAAAAACAGAAAACATATAGAACCATGAGCAAAAAAGATAAGGAAATTTTGGAAGAAGCCGTAAACGAGAATATCAACGGCACACAGGAGGAGAATATCGAAGAAAACTGCGCTCAGCAGGAAGAGAGAGAGCAGACCGTAGAAGAGAAACTGCAGCAAGAGCTTGACGAGGCAAACGGAAAGATTGCCATGCTTGAGGACAAGTATCTTCGCCAGGTAGCTGAATTCGACAACTACCGCAAACGCACCATGAAGGAGAAAGCAGAGCTTATAAAGAATGGCGGCGAGCGCGCGATAGAGTCGATACTGCCGGTACTCGACGATTTTGAGCGTGCGCTCAACAACATGTCAAAGGACAAAAGTTCTGCGGAGATTATGACCGGCGTAGAGCTCATATATAACAAGTTCGTAGGTATCCTTAAGCAGAACGGACTGCAGAAGATTGAGACAGACGGTGCTGTTTTCGACACAGACTTCCATGAGGCCATTGCAATGGTACCGACACCGGACGAAAACCTAAAAGGGAAGGTACTTGATTGTATTCAAGCCGGTTATACACTGAACGATAAAGTAATACGTCACGCAAAGGTTGCTGTTGGCGAATAATATTTAGCAGTATGGCAAAAAGAGATTACTATGAAGTGCTGGGCGTAGAGAAAAACGCATCGGCAAACGACATAAAGAAGGCTTACCGCAAGCTGGCAATACAGTATCACCCCGACAAGAACCCGGACGACAAGAAAGCCGAAGAGAAGTTCAAGGAGGCCGCCGAGGCTTATAGCGTACTCAGCGACCCAGACAAGAGAGCCCGTTACGACCAGTTCGGGCACGAGGGCCTTGGAGGAGCTGCAGGAGGCGGTTTCAATGGAGCCGGCATGGACATGAACGACATTTTCTCAATGTTCGGCGACATCTTCGGAGGCCGTGGAGGATTCGGCGGTTTCGGAGGATTTGGCGGAGGCAGTGCCGGACCGCAGAAGTTCCGCGGAAGCGACCAGAGGGTAAAGGTAAGGCTAAACCTGCAGGAGATTGCCAACGGAGTTACAAAGAAGTTCAAGCTGAAGAAATATGTAAAATGTTCTCACTGCGGCGGAACAGGTGCCGAAGGAAATGCCACTGAGACATGCCCCGACTGCCACGGAACAGGCCGCGTAGTTCGTACACAGCAGAGCTTCTTTGGCATGATGCGCAGCGAGGTGGCCTGCCCGCGCTGTAACGGCGAGGGAAAGATAATCAAGAACAAGTGCCCTCACTGCAACGGCGACGGAGTTGTAATGGGCGAAGAGGTTGTTGAGGTACAGATACCGGCCGGAGTTGTAGAGGGCATGCAGCTCTCGATGCGAGGCAAGGGAAATGCCGGAAAAAGAAACGGCATAAACGGCGACCTGCTCATTCTTATCGAAGAAGAGAAGCACCCCACCCTTGTACGCGACGAAAACGACCTTATATACAGCCTTCTGTTAGACATTCCGACAGCTGCATTAGGCGGGTTTGCCGAGATTCCGACAATAGACGGAAAGGCAAAGGTGACAATCGACCCTGGAACACAGCCTGGCAAGGTTCTCCGCCTTAGAGGAAAAGGCTTGCCCACACTGAACGGTTACGGAAAGGGAGATATCGTGGTCAACATAAGCGTATATATCCCTGAGACATTGTCAAAGGAGGAGAAAAAGACCATTGAGAACTTCAGGGAATCTGATAATTTCCGACCCAGCGAAAGCATCAAGGAAAAGATTTTCCGCCGTTTCAAGAGTTTTTTCGACTAATAACAAAACTGATACTTAGGATATGACATACGACGAGACTGTCACATATCTGTTCAACTGCGCACCGCCCTTCCAGCAAGTAGGCGGTGCAGCTTACAAAGAGGGGTTATCGACCACTCTCGCACTCGACAGGCACTTAGGTCATCCGCATAGAAAATTCCCGACAATACACATTGCCGGAACAAACGGCAAAGGCTCCACTTCGCACACCATTGCAGCCATTCTGCAAGAGAGCGGATACAAGGTCGGGCTCTACACCTCGCCCCACCTCATCGACTTCCGCGAGAGGATAAGGGTAAACGGCATCCCTGCGAGCAAGGAGTATGTCGTGGATTTTGTCGGGAAACACAAGGAATTCTTCGAGCCTTTGAGCCCTTCATTCTTCGAGCTCACAACCGCTATGGCATTCAGCTTCTTTGCCGAACAGGAGGTCGATGTCGCTGTGATTGAGACAGGCTTGGGCGGACGGCTCGACTGTACTAACATAATCACCCCCAAACTCTCTATAATAACCAATATAAGCCTTGACCACACACAGTTCCTCGGCAACACGGTCGAGGAGATTGCAGCAGAGAAAGCCGGAATAATAAAGGCCGGTATCCCGGTTGTCATAGGCGAGGCGACAGAAGCCACAAGAACCGTATTCAAGAAAAAGGCATCCGAAGTTTACGCGCCGATTTCATTTGCCGAGGACAAGCCGGAAATCACGCATTCAGAGCCTCGCGGAAACGGCTATGAATACACTGCTGAAAGATACGGAAAACTGCATGGCGAGCTTGGAGGATATTGCCAGGAGAAGAATGCCAATACAATACTTGCAGCCATAGAGAAGCTTAAGGAGCAAGGGTTCGCAATCAGCGAGAACGCTTTACGAAAAGGTTTTACAAATGTATGCTCGCTCACCGGCCTTATGGGGCGATGGCAGAAGCTCATGGAAAACCCTATAGCCGTTTGTGATGCAGGGCACAATATCGGCGGAATAAAGTACATAGCAGAGCAGCTCGAAGCCATAAGATGCGACAGGCTGCGCATCGTGTTCGGTATGGTAAGCGACAAGGATATAGCAGCAGTGCTTTCCATGATGCCGAAGAATGCCGAATACTACTTTACACAAGCAGGCATAAAACGTGCCATGCCAGCCGAAGAACTCAAAGAGAAGGCTGTACGGTTCGGGCTTGAGGGCAATGCCTACCCCACCGTTCATGCAGCATTCCGGGCAGCTTTGGCAGAGAGCGGCAATGACGACTTCATTTTTGTAGGCGGAAGCTGTTTTGTCGTAGCCGACCTGCTTGCCGCACTGCAGAAAGAACAAGGCTGGACTGGCTAATGAACAAATTTGACAACACCTAAAATTTTATAAGAGAGGCACCTGATGATGCACCGCTGAAATTTTTCGCGGTGCATCATTTTTTAATGCCCGATTCCCATACTCCGGACAGCAAAATATATTGTTAATTTTATCACATTTTCCTTTGAGGTAATATCTTTTTTTATTTTATTTGCGGAGAAATAGCTATCTAACCATAAAAATTATGAGCTGTACCGAAAATCTCTCACAATTCAAGGCCGCCGACTTCAAAAAGGTCATTGGCGGCAAGGAAACCGCTCTTTTCGTTCTCAAGAACAATAAAGGCAGCGAAGTTACAATAACAAACTACGGTGGAGCAATTTGCAGCATCATGGTCCCCGACAAGAACGGCAACTACGCCAATGTTATTCAGGGACATGACAGCATCGACAACCTCCTGAATAGCCCCGAGCCGTTCCTCAGCACATTGGTAGGACGCTACGGCAACCGAATATGCAAAGGCAAGTTCACAATCGACGGCAAGGAGTACAATCTTGCAATCAACAATGGTCCTAACCACCTTCATGGCGGCCCCACAGGATTCCACGCAAGAGTATGGGACGCAGAGCAGACCGACTGCCAGACACTCAAGCTCCATTATCTTTCGGCCGACATGGAAGAGGGCTTCCCCGGCAACCTTGACGTGACAGTCGTCTATACATTCACCGATGACGACGAACTGAAAATCGACTACACTGCCACAACAGACAAGAAGACTATAGTTAACCTTACAAGCCACGGTTTCTTCTCACTTTCGGGCATTGCAAACCCGACCGCGACAATCGACAACCTTATTTGCGAAATCAATGCCGATTTCTTCGTTCCTATTGACGACACATCGGTTCCTTACGGTTGCATCAAGCCTGTAAAGGGCACTGCTTTCGACTTCACAGTACCTACAGCAGTAGGCGCACGCATAGATGCCGACGAGGAGCAGATCAAGCATGGTGCCGGTTACGACCACTGCTATGTGCTCAACAAGAAAGAGGTTGGCGAGCTCAGCTTTGCAGCCAAAGTTACAGAGCCGGTGAGCGGCCGCACAATGGAGGTATATACCACAGAGCCGGGCGTCCAGGTATATACATCAAACTGGCATAGCGGATTTGCAGGTGCACATGGTGCCACATTCCCAAAGCGCAGTGCCATCTGTTTCGAGGCACAGCACTTCCCCGATTCACCTAACCGCGCACACTTCCCAAGCGTTGTATTGTGCCCAGGAGAGACATACAGACAGGTGACAGTATATAAATTCGGAGTTGAGAAATAAGAGAAATATTTTATAATAACTAAAACATTTTAAATTAAAATTATGAGTCAGCAAAAGAAACAATGGGGAGCTATCATCGTCATGATCGCGCTCTTCGCAATGATTGCCTTCGTGACAAACCTATGCTCACCTATGGCAAACATCATCAAGGCACAGGGTGACATTCCGGAAGTGCTTGCACAGATCGGCAACTACGGCAACTTCGTGGCTTACCTCGTTATGGGTATTCCTGCAGGTATGCTCATTGCAAAGTTCGGTTACAAGAAGACCGCGCTTATCGGTTTGACAGTAGGTATCATCGGTATCCTTGTACAGTGGTTCAGCGGCATGCTCGATGCTAAGGAGAGTCTCGGTCTCGTATTCGGCGTTTACCTTGTAGGTGCATTCATCGCAGGTTTCTGCATGTGTATCCTCAACTGCGTTGTTAACCCGATGCTTAACCTCCTCGGCGGTGGCGGCAACAGCGGTAACCAGCTTATCCAGCTCGGCGGTGTGTTCAACTCATCTGCAGCCGTAGCCGTTTACATCATCATGGGTGCTCTCATCGGTGAGATTTCTAAGGACACAGCTATTTCTGACGCAACTCCCGCATTGATGATTGCCCTTGCAATCTTCGTTATTGCATTCGTTGTAATCCTCTTCACAAAGATCGAAGAGCCGGAGCAGGCTCCTGTTGAGGTAAGCCTCATCAAGGGTGCGCTGAAGTACCGTCACTTCACACTCGGTATCCTTGCAATCTTCCTTTACATGGGTATTGAGGTAGGCGTTCCAACATACGTTAACATGTACCTCGTGAACACACCGGAACTCGGTATCTCAGCTGCAACCGCAGGCCTTATCGTTGCCGTTTACTGGTTCATGATGCTCATCGGCCGTTTTGTCGGTGCAAGTATCGGCAGCAAGGTTTCAAGCCGTGCCATGATTACAACAGTTTCTATCGCAACACTGATACTCGTTGCATTCGGTATGTTCTCTGACCCTGCTTCAACAGTTGAGGTTCCCGGTATCGACTGGGGTACATTGACACTTATCTGGGCTGAGGTTCCTGTAGGCATCTTCGCATTCCTGCTCGTGGGTCTCTGCACATCAGTTATGTGGGGCGGTATCTTCAACATGGCTGTCGAGGGTCTCGGCAAGTACACAGCCGTTGCTTCAGGTATCTTCATGACAATGGTATTCGGTTGCGCCGTAATGCTCGCAATCCAGGCACAGGTTGCAGAAATGACAGACTACATGACAAGCTACTGGGTTGTAATGTTCTGCGCTGCATACATCCTCTTCTATGCTCTCATCGGTTCAAAGCCTGCAAAGAAGTAACCAACACGAAATATAATATTTGTTCAACTACTAAATATTTAAAACTATGGATATAGAATTTGTAAGAAGCCGTTTCATCAAACACTTCGATGGTACAACAGGAAGCATCTATGCATCACCGGGCCGTATCAACCTCATCGGTGAGCACACCGACTACAACAACGGTTTTGTATTCCCTGGCGCTGTAAACAAAGGCATTATGGCAGAAATCAAGCCAAACGGTACAGACAAGGTTTGCGCATACTCTATCGACGAGAAGGACTATGTTGAGTTCGGTCTGAAGGAAGAGGATGCTCCACGCGCTTCTTGGGCAAAGTATATCTTCGGTGTATGCCGCGAGATGATCAAGCGTGGCGTTGATGTAAAGGGTTTCAACACAGCATTTGCAGGTGATGTACCCCTCGGCGCAGGAATGTCTTCTTCAGCAGCATTGGAGAGCACATTCGCTTATGCACTCAACGACCTCTTCGGCGACAACAAGATAGACAAGTTCGAGCTTGCTAAGGTCGGTCAGGCTACAGAGCACAACTATGTAGGTGTCAACTGCGGTATCATGGACCAGTTCGCAAGCGTATTCGGCAAGGCTGGCAGCCTTATCCGTCTCGACTGCCGTTCTTTGGAGTACCAGTACTTCCCGTTCAAGCCACAGGGCTACAAGCTCGTTCTCTTGAACACATGCGTTAAGCACGAACTTGTAGGTTCACCTTACAACGAGCGTCGTTTGAGCTGTGAGCGCGTAGCTGAGGTTATCAAGGCTAAGCACCCTGAGGTTGAGTCTTTGCGCGACGCAAACTTCGAGATGCTCGAAGAGGTTAAGGCAGAGCTTAAACCAGAGGATTACAACCGCGCCAAGTATGTTATCGGTGAGGTAGTTCGCGTACTCGATGTATGTGACGCTCTTGAGGCCGGTGACTATGAGACTGTCGGCAAGAAGATGTATGAGACACACTTCGGTTTGAGCAAGGACTACGAGGTAAGCTGCGAGGAGCTCGACTTCCTTGTTGACGTTGCTATCGACTGCGGTGTTACCGGTTCACGCATGATGGGCGGTGGCTTCGGCGGCTGTACAATCAACCTTGTTAAGGAGGAACTATACGAAGTCTTCATCGGCGAGGCTGAAAAGCGTTACAACGAGAAGTACGGCAAGTCACCTAAGGTATATGACGTAGTAATCGGTGACGGTTCACGCAAGATTTGCTAATATCAGCAACATAAATGAAAAAGGTGTCAGCGAAAACTGACACCTTTTTCATTTATATCCCTCAAGAGCCTCATACCGCTTACACTCCACGCATGGAAAGGGAAATGCGCCTTCTTTTCAAATCGACCTCTACTACCCTGACCATTACCTGCTGACCAAGCTTTACTACATCATTGGGCGATGACACGAACTTGTCGGCAAGCTGTGATATGTGGACAAGACCGTCCTGATGAACACCTATGTTCACAAAAGCTCCGAATGCCGTTATATTGGAAACTATCCCAGGAAGAACCATCCCTTCGCGCAAATCCTCAAGTTCATGCACGTTAGGGTCAAAGGAAAAAGCCTTTGCCTGTTCACGAGGGTCAAGACCACGCTTGTTAAGCGAATCCATTATATCGGTAAGCGTGGGCATGCCCACCTTTTCGGTAACATAGTTCTGCAACCGGACCTTTTTGCGCAATTCGGTATCGGAAATGAACTGTTCAAGAGAAACATTCATATCCTTTGCCATTTTCACCACAATACCATACGATTCGGGATGAACAGCTGTATTGTCAAGAGGCTCGTCACCGCCTACGACACGCAGGAATCCGGCCGACTGTTCAAAAGCCTTGCTGCCCAACCGCGGAACCTTAAGCAGCTCCTTCCTGGTCCTGAAGTTGCCGTTTTCGGCACGGAACTTAACTATATTCTCGGCCAATGCAGGACCAAGGCCCGATATATGTGTCAGTATCTGCTTTGTCGCAGTATTCAGGTTGACTCCAACCTTGTTCACACAGCTCTCCACAACAACATCAAGACGCTCCTTAAGTTTTGCTTGGTCAACGCTATGCTGGTACTGCCCTACTCCTATTGAACGTGGTTCTATCTTCACCAGCTCCGACAGCGGGTCTATAAGACGACGGCCGATAGAGACGGCTCCACGTACGGTTACATCCTCATTCGGAAACTCCTCACGTGCAACCGGAGATGCAGAATAGACCGAAGCACCATCTTCGTTGACAGAAAAGATTTCGGCTGCAACCCCCAAATTGCGTACAAAATCCTCTGTCTCGCGTCCGGCCGTACCATTTCCTATGGCAAAAGCCTCTATCGAATAATCCTGTACAAGAGATTTTATTGTTCTTGCAGCCGATTCACGGTCATTGTGCGGTTGGTGCGGATATATAACGGTGTGATAAACAAGATTGCCTTGCGAGTCGAGCACCACTACCTTACATCCCGTACGGAAGCCAGGGTCTATAGCCAACACACGCTTCTGGCCTAAAGGAGAAGACATTAACAGCTGCCTCAGATTCTCGGCAAACACAGCTATAGCCTCGTCATCGGCACGCTGCTTTGCGTTTCCGCGTGTTTCATTCTCTATTGACGGAGCCAGAAGACGCTTATAGCCGTCGGCCACTGCAAGTTCCATATATTCGCGCGACGGCGAGAAGCGTTTGACAAAACGGCGGTAAAGCTGAGACACGGCCTCTTCTGTATCTACAGTTATGGAAACACGCAGGTAACCTTCCTCTTCTCCACGCATAATTGCCAGAAGACGATGCGAGGAGATGCGCGAGATGTTCTCCTGCCATTCGTAATAGTCGGAATATTTTATGCCGTCACCCTCTTTTCCTTTGACAACCTTAGAGACAAGCACTCCATAACGCGAGAAGATATGCCTTATTGCATTGCGTGCGCCTTCGTTTTCCGATACACGTTCGGCAATTATGTCACATGCTCCGGCAATGGCATCTTCGGGAGCAGGCACGTCGGCACATACAAATGCACGCGCTCTGCCTTTCACATCGTTGCACTGCTGCAGGAATATCAGGTCGGCAAGCGGTTCAAGGCCTCGTTCCTTGGCTATAGTCGCACGCGTACGGCGTTTAGGCTTGTACGGCAGATAAATATCTTCGAGTTCAACAGGGTCGAAACAGTTGCCGATACGTTCCCTCAGTTCCTTTGTAAGTTTTCCCTGCTCCTCAATCGTTGCAATTATAGTCTCTTTCCGCTGCATGAGTGCTGTCAGTTTCTCATGCATATCCTTGATATTGCCGATAGCGACCTCATCCATAGAACCTGTCGCCTCCTTGCGGTATCGCGCAATAAACGGAACTGTAGCACCGCCTTCAAGCAGTTCTACCGTGTTTTTCACTTTTTCGGGAGCAAGTGCAAGCTCCTTGGAAATTATTCTTATAAGCATAGCAGTCATATTTTTGCTCCACGAAGATAATATAAAACCGCCCAAAACAGAAAGCCGTATTGCAAAAAGGTCTTAAAACAGTTGCCGGGGCAAAAAAACAGCTTTTGAAAAGAATATCCATCTGCAAGTATTAATTCTGTTATTGCAATTATAAATATTTATAAACAACAGGCAAATTCATCATTCAATTATGTTCATCATTCAAACAAAAAATATTACTTTTGTAACAAATTACGGAATGGTATATTCAGAACAACACCAAGCCGTTTTTTGGAATTAAAAGCAATAATAACTCCACAAACTATAACTACAGATATGAACAGCAAGCAATTGATGAACAAGGCAGCAGACAACATCCGTATTCTCACAGCTGCAATGGTAGAGAAGGCAAAATCGGGACATCCCGGCGGTGCAATGGGCGGTGCCGACTTCATCAACGTCCTCTATTCAGAGTTTTTGATTCACGACCCCGAAAACCCGCTATGGGAAGGCCGTGACCGTTTCTTCCTCGACCCAGGCCACATGTCGCCGATGCTATATTCGGTACTTGCCCTGTCAGGCAAATACACGATGGACGAGCTCAAGCAGCTCCGCCAATGGGGAAGCGCGACTCCGGGACACCCCGAAGTGAACTTCGAGCGCGGAATAGAGAACACATCAGGCCCTCTTGGACAGGGACACACCTATGCAGTAGGTGCAGCCATTGCTGCAAAGTTCCTTGAGGCACGTCTTGGCAACGAGGTCTTCGGCCACACAATCTATGCATTTATCTCCGACGGTGGAGTTCAGGAGGAGATTTCACAAGGTGCAGGCCGCCTTGCAGGCTACCTTAAGCTGAGCAACCTTGTAATGTTCTATGATGCCAACCAGATACAGCTCTCAACACGTTGCGACGAGGTTATGTTCGAGGATACAGCCAAGAAGTACGAGGCTTGGGGCTGGAAGGTGATTACAATAGACGGAAACGACTGCGACGCAATACGCGCAGCTCTCACTGAGGCAAAGGCCGAGAACGAACGTCCTACGCTCATCATCGGCAATACCGTAATGGGCAAGGGGGCACGCCGTGCCGATGGCAGCAGCTACGAGTTCGACTGCGGCACACACGGTGCACCGCTCGGAGGCGATGCCTACGTCAATACCATAAAAAACCTTGGAGGAGACGTTGAGAATCCGTTCGTATTCTTCCCCGAAGTAAAGGAGATGTACGACAACCGCCTTGCAGAACTCCGCAAGATTGTTGCTGAGCGCAAGCAGGCCAAGGCTGCATGGGCAGCTGCAAACCCCGAAAAGGCGCAGAAGCTTGAGGACTGGTTCTCAGGCAAGCAGCCCGAAATAGACTGGAATGCCATTGAGCAGAAGGCAGATGCTCCTACGCGCAACGCATCGGCAACAGTGCTTGGCATCCTCGCAGAGAACTACGGCAATATGATATGCTCGTCGGCCGATCTCAGCAACAGCGACAAGACAGACGGCTTCCTTAAGAAAACACACGCATTCAAGCCCGGCGATTTCAGCGGAGCATTCCTTCATGCCGGAGTATCCGAGCTTACAATGGCATGCGTATGTATCGGTATGGCACTGCATGGCGGTGTAATAGCTGCATGCGGTACATTCTTCGTGTTCAGCGACTACATGAAACCGGCTATCCGCATGGCGGCCCTTATGGAGCTTCCGGTCAAGTTCGTATGGTCACACGATGCATTCCGCGTCGGAGAGGACGGACCTACACATGAGCCTGTTGAGCAGGAAGCACAGGTACGCCTTATGGAAAAGGTAAAGAACCACCACGGAAAGAACTCAATGCTTGTACTACGCCCTGCCGATGTAAATGAGGCAACACAGGCATGGAAACTGGCCATGGAAAATGACAATACACCTACAGGTCTCATATTCTCACGCCAGAATGTGAACAACCTTCCGGAGGGTACAAGATACGAAGAAGCAGGCAAGGGTGCATACATCATTGCCGGCAGCGACGAGGACTACGATGTAATCCTTCTCGCATCGGGTTCAGAGGTATCGACACTCGTTGAGGGTGCAAAGCTTCTCAAAGCCGACGGAATCAAGACAAGAATCGTTTCAGTTCCTTCAGAAGGTCTCTTCCGCACACAGCCTGCACAGTATCAGGAGAGCATTCTCCCTACCGGCTCTAAGATATTCGGCCTCACAGCCGGCCTTCCTGTAAACCTCGAAGGACTTGTAGGAGCAAACGGAAAGGTTTGGGGATTGGAATCATTCGGTTTCTCGGCACCATACAAGGTTCTTGACGAGAAGCTCGGTTTCACTGCAGAAAACGTGTATAACCAGGTAAAAACTATGCTATAATGAACAAGAGAATAGGACTTGCAAGCGACCATGCCGGTTACCCGCTGAAAGAACAGGTAAAGGAGTGGCTCAAGGCAATGGGTTACGACTTCGTTGACTTTGGTACAAACAGCACAGAGAGCTGCAACTACCCCGATTTTGCCCATGCACTTGCCGAAGCCATAGAAAAAGGAGAACTTTCTACGGGCATAGCAATATGCGGAACAGGCAACGGAATAAACATGACACTCAACCATCACGATGCTATTCGCAGTGCATTGTGCTGGATGCCTGAGATCGCCGCCCTGGCACGTCAGCACAACGATGCCAATGTCATGGTAATGCCGGGCCGTTTTATAGAAACCGCACTTGCCAAAGAGTGTGTAGAGATATTCCTCGACACACCGTTCGAAGGCGGACGTCACCAGGCACGCATAGACGCAATACCGGTAAAAAGATAATACCTTATTTATATAATACAGACAGGCTGTCAGGACCCCTTGACAGCCTGTCTGTATTTTTATCTATTTTTACCTTAAAACAAAGTCTATTATGTACAATAGCATTTCATTTTATACATTTTTATAGTTAAAAGGAGCCAAGAATTTCCGCATATTGCACAAATCATATACTTTTGTGCAACTTTTGATTGAGAAATAATATACATCTTAAATTTAATATTATGAAAAGATTTTTTGCAAGCATTGCATTTGTTGCAATTGCAGTTTCATCTTTCGCAGGTGGTCTTTTGACAAACACAAACCAGAGTGCATCTTTCGTCCGCAACCCAATGCGCTATGCATCATTGGAGACCGATGCAATCTACTTCAATCCAGCAGGTTCTGCTTTCTTCAAAGAAGGTTGGTCAATGTCTGTTAACTGGCAGATGATTTGGCAGGACCGTGATGTTCTTAGCACAAGATTCTTGGGACAGCCTAACAACAAGGAATACAAAGGTAGCGTGTATGTACCATGCATGCCGACAATCTTTGCAGCCTACAAGAAAGGTGACTGGACATTCAGCGGTTACTTCGGAATGCCTGGAGGTGGCGGTAACGCTAAGTTCGATGACGGTCTTCCTCTGTTTGATGCTCTTGGTACAGCAAACCTTGCAAACGACGGAATGTTAGGTGTATCAGCATTCGAGTCAACCCAGTACCTTTTTGCTCTCCAGCTTGGTGCTGCATACAAAATCAACGACAACCTCTCTGCTTACGCAGGTCTTCGCACAAACTACACAAGCCTCAGCTACGAGGGTGCAATAAATGCGGTTCATCCACAGGCCGGCAACATGGGCGAGTTCCTTGCTCTTGAACTGACACAGAGCGGTATCGCATTTGCTCCGATAATCGGTGTTGACTACAAGGTAGGCAAGTTCAACTTCGCCGCAAAGTATGAGTTCCGTGCTGTAAACATAATCGAGAACGACACAAAGGAGCTTTCAAGCCAGATTCTTGCTAAAAAGTTGGGCGTTGACTCTAACCTCGACGGCAAAATCGGTGCTCTTGCACAGGCTAATCCGGCTCTGGCCACACTGGCCACACTGGCATCGCTCCAGGACGGAGAGAAGTTCCGCAACGATGCACCGGCAATCCTTACACTCGGTGCTTCATACGACATCACAAGCCGTTGGAAGGTTATGGCCGGTTATACCTACTACTTTGACAAGGATGCAAAGATCCAGTCACTCCTCGGCAAGGCAAACACAATGAAGACACTCAGCCGCAACACATTCGAGATTCTTGGCGGTGTTGAGTTCCAGGCAACAAAGAAGCTTCTTCTTTCTGCAGGTTTCCAGTTCAGCGACTTCGGCGTTAACTCAAGCTACCTCAGCGACGTATCTTTCATCGACGACTCATTCACGACAGGTATCGGTGCGAAGTACAGCATCAATGACAAATGGGACATCAATGTAGGTGCATGCTATACCAACTATGCACACGGCAAGGGTGTAAACGCGTCCACATTAAGCGAGTCAACATACTTGCGCAAGACCTACAACGTTGCAGTAGGCGTTGACTTCCGCTTCTAACAGAAGTTACTTAGTAATATAAAAAGCTCATCCCGCGGGATGAGCTTTTTATATATTATAAAGATTAATCTATAATCAGCACTCTGCCATTCCACCCATCTTAGGCAAGTTGACCTGCTCGAACTTATATCCCAGCCGCTTCAGTTCAATAGCTGCGCCCAGGCGGTACATCACCTTTATCGCGCGTGCATACACATGGAACGCCATCGGCGACTGGGGTTCAATATTCTCACGGCGGATAAGAGTCAAGGCCGTTTCGGCCAGGCGGCGCATCATAACCTCGATATTCTTTGCCTCCTGCGATTCAAGATGAAAGCCCAGCACCTTCTGCACTATATTCTCGTCCATATCATCGAAACCGGCAGGGCCATAGAGCGACTTGTATCCATCCTTGCTATGGGCAGCCCAGTCACTGTCCCACAGATGCGCTACCGCCATACCCACATAGCCGGCCCACGCTATGGCAACTGTAGGATAATCGGCAATATTGGGAACTGCATCGGCAACATACTCCGGTGCCATATCATGCCAACGGGCATCGATATCCTCTGTCGAAAGCAGAGTTCCTTCAAGCACCTTGTATTGGGTACATAGACGCAACAGCTCGTCCATAATGCGGCTCTCGAAATTCTCAAGATACACCTTGTTTACCATATCTATCAGCTATTAGAACATTCGTGATGACTGCAGGCCTCTCCATTATCGTTCACCTCTCCTGCGAGATAAGCCTTGACCAGTTCATCTATATTTCCACTGCAGCCACGTATAACCTTTATATCGTGACTCTCAAGAACATTCCTTGCGCCCTCTCCCATGTTCCCGGCAAGCATAACCTGAACACCCTTCCGACGCAGGACAAGCACTATGCCCGACTTGCATCCGCAGCCTTGCGGAGAAGGCAGAATCTCCTTCATCTTCACCTCACCGTCATTGACAGTAAATATCGTATAGTGGTCACAATGGCCAAAATGATTATCGACCACACCACCCTTTGTAGGTACCGCTATCTTCATTTCTAAATATATTTATCTATTTTCTAACTTTTCTATGGTTTTTCTTAGTTTATCCTTCATCATCTCCTCCGGCATTGTAAATACCATTCCGAAGATACCCACTGAAGTTATATGTTCCTTGCCCTGCCATTCCACCTTTCCAAGTGATAGCAGAGAGTAATCATCAACCGTTAAAACCTTATCGACCGAACGCTTCACAATATCCTTGCCAGTGAGCTCGTCAATTAACGAAATGGCAAACTTTCCAAACCCTTTTGTCTCGTCATCGACAACATTCGATACCGTATAGGCAATCTTATCCACATGCTTTTCCTTGGGAGGACATGTAAAGAAAGCAACTACAAGCAATGCAATCAAGAGCAGGGAAAGGCACCCTATCTTTTTCATATTCATCAATACTTTTCAAACGACACGACTTTATTCCACTCCTTGCGCACCTTATTGCGTTTAGGCTTCGCCGCATATCCCAGAGAAATTATAAGCATCAGACGCTTCTTCTGGGGAATGCCCGTCAACTCCTTTATTTTCTTCTCGTCGAACCAGCCCAGGATACAGCTTCCTATGCCTTCATCCTCAGCAGCCAGAGTTATGTATGCCGAAGCTATTCCGAGGTCCATTACCGGAAAATCCTTGTCTTTGATGCCGCATCCGAGCTTCGATGTTATGTTTGTCGATTCCTGAGTAATGAGCACCAGTGCCGATGCATCCTTCACAAACTTGTTCATTCCAAGACTCGACGTAGCCTTGCCCACCTCTACCAGCAGCGACGGTCCGTCACCACGGTGAAGTGCCACGGCTGTCCGTTGCATGCCGACGGTGCAATACGCCCCGCCTCAAGGATGCGTTCCAGGACTTCACGCTCAATCACACGGCCCGGCTCATATGCACGGTCACTCTGTCGCGCCTTTGCCAATTCAAGAAAACTCTTCATCGCTTTGCAATTCTTGCTATGTACTTGCCTATGATATCGAACTCGATATTGACCTTTGTACCCACCTCTATTGTGTGGAAATTGGTATGCTCGTATGTATAAGGGATTATAGCCACGGAGAAAGAATCGTCTGCAGGCTCACACACCGTAAGGCTCACTCCGTTTACGGTAACAGAGCCCTTGTCAACTGTCAGATACCCCTTTGCAGCCATATCATCATCCTTACGGTAACGGAATGTATAGTACCAGCTGCCGTCCATGTCTCGTACCGACACACATTCGGCAGTCTCATCGACATGACCCTGCACTATATGGCCATCTAAGCGTCCGTTCATCATCATCGAACGCTCCACATTCACCTTGTCGCCGACCTGAAGCAGACCTATATTCGAACGCTGCAGAGTCTCCTGCATTGCAGTGACAGTATATTCATCACCCTTTATATCGACTACTGTAAGGCACACTCCATTATGCGAAACGCTCTGGTCAATCTTCAGCTCACCTACAAACGAACATGTAAGTGTCAGGTGCAGATTGCCCTGTTCGCGCACCAGACGGCGCACCGTAGCAAATTCCTCAACTATTCCTGAAAACATATATCTATGGTTTTTATCATTCAACAATTCAATACCCTACTGCGAAGATACGAATAAACGAGCGAGAAATATCAAGCTTGCTTGAAAATTTTTCAAAGCGAGTGCAGAAGTTAGCTACACCGCAAGGTGAAGATACGAATAAACGAGCGAGAAATATCAAGCTTGCTTGAATATTTTTCAAAGCGAGTGCAGATGTTAGCTACACCGCAAGGTGAAGATACGAATAAACGAGCGAGAAATATCAAGCTTGCTTGAATATTTTTCAAAGCGAGTGCAGAAGTTAGCTACACCGCAAGGTGAAGATACGAATAAACGAGCGAGAAATATCAAGCTTGCTTAAATATTTTTCAAAGCGAGTGCAGAAGTTAGCTACACCGCAAGGTGAAGATAACAATAAACAAGCTAAAAACAAAACGAAGCCATCATGTACCCTGCATATAGGTAGAAAAAAATTGGAAAGCACTTACGCACTTTCCAATTCTATTTATAAGGCAATGCTTACTTAGCGCACTTCTCGCAAGAAAGCACCTTCCAGATACCTGCAGCAAGCAAAGCACCTACGAAAGGACCTACGATGAAAATCCACAACTGCTCAAGAGCCGCACCGCCCTGGAAGAGAGCAGGACCGATTGAACGTGCCGGGTTCACTGATGTACCGGTATAACGGATACATACGAGGTGAACCAGAACCAAGGTAAGACCGATAGCCAAGCCTGCGAAGTTGCCTGCACCCACCTTGTTGTCTGTTGTACCGAGCACAACAAGAACAAAAATCATTGTGAAGACGATTTCGGCAACAAGACCGCCAACGAGCTCAACACCCGGCTGACATGCGTTTGCACCGGTACCTACGATAGCATCACCGCTTGTAGCAGTACATAGATAAAGGACAGCTGCACCAGCAATGGCACCGATAACCTGGAATACCATGTACATGATAGCATCCTTAGCGCCCATGCGGCCGCTTGCCCACACACCGAGTGTGATAGCCGGGTTAATGTGGCAACCGCTTATGCCGCCGATAGTGTAAGCCATAGCTACAACTGCAAGACCGAAAGCCAAAGCTGTACCTACAACAGTAGAAGCCAAAGCAGGATCATTTGATGTACAACCGAGACTAACGGCAACACCGCAACCCATAAGCACCAGCACCATAGTACCGATAGCTTCTGCCAAATACTTTTTCATAAATGTAGTGTTTTAAATTGTTTGTATTAAAAAAAGAACTTTAATCGTATAACAGATACAAACGTACGAATTAAGATTCAATAATAAAAATTATGTCGCACATTTTTACCATACGGGCAACACACATGCCCGCTGCGATCACATTCAGACAATGAACAGCAGTTCCCTGTACTTAGGCAGAGTCCACAACTCGTTGTCAACAACCAGTTCGAGCTGGTCGATATGGCCACGTATCTCTTCGAGCATAGGAGCCACGGTATCGTGGTAAGCAATAGCCTTATCGCGCTCCGACGATATGCGGTTCGCCACCTTGCGACGCTCCACGAGCTCGGCAACCAGGCGGCGTATCTCTGCCACATGCTGCGCCATCTGCTTCACTAAGCTTATATTCTCGGCCGAAAGCATATCGCCCTCCTCCTTGCCTATTACCTGTTCCATCTTGATGACATTGTCGAGCAGAGAACTCTGGTACTTTGTCGCAGTAGGTATTATATGGTTCAGCGCAAGATCGCCAAGCACACGCGCCTCAATCTGAATCTTTTTAGTGTACATCTCCCACTTTATTTCGTTGCGCGCACGCAGCTCCGTCTCGGTCATCACATCCATGTCGCGGAACATCTTCACGCTCTCCTTGTCGAGATAACGGTCGAACACAATCGGGGCACTCGCCTCGCAGTCAAGCCCTCTATGTGCTGCCTCACGACGCCACTCGTCGCTATAACCGTTGCCGTCGAAGCGTACAGGCTTGCTGTATCTGATATACTTGCGTATTATCTTCACAAGCGCATCTTCCTTTGCCATGCCGCCCTCTATCAATGTATCAACCTCACGTTTGAATATTGTCAGCTGTTCGGCCATTGCAGTGTTCAGCGCAATCATTGCCGAAGCGCAGTTGGCCTCAGAACCTACGGCACGGAACTCGAAACGGTTTCCGGTGAAAGCAAAAGGCGACGTACGGTTACGGTCGGTATTGTCAATCATCAGTTCCGGAATCGAAGGAATATTCAGACGCAGTTCGCGCTTGCTTAGTATCTTCACAACATCATCCGTTGTCTCCATGTGGTCGAGCACCGACGAGAGATGAGAACCGAGGAAGCTTGAGATTATAGCAGGGGGAGCCTCTGCCGCACCAAGACGGTGCGCATTTGCAGCCGACATTATGCTCGCTTTCAGCAATCCGTTGTGACGGTATATTGCAGCAAGCGTATTGACCACGAATGTAATGAAACGCAAGTTGTCCTTGTCGTTCTTTCCCGGTGCCATAAGCAGCACACCCGTATCTGTTCCAAGCGACCAGTTGTTATGCTTTCCCGAACCGTTCACGCCCTTGAATGGCTTCTCGTGCAGCAGCACGCGGAAACCGTGCCTGCGCGCAACCTCCTTCATAAGTGCCATTATCAGCATGTTATGATCGACAGCCAAGTTGCACTCTTCGTATATCGGCGCAAGCTCGAACTGGTTGGGAGCAGCCTCGTTATGACATGTCTTTGCCGGGATGCCCAGCTTCATAGCCTCAATCTCAAGTTCCTTCATGAATGCTGCCACACGCTTCGGAATAGAGCCGAAGTAATGGTCTTCGAGCTGTTGGTTCTTCGCGCTATCGTGCCCCATCAGAGTGCGCCCGGTGAGCAGCAGGTCGGGACGTGCCAGCAGCATCCCCTCATCGACGAGGAAGTACTCCTGTTCCCAGCCCAGATATGTAGTGACCTTCTTTACATTCTTGTCGAAGTAGCGGCAAACATCGGTAGCCGCCTTATCTACAGCCCTCAGCGACTTCAACAGCGGAGCCTTGTAGTCGAGAGCCTCGCCTGTATATGATATGAATACAGTAGGCACACACAAAGTGTCATCGATGAGAAAAGCCGGAGATGTCGGGTCCCACGCGCTGTATCCACGCGCCTCAAAAGTGCTTCTTATTCCTCCGTTGGGAAACGACGATGCATCGGGCTCCTGCTGCACGAGCAGCTTACCAGAGAACTCTTCGAGTACTCCGCCCTTGCCGTCATGCTCGATGAAGGCATCGTGTTTCTCGGCAGTTGTCTCCGTGAGCGGATGAAACCAATGGGTGTAATGCGTAGCACCGTTCTCCACAGCCCAGCGCTTCATGCCCTCGGCAACACTGTCGGCAATGGAGCTGTCAAGCGGAGCATCGTTGTCGATGACATCGATAAGCTTGTTGTAAACCTCCTTAGGAAGATACTTGAACATCTTTTCCCTGTTGAACACCTTGACCCCGTAATAGTCGGACGGACGCAGTTCGCAATTGGGAACATCGACCGCATTCTTGCCGAATGCTGCGGTTATTACCTCAAATCGTAGTTTTGACATATAGTTTCGTGTTATATTTCTCGACAAAAGCGGTTTTGACTGACAATGCAAAAACCGGCAAAGCGGTTACTTTTTGCAAAATCCAAAACACCATGCAAATATAACAGCATACATCTACAACTCAAAGATTTTTCACAAAAACGAACTGCTTTTAAGGCACCAAAGCCGAAAAACGGAGTACAAAAACAAAAAAGGAAGCAAAAATCGGGTAAAAACCCTTAAACCGCACTGTGTTTTCAAAAAATCGCCACCGCAACCGCATTTAACAATCAGAAAGCATTTTAATAATATTGCTTGCATTTTGTCACGCACGCAACAAATCATCCATAGCAGTAAAATAACCTCAAGCAAGATGTTTCAACAAACATCCACTCACCTGCAAAAATAAATAATTCGTAGCACTGTTAAAAAAAATCAACCAAAAGCATACATAGATAAATTATTTGAATAACTTTGTAGGGAATTGTGCCCAGGCGCGTGACAAGAATCTACGCACACCGTCCACACCACTGAAGAAAACACATATAATCAACCATAACAATATTATGCTTAAGCAAATTATCAATGCCAAGATTCTGACTCCTCAGGGCTGGCTGAAGGACGGATCTGTTATCATACGCGATAGCAAGATTCTTGAGGTTACAAACTGCGACCTTGCAGTAATAGGCGCAGAAGTAGTTGATGCCAAGGGTATGTACGTTGTTCCCGGCGGTGTGGAAATACACATTCACGGAGGTGGCGGCTGCGACTTCATGGAAGGAACAGAAGAGGCTTTCCGCGGTGCAATCAAGGCACACATGAAGCATGGTACAACAAGTATCTTCCCTACCCTATCTTCATCTACAGTACCTATGATTGAGGCTGCAGCCGAGACATGTACAAAGCTCATGGCAGAGCCAAACAGCCCGGTGCTCGGTCTTCACCTCGAAGGACACTACCTGAACATGGCTATGGCAGGCGGACAGCTACCAGAGAACATCAAGGACCCCGACCCGAACGAATACATTCCTCTCGTTGAGAAGTGGAACTGTATCAAGCGTTGGGACGCAGCTCCTGAGCTCCCCGGTGCAATGCAGTTCGGCAAGTACATCACATCAAAGGGCATTCTGGCATCTGTAGCGCATACACAGGCCGAGTATGACGACATTCATGCAGCACGCAAGAACGGCTATACACACGCCACACACTTCTACAACGCGATGCCAGGTTTCCACAAACGCCGCGAGTACAAGTACGAGGGTACAGTGGAGAGCATCTACCTGCACGAAGACATGACAGTTGAGGTTGTTGCCGACGGCATACACGTGCCTCCCACAATCCTTCGCCTCATACACCACATCAAGGGCGTTGAGCGCGCATGTGTCATCACCGACGCTCTTGCATGCGCAGCAAGCGACAGCACAACAGCATTCGACCCTCGCGTAATCATCGAGGACGGTGTCTGCAAGCTCGCCGACCGTACAGCTCTTGCCGGCTCTGTAGCTACTATGGACCGTTTGATACGCACATTGGTACAGAAAGCCGAAATTCCATTGGACGATGCAGTACGCATGGCTTCTGAGACACCGGCAAAGATTATGAACGTATATGACCGCAAGGGTTCATTGCAGAAGGACAAGGATGCCGACGTAATGATTCTCGACGACGACTTGAACATACGCGCCGTATGGGCAATGGGCCAGCTCGTTGAGGGCACATACAACCTCTGATACACGAACTTCAACAGACAATCAAAGGCCTCGCATCACGTTGCGAGGCCTTTGATTGTTTTATTATGGTATCAGTTCTCATCCGCAATGGAAGAACCGCCTTACCAGTGTCATCATCTTCTCCTTGTCGTCACCGGTATCGGCACGCAATGTACGGTCGTCATACGAACGCAGACGACGCAGAATGCCGTCTATCATGGCAGGGCTGAATACATTGTACTCCTCAAAGACGGCACGTTGCCTTTCAAGGCAGTCGGCCGAAGCGGCACAGCTGTCGGGCAGCTGCTCAAGAGCCGCAAGCCTGTCTTCATTCTCCTTCTGGTGAATATTCACATTGACGTATGTACGCTCGGCAATCTCCAGCGCATCCGGCAGCTCGAATCCGTAACGGCAAGCCACGGCAAGTCCTGCAATGAGCTGATATATATCGGCAGAACCGTCGGGAGAACGCATCTCCACTGTCTGTTTTTGAGTAGTATCATAGTTGCTGTCACCCTCATGAGGATTGGCAAGACGGCACATATCCGACTTTGCAGCCCAGCCAAGAGGAACACGCACAAGCACCGAACGGTTACGGTCGCCCCAGCAGATGTTTGTAGGAGCCTCCTGGTGCGGAACAAGACGGAAATAGGATGTCGGGTTAGTGTTTCCGAATGCCGTTATCGAAGGAGCTAGCAGCATCATTCCGGCAATAGCGCGCCTTGCGTCAGCAGAGAGCGCACCGCCGTCAAGCATGCAGTTGGCCCCGCCGTCCATTATGCGCATGTGTATATGCAGGCCCGAACCGGCCTTGCCGGCAGTAATCTTAGGAGCAAATGTTATGTCGTAACCGTTCCTGTATGCCAGGTTGCGTATTATCCATTTGGCAATCATGAGCTGGTCGGCAGCCTCATCGGCTGCAACAGGCAGGAACTCAATCTCGTTCTGTTCATACACCATTCCGTCTATAGCGAAGTTGCCGACCTCGGAATGGCCATATTTAATCTGTCCGCCTGCCTGTGCAATATATGCCATACACTGGGTGCGGAATTCATTGAACTTGGCGTAGGGAGCCGACTCATGATAGCCCTTCTGGTCGGTAGCCGGAAACATGCCGCTGTCGGGAGCTATGACATAGTACTCCAGCTCACCCATAGCCTGGAACTCCTTTCCCGTAACCTCGTGGAATGCCTTGCATGCCTTTCTCAAAGTATTCTCCGGAGAGCTCTCAAGCGGCTCGCCGTCTTTGTTGAAATAGGAGCAGAGCATGGAGAGCGTCGGAATCTCGGCAAACGGGTCCAGAAATGCAGTTCTGAAACGCGGCAACACATAAAGGTCACTGCTGCCCGCCTCTATGAACGGGAAGAGCGACGAGCCATCGACACGCTCTCCGCATGTAAGTATAGTATCGAGGTAGGCTGCACTGTTGATGACAAAATTGAGTGTCTTCAGCCTGCCGTCACCAGCCGGATACATGAAATTCACCATGCGGATATTGTTCTCCTTGATGTACTGCACAATATCGGCCTTTGTAAACTCACTGCAAGGCTTTCCAAGGAAAGCCACCACCCTGTTAGGGCACATCTCCAAAGAGGTATTCATAGAAACTGTTTTAAAAATTTTACAGAACCGGTGCAATATCAGCCGGACACCACAAAGTTATCCATTTTATCGAGAGAACAAAGATTGTACAATAAAATATCGGATTTTATTGTTTTCTTTGTAATATCTTTGTAATATATTAATAGTAGAAGAAGGATGAGATTACTTATATACACAAGCAACATCGCTGCCGGAGAATGGACAAAAGAGATTCTTGAAGAGTTCGGGCGCGGCATGCATATCAGCGTTGTCCCCGACAACAAGCCTCAGGTTTTAAAAGGCAACTGGTCATACATCATAACCTTAGGAGAACCAACGGCCACAACGGATAGGAAAGCGCATACAGACTATCCAATACCAATAAACGACGATGAACGTGCATTGCTACGGCGCAGACTGTGGGCACTTTACCGCGACACACTGCGCGACATGATTGGCAACAAATGCAGTTGCGGACTGTACGACACCTGCCACTGCCATTGAAACAGGAAATGCAGGATAAAACCCAGAAAAAAATCGGCCCACAGGAGACCCGTCAATTATCATCCCGCACAAAATGAGGGAAAGAGGGCTCTCCCAGCTTGGGGTCATACTCAAAACCTTCGTAACTGAAGCCATAGAGTTCATCATGTAAAAGAAGCCTGTTCTGCAGAATGTAGCGTGTCATTGCACCACGGCAACTCTTCGCCCAGACAGCCTGCATTCGAAGGTCATTGCCACGGCGGACATAAAACATGGGCTGCACAACCCTCACCTCGCGGCACACGCGACGCCAATCGAAAAGGTGCTCATATTCCCCGGTAGAGAGGTGCACCAGCACCCCGTCATCAGCCTTCACACTATCCACGAGAACATCGGTCAGTTTGTCACGCCAGAAACGGTCGACGGGCACATCCCCCGTGGATTCCAACGTCACACCATGCTCCATGCGGTATGGAACTATTCCGTCCATCGGGCGAAGAAGGCCATACATGAATGTCGTTATCCACAAATGTTCCTGCGCAAACTGCAATGCCCCGGCATCAAGATTACGTGCTCTCAGATGCTTGTAGGCCTGGCCATTATACGCCATGACAGCCGGCACCTTTTCAGCTGCAAGAAAATCGCGGTACCTCAACAGGTTCTCAGCCGCTATACTGCTGTTACAGCCCAACTGGCGGGCGAGTTCCTCGACATCGAGCATAGCCATCTCACTTGCCAACGAAACAGCAATATCCTGGAAAAGAGGAAGCGACTGCGGCTCTATACTGCACCCGGCATCCATTATCTTAGCACTAGAGAGAATTATCTGCATAGACTTGCCTTTATAGACATAAACAATTATTTCGCACGGTTAATCATGTATATTCCGGACATTGCCATAACCGCAGCTATCGCATATTTCCAATAGAACGGTTCTCCCAAACACATGCACGATGTCATTGCACCCACAACCGGAATGAGCGAATTGAAGATGGCCACCTTGCCGACAGGGTTACAGGTAAGCAACTTGTTATACAGGGCAAATCCCAATGCCGATATACAGACGAGGAGGAAGAGTATTACAATCCCGGGGAGTGTCACATGCGGAATGTCACCACCCATGAGCAACCCTGGCACCACGAGCATGAGACCGCCGAAGAAAAGGCTATAGCCTGTACCCACGAACACATCGGCGCGTTTCCCGAGACCACGCGTCATGAGGCCTGCGAGCGCACCGCAGAGTGCATTAAGGATAATCATACCATCGCCCATAAACGTGAATCCCCCACTCGATTTGCTGCCTACATTGAGAATCATTATACCTGTAAAACCTATTGCACAGCCGGCCACCTTATTCATTGTAAGCTTGTCGCTCTTGAAGAAGATGCACGCAAGCAGCACAAGCATGAACGTGCCGAGCGAGTTTATTATGGCAGCCCGTGCACCAGGGCTGTACGAAAGCCCCACATAGAAGAAATAATAGTGCAAGCCGGTGTTCAGCAACGCGAACAGAAGCACATACAGCCATCCGTTGAAGCCGGCCACCGCAAAGCGACGACGCGTGGTACCGGCAATTGCAAGCACCGCCATACCGGCCATACAGAAGCGTACGCCGGCAAACAGCATCTTGCTTCCGGTCATGGACTGGGTTATGCCGAACTCAGCAAAGCCCAGCTTGATAAGCGGATAGGCCCATCCCCACGCTATTGCAGCGGAGAGCGCGAAGAGCACCACCCATACAGGCCTCTCGAAAAGCGAGAGCTTTTTTGTATCGTTATTTTTCATCGGTTACGGATTAATCCGCGCGAAGATAGTGAAATAACCTCACACCGGCAAAAGCCAAGCAGCCCGAACCGTTTTAGAAAAACAAGTATTCAAGCATTTTTTATTTTGTACGTTATTGGATATAACCGGGTAAATCCCGAATATTTTCTGCACACACGGTGAAAAATATCGAAGCAAGCTTCACATTTCTCGCTCGTTTGTTGCTATATTTGCATTTCAGACACAAAACAAAAGCAATCTATAGCCACAAATCAAACGGTTTATGCAGACAATAAAGATTTTTGTAGCAGGCTCCAAGCGACTGTCGGACGAAAGAGCACTATTCAGAGTCATCGCCAGTGAACTGCAATCGGAATACAGCAAGATAGGCAAGAACATCAACATCCAGATAGAGACATTCGAGACATTCGACTCTTTCTTCAGTGACAGCAGGAAACAGGAAGCATACAACGAATTTATCAAGAAAGAAGCAGACATCGTCTATTTTATACTTGACAGCGAAATCGGCGGTGTTACCGAAGAGGAGTTCAACACTGCATATTCATCGTTCAGCAGCAGAAGAAGGCCCAAGATATGCGTCTTTTCAAAGAAGAGCGACAAAGACAACGACGAGATAAAAAAGGTACGCGAAAAGATTACACTCATTGGTCAATACTACAACGAATACACCGACAGCAACGACCTTAAAAGCCGAATTGAAAAGAGCCTTCACTTCTTCATAAACCGTGCCCTACACCCCAAGAACAGCATACGCAGCACATTGCAGAAGTTCATTCTTGCAGCAATTGCCGTAGCTGCAGTCCTCTTTCTGCTGCTCTACGTAGCAGGAAGAGAAAAGAGCGGAAACGGAAAAGGGAAAGATACCGACAAATCTCTTGAAGAAGACAGCCTAAAGACTGAAAAGCAGAACACTATAGAGTGC
The DNA here is from genome assembly GCA_017522915.1 of Bacteroidaceae bacterium. Taxonomy (GTDB): domain Bacteria; phylum Bacteroidota; class Bacteroidia; order Bacteroidales; family Bacteroidaceae; genus HGM04593. The sequence goes on from JAFWXX010000015.1 coordinate 82,439, forward strand.
ATAGTAAACGGCGTATCATTCAGAATGATTGAGGTACCAGCCGGCTCATTTGTAATGGGAGGACATGACGAGGATGCAAGGATGCACGATGTAACCATTTCCGACACCTTCTATATTGGAAGCACCGAGGTAACACAAGAGTTATGGAATGCACTCATGCCCAAAAACCCGTCGATTTTTCCAGGCGACAGCCTGCCGGCAAGCAACTTATCGTGGAACGACTGCATGCAGTTCATCGACAGTCTCAACGCAAAAACGGGAGAACACTACCGCATGCCAACCGAAGCCGAATGGGAATATGCAGCACAATTCGGAGAGAAACATCTCTATAGCGGACACGCTCTTCCAAACGAAGTATCGTGGTTCATAGGCAACAGCGACGAACATGTACATGCAGTGGGAACAAAGAAGCCCAATGCCATAGGAGTACACGACATGAGCGGAAATGTATGGGAATGGTGTTCCGACTATTATGGCGAATACAACGCCAATGACTCACAAGACCCCCAAGGACCGCGACAAGGAAGCTTTAGAGTTCGCCGTGGGGGAAGCTACATGGACAACTCAAGATGTTGTCAAATCACATTCCGAAGCCGCAACACGCCCGACTCCAGACGAAAGAACCAAGGCCTGAGACTGGTCAAGGAAAAACACCAGCCAAAGCAGGCTAACAGCAAGAAATAGATAAACAACACAAAAAAATACTGTCCCTATTTTTAAAGAGGGACGGGCGGAACATCGTGAAGCGGAGGGAGTTCCTGCCAGCATCTCTCATCTCGAAACGGAGTTTGCCTCCCAAAGGCAACGTATGTGAGATATCTCTAATTTCGTAATATTTTTGAGATTCCTCCTCCCAATGAGCATCACGCCAAGCTTGCTTTGCCGAACGGGAGCAAGTTCGCAAAAGCATAGTCGTTTTTCTTTTGCCTCCAACATCCTAATGATTGCAGCAATCATTAGGAAAGATGTAAAATACATGTCTAAAAGGTATTAAAACCACTTTTAATAATACTTTTTGACTTAAACATGCGTTTAATTGAAAATTAATCAGTAGATTTGCATTGTAAATATCAATATAATGAATATAAAACTTGTATTACATATTTAATTATCGGCATAATGATAGATAGGATTATATGAAAGATCTGTTTGAATACTCTACTCCAGAACTGGTACGCATGTTGGGTACTCGTTTTAAAGAATATCGTATGCGGTGCAATCTGACACAAAAAGAGGTGTCGGAACTATCAGGTGTTGGCCTTACAACGATACACAAGTTTGAGAATGGTACAGCAGGCAATCTTTCATTATCGACTTTTCTTCTCTTATTGAAGGTAGTTGGACAGATAAATTCTTTAGACGATCTTTTACCTGAATTACCGGAATCGCCTTATCTTATTCGCAAAGACGAGAAAAAAGCACAACGGATCAGACACTCCAAATAAGCTACAGATATGATAAAATCGTTGAAAATAATACTTTGGGATGAGGAAATAGGTCGTTTGGCTTGGGATGAACACCGTCGTCTCTCTTATTTCACATATAATCCCGATTTTATCAAAAAGGGATTAAACATATCTCCTTTGGTTGCGCCAATTGACGGAACCAGAGGGTTATTGCCTGTTTGGGGTGAGGATGCTAAGATTTATCAGAAACTTCCAGCATTTGTTGCAGATTCATTGCCTGATGCTTGGGGTAACCAGTTGTTTGATTTATGGCGTCAACAACAAAAATTATCCAACTCAGAGATAAATCCGTTGGACAAGCTCTCGTTTATCGGCCGAAGAGGAATGGGGGCATTAGAATTTATTCCAGAAGCAAACAGAGAGCGCAGAGCAGGAAGGATAGATGTTAAGTCATTGGCCGACTTGGCTGAACGCATTTTCATGGAAAGAGAGAATTCCCGTATCATGCCAGAGGAATCCATTACCTTGCAATCATTGTTGACCGTAGGAACCTCCGCTGGTGGACGTCAGCCAAAGGCAATTATCGCCATTAATAAAGAAACCGGAGAAATACGAAGCGGTCAGATTGCTGGCTTGGAAGGTTATGACTATTACCTTCTTAAATTCGGCAACTCGGAATATTGTTCTGCTGAATTGGAAATAACCTATTATAAGTTGGCAACTTTGGCAGGTATCAATATGATGCCCTCTGAATTATATCCCGTGGATGGAAACAATCATTTCTTGACCAAACGATTTGATCGTGATGGTGAGAAGAAGATCCATACACAGACTTTGGCTGCTATCTATCCCGATGCCGAGAGCTACGAGCAATTGATTACTGTTTGCCGTAAACTTCGTCTTCCCGAAGCTGATTGTCAGGAGGTATTCCGTAGAATGGTATTCAATATATTGTCGAATAACACCGATGACCATAACAAGAACTTCTCATTCGTTATGAATGAAGATGGCTCTTGGCGTCTTGCTCCGGCCTATGATATTACTTACATCATAGATAGCGGTGGTTATTTGCCGAACAGGGATCATTGCATGTATATACGAGCCAAACTGCATGAAATTACACGCTCCGATGTTATTGAATTTGCTCGTGATAATGGCATTCGTCGTCCCGATGCTATCATAAGGGATATTGTTTCTGCATTGAAACAATTCCGTACAATAGCTACCGATAATGGAGTTTCTGAATCATGGATAAGTCGAGTTGAATCAACCATCGTCGAACACTTGAAAGCATGGGGCGAATGGGAGTACGAAGTAGCTGATGCTTCAATAGACATCAATGGGCATACTGTTAGCAATATGCATATTGAGCAAACTTATAAAGGGAACTATCATTTGCTGGCAAAGATAGATGGGACAGAACGAAAATTTGTTATCAGTAAAAACAAGGAAGAGTTTGCATCTATAGAACAAATCGGATTGGCAAACCTAACAACCGACTATCTAAAAGCAATGGTTGCAAAGTACTTCAATCTATAGGTTTGATGATTAACGTCAGTTCGATATAAACTCGTTCAAATTGCGAACTTGTCATTTCGATGGAGCATAGCGACGAAAGCCGCAGGTTTAGATAATGCTGGTAGTAAATGGTCACGCGAAGCACAGACGAAGTTTGTGCCGCGTGGGTTACGGCAAGGCAGCATTATCAATGAATCTCAAAAACATTGCAAAAAAAAGAGAGATCTCATTAT
>JAFWXX010000003.1 GCA_017522915.1 Bacteroidaceae bacterium
GTGTGACGTTGTTGACGACGCTGAGATGCTTGAGCTCGTTGAGATGGAGATGCGTGAGCTTCTTTCATTCTATGAGTTTGACGGCGACAACACTCCTATTATCCGTGGTTCTGCTCTCGGTGCTTTGAACGGCGTTGCTGAGTGGGAAGAGAAGGTAATGGAGCTTATGGCTGCTTGTGACACATGGATTCCACTTCCTCCACGTGATATCGATAAGCCTTTCTTGATGCCTGTTGAGGACGTGTTCTCAATCACAGGTCGTGGTACTGTTGCTACAGGCCGTATCGAGGCTGGTATCGTTAAGGTAGGTGATGAGGTTGAGATCCTCGGTCTCGGTGAGGACAAGAAGACTGTTGTAACAGGCGTTGAGATGTTCCGCAAGCTCCTCGATCAGGGTGAGGCTGGTGACAACGTAGGTCTGTTGCTCCGTGGTGTTGACAAGAACGAGATCAAGCGCGGTATGGTACTTTGCCACCCAGGTCAGATCAAGCCTTATTCAACTTTCGAGGCTCAGGTGTATATCTTGAAGAAGGAAGAGGGTGGTCGTCACACATCTTTCCGCAACAAGTATCGTCCTCAGTTCTATCTCCGTACAATGGACTGTACAGGTGAGATCTCTCTTCCTGCAGACGTTGAGATGGTGATGCCTGGTGACAACTTGAAGATCACTGTAACTTTGATCTATCCGGTTGCATTGAACGAGGGTCTGACATTCGCTATCCGTGAGGGTGGTCGCACAGTAGGTGCAGGTCAGATTACAAAGGTTATCGAATAATTGATAGAACCTGAATAAAGATCCGGTCCCCTTTCCGGGGGCCGGTTATCTACGGGAATAGCTCAGTTGGTAGAGCACTGGTCTCCAAAACCAGGTGTCGGGAGTTCGAGCCTCTCTTCCCGTGCCATAAAACAATTGATTATGCTGACTAATTTTGTTAACTATTGTAAGCTTTCTTACAATGAACTCGTGCATAAGACAACTTGGCCGACAGCAAAGCAGCTGACGAGTCAAGCAATGCTCGTTTTCAATGCCTCAATACTGATTGCATTGGTTGTTTTTGCAATGGATCAGTTCTTTAGCCTCGTAATGCAGTTTATTTATCCTCATTAATGAAGTGAAAGATGGCAGAGAAGAAGTGGTATGTTCTGCGTGCGATTAGCGGTAAGGAAACAAAGGTTAAAGAATATATCGAAACAGAAATGAGACTCCGCGGCTTGACCGATAAGGTGTCTCAGGTTCTTATACCTACTGAGAATGTCGTGCAGGTGCGTAACGGCAAGAGAGTTGTCAGGGAAAAATCGTATCTTCCCGGTTATGTGCTTGTGGAGGCTGAACTCGTAGGTGATATTGCATTCATGCTTCGCCATACTCCTAATGTTCTTGGATTCTTGGGAGGCATGGAGAATCCTACACCGATACGCCAGGCTGAGGTGAACCGTATTCTCGGTCGTGAGAATGAACTCCAGGAGACTCCTGAGGAGGTTGCACTCGAATTTGCAATCGGCGAGGTCGTTAAGGTCAACACCGGTCCGTTCTCAGGTTTCAACGGTGTTATTGAAGAGATAAACGCAGAGAGAAAACGCCTGAAGGTTATGGTAAAGATATTCGGACGTTCTACTCCTGTAGATTTAGGTTATACGCAAGTAGATAAAGAGTGATGCGGCTTCCACACATCACTCGATTGTTGTTAATTTTATAGATTTTTTTTACAATGGCAAAAGAAATTGCTGGACTTATCAAGTTACAGATTAAAGGTGGCGCAGCAAATCCATCACCTCCAGTAGGACCTGCACTTGGTTCTAAGGGAATCAATATCATGGAATTCTGCAAGGCGTTTAATGCCAGAACCCAGGATAAGGCCGGAAAAGTTTTGCCTGTTATCATTACTTACTACGCAGACAAGTCATTCGATTTCGTCGTTAAGACTCCCCCTGTGGCTATCCAGTTGCTTGAGGTAGCTAAGGTGAAGGGCGGATCTGCAGAGCCTAACCGTAACAAGGTTGCTACTATCACTTGGGAGCAGGTTGAGGCTATTGCTAAGGAGAAAATGCCTGACTTGAACTGCTTTACTGTAGAGGCTGCCATGAAGATGGTCGCAGGTACAGCGAGAAGTATGGGTATCAGTGTAAGTGGAACTTTTCCCGGAAACAATTAAAAATTTAGACTAGAATGGGTAAACTGACAAAAAATCAAAAGTTAGCAGCCGCTAAAGTTGACACAGCTAAATCCTATCCATTGACAGAGGCTGTTGAGTTGCTGAAGGAGATTACCTTCACCAAGTTCGACGCTTCAGTGGATATCGATGTACGCCTAGGCGTTGACCCTCGTAAGGCAAACCAGATGGTGAGAGGCGTTGTTTCTCTCCCCAGCGGTACCGGTAAGGAGGTTCGCGTTCTGTGCTTGTGTACTCCCGATGTGGAAGAAGCTGCAAAGGCGGCAGGTGCTGACTATGTTGGTCTTGACGAATATATCGAGAAGATCAAAGGTGGTTGGACGGATATCGACATTATCATTACTATGCCGTCCATAATGGGTAAATTGGGTGCCTTGGGTCGCGTGCTCGGTCCTCGCGGATTGATGCCTAACCCAAAGAGCGGTACCGTTACTATGGATATTCCTAAGGCTGTTAAAGAGGTTAAGCAGGGTAAGATTGACTTCAAGGTAGATAAGGCGGGTATCGTACACGCTTCTATCGGTAAGGCTTCTTTCACTCCCGATGCTATCATCGCTAACGTGAAGGAGTTTATGGCAACTATCCACAAACTGAAACCTTCTACAGCAAAAGGTACTTATGTGAAGAGTGTATTCCTATCAACTACGATGAGCAAGGGTCTTCGTATAGATCCTAAGTCTATCGACTAATCTTGATGAACTATGAAGAAGGAAGATAAAGTAAATGTAATCGCCCAAATAGGCGATGTGATAAAGGAATACGCACACTTCTATTTGGTAGATGTAACTGCTATGAACGCAGCCGCTACCAATGCTATGCGTGCTAAATGTTACAAGCAGGAGGTTAAGATGCTTGTTGTCAAGAATACTCTTCTCCAGAAGGCATTCGAGGCTTCAGACGTTGATTTCTCACCTCTTTATCCCTGCTTGAAAGGAACAACAGCTCTATTGCTTTGCAACACTGCTAACGTCCCTGCAAAGCTTATCAAAGATGTAGCCGGTAAGAATGAGATCCCTGCGCTTAAGGGTGCTTATGCCGAGGAGAGCTTCTACGTTGGTGCAGATCAGCTCGACGCTCTTATCCACATCAAGAGCAAGAACGAACTTATTGCCGAGGTTGTGGCATTGCTGCAGTCGCCAATCAAGAACGTTGTTTCAGCTCTACAGTCTGGTGGTGATACCATCCACGGAGTTCTTAAGACACTCGGTGACAGATAATAATCAAAATTCAATTAGTAAAAACAATTTAAATTTATACGAAAATGGCAGATTTGAAAGCTCTTGCAGAAGAATTGGTTAACCTTACAGTAAAAGACGTTAACGAACTTGCAACAATCCTTAAAGAAGAATATGGTATCGAACCCGCTGCTGCAGCTGTTGCTGTTGCTGCTCCTGCTGCCGGTGCTGCTGGTGCCGCTGCTGAGGAGAAGACAGCGTTCGATGTAGTTTTGAAGAGCGCAGGTGCTCAGAAGCTTGCAGTCGTTAAGGCTGTTAAGGAGGCTTGTGGTCTTGGTTTGAAGGAGGCTAAGGACCTTGTAGATGCTGCTCCTAGCGTGCTTAAGGAGGGTCTTCCTAAGGCAGAGGCTGAGTCTTTGAAGAAGACTATCGAGGAGTCTGGTGCTGAGGTTGAGATTAAGTAAGCCCACTCAAACCCTGCACAAGGGTATAATGGTTAAGAACCCTCATGTGGGTTCTTAACCTTTTGTGCGTAAAAAGAAAAGTAAGTTCTAAAACATTTTGCCACAATGTCGTTAAAAACTGATAATCAAAGAATTAACTTTGCTTCTATTAAGGATCCGATGCCATGTCCGGACTTTCTGGAAGTACAATTGAAGTCTTTCGAGGACTTCCTGCAGTTGGATACTCCTCCTGAAAAGCGTGTAAACGATGGTCTCTACAAGGTATTTGCAGAGAACTTCCCTATTACCGATACCAGGAACAACTTCGTACTGGAGTTTCTCGACTATTATATAGATCCTCCCCGCTATTCAATAACAGAGTGCTTAGAGCGCGGCTTGACCTATAGTGTTCCACTCAAGGCAAAGTTGAAACTTTATTGTACCGACCCCGATCATGAGGATTTCGATACCGTTATCCAGGATGTGTTCCTCGGACCTATCCCCTACATGACTAAGCAGGGTACTTTCATTATCAATGGTGCTGAGCGCGTTGTGGTTTCACAGCTTCACCGTTCACCGGGCGTGTTCTTCGGACAGAGCGTGCATGCGAACGGTACTCCGCTGTATTCAGCACGTATTATCCCGTTCAAGGGTTCATGGATTGAGTTCGCTACCGACATCAACAATGTCATGTATGCGTACATCGACCGTAAGAAGAAGCTGCCTGTTACAACATTGCTCCGTGCTATCGGTTTCGAGAGCGACAAGGATATCCTTGAGATATTCGACTTGGCCGAGGAGTACAAGGTAACTAAGGCCAGCATGAAGAAGGCGCTCGGCCGCAAGATGGCCGGTCACGTGGTAAAGACACGTCAGGAGGACTATGTCGATGCCGATACCGGTGAGGTTGTATCAATCGAGCGCAGTGAGGTTGTTGTAGAGCGCGAGTCTATACTCGACCAGGAGCTTGTTGACAGAATCCTGGACAGCGGTGTAGAGACAATTCTTCTCCACAAGGAGAATAATGCTCCCGATGCTGTTGATTACTCTCTCATCTTCAACACTCTCGACAAGGATACCAGCAACTCTGAGAAGGAGGCTGTAAATTGCATCTTCCGTCTGCTGCGTAACGCAGAGCCTGCCGATGATGCAAGCGCAAGAGAGGTAATAAATAACCTCTTCTTCTCGGAGAAACGCTATGATTTGGGCGATGTGGGCCGTTACCGCATCAACCGCAAGCTCGGTCTTTCTACCGACATGGATGTAAGAGTCCTCACAAAGGAGGATATTATTGAGATTATCAAGTATCTTATAGGTCTTGTTAACTCAATGGCTACTGTCGATGATATTGACCACTTGAGCAACCGTCGTGTACGTACTGTAGGCGAGCAGCTTTCCAACCAGTTCGCTATAGGTCTTGCACGTATGGCGCGTACTATACGCGAGAGAATGAACGTGCGCGACAACGAGGTCTTCACTCCGACCGACCTCATCAACGCGAAGACTGTTTCGGCCGTAATCAATACTTTCTTCGGTACGAACGCGCTGTCACAGTTCATGGATCAGACTAACCCGCTTGCCGAAATAACCCACAAGCGCCGTCTCTCTGCACTCGGCCCCGGCGGTCTTTCACGCGAGCGTGCCGGCTTCGAGGTTCGTGACGTACACTATACACACTATGGCCGACTTTGTCCTATCGAGACTCCTGAGGGTCCGAACATCGGTCTGATTTCATCGTTGTGTATCTATGCAAAGATAAATGAGCTCGGCTTTATCGTTACACCGTACCGTTCGGTGGCCGATTGTAAAGTCGATATAAATAATGATAATGTAGTTTACTATACAGCCGAGGAGGAGGAGGGCAGAATCATTGCTCAGGGTAATGCTCCGCTCGACGAGAACGGTAACTTCATTCTTAAGAAGGTAAAGACACGTCAGGATGCCGATTATCCTGTTGTTGAGCCGGGTAGAGTAGAGCTGATGGACGTTTCTCCACAGCAGATTGCCTCTATCGCAGCATCTCTTATCCCATTCCTTGAGCACGACGATGCTAACCGTGCGTTGATGGGTTCTAACATGATGCGCCAGGCGGTTCCGTTGTTGACAACAGAGGCTCCTATCGTGGGTACAGGCTTCGAGAAGCAGCTTGTTGAGGATTCACGTACACAGATTGTCGCTGAGGGTGACGGTGTCGTTGAGTTCGTGGATGCTTCAAGAATCGTAATCAAGTACGACCGCACAGAGGAGGAGGAGTTCGTAAGCTTCGAACCTGCTTCCAAGGAGTATATCATTCCTAAGTTCCGTCGTACGAACCAGAATATGACAATCGACCTTCGTCCTATCTGCGACAAGGGTCAGAAGGTAAAGGCCGGCGATATCCTTACCGAAGGTTATTCGACACAGGCCGGTGAGCTTGCTCTCGGAAAGAACCTCCTGGTTGCCTACATGCCTTGGAAGGGATACAACTATGAGGATGCTATCGTGCTGAACGAGAAGGTGGTACGCGAGGATGTGCTGACATCGGTACATGTCGATGAGCTCTCTCTTGAGGTACGTGAGACAAAGCGCGGTATGGAGGAGTTCACATACGATATTCCTAACGTAAGCGAGGATGCTACAAAGGATCTCGACAAGAACGGTATTATCCGTATCGGTGCCTATGTGAAGCCGGGCGATATTATTATAGGTAAGATTACACCTAAGGGTGAGTCCGATCCTACTCCCGAAGAGAAACTGCTCCGTGCTATCTTCGGCGACAAGGCCGGTGATGTCAAGGATGCTTCATTGAAGGCTTCTCCTTCGCTCCAGGGTGTTGTCATTGACCGTCGTCTCTTCCAGCGTGCCGAGAAGACACGTTCGGCCAAGATGGCCGACAAGGCTAAGCTTCCGAAGATTGATGACGAGTTCCAGAAGAAGGTTGACGACCTCAAGAAGATTCTTATCGACAAACTGCTGAAGCTTGTTGACGGCCGTGTCTCACAGGGCGTCAAGGACTTCATGGGTACAGAGGTCATCGCTAAGGGTGCCAAGTTCACACGCCCCGAACTTGAGGCTCTTGACTATACTGCGGTACAGTTGAGCAAGTGGACTGCCGATGCACATACCAACGACCTTATCCGTGCTCTTATCATCAACTTCATACATAAGTACAAGGAGCTCGATGCAGAGGTTAAGCGCGAGAAGTTCGCTCTTACAATCGGTGACGAGTTGCCGTCGGGTACAATGAAGATGGCTAAGGTATATATTGCCAAGAAGCGCAAGATCGGTGTCGGTGACAAGATGGCGGGACGTCACGGTAACAAGGGTATCGTGTCACGCGTAGTACGTCAGGAGGATATGCCGTTCCTTGAGGATGGTACTCCGGTAGATATTATCTTGAACCCGCTGGGTGTGCCTTCGCGTATGAACATCGGTCAGATATTCGAGACCGTGCTCGGCCGTGCAGGCAAGGAGCTTGGTGTCAAGTTCGCTACTCCTATCTTCGACGGAGCAAAGCTCGATGACCTTTGCGAGTGGACTGACAAGGCGGGTATCCCGCGTTTCGGCAAGACCTACCTCTACGACGGTGGTACAGGCGAGCGTTTCGACCAGCCTGCGACAGTGGGTGTCAGCTACATGCTGAAGCTCGGTCACATGGTTGAGGACAAGATGCACGCCCGTTCAATCGGTCCTTACTCACTCATTACACAGCAGCCTCTCGGCGGTAAGGCGCAGTTCGGTGGACAGCGTTTCGGAGAGATGGAGGTTTGGGCCCTTGAGGCATTCGGTGCCGCACACATCCTGCAGGAGATTCTGACAATCAAGTCAGATGACGTTGCGGGCCGTTCAAAGGCATACGAGGCTATCGTAAAGGGCGACCCGATGCCGACACCAAGCATTCCGGAGTCATTGAACGTATTGCTGCATGAGTTGCGCGGTTTGGGCTTGAGTATTTCATTTGAATAATAATCCATCACGTTTGTCAATATATAACTATGGCTTTTAGAAAAGAAACTAAGACAAAAAATAATTTCTCGAAGATTACCATCGGTCTTGCTTCACCGCAGGAGATTCTGGGTAATTCATGTGGAGAGGTGTTGAAACCGGAAACAATCAACTACCGTACCTATAAGCCCGAGCGTGACGGATTGTTCTGCGAGCGTATCTTCGGTCCGGTAAAGGATTACGAGTGCCATTGCGGAAAGTACAAGCGCATACGTTATAAAGGTATCGTCTGCGACCGTTGCGGTGTGATGGTAACAGAGAAGAAGGTACGTCGCGAGCGTATGGGTCACATCCAGCTTGTAGTGCCTGTCGCACACATCTGGTATTTCCGTTCATTGCCTAACAAGATAGGCTATCTGCTCGGTCTTCCTACAAAGATGCTCGATGCAGTAATCTATTATGAGAAATATATAGTTATCCAGCCGGGTGTAATGGCCCGCAAGGATGACGAGACACGTCAGGATATCCCCGGCAAGGAGAATGTCCTCGACGGTGTAGAGAAGATGCAGCTTCTCACTGAGGATGAGTACATCACAATCATGGATAACCTGCCTCAGGGCAACGAGTACCTCGATGACAATGATCCTAACAAGTTCATTGCGAAGATGGGTGCCGAGGCTATCCAGGACTTGCTTGCACGCATTGACCTCGATTCGCTCTCTTACGAGTTGCGCAACCGTGCCAATACAGATATGTCGCAGCAGCGCAAGAACGAGGCTTTGAAGCGTCTTCAGGTTGTAGAGTCTTTCCGCTCTTCAATGGCTGCTTCTAACGGCAACAACCGTCCTGAGTGGATGATTATGAACGTTATTCCGGTGACACCGCCCGAATTGCGTCCTCTCGTTCCGCTCGATGGCGGCCGTTTCGCTACATCCGACCTCAACGACCTCTACCGTCGTGTAATCATACGTAACAACCGTCTTAAGAAGCTTATTGAAATCAAGGCTCCTGAGGTTATTCTCCGTAACGAGAAGCGTATGTTGCAGGAGGCTGTCGATTCACTTTTCGACAACTCACGCAAGGCAAGCGCGTTGAAGTCCGATGCGAACCGTCCTCTCAAGTCTTTGTCGGACAGCCTTAAGGGTAAGCAGGGACGTTTCCGTCAGAACCTCCTCGGTAAGCGTGTCGATTATTCAGCACGTTCGGTAATCGTCGTGGGTCCTGAACTCAAGATGGGCGAGTGCGGTCTGCCTAAGCTTATGGCTGCCGAGCTGTACAAGCCGTTCATCATACGCAAGCTCATTGAGCGCGGTATCGTGAAGACTGTAAAGTCGGCAAAGAAGATTGTTGACCGTCGCGAGCCAATCATCTGGGATATCCTGGAGCATGTAATGAAGGGTCATCCGGTATTGCTTAACCGTGCGCCGACACTTCACCGTCTCGGTATCCAGGCGTTCCAGCCAAAGATGATTGAGGGCAAGGCAATCCAGTTGCACCCGCTTGCATGTACTGCGTTCAACGCCGACTTCGACGGTGACCAGATGGCCGTTCACTTGCCGTTGAGCAATGAGGCTATCCTGGAGGCGCAGATGCTTATGCTTCAGTCGCACAATATTCTTAACCCTTCTAACGGAGCTCCTATCGCTGTGCCTTCACAGGATATGGTACTCGGTCTCTACTATATTACCAAGCTGCGCGAGGGCGCGTTGGGTTCCGGCATGACATTCTACGGCCCGGAGGAGGCTCTTATCGCCTACAACCAGGGACGCGTAGAGATACATGCGCCTGTAAAGGTAATGGTTGAGGACCGTGACGAGAACGGCGATTATGTACAGGTTCTTCGCGAGACATCTGTAGGACGTATCATCGTTAACCAGATTGTTCCGCGTGAGATGGGTTACATCAATACTATAATATCAAAGAAATCTCTTCGCGACATCATTACAGAGGTTATCAAACGTGTAGGTGTCGCTCGCTCAGCCGAGTTCCTCGACGGTATCAAGAACCTCGGTTACTACATGGCGTTCAAGGGCGGTCTTTCGTTCAACCTCGATGACGTTATCATTCCTAAGGAGAAAGAGGAACTGGTACGCAGAGGTAACGAGAAGGTTGAGGAGATTCTTGCGGAATATAACCTCGGTCTTATCACCGATAAGGAGCGTTACAACAAGGTTGTCGATGAGTGGACACACGTTAATGCCGACCTTGCAAACGTCCTTATGAAGACAATTTCGGCCGACGACCAAGGCTTCAACTCTGTTTACATGATGCTCGATTCCGGTGCCCGTGGTTCTAAGGACCAGATCCGTCAGCTCTCCGGTATGCGTGGTCTTATGGCCAAGCCGCAGAAGGCAGGTTCTGAGGGTGCTCAGATTATCGAGAACCCGATTCTTTCGAACTTTAAGGAGGGACTTTCGGTGCTTGAGTACTTTATCTCTTCTCACGGTGCCCGTAAGGGTCTTGCCGATACCGCTTTGAAGACAGCCGATGCCGGTTATCTTACACGTCGTCTTGTTGACGTTTCACACGATGTCATCATCAACGAAGAGGATTGCGGTACATTGCGCGGTCTTGTATGTACTGCACTCAAGAATGGAGACGAGGTCATCGCTACATTGGGCGAGCGTATCATGGGCCGCGTTTCGGTACACGATGTGGTTCATCCTACTACAGGAAAGATTATAGTTCACTCAGGCGACCTTATAACTGAGGCTATCGCCGAGGAAATAGAGGCTTCTCCAATCGAAAGCGTAGAAATCCGTTCAGTTCTTACCTGCGAGTCAAAGCATGGCGTATGTGCAAAATGTTACGGACGTAACCTTGCTACAAGCCGCATGGTAGAGAAGGGTGAGGCTGTCGGTGTCATCGCTGCACAGTCTATCGGTGAGCCTGGTACACAGCTTACACTCCGTACGTTCCACGCCGGTGGTACAGCTGCGAACATCGCGGCAGATGCTACTATCCGTGCAAAGCATGCTTCGCGCTTGAAGTTCGAGGAGTTGCGTACGGTTGACACAATCGAGCCCGACGGTACTCCTGTAAAGGTTGTTGTAAGCCGTTTGAGCGAGGTGCGTTTCGTTGACGTGAATACCGGCATCGTGCTTTCATCACACAATATACCTTACGGCTCAAAGCTGTATGCTGTTGAGGATGAGCTCGTAGAGAAGGGCAAGGTAATTGCTTCTTGGGACCCGTTCAACGCAGTAATCGTTACAGAGGTTGCCGGTAAGGTTGAGTTCGAGTCGGTGCTTGAGAACGTGACATATAAGGTTGAGACTGACGAGAGTACAGGTCTTCACGAGATTGTCATCATCGAGTCTAAGGACAAGAACAAGATTCCTACAGTCCATATCAATGACGAGAACGGCAATTCACTCCACAACTACAACTTGCCGGTAGGCGGTCACGTAGTGGTTGAGGACGGCGATGTACTTAAGGCCGGTGACATAATCGTAAAGATTCCTCGTGTGTTCGGTAACGCAGGTGATATTACCGGCGGTCTGCCACGAGTAACAGAGCTCTTTGAGGCACGTAACCCGTCTAACCCGGCTGTGGTTTCTGAAATTGACGGTGAGGTCTCTATGGGTAAGGTTAAGCGCGGTAACCGTGAGATTGTCGTTACATCTAAGGTGGGTGATGTCAAGAAGTATCTTGTAGCTCTTTCAAAGCAGATTCTTGTTCAGGACGGTGACTACGTGCGTGCCGGTACTCCATTGTCCGACGGTGCTGTAACTCCATCGGATATCCTTGCTATCAAGGGACCTACCGCTGTTCAGGAGTATATCGTCAACGAGGCTCAGGACGTTTACCGTTCACAGGGTGTGAAGATCAACGACAAGCACTTCGAGATTATCGTACGTCAGATGATGCGTAAGGTACAGATCGATGAGCCGGGTGATACACGCTTCCTTGAGCAGCAGATTGTTGACAAGCTCCAGTTCCAGGAGGAGAATGACCGTATATGGGGCAAGAAGGTGGTTGTAGATGCCGGAGATTCAGAGAACCTCAAGGCTGGACAGATAATCACAGCACGCAAGCTCCGTGACGAGAACAGTACACTGAAGCGTCGTGACCTCAAGCCTGTCGTTTCACGTGATGCACAGCCTGCCACATCAACACAGATTCTGCAGGGTATCACACGTGCGGCATTGCAGACACAGAGCTTCATGTCGGCTGCATCGTTCCAGGAGACAACAAAGGTGCTCAACGAGGCTGCAATAAACATGAAGAGCGACAACCTGCTCGGTATGAAGGAGAACGTAATCTGCGGTCACCTTATCCCTGCCGGAACAGGTCAGCGCGAATTCAACAAGATTGTTGTAGGTTCAAAAGAGGATTACGAGCGCATACAGGCCAACAAGAGGACTGTTCTTGACTTCTCAGACGATACAGAGGAGTAATCCTCCGTTATAATACAAACAGAAGAAAGGCATGCTTTTGGCATGCCTTTCTTCTGTTTGTACATAGTTGTCAAATATTTTGCTTTTGTGAATATTTAGACCTAATTTTGCAGAATATTATTATATTAGGTCAATAGGCTATGGGCGAAACATTCAAGATAGATATAGATGCGATACTTGCCGAAAAGGCAGGCAAGAAGGCTCGTTTCGTTCCGCGTTTTCTTGTTTCATACCTCAAGAAGATAGTTCATCAGGACGAAGTCAACTATTTCCTTACAACCAACAAGGATAAGTTCGACCTCGACTTCATAAACGAGTTCATGAGATACTTCAATAACTCGTTCGAGGTACATGGACTTGAGAACCTGCCTAAGGATGGACGTTGCACATTTGTCAGCAACCACCCACTTGGTGCACAGGACGGGTTGGGGCTTGCATATATTCTGGGGCCGGTATATAAAGGAAAAATAAAGTTCCTTGTAAACGACCTGCTGATGAATATACCTCAGCTTGCGTCGTTCTGGGTACCCATAAACAAGACCGGAAAGCAGGCAAGGAATTTCCCTCAACAGGTGAATGCTGCATTCGAGAGCGACAATCATATCGTGATGTTCCCGGCCGGTCTATGTTCACGCAAGACAAAAGGTGTCATCCGGGATCTTGACTGGAAGAAGACATTCATAACAAAGAGCGTGCAGACGCAACGCGATGTGGTGCCGATACATTTCGAGGGGGAGAACTCAAAGTTCTTCTACCGCTTAGCCAATATAAACAGGGCTTTAGGCATTAAGTTCAATATAGCAATGCTGTATCTGAGCGATGAAATGTACAAGAACATGAACAAGACATTCAAGGTTACGATAGGAAAGCCTATACCCTGGCAGACCTTTGACAATACGAAAAGTGCTGTAGAATGGGCACAGTATGTCAAGGAGCTGGTTTATACACTGTAGATTCATTAAAACACAACATGGAAGAGATAATTGCTCCGGTTCCCCGTGAACTCCTGAAGGCAGAACTTACAGAAGACAAACGTTTGCGTTTCACTCACCGAAGTGACAATGAGATTTATATTGTTACCGCGTTTGACTCTCCGAACGTGATGCGTGAAATCGGCCGCTTGCGAGAGATTGCATTCCGTGCTGCAGGAGGCGGTACCGGAAAGTCGCTCGACATTGACGAGTTCGACATAATGGAGAATCCTTACAAGCAGCTTATTGTTTGGAATCCCGATTGCGATGATATCATTGGCGGTTACCGTTACATATATGGAAAGGATGTGCGCATTGACAGCAATGGAGAGCCGGTGATGGCGACTGCTCATGGCATGTTTCATTTCTCGCAGAAGTTCCTGAACGAGGTCCTTCCTTATACGGTAGAGCTCGGAAGAGCTTTTGTCGCACTTGAGTACCAGTCAACCCGCATGGGTTCGAAAAGCCTGTTTGCTCTCGACAACCTGTGGGACGGCCTGGGTGCATTGACGGTGGTAATCCCCGATGTAAAGTATCTTTTCGGAAAGGTAACGATGTATCCTTCGTACCTTACCCGTGCGCGTGACATGATACTCTACTTCCTGAAGAAGCATTTTCCCGACCATGATAATCTTGTGCAGCCGATAACTCCGCTGGAGATAGAGACCGACCATAATGAACTTGCTGCAATATTCTGCAAGGATACATTCAAGGAGGATTACAGGATACTCAAGCAGGAGGTGCATAAGTTCGGCTTGACAATTCCTCCTATGGTGAATGCATATATGGGGCTTTCTCCTACAATGAAGATATTCGGTACGGCAGTCAACACCGAATTTGGCAATGTTGAGGAGACCGGTCTGCTCATAGCTGTAGATGAACTCTGCGATGACAAGAGAATGCGCTATATTGAATCGTTTGCCAAGGAGAATCCCGATGCCATAAAGCTGACGTCGGGCGCAAACAAGGTGTTCTATATTCCTGGTGACGAAAATAATAAATGATAACCAATACTCCGGGAACAATTATGTTTGTCCGGAGTTTTTTATAGATGACGGATTATGAAAGTCGAGATAATAAACAAGTCAAAGCATCAGCTTCCTGCCTATGAGACAATTCTTTCGGCAGGAATGGATTTGAGGGCTAATCTTGATGAGCCCATAGTGCTGCAGCCACTGCAGCGCGCTCTTGTTCCAACCGGCCTTTTCATGGCTCTTCCGGCCGGTTATGAGGCACAGGTACGCCCCCGTAGCGGTCTGGCAATAAAGAAGGGCATAACGGTTCTCAATTCACCGGGTACGGTCGATGCCGATTATCGTGGAGAGGTGTGTGTCATACTTGTCAACCTCTCAAATGAACCGTTCACTGTTGCTGATGGCGAGCGTGTGGCCCAGATGGTGATTGCACGTCACGAACAGGTGGAGTGGTGTGAGGTTGAGGTGCTCGGCGAGACAGAGCGCGGTGCCGGCGGTTTCGGGCATACAGGTGTATAAAAACAAATTCCTATAATCGGAATGAGGCGGTTGTTCCTATATATAATTACCCTGATGTTGCTCTTTGGCATGAATCCTGTTCATGCCCAGAGCACTATGTCCGCTTCCGACAGCATAGCACGTGCACGTGCCGTGGAGTATTACTTCATGCAGTCGGTGATGCTGATGCAGAAGGACAGTGTTGACCAAAGCATGGAAATGCTTGAGCATTGCCGTGCCTTAGACCCTAACTCCTCTGCAGTGATGTATGAACTGGCTTCATTCTACATGTTCCTTAACCGTGACAGCGCAGCTCACGAGCTGCTGAACCGAATGGTTGCGTCCGACCCTACAAACAAGTACTACAACCAGGTCCTTGTCAACTACTATTACAAGACCGGAGACAAGGAGTCGGCAATCAAGGTCTTTGAGGCAATGCTGGACAAGTCCAGTTCCAAGGGCGAGATATACCAGTCGCTATATACGCTTTATACGGAAACATCCCAGTACGATAAGGCTATTTCGGCTCTCGATGAGTATGGTCGTATTGAGGGGTATAATGAGGATATGGAGATACACAAGCTCCGTCTTTATGTCATGAAGAGTGATACCGCCTCTTCGTTCGGAATCGTGAACAGGCTCATTGAGAAGAATCCCGGTGATATGCGCTATGTTACACTGCTGGGCGATACATATGAGCTGTATGGCAAGTACAAAGAAGCTCACGATGCTTTTGCTCAGGTGCTTTCAGAGACTCCCGATGATATCTATGCATTGTCTTCTTTGGCCGGTCTCTATCAGTTGCAGCAGAACGACTCTCTCTATTGCAATACGGTAGAACGTCTGCTCAAGAGCGAGAAACTGGATACAAAACGCAGAATCGAGACACTCTTAGGCTATACCCGTCATAAGGAGGCTGCGGACACGGCATATATGATGGGATTCTTGAAGGAGATAACAGCGTTGCCTTTCGACCAGAAAGAGCTGGCTGAGTTCTACGTGCAGTACATGAATTACCGTAAAGCTCCACAGGACAGCATAGTTCCGGTGCTTGAGAAACTGCTTCAAATAGACCCTGAGCATCGTGCCTCGATGTTGCAGATGTTGGTATTTGCAGCAGAAAGAAATGATTATGAGGCTGTTGTGAAGTATGCCGACAATGCTATGATGTATCTTCCCGACTTGCTGGAACTTTACTATTACAAAGGTGTCGCATGCTATCTTCTGGGTAGAAAAGAGGAGTGTATAGATATATACAGCAAGGGGCTTGCACGCCGTTCCGAGGAGAGCTCATACGAGATTGTTTCAACGGTATTCATGCAACTGGGTGATACTTACCACGAATTCGGGAGAATGGATGAGTGCATGCAAGCGTATGATTCGGCTCTGGTATATAATCCGTCAAACATCAATGTGCTGAACAATTATGCCTATTATCTCTCGCTGGAGGGAAGGGACCTTCAGCGTGCTTTGGAAATGAGCAGGAAAACCATAGATGAAGATCCGGACAATCCGATATATGTAGATACATACGCTTGGGTTCTGTTCATGCTGGAGAGATATGAGGAGGCCCGTGCATACGCCGACAAACTTATGACACTGGACAGTGAAAAGAGTGCTGTCGAGTATCTCCATTGCGGTGACATTTATGCAAAGTGCGGAAATATCGACAAGGCAGTGGAGTTCTGGTTAAAGGCTCAGGAGAGCGGTGATGACTCGAAGCTCCTCAAGAAAAAAATAAAGAAACGCCGTTACTACAATGAGAAGAAACCGAGGAAATAGCATATACTTGCTCTTGCTTTTCGCTGTTCTGTTGCTTGCCGGCTGTTCATCCAAGAAGCAGATTGCACGTTCATCAGCAGCGGATGACGGTGCTGCACTTTCCGGGCTTGTGGCAGAGTCCCCGTCAATGAGGACCGGACACAGCAGTATATCAGCAAACACCCGTTTGTCGGTCGATATTGACGGAAAAAGCGTTTCGGCAGGCGGAACCTTGCGTATAAAGAAAGGTGAAGGAGTGCAATTGGGCATTACGGCTTTTGGCCTGATGGAGGTTGCCTGCCTTGAGTTCTTGCCGGCAAACATGCGTGTAATAAATAAGGTTGGAAAAGAGTATTCCGAACTCCCTTATGCCGATGTCGCATTTCTGCAAAAGACAGGGATTGATTACGGCTTGTTTGAGTCGCTTTTTCTGAACCGGATGTTCTCTCCCGATGGGAGGCCGGTTGCCGAATGCTTGAATACTATGGATATTGAGGCAGTCGGAGATTCGGTGAGAGTCTCTACAAAGGAGCATAAGGGGGTGGTTTACCATTTTTTGTTCGATAAGCTAACTGCAAATCTTGTCAGAAGCGAAGGCGTGTACCATAATGGCGCAAAGGTAGTATGTTCTTATCAGGATTTTGAGGAACTCGATAGTGTCCCGTTCCCGCGTACAATGTCTCTTTCTCTTGAAGGAGCAGGAAAGAATCTCTCTCTGCTGCTAAAGATGAGTAAAGTGTCGGCTTCGGAATTTGACTTCTCGCCAAGAAAGGTATCATCGGGCTATAAGAGGGAAGAGGCTCTTGACCTGCTTAAATCACTTGAATGACCATAATGATTAAATCTGCTGTAACTGTTATATGAAGAACACTCTGTTTGCATATCTATTGCCACTCCTCATGTTGCTTTTCTTTGCAGCCGGCAATGCCTTTGCCCAGAACACGTCAATCAAGGAGATGCGTGCGAAGGCCGGTACACTGCGTAAGGATATTGCCGAGAAGGAGAAGATTCTGCTCTCTTCAAAAAAGGATGTCAACAGCAAACTTGCTAATCTTGATATTGTAACAGCTAAGATAAACGACCGTAAGAAGCTCATAGGCCTCATTAATGAGGAAGTGAAGATTATAAATGGTGAAATCAGGATACTGAACCGTGAGAAGGATATGTTGCAAGGTCAGGTCAGCAAGTCGCGCAGCGAATATGCCGAGGCTCTTCGCCGTGCCCGCAAGTACAGCAGTTTCAACAGCAAGCTGATGTTCATCTTCTCCGGCAACGATTTCAATACGATGCTTCGCCGGTACAGGTATGTAAAGGAGTATATGGATGCTCACAAGGTCCTGGCCGACAGCCTGAAAGTAAAGATAGGAACGCTGGAGAAGAAACGTTCCGAACTTGAGGCTGTACGAAAGGCCAAGAAGGAGAGCCTTGCAACCCTTGAAGCAGAACGTACAAAGCTGCAAGGTCTGGAAAACAAGCAGCGTGCTATCGTGAAGGAGTTGCAGAAAGAGTACAGAAAGGTAGAGAAGGAACTGAAGAAGAAACGCAATGACCTTAATAAACTCAATAAGTCTATTGAACGTGAGATAGAGAAGGCATTGGCCGCAGAGCGTGAGGCAAAGCGTCGTGCCGCAAAGAAGTCGGGCAAGGGTGAACCTTCAAAGGGCAGTACCGCGTATAAGGAGGATGAAGGTGTTGTTGCCATGACCGGTTCTTTCGAAAAGAACAGGAAGAAGTTGCCGGTTCCTATCACTGGGCCTTATCTTCTGGTTGAAAGGTTCGGAGTGAAGAATGCCATTTCGGGCAAGGGTAATGTCCCTATAAATACCGGCGGTATAACCTTTGAGGGCAACAAGGGTGCAAAGGCACGCTGTATCTTCGACGGAAAGGTTACGGCTGTGTTCGGCTCAGGCAACTATGCTTTTGTCCTGGTTCGTCATGGAAAGTACATTTCGGTATATTGTAATCTCAAGAACATACGTGTTAAGGGCGGTAGCAACATAAAGGCCGGTGATATTATAGGAGAGATTGCGCCCGATGCCAAGGACGGCAATCCGCGTATGCTGTTCCAGATACGTCTCGAAAAGAAGACCCTCAATCCGGAAGAGTGGTTGAGTCTGTAATACAAATTAAGCGGTCAGCTGACCGCTTAATTTGATATTTATATTACCCTCTTGAATCTGTCGATGAATTCTGCAGCCTGTTCAATTGTCAATGTGAGCGGCGGCAAGAGGCGAATGACGTTCGTCCCGCTGACTCCGGTAAAGACGTGCTCCTCGAACAGAAGCCTTCGGCGTATCTCCTTTATCGGTTCCTCAAATTCAATGCCAATCATAAGTCCGCGTCCACGTACCTCCTTAATGCCTTCAAGGCCTCTGAGCTCTTTCATAAGGAAGTTGCCCACACTGTTCGCGTTTTCCAGGAGTCTCTCCTCTTCCATTACATCAATTACTGCTTCTGCTGCAGCACATGCGAGGTGGTTTCCGCCGAACGTAGTGCCCAGCTCGCCATATACAGGCTCGAATTTAGGGCTTATGAGTACAACTCCAATGGGAAAACCGTTCCCGATACCCTTTGCCTGCGTTATGATGTCCGGCCTTATGCCGGCCCATTGGTGTGCAAAGAACTTTCCGCTTCGTCCGCAACCGCTCTGTATCTCGTCAAGTATAAGTGTGGTTCCGGTCTCATTGCAAGTCATCTGCAATTCCTGCAGGAATTCATCCGATGGTATCTGTATGCCACCTACTCCTTGAATACCCTCTATTATCACTGCTGTAACGTCACCTTTCGCAATCTCAGAACGCACACCTTCGATGTCGCCGAGTTGCAGATATGTGGTGTGTCCGTTTGCGTTTATAGGCGCGATTATTCCAGGGTTGTCGGTAATCTCTACTGCAAGCGAAGTACGCCCGTGGAAAGCCTTTTTAAAGGCTATTACACGCTTTTTGCCGTTCTTGAACGACGAAAGCTTCAGTGCATTCTCGTTGGCCTCTGCTCCTGAGTTTATAAAGAAAAGGCTATAATCCTCATAACCGCTTATGCGTCCTATCTTTTCGGCAACTCTCTGCTGCAGGGCATTTATTACCGAATTGGAGTAGAACCCCAGTTCTGCAACCTGCTTGCTTATCTTTTCCACATACTTCGGATGAGCATGCCCGATTGAAATCACAGCATGCCCTCCATAGAGGTCGAGATACTCTGTACCTTTGTCATCCCAAACCCTGCATCCATCTCCTTTGATAATGTTTACATCAAAGAGCGGGTAAACATCATATAGCTTCATCTCTTTCTATAGTTAGAATGCCGAAGGCTTCAGTTGCAGGCCCACTGTTTCGGCAAGCCCGAACAGAAGGTTCATGTTATGTACCGCCTGGCCGCTCGCTCCCTTAAGGAGGTTGTCGATTACAGATGTTATCAGCAGTTTGTTGCCATGCTTCTCAAGGTGTATAAGGCACTTGTTCGTGTTTACGACCTGCTTGAGATCTACAGGCTTGTTCACTATGTGGGTGAACGAGTCGCGTTCATAGTAGCTCTCATAAAGCTTGTAAAGAGTCTGTATGTCAAGGTCGCACTTTACCACCAACGTTGCGAATATGCCGCGAGGGAAGTCTCCGCGGTACGGTATGAAGTCTATCTCGCCGTCATAATCGGGCTGCAGTTGCTTTATGCTCTGCATTATCTCCGGCATGTGCTGATGCTCAAACGGCTTGTATATGCTTATATTGTTGTTCCTCCAGCTGAAGTGAGTGTTTGTAGTAGGCTTTGCGCCTGCACCGCTGCTGCCTGTTATGGCATTGACCGAGATGTCACCCTTAAGCAGATGCTCCTTAGCCAAGGGCAGCAATCCAAGTTCGATGCATGTCGCGAAGCATCCTGGATTGGCAACGTAACGGCTCTTGCATGTGTTGCGGCGGTTAAGTTCCGGCAGTCCGTAGATGAAGTCATGGTCGTGCCCCTTTATGCGGTAGTCCATAGAGAGGTCTATCACCTTCAACTCGTCGGGCAGTGCGTGGCTCTCCATGAACTTTCGGGAATCGCCGTGTGCCGAGCAGAGAAAGAGAAGGTCTATCTCCTCGAAAGGCATTTCGTCCGTAAACATCAGGTCTGTCTCTCCAAGGAGCCCTGCATGAACGTCCGTAATGCGGTTTCCGGCATTGCTGTTGCTATGTATGAACTTGATTTCCACTTCGGGGTGCCACACAAGCAAGCGTATAAGTTCACCGGCTGTATATCCGGCACCTCCAATAATTCCTACTTTTATCATAATGGTATATAGTTATATTTTCTCGTCGGGGTGATTGGCATAATATGCACGAAGCGGCGTGGATGTAACCTTGATGAATCCTTTGGCATCCTCGGCACTCCAGCCTTTCTGTACCTCGCCATATTCTCCCAACTTGTTCTTTACAAGGTCGTTCGGAGAATCTACACCTACGGTCTCAAAATGCTTCGGCATCAGTTTCAGTATTGCAGTTCCGGTCACGTTGCGCTGCGAGCTTTCAAGCATTGCCTCGATGTCGCGCATGACAGGCTCAAGGTATTGGCTCTCATGCAGGAACATGCCATACCAGTTTGCAACCTGGTCTTTCCAGTACTGTTGCCATTTGCTAAGGGTGTATTTCTCCAGGAACTTGTGCGCGGCAATTATCAGCATTGGGGCTGCAGCCTCAAAGCCTACACGTCCCTTGATGCCTATGATTGTGTCGCCTACATGCATGTCGCGTCCTATTCCGTATGCCGCACCAATCTCCTCTACTGTCAGAATTGCCTTGATAGGGTCATCATACTCCTTGCCGTTTACAGCCTTGAGTTCTCCGTTGCGGAATGTCAGTCGCAACTCCTCTTCACCCTCCTTCTCTACCTGTTTCAGGTACGCGCTTTCCGGCAACCCTTGCGTAGAGTCAAGAATCTCTCCGCCGCAGATTGATGTTCCCCATAAACCTACGTTATATGAGTATTTGAGTTTTGCAAAGTCGGCCTTGAAGCCATGTTCGTTAAGATAGTTGACCTCAAACTCGCGTGTAAGTGTCATGTCGCGTGTTAATGTTATTATCTCAACGCCAGGTGAGCATACAAGGAATGTCATGTCGAAGCGTATTTGGTCATTCCCGGCCCCGGTAGAACCGTGTGCAATGGCATCAGCTCCAATCTCATTCGCATAGCGTGCGATAGCCAATGCCTGGAATATTCTCTCCGAAGATACCGATATCGGATATGTGCCGTTGCGCAGCACGTTTCCGTATATCATATATCTCAGACTCTTGTCGTAATATTCCCTTGTAACATCAATTGTCACATACTCCTTTGCTCCCAACTTATATGCGTTCTCCTCATTCTGTTTCAGCTGTTCCGGGCTGAACCCTCCAGTGTTCGCGCATGCAGCATATACCTCATAACCTTTCTCCTTGGCAAGGTACATTACAGTGAACGAAGTGTCCAGTCCACCGCTGAATGCAACAACAACCTTTTTCTTCTCCATATATGGTGCTATGTATATTCGTTATGTAATCAGTTCTTCTTCTCATGTACGGCCGGGTCGTACAGCATTGCCGTACAAATGCAGTACCGCCTGTCTGTACGAAGCAGGACATCGTGGTTCACGCAACCCTGGCATCCTTTCCAGAACGCCTCATCATCGGTCAGTTCCGAAAACGGGACAGGTACGTATCCCAGTTCGGTGTTTATCTTCATCACTGCACCGCCGCTTGTCAGTCCGAACAGCTTTGCATCGGGCCATTTCTCGCGTGAAAGCTTGAAAGCTCTTTTCTTTATTCTTCTCGCAAGGCCGTGCCCGCGGAACTTCTCTCTTACTATAAGTCCCGAATTGGCTACATACTGCTTGTTGCCCCAGCTCTCGATATAACAGAACCCGGCGAATTCTTCTCCTGCAAGCGCGATTATAGCCTTGCCCTCTTTCATCTTCTGTGCAACATACTCATGTGTGCGCCTGGCAATTCCTGTACCGCGTACTTTTGCTGCTGCGCTTATGGTATCGAGAATCTCATCGACATACTTCTCATGCGAAGCATTGGCGATGATGACCTCTATGCCGTCATCTATTTCATCAATCCCTTTCATCCTATTCAAATATTAGGTATAATTGTTCTCAACGCTCTCAATACAGCAGTTCTGCTTGTCCCTTCTGCCATAACAAGCATCACGGTATCATCACCGGCAATTGTACCGATAATTTCGGCAAAATCGCAGTTGTCTATATTGTATGCCAACGTGCCTGCATAGCTTGGCTTTGTGTGTATTACGGCTATGTTGCCCGAAAACTTTATAGACTGGTAGCCTGTCATGTCGGCCTGTGGCGTTACCGGGCGTACATCGCCTTGTGCTCCATCGTGCCTGTATTGGCTCGAACGCGGCAATACATAACGGTAGCCGCCCTGTACTCCAACCGATTTCACGACCCTCAGCTGGTGAAGGTCGCGCGACAGAGTCGCTTGGGTGAGTTTGAATCCTTCTTTTGCAAGCTCGTTCAGCAGCTCCTCCTGGCTTCCTACATCTTTTGTGGATAAAATGAGACGGATAGCTTCAAGACGTGAGTTCTTTACTTTCATAATTGCATATTTATTCTTTTGACTTGCAAAAATAGGTATATTTAAACAATTATCCTTATATTTTATTCTGTTTTTTTGTGTATATACGAAAAATATGCAACAATCGGGCGATTGTTGCATATTCCTGTATTCTTTTAGTCGAGCTCCTGGTCTGCCTCGTACCCGGCAAACTCCCGAATCTTGTTCTTCAGCATTGCGAATTGCTTGAAGAGGTCATGCACAGGTTTCTCTCCGTCCTTGTGCATAGGAGCCTTGCAGTAGAACGACATGAATTCCTGTATGCCGTATTCTCCTGCGCGCAGTGCCACGTCGCTGAACAGTATGAGGTCGAGCACCAATGGAGCTGCCAATATTGAGTCGCGGCAGAGGAAGTTGACCTTTATTGTCATGGGATAGCCCATCCAGCCGAATATGTCGATGTTGTCCCAGCTCTCCTTTTCGTCACCGCGTGGAGGGTAGTAGTTTATACGTACCTTATGGTACATATCGGAATATAGCTCAGGATAAACATCGCTGTCGAGAATGTTCTCCAATGCCGATGTCTTGCTGCGTCTTTTTGTCTCGAAGTTCTCAGGGTTGTCGAGAACCACACCGTCGCGGTTGCCCAGTATGTTGGTGGAGAACCAGCCTGTCACGCCTAACTGACGTGTGAAGAATGCAGGAGCAAGTACGGTCTTCATCATTGTCTGTCCGCTCTTGAAGTCCTTGCCGGTGATTGGCGTTCTGGTCTCCTCTGCAAGTTCCCACATAGCAGGTATGTCAACACACAGGTTAGGTGCACCCATTACAAAGGGGCATCCCTCACGCATTGCCGCATACGCATAGCACATGCTTGGGGCAATGTTTGCCTTGTCGTCATTTTTCATTGCAGCCTCGAATGCGACAACGCTGCCGTGTACCTCGTCGTTGCGCGGAATGAACTTTTCGGTACTTGCTATCCATATAACGATTACGCGTTCGCAGCCGTTCTGCTCCTTGAAACTGCGTATGTCCTCGCGTAGCTGTTCTGTAAGCTCCCAACGGCTGCCGCCTTTCTTGACGTTAGGCCCGTCTATGTTGCTTGCATAGCTCTTGTCGAAAAGTGCCTTGTAGGGGCGAATTGCACGAAGTTCATCCTTTACCGGGTCGATGTCTCTCTGCTTGAGCACGTCGGCCTTGATAGCTGCATCGTAAGCATCATCTTCATATATGTCCCATGCTCCGAATACGATGTTGTCAAGAGCGGCAATAGGAATTATGTCTTTAACCTCCTTGTAGCATTTCTCTTTGCCTTTGCCTAATCTCATGATGCCTTCGCATGCAAATGAGCCAACGGGCTTCGCAAGCCCCTTGCGTGCCATTAAGGTACCTATGATAGTTGTAGTCGTCACTGCGCCAAGTCCGACGCACATTACACCCAGTTTGCCGTTTGCCGGCTTCACTTTTGTCTCTCTCATCTTCGCAGTTTTCTTTTATTAAGCAAAATAATTGCTTTTTATCGAACAAACCTAAGGAATTGGCAAGAACTTCTTCCTTTTTATATAAAATTCTACTTTTCAGTCCATTTAGTGTTTGACGTTCTGTATCAGAATACAACTTCTTTCAGAATCTCGCTTACTGTAGGGTGTGGGAACACTGTACGGCGCAACTGCTCGATGCCGAGCCCGTTCGTTATGGCCATGCATGCAGCGCAGATGAACTCGCTGCAGGGGTTGCCCAACATGTGTACGCCAAGCACTTTATTCTCTTTCGACGCTATAACCTTGCATAGGCCTGTCTGTCCCTCGTTTTCAGCGACAAAGCGGCCTGCGTATGTCATTGGCAACCTGTACAGTTTGTATTCAATACCCTCTTTCTCTGCCTGCTCCTCGGTGAGCCCTACGCTGCTCACCTCAGGGTTGGTATATACAACGCCCGGTATGGCATTGTACTCCATGCGGTCCTCAATGCCGAGCATGTTGTTTACAGCCACTTCGGCCTCACGGCTTGCAGTGTGCGCCAAAAGCGAGAAGCCGGTAACGTCTCCTGCTGCATATACGTTAGGCATGCTTGTCTGCATTGTGTCATTTACCTTTATGCCCCGCTCTGTCTCTACCGCGATGTTCTCAAGCCCGAAGCCCGAAAGTACAGGCCTGCGGCCGACGCTCATCAGAATCTTGTCACCTTCGGCCTGCTGTTCATTGCCTTCAGCGTCAGTGAAGTGTACAATGTTGCCTTCAATTCGTGTAACCTTGCACTGCATGCAGAACCTGATACCACGTTTTGCATATATTGCACGGAGCATTCCGCTAATCTCCTTGTCCATTCCGCCAAGGATTTCCGGAAGCATTTCAATTACCGTTACAGGAATTCCCAAACTGTTGCAGAAACTTGCAAACTCCATGCCTATTACACCGCCGCCAATCACGACAAGGCTCTCCGGAGCCTCGGTGAGCGCAAGAATTTCGCGGTTTGTCAAAACTGATGTATTCCCCTCTATGCCTGGTATTGGTGGTATGAAAGCTTCGCTTCCGGTACATATCAGCAGTCTGGCAGCCTCGTATGTCTGTTCACCGCAACTGATGGATACAGCATTCTCGTCACCGCTGTTGATGAATGCCTCACCACGTACTACCTCTACATTGTGCGCTTCCATCTTCATCTTTATTCCGGCTACAAGCTTGCGTACTACCTTTGTTTTGCGGTCGGCAATCTTCTTGTACTCGTATGTAACCTCACCGGCGGTTATTCCATACTTCTTGCCTCCTGTCGCATGGTCATACATCTTAGCACTGTAAAGCAGTGTCTTTGTAGGGATGCACCCTTCGTTGAGGCATACGCCGCCAAGTTCGCGTTTCTCGAACAGAACTACTTTCAGGCCTTTTGCTCCTGCATTCTCGGCAGCCACATAACCGGCAGGGCCGCCGCCAATAATTGCCAAATCGTACATATTGATATATCTGATTTATTTCCTTAAAACATGAAAAACAAGTGTAAAAGGCAATGGTTTTTTGATTTTACTTCTCGTCCTTGTCTTCGTAGAATATCTTGCGTGATATTACAAATTTCACTACTCCTTCCTCACCGTAATATTCGGTCTTTGATTTCCAGTTGCCGCGCTTGTCAAATTTGTATTTATATGATTGTACACCATCTTTTGACTTGCTCTCAAGAACATCGTAACCTTCGGGTGAAGCCGATGCGTTATAGGCTTTTGTGATGTTGCCTTTTTCGTCTCTTTCGAAGAGGTGTGAGACATCGCCGCATATAGCCTCCTTGAGGAATCCGTTTTCATAGATGAATTCATGGTTTACTATTCCGTTCTCATCTGAATGTTCCCATGCTTCATAGCCATCCTCTTTGCTCAAAAGGGTGTCGCTTGACACCAACACTCCATTTTTGTACTCTTCTTTCTTTATAATCTTGTCTCCATCGTATTCAAATACCTGTCTGCCAATTTCGCTGGCGTGTCCGTCCTCTGTCCTTATGTATATCAAGTTATCTCCGCTATATTCATATAGTTTCTTCTTTTCAATGCCTTCTCCATTTAAATGGGTCTCGCTTATCAGACGTTTGTTTCCGTCGTATTCGTAATTAACCTCATTTACCGTCTTCATCCTATGGTTGATGGTTCTGCTGTTGACGATATTCCCGTCTTCGTTGAACTCCATTATATAGTTGTAGTGATTCTTGTCCGTTGTCGTTTTGGCAAGTCTTACACTGCCTTTTGCAAATCTTGCCGAACTTGTTGCGATTACAACTTTAGAGATTCTTCCTTCGAGGTTCATTTTCTGCAGGTCGCTCTTTGCCTCCTTCTTCGTTTCGCATCCCGACAGCATCATTGCTGCAGCGAGGATAAATAAAATCTGTTTGTACATATCGTCTATTTAAAAGTTTCCCAAAAATAACACCATGCTTTTACAATACAAACTCTTTAGGCATAAATTCTGGAAAAGTTATTCTCTATTCTCTCTCAACGATTAGAATAAAATGTATTATATTTGCACAATAGGGAACGTATGACTGATATGCCCTTCTGCATTTTAATATGAGTTATAAAAACGTTGATATTGCAATGAAAAACCTACGCTTTACTTTTCTATTCCTGTTATGCGTCTTCAGCACCATGCTCACGGCGCAGTCGTTCGAAGGCAGCAAATGGCTGGCTTCTATAGAGGATAACCGTCTCGTTTCGGAACTCTCTCTTCCCGGCGCACATGATGCCGCTACAGGCGAGGGCTTGCTGTTTGTCGGCGGTTTCGGCAAGACACAGAGCCTGAAGCTTGCAGAGATGTGGGACTGCGGCGTGCGTGCATTTGACCTTCGTCCTGCATACGACGACAAGGAACTCCGCATTTTCCATGGAACCATAAAAACAAAAGTGACATTCGGCAAGGCTCTTGAGATTCTTGCCCGGAAGATAGACGAGAATCCCAGCGAGTTTGCAGTCGTGTTCCTTCGCGAAGAGGTTGAAGCCGAAAAGAACTCAGGCCGAAAATTATGGCCCTCTCTTGTAGGTGACGCGATAGAGGCTCTCGGAGATAAGGCTGCGGCATTCGTTCCCGGCATGACTGTAGGTGACCTGCGCGGTAAGATTCTTATAATCAGCCGTAATGCATATACCGGCACCGATAAGGGCGGAATCGTGTCCGGATGGACACACGATGACAAGGGAACAGCCGATGCACGCATAACGTCGTACCTGAACGGTGAGAGTGTACGTCTGCAGTTACAGGACTATTATGCACCCACCGATGATGCAAAACGCTATGCCAAATGTACAGCTGTGCTTAACTTCATTACTCTTGCCGGCAAGGCCCAAAAGGATGTATGGACTGTCAATTTCCTCAGCGGTTACTGCAGCACATGGCTTGGAGTAAGCCCTGTTGCAACAACTTCCGGATACAAGCAGAATGCAGCTGCACTGCATCCTATCCTTGTCGATCTTCTAAGCAAGCGCAAGGTTTCGGAAAGAGCATCGTTGGGCATCATTTTCATGGATTTTGCCGGTGCCGACAATGTCAAGGGCGGCATTTCGCATTGGAGTGACTACAAGACTATGGGCGGCCGTCTCGTGCAGCTCATCGTAGAGCAGAATTTTAGATAAACGCAATAATAATGAAAAACGAGAATGAAAAACCGGCGGGATTGCCCGAAAACGCATTCCGTCCTCTTGAAAAGGGTGAAGAGTACCGCCCGTTGATGTCGCCTGACAAACAGTATCCCGAAGTGAATTTCTGGTCGGTGGCATGGGGTATAGCAATGGCTGTCCTTTTTTCTGCAGCATCGGCATATCTTGGCCTTAAAGTCGGTCAGGTATTTGAGGCTGCCATTCCTATTGCAATCATTGCAGTGGGCGTGTCAAGCCTTGCCAAACGCAAAGGGGCACTTGGCGAGAACGTGATAATACAGTCTATCGGTGCGAGCTCCGGTGTGATAGTGGCTGGCGCAATCTTTACGCTTCCGGCACTTTATATCTTGCAGAGCAAGTATCCCGACATGACTGTAAACTTCATGCAGATGTTTCTCAGTTCATTGCTCGGCGGCATATTGGGAATACTGTTCCTCATTCCGTTCCGCAAGTATTTTGTAAAAGAGAAGCATGGCGAATATCCTTTCCCGGAGGCTACAGCAAGTACCCAGGTGCTTATCTCCGGCGAGAAGGGCGGAAGCCAGGCGAAACCGTTGCTTGTTGCCGGTCTTATAGGCGGCTTGTACGACTTTATAGTGGCAACTTTCGGCTGGTGGAACGAGAATGTGACAACACGCATCGTTGGCTGGGGCGAGCTGCTTGCCGACAAGGCAAAGCTTGTGCTCAAGATAAATGTTGGTGCCGCAGTGCTCGGTCTGGGATGCATCATCGGCCTTAAATACGCGATAATAATCTGTGCAGGTTCGTTGGCCGTATGGTTGCTTATAATTCCCGGCATGGGGCTTCTTTTCGGTGACGAGATATTGAATGCCTGGAATCCGGCTATCAATGTGGCAGTCGGTGAGATGTCGCCCGAAATGATATTCAAGGAGTATGCGAAGAGCATCGGTATCGGTGGCATTGCCATGGCGGGCGTGATAGGCATCTTCAAGTCATGGGGCATAATAAAGAGTGCCGTAGGGCTTGCATCGCGTGAAATAGGCGGCAAGAAGAGCAGCGAGGCTGTAGAGCGTACCCAGAAGGACCTTTCAATGAAGGTGGTTCTTTTCGGCTCGGTATTCACACTGCTTATGGTTCTTGCATTCTTTGTATTCGATGTAATGAATGGAAATATCCTGCATAGTCTCGTGGCTGTGTTGCTTGTAGCTGTAATATCCTTCCTTTTCACGACCGTTGCCGCCAATGCCATTGCCATAGTAGGCTCTAACCCTGTATCGGGAATGACACTTATGACGCTTATCCTGGCATCTGTAATAATGGTGGCTGTAGGCCTTAAGGGCTCTTCGGGCATGGTTGCTGCACTCATTATGGGCGGTGTGGTTTGTACAGCACTCTCAATGGCCGGCGGTTTCATTACTGACCTTAAGATAGGATATTGGCTCGGAAGCACTCCTGCAAAGCAGCAGACATGGAAGTTCCTGGGAACACTTGTCTCAGCAGCAACAGTGGCAGGTGTTATAATAATCCTCAACAAGACATACGGTTTTACCAGCGGTGAGCTTGCTGCGCCTCAGGCCAACGCAATGGCAGCAGTCATCGACCCGTTGATGAACGGCGTGGGAGCACCTTGGCTTCTTTACGGCATCGGTGCGGTTCTGGCATTGGTACTGACATTCTTCAAGATACCGGCATTGGCATTTGCCTTGGGTATGTTCATTCCTCTTGAGCTGAACCTTCCTCTATTGGTGGGCGGTCTCATAAACTGGTATGTGACAACGCGCAGCAAGGATGCCGCTTTGAACAGTGAGCGCGGTGAGAAATGTACATTGCTTGCATCGGGCTTCATTGCCGGAGGTGCACTTATGGGTGTTGTAAGCGCTGCAATGCGCTTCGGCGGTATAAATATGGTCAACGAGGAGTGGCTTGGCAATCCGCTGAGCGAGGCTGTTGCCATTGTTGCCTATCTGTTGCTGATTGCATACCTTGTAAAAGCGAGTATGAAAGTCGGGAAAAGATGACGATATAGATAATATAACAATAAATGGGCTGCAAACCGGCAGCCCATTTATTGTTAATATCACTTGAAGAACATGTTGTATTCCTTCTCGAAACCTATTGTCGTCTTCTCCTCATGACCGGGATAAACAATCGTGTCGTCGGGTAGTGTAAAGAGTCTTTCCCTTATGGCTGTAAGAAGCTGGTTATGGTTGCTGTCGGGGAAATCGGTACGTCCGATGCTCTGATGGAACAGCGCGTCACCGGTGAAAATTGCTTTCTGTTCCGGTATATGATATGCCAGGCTGCCCGGTGAATGTCCCGGCACTGCAATGGCTATGACACGCTGATTGCCGAACAGAATTTCGTCGCCGTCTTTCAGCACGCGTCCAAGTGCCGGAACCTCCTCTTCGTATGTTATGCCGAAGCGTGCAACGCGCTCCTTTATATTTTCGGCCCATTGCCAGTCGGCATCGCTGGCCTCAGCCTTGATACCGAATCTCTCCTCAACAAATGCATTGCCGAATATGTGGTCAAAGTGCAGATGAGTGTTCAGATAGTGTTTTACCGTCAGTCCGTTGCTCTGCACGAAACGGTATATCTTCTCACGTTCTTCGGGGAACCAGGCACCGCAGTCTATCAGCAGAGCCTCGTCTGTCTCGTCCCACAAAAGATAGCAGTTTACCTGAATGGGGTTGACGATGAATGTTCTGATTTCCATATTCTATTATATCTGAACGTAAACAACCTTTTTGTCCTTGAAATACTCTTCATCAAACCAATAGCTTACATCCGTAATCTCGCAACTGTTCCTGAACTGCTGTGTCTCAGCTGTCATGTCTCCGCCCTTAAGGCATATAATGCCGTTAGGCAATACATTCTCCTGCTTTGTGGAGATGTTCTTGCGGCAAATCTTTACAAGGTCGGGCAGCTGCATTACTGCACGGCTCACGACAAAGCTGTACTTCTCCTTTATCTCCTCGGCGCGGCTATGGCTTGTGCGTACATTCTCCAATCCGATGGTCTTGGCTATCTCGCCTGCTACGCGCACCTTCTTGCCGATGCTGTCAACAAGATGGAACTGTACATCGGGGAACATTATGGCAAGCGGAATGCCGGGAAATCCTCCTCCGCATCCCATGTCCATGATTGTTGTTCCTTGTTTGAAAGTGATATATTTCGCTATGGCAAGAGAATGGAGCACATGGTGAAGATAAAGATTTCCGATATCCTTGCGTGAAATAACGTTTATCTTGCTGTTCCAGTCGGAATAGAGTCCATAAAGAGCTTCAAACTGCTCTTTCTGCCTATCGCTTATTCTTGGGAAATACTTTAATATCCTGTCCATTACTTGAGTACGTCTTTCAGTCTGTTGTATTCAATATCGAGCATAATCTCTCCAGCTGCGTATGGAGCTATGTCATATCTGTTGTATATGAATGTTATCTTATCCTTGCCCAGGATAAAGTTATTCGAGATGTAGAAATCATTTATGAGGTATCCGCGTACAACAACCTCTGTTACGGGTTCAACCTTGAAGTGGTTGGCCAGTTCCACAACAAGTTCCTGTGTAACACGTGTCTCCCAGTCGTTCTTGAATATCTCCTGCAACACAACCTCCTTGCCTGTGGATGTATCGAAGTTAAGAGCTGTATAATAGCTGTTAGGGTGTGCCCCACCGGTATATACCTCGTTGAATATTACGTAGTTCAATATCCCTTTGTAGCCGGTTTCCACTTCGCAGCTCATGTTGTAGTAGTTGTTGAACCACGGAGCATCGCTTCGGCTGTTTATATAGTCCGGCTTCATCTCCATGTATTCATTCTTGCAGTTGGCTATGAACTCAATGCATGCACCCTTGATGTCGCTGCTGTCGCTCTCGAACAGCGTGTAGGCAATAGCCTGGTTGATATTGTCCGTAGCCTCTTTCTCTTTCGCCTTTATTGTAGAAAGGGATATGTCAATAGTGAGAGCCGGTGATTCCGCTCCATTCTCATCGAGCTTCATAACCTCATGAATCTCCAATGGGGTAATTTCTACGCCTTCTTCAACAGCTGTGTCTTCATTTGAAGTTCCTCTCCTATCTGCATTGCCGCAGGCAAAAAAACTAATCAAGACTAAAGAATATATAAACGCTGCGTACTTTTTCATCTCTGTTTTGTTTATAAGTTAACCGGATAACCAAAGGTAGTGCATTTGCCAATAAAGAGCAAGAAAGAGAAGCTGTTTTTGATGCCGGCAGAAAAAACAGGCCTCATGAGCACCTTCAGAAAGTTCTGGCTGCGATACTTTTGGAGGAATCCGTCTTGTCATACATTTAAATTGCTGTATTATGAAAATGTGTCATTTATTTGCCTTTGCAGGAGGTGTGTTGGCCGGTGGAGCCATTGCTCTTATGTTTGCCCCCAAAAAGGGAGAAGAGCTTAGGAGAGATCTCAAGAACAAGTTGTACGACATGAAAAGGGAGATCGACGAGACTCTTGTAAGGTGCAAGGACGGTCACTGCCGTGCCGAAGAGAAAGTCGATATAACAATCAAGGAGTAGTATATGGGTATTGGAGAGAATTTCGAGAACCTCTCAAAGGATGTACAGGAGTTTGTGAAAAGGAGTATTGAAAGCTACAGGCTGCAGCTTGTGGAAAGCATGTCGTTGCTTTTCGGGGATATGGTGTGCGGTTTTGTGGTTTTCATGCTCCTCTTCATAGCATTGCTCTTTTTCCTTGTGGCATTGGTGTTTGTGCTTGCACCTTTCATTGGGCTGCCGGCATCGTTGTTTGCCGCCTTTTTCTTTCTTGTATCGTTGGCCTTGCTAGTGTATGCGATGCGCGTGCCGTTGTTTGTTAATGGCATGGTAAAGCGGTTTATGGCAATGTTCTACAGAAGAGTTGAAGAAGATGAAGATGTATAGCAAAATAACTACACTGAAAGCGTTGAGGCTGGCACGCAAGGAGAATGACAAGGCCTGTAGAGATGCATATAAAAGAGCTTTGGCAAGGGGCTCGGCACTTGCCGACACTCTCTCGCCAAAGCGTATTCTAAATGAAATGACAGGCTTCGTCTCACCGTTGACTAAGATATGCAGCCTCTTCAAGAACTGCTTCCTATAACAGTCGCTTTACAAGCCCGAACATCCTGTACGGCATGTAACGGAACGGAAGATCGAGCAGGGTAGTGGTGGTTACCACGGACCTCTTGTGCGAGAACGCATCGAAGCTCAGCCTGCCATGATAGTGTCCCATGCCCGAATTTCCTACGCCACCGAACGGAATGTTCTCGTTGGCTATATGCATTATTGTGTCATTTATGCATGAGCCTCCGGCCGAAGTGAGTCTTACAATCTCCTTGCCGTTTCCGGTCTTGCCGAAATAGTAGAGAGCTAGAGGCTTTTCCCTTTCGCGGATGAATTTCAGGACCTCTTCTCTGTTGTCGAAAGGAATCATCGGCAATATGGGGCCGAAAATCTCCTCCTGCATGACGTTGGCATTCTCTGCAACATCGGCAAGCAGTGTAGGGGCAATGTATCTCTCTTCTGCGTCATACTCTCCGCCAAGTACGATACGGCCTTCTTTGAGATAGCCGCTCACTCTCCGGAATGCCTTGTCGTTGACTATGCGCACATAATGTCGGCTCGCCTTGATGTTCTCGCCATGCAGCCTCTTGAGAGCTTTGGCGAAGGCTTTGATGAACTCTTCCTGCCTGCAGCTGTGTATGAGCAGGTAGTCGGGAGCGATGCAGGTCTGTCCGGCATTCAGTGTCTTGCCCCATGCTATACGGCGTGCTGCAATCTCTATGTCCGCATCGGCATCTACTATACAGGGGCTTTTCCCTCCCAGCTCAAGTACTACTGGTGTGAGGTTCTTTGATGCGGCAGCCATGACCTTTCGTCCGAGTGCCGGGCTTCCGGTGAAGAATATCATGTCGAACCGTTCTTCGAGAAGCGCACTGTTGACTTCACGGTTGCCTTGCACTACGGCAATATACTCCTTGTTGAATGTAGCTGCAATCATTTCTCCTATTACACGCGAAACCTCAGGTACATAAGGCGATGGCTTAAGGATAGCAGTGCATCCTGCCGATATTGCTCCCACCAGAGGATTCAGCAACAGCTGTACAGGGTAGTTCCAAGGGGAGATAATAAGCGTGTTGCCGAGGGGCTCGCTTACAACACGGCTGCATGACGGCATCATCTTCAGCGGTGTCGATACACGGCGGCTCCTCATCCATCCTCGCAAGTGCGACAAGTGGTTCCTTATCTCTCCTGCGACAATGCTCAGTTCGGTCATGATAGCCTCCTCGTACGATTTGTGGAGGTCGTTCCACAATGCATCGCATAGAGGCTTCTCCCATTCCTTGAGTGCTTTCTGCAGTTTCTTGAGCTGCTCCTTGCGAAACTTGCGCTCAAGAGTGGCATTGCTCGCAAAGAATGTACGCTGGGCTGCTATAATTTCCTTTATCTCTGTTATTGGAGTATTTGTTGTCATAATAAATTACTTTGTCTTCTGACGGCCTGTAAAGTGGTCCATTGCGTGGAATATGCCTACAACTTCGCCAAAAATATAATCAAATATCGAGGTCGGCAACAGAGCCTGACAGAATCTTATGAAGTGGTATCCGAAAGGTATTCCCTTGAAGTTCCGGTTCTTTTCTATGCTCTTGATTATTTTCTTCGCTGTCGGCTCCGGTTTCAGTATCGGGAATAAGCGCGATTCTACGCCGTCGAACATGCCGGTATTGATGAAGTAGGGAGCAATGGTCGTGAAACGTACCTTGCTCTTCATCTGCTTCAATTCGATGCGTACACTGTCGCTCCAGCCTATTACAGCCCATTTGCTGGCTACATATACCGACATGCGAGGATTGGCTATCATGCCCGCGGCCGATGCTATGTTGCATATATGGCCGTGGTTGCGTTCTATCATGCCCAGCAGGAACTGCTGCGCTACAACCATTGGGGCTGTAGAGTTTATCTTCATTGTACGTTCTATATCCTCTATTTTCTGCTTGTCGAAGGTCGCATTGTTGGCAACAATACCGGCGCAGTTGATGATAATGTCTATCTCTCCGCACTCTTTTCGGGTTGCCGTTGCCACATCAACGACCTGCTTGCTGTCCGAAACATCAACCTTGTATCCTTTTACATTGCCCAGTTGCTTGAACTCTTTGACCGTTGCGGCGATATTCTCCTCATTGATATCCCAGATGACAAGCGTACGTGCTCCTTTCTCAAGCGATATGCGGCCCATTATGCGTCCTATGCCCGATGCGCCGCCTGTTATGAGAACATTGTTCCCTTTAATCTTAGTCATATTATATTTTTTTGTACATAAAGTTGTACAAAGGTAGTGAAAAATGGATAAAAACAGTCGGCGGAAATCTCCGTTTTGTATATTTTAACCTGAGTTCGATATAAAATTTTCGCTATAAATTGGTGTGTTTGTATAGTGTTTGTCATCTCGAACGTATGTGAGAGATCTCTTTTTTGCAATGTTTTTGAGATTTCTCGTCGCTATGCTCCATCGAAATGACAGGTTCGCAATTTGAACGAGTTTATATCGAACCGACGTTATTTTAATGAAAACAGGAGATAATGCACGCCTTTTGTCTTTTATGTGCAGGAGTCTATTTGAATGTCTTGTACGGTATGCCGTCTATGCGTTCTATCGGGTACTGTCCCTCAAGAAGTCCGCTTATAACGGTGTCACGTGCTCCTGCACTCTGGAAAGGGTAGAGCTCGAACTGCGGCATGACCGATGCGAAGTGTTCCATTATCTCGGCCTGTATGCTTTCGTATATGCTCCAGTCGGTGTCGGCAGTGAAGCAGTAGAACTGTATCGGCAGTCCGGTCTCATTGGGTTCAAGTGTTCGCACCATAATAAGCATGTCTTTTCTTATCATAGGGTGACGGTGGAGGTACATGTCGGCATATGCGCGGAAGAGCCCGGCATTGGTGTCTATACTTCCGTTTGCAAGGCCTTCGGGGTTGGCTGTGTTCCTCGCAATGCCATGAATCTGCTGTTCAATCTTCTTGTTGATATAGTCGGCCAGCTCCCGGTCAAGTTTTTTCAGTCGTCTTAGCATTCCGTCGCTGCAAGGTTTAATGTTGTCGAGCTTAAGGGTATATCCTCTTGCAATCCTGCGTCCACCGCTTTCGCTCATTCCGCGCCAGTTGATGAAACTGTTGTTTATAAGCGAGTATGGCGGAATCGTGGCAATGGTGTTGTCCCAGTTGCGTACCTTTACTATGGTGAGCGAGATATCGAATACGTTCCCGTTGATGCTTGTTCCAGGTATCTCTATCCAGTCTCCGAGCCGCACCATATCGTTCTCAAGCAGCAGGAAGCCGCCGACAAATCCCATTATGCTGTCCTTGGCAACAAGCATAAGCACAGCAGCAAATGCTCCGAGACCTCCTATAAGGTATAGCGGCGACTTGTTGGTAAGTATTGATATTATCACTATGACAGCAATGAGATAAACGGCAATTTTGCTTATTTGTATAAACCCTTTTATAGGTCTGTCGTGGTATTTGCTGTTGCTGAACGCCGATTCGCCAACTGCATTAAGAACAGCATTCAATGCCATTACGACCGCAATAGTGAACCATAGCCAAACAACGCGTTCCAAGTAACCGAAAAGGAATGTACCTTCGGCAACAATTAAAGGCAGCATGGCATTGATGATAACAGGCGGCACTATATACACCTGTTTCCGAAGCCTGTGCGAGTCGAGCATTTTGGTGAGGAATGCATATTTCCTATGCTTTACTATTCGGCGTATTACAAACAGCAGGCTCCTGTAGATAATTTCTGCAAGAATAAATGTGAATATTACCACAATACCGCACATTATGGCTGTGTCGAACCTATCAACAGTCTGTTGCTCCAGTCCCAGATACAAGAGGAACTCTTCGGTCTTGTCGAAGAGATATCCCGTAATCTCCTTTTTCATTCTTTTTTTAGCATAGAACAAAGAAAGGGGCCTTTTTGCTTTACTCTCCGGGGTAAAAGAAAAGCGGCCGTTACTGTGGCCGCTTTGTCGGATATCCGATAAATCTATTCAAGTTCCATTCCCAGATTATGCATTATGAATGCATATATGTCGGTCTGTTCCTCGATAACCTTTGCAATTGGCTTTCCGCTTCCATGTCCGGCCTTGCTGTCGATGCGTATGAGCTTTGGAGCATCACCGGTGTCGCTTGCCTGCAGCGTAGCGGCATATTTGAACGAGTGTGCAGGCACCACACGGTCGTCGTGGTCGCCGGTAGTGACCAATATGGCCGGGTATCTTGTGCCGTCGTTCTTTATCGTATGCAAAGGAGAGTATCCTAAGAGATACTTGAACATCTCTTCGCTGTCGTCGCTGCGGCCATAATCGCTTGCCCAGTTCCAGCCTATGGTGAAGGTGTGGTAGCGTAGCATGTCCATAACTCCGACTTCCGGAACTGCAACCCCGAAGAGGTCGGGACGCTGGTTGACTACTGCGCCCACAAGAAGTCCGCCGTTCGAGCCGCCGTTGATTGCAATGAGCTCCGGTGAAGTATATCCCTCCTTGATCAGGTACTCTGCTGCTGCTATGAAGTCGTCGAACACATTCTGCTTCTGCATCTTTGTTCCTGCCTTGTGCCATTTCTCTCCGAACTCGCCGCCTCCTCTCAGGTTGGCAACCACATAGATACCTCCACTCTGTATGAAAGGAATCCTCATTGCGCTGAATCCCGGTGTCAGGCTTATGTTGAATCCGCCGTATCCGTACAGGAATACCGGGTTCTTTCCGTTCTTCTCTATTCCTTTACGGTGAGTCACGAACATGTTTACCATTGTGCCGTCCTTGCTGGGGTATGTGAGCTGTTCGGTAACATACTCCTCAGGAACGAAATCCACCTTCGGGGTAAATACAAGTTCCGACTTGTCGCTGTCGAGATCGTACTTGTATATGGCTCCGGGGAAGGTGTATGATGTGAATGCATAGAATACCTCCTTGTGCTCCTTGTCGGCACTGAAGCCTGCAGAACCTACTGTAGGCAATGCAATTTCGCGCAGGCGGTTGCCGTCACGGTCGTAAAGGTATGCATGGTGCGCTATGTTCTCCATGTAGGTGACAATCATCCTGTCATGCGCGAATGATACGCTTTCGAGCAGATTCTTCCCCTCCGGAATAATCTCCTTGTGCATGCCCTCCTTAAGGTTGTCGATTTCGAATGCAAGAAGCTTGTAGTTCGGTGCATCTTCGTTGGTGAGCATATAGATGCGTTTCTCGTCGCTGTCTATTACGAAGTTGTTCTTTGCCATATCGCTTGCAATGCAGACATATTCGGGCTTGACGGCGTTCAGGTCCTTTACATATATGGCATTGCCCTCGCCGTCGCTTTCATAAAGGCATAGGAAACGCTCGTCGTCTGTAATGGTTACTGAGTAGAAACGCAACGGGTGCTCCGGGTTCATGTACTCCAGACGGTCCTCGCTTTGTGGCGTTCCTATCTTATGGTAATAGACTTTCTGGAACTCGTTCTTTGCCGAGAGTCCCTTGCCGTCGGCAGGGGCATCGTATGCACTGTAGTAGAAGCCGTCTCCGCACCATGTCGCATCGGTGAACTTCGCCCACATGATGTGGTCGTCGAGAACCTTGCGCGAAGCCACGTCCATTACATATATCTCGTTCCAGTCGCTTCCGCTGCGTGATATCACGTATGCAAGATACTTGCCGTCCTTGCTGAACGATATTCTGCTGAGAGCGACAGTGCCGTCATCACTCAGACTGTTGGGGTCGAGGAGTACCTTTGCCTCTCCGCTGAGATCATCGGTCTCATATAGCACGCTCTGGTTCTGCAGACCGTCGTTCCTGAAGAAGTAGTACTTGCCTTTCCTGAATGACGGTATGCCCATCTTTTCGTAATTGACAAGGCCGGTGAGCTTCTCCTTCAAAGCTTCGCGGAACGGTATCTGTGCCAGGTAGCCGTGTGTCACCTTGTTCTGTGCCTCCACCCATGCCGCTGTCTCTTCGGAGTTGTCGTCCTCAAGCCATCGGTAAGGGTCGGCGACCTCGGTGCCGAAATATACGTCTGTTGTGTCAACTCTCTTTGTTTCGGGGTACTCTATCTGCTGTCCGTTGTCCGAAAAATAGGCTGCTGCGCCTATGCCCAGGAATAATCCTGCCATAACTATACGTTTTTTCATTCTCTTATAATGGTTCTGTTCATAGTCTTGCTTCAAAGGTAATGAAATCTGCCAAAAAATGAGTATCTTCGCACCTCAAAACGAAAAAAGCAAGTTCATATATGGTTTCAGTAGATGGTTTGGCTGTCGAGTTCGGTGGTACTACGCTGTTCAGCGACGTATCTTTTGTCATTAACGAGAAGGACCGTATTGCTCTCATGGGCAAGAACGGTGCCGGAAAGAGTACCCTGCTGAAGATTCTTGCAGGCGTGCGTAATGCGACACGCGGAACGGTTTCGGCTCCAAAGGATACCGTTATAGCATATCTTCCTCAGCATCTCATGACCGAGGACGGGCGTACTGTCTTCGAAGAGGCTTCGCAGGCTTTTGCCCATCTCTATGAGATGGAGGCCGAGCTTGACAGGCTCAACAATCTGCTTGCGACCCGTACCGACTATGAGAGTGACGAATACATGTCGCTCATTGAAGAGGTTGCCACCAAGAGCGAGAAGTTTTATGCGATAGATATGACCCACTTTGAGGAGGATGTAGAAAAGACTCTTCTCGGTCTGGGCTTTGAACGAAGCGACTTCGGACGTCAGACGAGCGAGTTTTCAGGAGGCTGGCGCATGCGTATAGAGCTTGCCAAGATGCTGTTGCGCAATCCCGACGTGTTGCTGCTCGACGAGCCTACCAACCACCTCGACATCGAGTCTATCGGCTGGCTTGAGGAGTTCCTTATAAACAACGGCAAGGCTGTTGTTGTCATAAGCCACGACCGCAAGTTCGTCGATAACATAACCACCCGTACCATAGAGGTTACTATGGGCCGTATATACGACTACAAGGTAAACTACTCGCAGTATCTTGTACTGCGTGCCGAACGCCGTCAGCAGCAGATGAAGCAGTGGGAAGAGCAGCAGAAGATGATTCAGGAGACAAAGGACTTCATCGAACGATTCAAGGGAACCTACTCAAAGACTCTGCAGGTGCAGAGCCGCGTGAAGATGCTTGAGAAACTGGAGATAATCGAGGTCGATGAGGAGGATACATCGGCGTTGAGGCTCAAGTTTCCGCCCTCTCCGCGTTCGGGCCAGTATCCGGTTATAATGGAAGGTGTAGGCAAGGCCTTCGGCGAGAAGAGGATCTTCTCCGGTGCAACACTCACTATTGAGCGTGGCAACAAGGTCGCTTTCGTAGGGCGTAACGGCGAAGGAAAGTCAACGCTTGTGAAGTGTATAATGAAGGAACTGGAGCATGAAGGCTCACTGCAGCTCGGCCATAATGTGCAGATAGGCTATTTTGCCCAGAACCAGGCTTCGTTGCTTGATGAGGAACTTACAGTGTTCCAGACAATCGATGATGTGGCCAAAGGTGATATAAGGAACAAGATACGCGACTTGCTGGGCGCATTCATGTTCGGCGGTGAGGCAAGCGCGAAGAAGGTAAAGGTGCTTTCGGGTGGAGAACGTACGCGTCTGGCACTCATGAAGCTTCTCCTTGAACCGGTGAACCTCCTTATCCTCGATGAGCCTACCAATCACCTTGACTTGAAGACGAAGGATATATTGAAACAGGCACTTCAGGACTTCGATGGTACGTTAATCTGTGTGAGCCACGACCGTGATTTCCTCGACGGGCTGGTGACAAAGGTCTATGAGTTCGGCCACGGCAAGGTCCGTGAGCATCTGTGCGGAGTATATGAGTTCCTTGCAGCAAAGAAGATGGAGGAGCTTCAGGAACTTGAGAGAAAACAATAAAAACAGCTTCCGCGGCCCGTTCGGGTTGCGGAAGCTGTTTTTATTGTCATTGCATTTGTCAGTACAACGCTTCGTACTCTTTGGCTATCTTGTTCCAGGTGTAGTGCTCCCATGCAAGAGCCTTCATCTCATCGCCGGTCGGCAACTCCTTGCCCAAAAGAGCCTTAAGCTCCTGTGAATCCTTGTAGTAGTTGGCCTTGTGGAATGTTGTTGCATTGTTGTAAAGGACATCATAGGCAAGAATAGGACGCCCGAAGAACATTGCCTCTACCAATGACGGATTCGTGCCTCCTGCACTGTGTCCATGGATATAGAATCTTGCATTCTTGCGCAGCACATGCAATATATCCAGGTCGTAAAGACTGTTGAGCATGGTGATGTTGCT
Organism: Bacteroidaceae bacterium; assembly: GCA_017522915.1. Lineage (GTDB taxonomy): Bacteria > Bacteroidota > Bacteroidia > Bacteroidales > Bacteroidaceae > HGM04593. The sequence goes on from JAFWXX010000003.1 coordinate 41,223, forward strand.
GTACTTGCTGTATTTCTTCCTCAGTTTCTTGCTGTAATCGTTATGGTTCCAGTTACCGATGAAAAGCAGTCTCTGGTTCGTGAATGAGAATGCTTCCAAGGTCATGTGGCAATTATTCTCGCGTTCGATGCGGCAGATGCTAAGCGAGTAGTTTCCCTGTGTTATGCCGTATCTTTCCAGAATCTCCTGTTCCTGCTGCTCGCCGATTTCTCTCAGCACATGGTTGCCGCCGTATGTCACAAGCTCGGTATCCACGTTATATACATGGTTTACATACTCCTGTATTCCACGGTTGTCGGCAATGATTGTATCGGCAAACTTGATTGCCATACGTTCCGAGAAACGCAGGTACTTCTGTACCCAGCCTTTCCATTTTGAACGGCGGTGTTCCAGTCCGTCAATGTTGACTATTACTCTCTTGTTGCAGAAAAGCTTGAATACAGGCAAGAAAATACACCCCGACACACCTAATACAAGTATGGTGTCATATTTTCTCATGCTCCGTATCATGGCAACCATATCATAGAATATGCTCTGCATGCCATTGGCACGCAGAGGAATATACTTCAGCCTTGCTCCTTTGTATTCCTTTATTCTTTCGGGCATGTCCTTGCTGCTGCAGAACACTGTATATTCGATGCCCTCTGAACAATTTTCCCCTATTATGTTTTCTACAAGGGTTTCGAAACCGCCATAATTGGCCGGAACGCCTTGTATCCCCACAATTGCAACTCTCTTCATCAATATTTGTCAAGTATTAGATGCTCAATGCTGTCGGTCATCTTCTCAGAAGTGTATTTCTTTGAGCATTCTTTTGCATTATTTGCCAAATATAGAAATAAATCCTCATTATTTAAAATTTCTTTCAGTTTCTCTTCAATTGCATCGAGCTCCTGTACATCAATCTTGTAGCCGTTCACACCATTCTCAACCATTTCTGCTATTCCGCCTACTGTTGGGACTATTACCGGCAAGCCCGCTGTCATAGCCTCAAGTGCTGTGAGCCCGAATGTCTCAATAAACATTCTCCTGTTCGAGAGGTTCAGGACTACCGTTGCCCTGTTGTAGAACTCTACAACATCGTTCTGGCGCGGATGAACAGTAATGTTTTCAGGAACATCAATACAGTTCCTCTTTATGTAACTGCGTATATTCTCCTCCGAATCGTTTATTATCAGTTCGAAGTTGTACTCTTTCATTCTGTTTGCCAGCCCAATGAACTCCTTTGTCCCTTTGTACCCTTTGAGCGAGCCTAGCATCAGGACACGTTTCTGCCTGAATGCATTCTCCGCGTCGGGAACTATATTGTCGGTAAATCTCTTTTGCAGTGCGTTTGGTATCACATGCACTCTTCTTTTGCGCCGTATGTACTTGCGCTGGAACTCCGAAACGCAAATTATATCGCTGGCAATGAACTGCATCAGCTTTGCCAGAATACGGTAGAATGTGCTTTTGGCCTTGGCATTCTCATGATAGTGGTAGATGACTCTCTTGCCGGCCAATCGGCCGCCTATTGCTGCACCAATCGGAAGAATGGTATTGATATATATTACAGTGTCCTTCTTGAACATATATCCCAATGCCATGAAAAAGGCGACAAACTGTACACGCAGGTAGCGCATTAGTCTAAGAATGCCGTTCCGTGCAAAACGGTAATCGTATTGACGTAGCCTTAGTCTGTCGTGTTCCTTCAGCTCGTCAAGAACACCTCCTCTTGAGGTCACGATGTCAATCTCAAATCCTTTGCCCAGCAATCCTTCAAGAATGGTCTTGAGCACCTTAGGGCTTCCGCTGTAGTCGTTGAAGAGGTGAAAACAGGCGATTCTTTTCATCACTTTTTGATTCTGTGTTTTATTTCGATGAATCTTATCATCAGTTTATAGATAAAGAACGGACAATTCTTATGTACCCAATTCTGTATCTTGCAGTTTCTTGTAATTTCCTTGAACTTTAATTTGCACTCTCTCCATGGTGTCATGGCAAGATAGTACAGATATAATTCTTTTAGCGGGTGTGAACAATTCTTGAACCATGGGCGGTTGAAGAATTCGTCGGTATAATGTATGACAATTGGATTTCTTACAGCATTGTCAAGCTCTTCTTGATTGTAGTACGACCTCATTCTGAACAGGGACATTATCTGTTTGCTTGTGAATTTAAAATGTGGTGGCATTACATTGTATTTTGCAGGGAGTATCTTAATGTGTTCGGCACATACTGCGTTAATAGTTCCTTGGTCGTTGTGAGGCGGATTACCGTTGAACTTGTATATAAAGTCAATACATTTGCTGGTGATATTCATTTTTCGCCATAAATCAAGATTAAGGATAATCACTCCACCATCATTTATATATCTATAAGAATGGTCAAGTCCAATGTTGATAACGTAATATGGATTAACTGTGTCCTGTACGCCTGCTACAACGTAGTCTGTCATATCAAGCGTCATAAGTTCTTTTAATGAGCCGTCAATGACTGTATCGCTGTCAATATATATAATTCTATCGATATCTGTAAGTGAGTCGAGAAAAATCCTTCCGTAGGCACTTCTGTTAAATCCAGTTGAGATTTTCATTCTGGATGTCATCGCATTCAAATCGTGATATTGTATATTACGGTCATATCTGTTGATTATTTCTTCTATATGCGATGCATTTTTCCGGTTTAGTGAATTTGTAATTATGTGTACATTTATCTTGTCAATGTCTTTGTTGTTCTCTAACAACGATACAATGGATACTGCTGCGTGTTGAGCATATCCGTCATCAAAGGAATATGCAATGTTCAGGCAATTGCTTTTCATATTGTATTGTTTAATTGCTTTTTTAATAATGAACTCCAGATGATATATCCATTGTCACTGGTGTCGAACTTGCCATTGTACAGTCTGAAGTAGAATGATAATATATGCACAAGATAACATATGACAAGTGTGGTGCATATGTTGTTCTTCTTTTTGAATGTTTCCAATCTAGGAAATATTTCTTCAGCACAAAGTTTCTTTTCCAATATCAGAATTTGCAGGAAGCAATGTAACAGGTCCATATGTGGAGGAAATTTCTTTTCTGAAAATTCGAAGTCAAAAACAAACAATTCGTTTTGTTCTACATACATGTTCCATGGTGTAAAGTCACCATGAAAGAAGGAAAAATAATTGTTTTTCCTAGTCTTATAGAAATCCTCTATATGTTCAATGCCTTGTGTAAATATTATTCTGTCATTTTGCGGTACTATCGTTGTTATTGATTTCAGATATTGTACGTCGTTGTAAAAGTCGCTTTCTTCAAATGGCGTTTCTATAACTGTTGCTTTGCGTATCCTTTCAAGAAATCCTATATGCAGTGTTCCTATTTCATGCGGAATAAAGGAGTCGGTACTTTTCTTTGTTGATTGAATAAAAAGAAATTGTTCAGAGTACTTGCCGCAAAAAAGGACTTCTGGAATTCCGTAAATGTTTTTCTCTTTAAGCCAATTGAGATTATCCGATTCGTTCCTGAAAAGTCTATATATATCTTCCTCGTCTGTGATTTTGCAATATCCAAGAAGCTTTTTGCCCCGACTTATCTGTATTATCATTTTTTGTGAGGCAGAGGGTGTTCCTTCAAATATTGCAAATTCAAAATCCTTAGTTTTGAAAACATCGCACAATAATGTATAGAAATCCCTTTTCAATCGGCAATGCCATGTCTCTGCGCGCAGAACCTTGCGAACGAGAGGTATTGAGTGTAGATATGGCAGCAAAGTTCTTAACATTTTCCCTTTTATGCCGCTTGGCTGGTACAGATTCATAGCCGTGCGCATACTGCGTGCCGGCATAATCCAATATTTGCCGTCAGCATTTCCAAAGCGGTAGAACTTCTCGCCGCCTTTGAAATCAAGTATGTTGTTGAGGATATTTTTCATCGTTTTTTAGACAAAAGGACAAAACTATACAAGTACGCGATTTTTTTTAGACAGAAGAACATAAACCAACGTTCCGTCGGTTACATAAGGTCGCATAATTAATACAAAAGCTAATGATATGTTTTGCAGTACATGTTTAAGTTCTCAGCTATGAGGTAAGTGAGTTGGAACTTCTTTCCAAGTTAAATGGTTTGTATCTATGTCAATGGGAAAACTGGTTCTCACCTTGCCATAGATGCAAACCATTTATGTCGCAACTGAAATTATGCGATGTACTTATCCCATAGCAGAGAACTCCTTTTGTTCTTTTGTACTTCTGTCTTATATAACTAAATCAATTGTATCTATTCTACTTTCCCAGTCTCTTCATCAGTAGCTCCTTGAACTCCTCACCGCGAGCTTCCCATAGGAATTGCTCTCCGGCATTTCTGGCCTTTTCTCCAATGTTTTCCCTCTCTTCTTTGCAAGCAAGGCGTTTCATAGCCATAGTTATATTTGTTATGACCTCCTCGCGGCTTGTGCGCGGTATTATTATTGCATATTCATTGGAGAAATAGCGTGTGTAGCCCGTTGTGTCGAGGCAAATAAGCGGCTTGCCCATAGCCATTGAGTCGAACGATACGGTAAC
>JAFWXX010000051.1 GCA_017522915.1 Bacteroidaceae bacterium
CAACAGAGAGAACAACCTTGTTAGCTCCTGCCAACTTACCGATTTCAGTTGCCTGCATATCATCTACTGCACCGGAATTAGAGAACTTCTGTTCTTCCATTACTTTCTCAAGTAACGAACGTTCTACAATACTGTATTTTCTGGTATTTACAATTGTAGAACTGATAATTTCTCGAACAGCCACCTTTGTTCCCTCATCAATTGATGTGCCAGATGAAGCCGGGTCGAAAACTGCAATTCTTGGGATTTCATTTTCTTGACAAACTCCTACGTAGGCTGCAAATAGCAATGTCAGGAGTAGTACAATCTTTTTCATTCTATTGGTTATTTTGTTAATCCTGGTAATAGAGTTTCTTTCATTACTTTAATGAATGACTGCGAGTTGAAAGCCTTGGCAATAGCCTGGCTTTCATTTTTTCCTGCGGAATACATCCGGGCATCTTGTATAAGCGAGATGCCTGTTACACGTTTCTTGGTATGTGTGTTGGTTATCTTGCCTGTAACGTTGGCATAATATGATATTACTCCGAACTTGTCGCTTCCGTCACTCCTTTGTGCTGTAGATAGTATTAAATCTATGATGTAGTCAGCTTCCTTTAGTGTAGGTACAGTTGAACAGTCGTTTTCTGAAATTATTGCTCCAATGCGGTCCGTTACCTCCTGAGCAATATGTTCGTATTGTGGGTATTTCGGACACATCCATATACATTGTATGAAAACTTTTGTTCCTTGTGACAGTTCTGTAAGCCTTCTTTCAATCTCCATTGAAAGAGTATTGTATTGGTCTGGATATGCCGAACTGTTTCCGATTATTGCAGTAATAAGGGCTCTGTATTCCTTTGCTTTCTGCAGTTCTTGCTTTATAGCACAACATTGCTCATGTGCCTTTATTTTTTGTCCAGTTGTTGCAAGGTTGTCAATTGAAACAATATTTTCTTTAATGTTATTGAATATGAACTTCTCTTGGTTGATATAATATTCAGCAAGCCTGTTCCGCTCTACATAAGCAAAAGCATACAGCATCTTTTTATTGCTGTCATAGTGACTCTCAACCTTTACTCCGACAGCGGATGCGCTTGTCGAAGTCTGTATCTCTTGGTTGTAGTCTATCATAATCCTTTCACTTCGCTTTTTCCCGTCTGTGATGCTGGTACTTTGGTTGTTGACAACACTCGTTGACTTGATATTTATCTGTATCTGCTCAACAAGTTTGTTTCTTGATGCATCTTCAACCCTCTGCAAAGCCTCAATCAGTTTCTCACTGCCTTGCAATTTGTCCATTGCAAAACCAGTGTACCAAACCGATGCCGAGTAATTTGTGTCTCTATAGTTGTCATCTAGCCATAGAGGGTCACCCTCTTGCCCCCATAGAACTGCAGGAAATGAAATTATAAGGATTATTATAAATCTTGCAACCATGATTTCGAATTAGCCTTTATTCGTTATTTTCAAGATTCTCAATATATAGTTTCCGAGCTTCTTTCATTTCCTCCATGAACTTCTCCTCGCTGCATTCAATGTTTACAATCTTGTCCTTCTTGAGCTGCTCATATACAGCTTTGCAAAGGTTCGGGTCCATTTCTATGCAAACATATACATTGTATTCGCCTTCTTCTGTGAGGTAGGCATTCTTGCATATAGGTCTTGTGTTTGTAAGGAATTTCTCGAAGTATGCTCTTTGTAAGTTGGAGTTCTTCTGTTCAAAAGAAACATTGTCATTTGACATGTGTTGCTGGTTAAATGACTTGGTCATACCGTCAATCATTACCGATAGCTGCTGTGCCAAGTTTGCGCGGGCATCAAGAAGTGCCATGTTTGTTGCAAAGGCTTCGTTCATGCTTCGGGCATTTCCTGCAGCACGTGGGTTCGGACATGTAATATCGAAAGCCAACTCTTCGCACTCTTCTCTGATTAATTTTGTTCCACGGCTCTTTGCTGTTGCTTTCTTAGAAGCCTTTTTCTCCTTCCTGGATTGTGCCATTGTGTCATTTGCAACAAAAGAGATAACAAGCAATAATGCAATTAAAGAAAAAATCCTTTTCATAAGTAAAAAAGTTGTGCTTTACAATTCCCGGATAAAGCGGTAGTTAATAAATTTTGGTGTGGGAACTGTTTGGCAGATATCCAACTTTTCTTTGAGAATAGTTCTGCCGTTTGTTAACACCGTAAATATATTTTTTGGTGGTGAAACCAATAAACATTGCGAATGTAGTTGATATGTTTTAACAAAACAACAAAATAAACCGTAAAAAAAGGATTTTGGCGGTTAAATGTGTCGGATGAAGTGACAACTTCGCATATTTATGGGTGATTATAGTATGCCTATAAGGATTTGATTCTGTTCCTTGTTTTAGAATAATCTTTGTCGGCTGGATAGATATCAAGCAAATCCAAGTTCACTTGAACTCGCTGTTATATAAGGTCCTTGAACACTTTGACCTTTGCAAAGGTTTCTCTGATTCTTATCTGTATGGCAGATTTGCCTTTTTGGTTAGGGGCATCCTTTGCATTGAATCCTATAGCATCTATATTGTTATGCCTTGCAAGGAAAATGGTTCGTTCATTATGGAACTTCTGTGATATTACAGTGAATTCAGTCAATCCATAAATCTTTTTTGCGTTAATGACAGAATCGTAAGTCCTTAATCCTTTTTTGTCCATTGTTATCTTGTCGGCAGGTATTCCTCTCTCAATCAGGTGCTTCCTCATATATTCTGGTTCGTCATAGCTTGTCTCCTTGCCGTCTCCGCTAATAAGAATACGGTCTATTTTCTTGGCTTTGTAAAGTTTCTCTGTTGCGTCAATGCGATATGTATAATATATGTTTGCCTTACCGCTTTTTGTGACAGGTGATGTTCCTAACAGCAATCCGACCTCTTTATGCGGTATATCTTCTACACTGTCGTATATTCTGCCTTTGCTGTACAGTATTACAATAAGATTACATAATGCAATGATGGTGATTGCAGTGAGTAGTGCAAGGACGGTTCCCATAAATATTCGTTTAATCAATTCTATAAAATCAGTTTAGTGCTATCTTTTCTGTTATAGGGCTTGAGATAATCACGGGGTAAGCCCTGCTACAAAAAAAAGAGAACCGACGGTTCTCTTCGGTGAGCCATCCAGGGCTTGAGATTTGTCTCTTAGAGACCCATCGACTTCGTTGTTTGCTGTCGGCGTAGCCGGTGCAAACGGATAGAACGAAGGAGATAACCGTAGGTGAAAGCCCAACAAACAAAAAAGCGGATAACAAAAGTTCTCCGCTTGTGGGCCATCCAGGGCTTGAACCTGGGACCTCCAGATTATGAGTCTGTTGCTCTAACCAACTGAGCTAAAAGCCCGAGTATTCTGTTTTCGAATACTTTGCAAAGGTATGGCAATTTCTCTTATATTGCAAATTTTTTATGCTAAAATTTGTAATAGTATTATATGCAGAGTCAACAAGGGTGTCCTGCCTGTGCCTTATTGCGGTCTCAATCAGCTCTAATCTCCGTTCTAAGGCATTGCGGCATCAATACTTCATCCAACGCCAGAGCTCCTTTATGTTAGGCTTCTTGCCATGCATTAGAATGCCGACACGGTAAATCTTTGCAGCACCCCATACTACAATAAGGAACGATGCGTAGAGGATAACTGCCGAAACGGCAATCTCCCATGTCGGAATCTCGTACGGTATGCGTGCCATCATCACGATAGGCGATGTGAGCGGTATCATAGAGAACCAGAATGCAAGTTCCGATGTGGGGTCGTTTATTACAGACAGCATTACGAACAGGCTGACAATAATTGGGATTGTGATAGGAGTCTGCAACTGTTGTGCATCCTGCGGGCTATCGACAGACGAACCTACAGCCGCGTACATTGCAGCATATAGCAGGAATCCTCCTACAACGAACACCAGCAACGATGCCAGTATGGTTGCAATGTAGCCGGCATTGCTCAGCATCATCACGGCTTGCAGCATGCCAATTTCGGCACCGCCCTGCATAGCTGCCTGCGCACCTCCCTCTCTCATCATGGTGAGTGCCTGCATAATCTCATCGGGCAGAATCATTGGCAGCACAAAGTATGCTGTTCCGCCAATAAGTACAATCCATATTACAATCTGCAGCACTGCAACGCATGCAACGCCCAGTATCTTGCCCATCATCATGTCGAACGGGCGCACCGATGACACCATTACCTCAAGCACGCGGTTGTTCTTCTCCTCGATTACCGACTGCATCACCATCACGCCGTAGATGAGCAGGAACATGTATAGCATGAAGCTCAGAATGTACGCAAGCACAGTTGCCACAACCGATGACGACGATTCCGCTTCCTCCTCTTCACCGGCACTGTTCTTGTACGACTGCATGTTGACATCGCTCTTTATGTCGGCAAGAATCTCCGGCAAATTCTCAATGTTGTGCTTCTTGAGCTTCTCGTTCTGCAGTACCATTTCAATCTGCGTAGCGATGTTCTGTTCAAGGGCAATGGATGTTGAACCGTTGGTGTATATCTGCACGTCGTTGTTGTTCTCCATTATGTCGCTTCCTATGTGCAGAACGGCAAAATACCCGCTGTACTCTTTTCTTGCAATCTCAATAGGCAGGGGCGTAGTCTCGAACACGACCTCGTCACTGCTCTGGAGCGCAGGAGCTATTATCTTGCTCTCATCTACAACAGCAATCTGCTTCTGTTCTCCCTTGGAATATAATGATATAAGTACAGGCGCGAACATCATGCCCAGCATCAGTACAGGTGTGAGCAGTGTCGTTATGATAAACGATTTCTTGTGAACGCGCTCATTGAATTCCCTTCCAATTATTATTCCTATCTTGCTTTTCATCTCAAATGTCGTTTATAGTTAAAGATTCCCGTTCACGGCGCGAATGAATATGTCGTTCATGGACGGTATTATTTCGCGGAACGAGCGCATTTCAACACTCTCGTTTGCAGCAGCAATCACAGCGCGTACCTCTTCGTCGGTGGCAATGTGCAGCTTTATCTTGTTGAATCCGGTAGGTGACGGAACGGAATCCATTATCTCGCAACGTCCTGCAAGAGCCTTAAGAATGTCCTGTTCCTCTCCTCTGTAGTCTATCTCAAAGATGTTCGCCCCGTGTCTGTGGCGAATTTCGTCAACATTTCCCGAAAGTATGTTCTTCGACTGGTTTATCAGAGTGATGTGGTCGCACACCTCTTCTACCGACGACATGTTGTGCGTAGAGAAGATTATCGTTGCACCCTTGTCGCGAAGAGCAAGAATTTCGCCTTTAAGCAGGTTCGCGTTAATGGGGTCGAAGCCGGAGAACGGCTCGTCGAAGATAAGCAGCTTAGGCTCGTGAAGCACTGTTGCGATGAACTGTACTTTCTGGGCCATACCCTTAGAGAGTTCGCTGACGTTCTTGTCCCACCAGCTCTCTATGCCGAACTTCTCGAACCACACCTTCAGTCTGCAGGTAGCTTCCTTGCGCGACAAGCCTTTAAGGCGTGCGAAGAATATGGCCTGTTCACCCACTTTCATTTTCTTGTATAGTCCGCGCTCCTCCGGCATGTAGCCTATGCGATATACGTCATCGGCACTTATCTCTTTTCCGCCGAACATCACACGTCCGCTGTCGGGTGCGATAATGCGGTTGATTATGCGGAGCAATGTTGTCTTTCCGGCTCCGTTAGGTCCAAGCAAGCCATATATCGACCCCTCCGGTATCGACAGCGATACATCGTCGAGGGCCACATGCTTCGCAAACCTCTTTGTTACGTTTTCAATTCTTATCAGGTCCATAGCTCTTATGTTGCTGTTTTCTTGTTAGACGTGGCGAAGTTATAAAAACTTCGCGTTTCACCCCCCCGAAATGTTAATTTTTATTAAACAACAGATGCCTGTTGCTGGCGGTTGTCCAAGAAGGGTTTATACGGGTACAAATGTAAATAAAATTTCTTTATGAAGGAATTTTTGTATAAATTCGCATTCAAAGAAATTCAGTGTATGTTCGAAGGAAAGAAGGTTATTATATTCGATTTGGGCGGTGTGCTGATAGATCTGCATATCGACCGTTCGTTTGCGGCATTGGTTGAGCTTGGTGTCGATTCGGCTATTCTGACGGAAAGAAACTGTCTCATGAACAGCTATATGATGCAGTTCGACAGAGGCGATATCTCAAAGGAAGAGATGTTCGCATATATGGCATCAAGCATCCCGGCTGCAGCGCGCGAAAGGCTGGGGACCGAACTGGAAAGCACTTTGCAGGCAATATGGAACATGATGCTCGGCAGCTATGCCCCCTACAAGTTCCACCGCATACAGCAGCTGCGTTCGCAGGGCTATCGTGCCGTAATTCTCAGCAACACCAATGACGGTCATTGGAGCGAACTGGAGCGTTTTTTCCTCGAAGCTATGGGCGAGCCTATGCAGAATTTCTTCGATGCCTTCTATCTCTCCTATCTCATGCATCTCCGTAAGCCCGAAAAGGAGATATTCCTGGAACTCCTCAAGGCTGAGGGCGCAGAGCCCTCCGATTGTATCTTCTTTGACGATTCGGCCGAGAACTGCGAGGTTGCCAGGTCGTTAGGCATCGATGCAGTGCACATGGAGCGCAATGCTGTGTGGAGCAATGAACTTATGGGCAAATAGAATATGGAACATATTACCGACATATATAAGTACAATCCGCAGCCATGCGTTGCCACCATAGGCTCGTTCGACGGGGTACATCTGGGGCATAGGGCTATGCTCGAAGAGCTCCGTGCCTATGCTTCCGGTGCAGGCCTGCCTCTTATGGCAGTTACCTTTGCACGTCATCCGCGTCTGCTCTTCGACGGCAATTGCGAGCCGTTCCTCCTCACGAGCAATAGCCAGAAGGTTGCACTGCTTGCTTCTGCCGGAGCCGATATTGTGGCAGAACTCGATTTCGACACCCTCATGGCCGGCATGTGTGCAGAGCGATTCATGAAGGAGATTCTTAAGGAACGTCTCGGTGTGAAACTGCTGGCAATAGGTTATGACCACCATTTCGGCAAGCCGTGCGACGGCGAAGGCTTCGAGTGCTATGCCGAATATGGCAAGAAGTTGGGCATAGAGGTAGTAAAGCTATCTCCTTTTGCCGTTGACGGAATTGCTGTAAGTTCTTCGGTTGTGCGCCGTGCGCTTGCTGCAGGAGACCTTACGCTGGCATACAAGGCTCTTGGCCATAGCTATCTCCTTGAAGGCACCGTAGTGCACGGAGCTGGTATAGGCCGCAGAATAGGCTTCCCGACAGCCAATCTCCTTCCTGCAGAGGAGATGATGCTCTTGCCGGCCGACGGAGTCTATGAGGTTCTTTTCCGCATAGGCAGTGCATGCCATAAGGGTGTGATGAACATCGGTGTCAAGCCTACAGTTGACAATAACCGCCTGCGTACGATAGAGGTTCATCTGTTGGATTTCTCAGGCGACATATACGGAAAGAGTGTTAGTGTTGAGTTTGTCCGCCGTTTGCGTGGCGAACGGCATTTTGAAAATATTGAGGCCTTGTGTTCCCAGATAGAGAAGGATGTCGCAAGGGTAAGAAACGGAATCTGATTTTTATGAGAAAGAATCTTCTTAAAGTTTTGGGTGTAATTGCACTGCTCCTTATTGTCTATGCGGCATTTCAGGGAATTTTCTCCGGCCTTTTGATAGGTGTGGCAGTAGGTTATTCAATAGCTGTCGGCAAGGTTGCTCCCGACCAGTTCAATGATATCCCGAATATAGAGAAACTAAGCGACATCCCCGGTATCGGAGATTGTGCCATAGATATTATGGCTGCTGCTCTTTTCCTTGCTGCGCTGAGTATGTTGCTCTTCATTCATTTCACAAAGCTCTTCCGTCTGCGCATGAGCCTTTTCAGGTCGATAGCGTTCAAGCCTTTGCTGGTATCTACACTGCTGGTCTTCTTCTCTATGTTTGCCTTGAACATTTTTGTGCAGTTCTTCCCTCTTGAAGACAATCTCTCGAACGAGTTCCAGGGACTCTCCCGCAATCTTTTGGGTGCGCTCACAATATCCGTACTCGGTCCTGTTCTCGAAGAGGTGATGTTCCGTGGCGCGATGCAGGGCTATATGATGCGCCGTCTGCATACTCCCTGGGCTGCCATCGTTACGGCTTCTGTGGTGTTCGGTGTTTTTCACATGAATCCTGTACAGGTTGTCTATGCAACCATGCTGGGTATTGTCTTCGGTTGGATATACTACCGTACCGGCAGTCTCATGTCGGTAATCGTGGGCCATGTGCTCAATAATAGCATAGCTACGCTTACCATGCTATGTTTCGGCGAGAGCACCGAGACCGAGATAATTGAGGAACTGTCTCCTTTTGCCGAGAATGTTATGTCGGGTATCCTGTTTGCGGTGTGCGCTGCAATTGCAATACTTCTGGCGGTGAAGTTGAACCGTATGTTGCCGGCTCCTCCTGCTCCTTGGCACGACAGTGACGAGAAACCGCAACCGTCATGCGAGTCGTCTGAAGCTTCAGCCGCAATGCAGGAAAACAGCAGCAACGTACAGTAGATTCCGGCCGTCATATCCTGGTACTGTATCCCTTCAGCCTTGCGCGCAGGGCCTTGGCTCTTGCCGGGGCTACAGCCTTGTCGAGCAGTGTCCAGAACCGTTCGCTATGGTTCATCTCAACAGTGTGGCACAACTCGTGCAGAATGACATAATCGACAAGCTCGTCGGGCAGTATCATCAGGTATATGCTAAGGTTGATGCTGCCTTTTGAGCTGCAGCTTCCCCAGCGTGTATGAACGTCGCGCAAGGTACAGCGGCTATAGCTGAACCCGTGCTTTCTTGCAAGTGCTTCAAGCCGTTGCGGCAGTACCGTTCTTGCAGCTTTTGCCATAGTGTTCCTTATTACCTTGCGCAACCACTCCTGTACGTTGCTGTCGTTGAACCGTGTGCCTTTGGGGCATAACAGCACGAAGCGGTTTCCATTTCTCCTGAGCAGGAATTTCTCATGTTCATGTTCGGCTATCCCGAAGCTGAAGTTGTCGCTTTCCATGCGGTAGGTGGTATCGATGGTTTCCGGCTTCTGCTTCAGCATCTGTTGCGTGAGCTTCTCGCCGCACTGTTCAAGAGCCCTTTCGATATCTTTGCCTGTAGCAAGCAACGGAACAGTCATCAGTATGCAGTCGTGCCGGGCGCGCATGACAATGCGACGCGCTCTATGGTTGCGCGTAATCACTACAGTACCCCAAACGGGGTGTTCCAATATGCTTTTCGAGAGTTCTGCCATTCAGGCTACGATATGGGTGCCCTGTATGCCGTCAATGGCATCGGCACTTGTGATGATTACCTCTTTTACTCCGTTCTCAATGGCACTGAAAGCATTCTCTATCTTGGGTATCATGCCTCCTCCTACTGTGCCGTCGGCAAGCAGAGTCTTATAGCTTTCGCGTGTGATTGAGGTTATAAGGCTTTCGGGCCTCTCCGGGTCGCGCATTACGCCCGGCAGCTCAAAGCAGTATGTAAGCGTAACGTCGTAATGCTCAGCAAGAGCCTTTGCGGTTTCGGCAGCCATTGTGTCGGCATTGGTGTTGAGCATATTGCCCCTGCCGTCGTGTGTCAGCGGTGCGATGACCGGTACAAGACCTTGTGCTATGAGCCCGGCAAGCATCTTGCCGTCGGCATGGTCAACATCTCCGGCAAAGCCGTAATCGACCTCTCCTGCCGGGCGTTTGTGTGCCGTGATTATATTGCAGTCGGCTCCTGTAAGCCCCAGTGCATTCACTCCGCGTGCCTGCAACTGTGCAACTATGTTCTTGTTCACCAGTCCGCCATACACCATTGTAACCACCTGCAGCATATCCTCATCGGTGATGCGTCGTCCGTTTACCATACGGCTCTCTATGCCCAGCTTTGCAGCCATGGCAGTAGCCGTCCGTCCGCCGCCATGTATAAGCACCTTATTGCCTCCGATAGCTGCAAAACGGTCGAGAAGATTGTCCAGAGAACCACTCTCCTCGACAATCTTCCCTCCAACCTTTATAATGGTGATTTTCTCTTTCATCAATAGTCGAGGTATGTATATCCGTACAGTCCAGAACGGTAGTTCGACAGGAACTCCTTGCCCTCTTCGAGCGAGATGCGTCCCTCTTTCACTGCACTTGTAACCCAACGCTCCAATGTGCGGACAAGTTTTCTCGCATCGTACTGTACATAGTCGAGCACGTCGGCGATTGTCTCGCCGTCGATAATCTTCTCTATATGGTATCCGTTCTCGTCAACGCTCACATGCACGGCATTGGTGTCGCCGAACAGGTTGTGCATGTCGCCCAGAATCTCCTGATATGCTCCCACAAGGAACGCGCCCAGGTAGTATGGCTCGTTCGACTTCATGCGGTGTACCTTGAGCGAGTCGGCCTTGCTGTTGTAGTTGATGAAATCTGTGATTTTACCATCGCTGTCGCATGTCATGTCCTGTATCGTGCAGCTGCGGTCGGGTCTCTCGTCAAGGCGATGTATCGGCATTATCGGGAAGAACTGGTCGATACCCCAGCTGTCGGGCAGGCTCTGGAACAGAGAGAAGTTGCAGAAGTACTTGTCGGCTATGAGCTTAGGCAGCTTGCGCAAGTCATCGGGAACATGCTTCATGTTCTTTGCAATGGCGAGAATCTCGCGGATTACACTCCAGAACATGCTCTCGATCTGTGCACGTGTCTTAAGGTCAACGATACCGTGGCTGAACAGCTCCAGGGCCTCTTCACGAATCTGTTGTGCATCGTGGAGTGCTTCAAGCATTGTACGCTGGTCAAGCTCGCACCATATTTTGTAAAGCTCCTTCGCAAGATCGTGGTCATTTGCGGCAACCTCCCAATCCTCGTCCATCTGTGGCAGTGCAGCAGTCTCCAGCACCTCGAACACTAGTACGGCATGGTGGGCCGAAACCGAGCGTCCGCTCTCCGTAATTATATTGGGGTGGGGGATTCCGTTCTTGTCCGCAGCATCGACCATGGTGTATATGGCATCGTTCACATACTCCTGGATAGAGTAGTTCACACTGCTCTCGCTGCTCGATGAGCGTGTACCGTCGTAATCGACGCCCAGGCCGCCGCCAATGTCGGTAAACTCGATGTTGTAGCCTAACTTGTGCAGTTGTACATAGAACTGCGAAGCCTCGCGCAGCGCTGTCTTGATATGGCGTATGCGTGTCACCTGGCTTCCTATGTGGAAATGAATCAGGCGCAGGCAATCCTTTATATCGAACTTCTCAAGAATCTCAAGAGCCTCCAGAAGCTCGCTCGATGTAAGTCCGAACTTGCTTGCATCGCCTCCGCTCTCTTCCCATTTCCCGCTGCCTTCCGAAGCCAGCTTGATGCGTATTCCTATGTTGGGGCGCACTCCCAGACGTTTGCCTATCTTGGCGATGCGTTTCAGTTCGTTGAGTTTCTCTACAACGAGGAATATGCGGCGTCCCATTTTCTGTGCCAGCAGTGCCAGCTCAATATAACTGTCGTCCTTGTAACCGTTGCATATAATGAGCGAGTCGCTGTCGGCATTCATGGCAATTACTGCATGAAGCTCAGGCTTAGAGCCGGCTTCAAGACCTATATTGTACTTCTTTCCATGGCTCATTATCTCCTCTACTACAGGGCGCATCTGGTTCACCTTTATAGGATAGACAATGAAGTTCTCGCCTTTGTATTTGTACTCTTCCGATGCAATCTTGAAACATCCCGCAATCTTCTCGATACGGTTGTCAAGAATATCGGGGAAACGTATCAGTACAGGTGCTGTCACGTCGCGTAGCGACAACTCGTCCATAAGTTCCTTCAAATCGACCTGTACGCTGTCTTTTTTAGGTGTTACTGCTACGTTACCTTTCTCATTGATGCTGAAGTACGATGCTCCCCAACCTGTAATGTTGTAAAGCTCTTCAGAATCCTCTATGCGCCATTTTCTCATGTTCTTGGTGTACGATAAGAGTTAGTAATGTGCTATTATAGTCTCGTTTCCTTTAAACTTCAATCCCGAACTGCCTGCAGAATTCCTCTACAGAGGTCTCTATCTGCATTCTGTCTTCGAGCCTGTCTGCTGCAAATCTGTGCTGTGCCTTGCTGTAGTGGGGTTCACGTTTTTCAAGTTGCTCTGCAATGAAAGTGCGCAGTTCATCGTCGTTCTTCTCCTTAATCAGCGGTCTTTTGTTGCGTGCGATGCTCAGCCTTATGAAAAGCCTCTCAACCGGCACGTCAAGGAACACTGTCGTTCCCTGGCTGTTCATATAGTCAATATTGTCGAAGAAGCATGGCGTTCCGCCTCCTGTGGATATTATCACATCCTCGAATTCACCCACCTCATGCAGCATGTTCTTTTCTATGCGGCGGAACTGTTCCTCGCCCTGCTCGGCAAATATCTGCGCAATGCTCTTGCGGAACCTATCCTCGATATATATGTCAAGGTCTATGAACGGCAGTCCGAGTCTGCTTGCAAGAGCACGCCCAAGAGTAGTCTTGCCGGCTCCCATGTATCCCACAAGGAATATGCGTGTCATCACTTCTTCTTCGTATATTTTCTCTTGGCAGGGGTCTTTCCGCCCTCCTGCTGTTTCTTTACTATATCAAGGCACTCTTCAATGGTAAGTTCTGCCGGTGTCACGTTCTTCGGCAGCTTGTAGTTGCTCCCCTGATATGCTATATACGGGCCGAAGCGTCCGTTAAGCACCTGCAGCTCATGCTCGCCGGTGAAGTTCTGTATAACCCTTTCGGCCTCAGCTTTCTTCTTGGCATCGATAAGTTCCTGAGCCTCTTCGAGTGTAACGGTGAGAGGGTCATGCGTTTTTGGCAGGGTAACGTATGCGGCACCATGCTTGATGTACGGACCGAAGCGTCCTGCACCGATGGTCACTGTCTCGCCCTCATATTCTCCCAGTGTGCGTGGCAGGCTGAAGAGGTTAAGAGCCTCTTCGAGGGTTATTGTCTCAAGAGTCTGTCCCGGCTTCATCTGTGCGAAACGCGGCTTCTCTTCGTCGCTTGCCGAACCAATCTGCACAATTGGTCCGAAACGTCCGATTTTCACCGATACCGGCTTGCCGCTTGCAGGGTCGTTGCCGAGGACGCGCTCGCCCACCTTATGCTCGTTCTTGGTCTGTACAATCTCCTCGATCTTGGGCTCGAACTCCTTGTAGAACTCTGTTATGTGGTCGGCCCAATGTCTCTTGCCGTCGGCAATCTCATCGAACTCCTTCTCTACATTAGCTGTGAAGTTGTAGTCCATGATTTCGGGGAAGTAGTCGAGCAGGAAGTCGTTTACTACAATACCTATGTCTGTAGGTATCAGCTTCGCTTTCTCTGCGCCTACGGTCTCCTTGCCCTCCTTGGCTGTAATCTTTCCGTTCTTGAGGGTTATGATGTTGAACTTTCTTGCAGTTCCGCTCTTGTTGCCCTTTTCTACATATCCGCGCTGCTGGATAGTGCTTATGGTAGGAGCGTATGTTGACGGGCGGCCTATGCCCAGTTCTTCAAGCTTGCGTACCAGGCTTGCCTCGGTATAGCGTGGGGGCTGCTGTGTGAAACGCTCTGTAGCGACAATCTCCTTTGCAACGAGAGCTTCGCCCTTCTGTACAGCCGGTATTGCAGCTGTATCGCCTGCGACCTCGTCATCGACGCTCTCGCGATAAACCTGGAGGAATCCGTCGAACACTGTAACCTCGCCTGTAGCCACAAAGCTCTCGCTGTGGTTGCTTATTGCAATGTTGACCGTTGTCTTCTCAACAAGGGCATCGGCCATCTGCGAGGCGATGGTGCGTTTCCATATAAGTTCATAGAGTCTCTTTTCGGGTACTGTACCCTCTATGGTCGCATTTGCCATATATGTGGGGCGTATTGCCTCGTGTGCCTCCTGTGCGCCTTTTGCGTTTGTAGAGTAGTTGCGGCTCTTGAGGTACTTCTCGCCGTACATCTCCGTTACTACACTCTTGCTCGAACCGATGCAGAGCGAAGAGAGGTTTACAGAGTCGGTACGCATGTATGTGATATATCCCGATTCGTACAGCCTTTGTGCCACCATCATTGTCTGCGATACTGTAAAGCCGAGCTTTCGTGCGGCCTCCTGCTGCAGGGTAGATGTTGTGAAAGGTGCTGCCGGGCTCTTCTTCAGAGGCTTTGTGCTGACATCGTCAATGACGAATGTGGCATCCTTGCACGATTCGAGGAAAGCCTCGGCCTCCTCCTTTGTCTTGAAACGCTTTGAGAGCTCAGTGTTCAGGGTATTGTTCTCGCCATTGTCTCCCTTCAGTTCAAAGAATGCAGTCACCCTGTATCCGCTCTCTGTAGTGAACTTGTTTATTTCGCGTTCGCGCTCAACAACAAGCCTTACAGTCACGCTCTGTACACGTCCTGCCGACAATGCCGGCTTAACCTTGCGCCATAGCACCGGTGAGAGCTTGAAGCCCACTATGCGGTCGAGTACGCGGCGTGCCTGCTGTGCATATACCAGGTTCGTGTCAATCTCTCTTGGGTTCTCTATTGCATTGAGAATGGCATTCTTGGTTATCTCATGGAATACGATACGCTTCGCATTCTCCGGCTTGAGACCGAGCACTGTAAAAAGATGCCAGCTTATAGCCTCTCCCTCGCGGTCTTCATCGGAAGCCAGCCAAACCATCTCGGCTTTCTTCACTTCGTTCTTCAGTGTATCTACTAATTTCTCCTTTTCAGCGGGGATTTCGTACACCGGCTCGAATGTCTCGGTGTTTATACTGAACTCCTTTTTCTTAAGGTCACAAATGTGTCCGTAACTGGACAGCACCTTGTACTCTTTGCCAAGGAACTTCTCAATGGTCTTCGCTTTGGCCGGTGACTCAACAATAACCAGATTCTTCTGCATATCTCTTTAGCCTTTATTTTTGTCAGTAGGGCATAGCATCCCTTAAATTTGCCGCAAAAGTAGAAAAGTTTCCGGTATATTGGCATCAAAAAATCGAAAAAAAAACAAAAGGGGCAAGCCCGTTCTCCCCTAAAATAATATATTATTTTAAATAGGTGAAAAAAATCACCTTGGAAAACAAGCTTCCTCCTTTCTGTTCTTGCCGTGCAATCAGAAGTTCATCGTAGCTCCTGCCATGCACCTTATGCCGCGAGTCTCATATCCGGCATAGTCGAAGTAGTCGTTGTCGAGCAGGTTGTTGCCCTGTACGAAAGCCCCGAACCTGTCGTTTATCCTGTAGCTTGCGCGCATGTACAGGTCGTTCTTGTTGTGAAGACGGCCCACATTCTCGCCCGATGTGTATTGTGTGAAGTTGTATCCTACTCTCACCGAGAGGTCCTTGAGCGGACGTACTTCGGCATTGAGGTCAAAGATTACGCGGGGTTTCATTATCAGCAGGTCATCATATTTGCCGTCCCAGCTGCTGAAACGGAGGTCTCCCGAAAGATTGAGCCATCCATTGTAGTCATAGCCGCCCTTTACACCGAAGTAGAAGTTACGTGTATCCTGCTGGGCAAGTTCAACGTATATAAGGTCGTAGAGCATGTCGCCGCATACCTGAAGCATGTCGTTCTTTATATATGCATATCCCATGTAGGCCTCCAGAGAGAGCGGTTCGAAGCGTGATATGCGTGCTGCAAGCAGGATGTCTATAGGCTTGTATGTAGGCTTCGGCTGCATGCTGTATGCAGCGTTGTAGTTCCAGTAGGGAGTAATGCTGTTCATCGCAGCAAATCCGTTGTGTACTCTGCCGCCTTTTACCTCCATGAAGAGCCCGATGCCCTTTGCTATATCGCCCTCTACAGTCACGTCCGGTGCAACTGCTATTGCAGGGCCGCCTTTAGACCTCAGGTTCATCTTAAGCCCGGCCTTTATCTTCCAGCCGTTGAATGTGAGGTTCGTGTATGGGTCAACGTCAAGCGAGAATATATTGCGGTACTCGCTTGCCGCATTGCGCAACCTGCTGTTGTAGAAGTAGAACTCGTTCCTGATGTCGGCTCCTATCTTGTGGAACACATTTCCCGACAGCTCATATGCTACAGTTCCGCCGTAGTTCATGTGTATCTCGTTTATCCCCTTGTCCGTTCCGGCTGAATATGCACGGTTGTTCACTGCGATTCCTGCATGCGCCTTGTAGGAGAAAGGACCAGCAAGCTGCGATGTTATATGGCCATAAATGCTGCCTGTTGTGCTTTTCTGCTTGTTTGTGATGCTGTTCAGTCCCAGAATGTTCTGGTAGTTGAATACCTTCTGGTTGAAGTTGCCCACAAGGTTCAGGGTGTAGTTCCTGAAGCGGCGTGTGTAATCGGCGTCAAGCATTGTGCCGAACATGCGCGATTTCCATTCCTGGTCCTCGAACAGGCCGTTTACCTTTGTCTTGAAACCGTCGAACGATGCAAAAGCCTTCAGATCGCTGGTCTCGTCAATCTTGAAGTTGTATGCAGCCTTCATGTCGATGCTGTTGCCGGTGCCTATGCCCAAGCGTGCATATCCGTCGTATGCACCATCCTGTTTCGGCATGAACTCCTTTACATCCCTTTCGCTTGTAAAGCCGTCGAACGGGTTTGCCTGCTTCGAGAACTTCAGTTCAAGCGGAGCAGCCGCCTCATTGCTCTCCTCCTTAGGGGTAAAGCTCTTTTTCTTCACCGGAACGACAACCGGGTTATAGTCGTTCTCAACATTCACAACAGCATTCTGCTTCTCTTCCTGCGCATAGAGCATTCCGCTCAGCAGCAGGGCCGATAATGATAGAATAACCTTTTTCATGGATTGATATTGTTTTGTTTATTTCAGTTTTTCGAGTCGTGTACTTATCATCTCTGCGATGTCGTCATCGCCTTCGTAGTTGCTCTGCAGCGACAGCAGGTACTGCTTCGCTTCAACCTTCTTGCCTTGCTTAATGTATGTGTCGGCAAGCAGCACGAAGCTGCGGGCGAGCCAGTATGTATGAGGAGTGCTCTTCTCTATGTAGTCGAGAATCTCCTTCTCGCAGTCGCTGTAATCCTCCTGGTCGAAGAGTATCTGCGCATGCAGATACTTTGCCTCTGCACCCTCCTTTGTGCGTGTATCCTTTGCAAGGAGTGCAAGGTCCTCAACTGCATTGCCCTCCTTTTCAATGGCAATGTTCGCTTTTGCCCTGCAGTACAGTGCCTCGCGCTTGGCATCGGGCCCGGCATTGCCGTTGGCTATTATGTCCGTAGCATAGCCGATAACCTCTTCGTACTCTTCCAGCGCGTATGCCGAATGCATTATTCTGGTACGTGCCATAAGGTTGCGCTCCTCATTGCTGCTTCTCTTCAGCAGCCTCTTGTAAAGCTCTTTGGCCGTTGCATGCTCCTCGCCAGCATAGTGGATGTCGGCTGCAACCGACAGGGCCTCCTCGGTATATCTGTTCTCCTCGGCATCATAAACCTTTTGCAAGTGCCTTGCAGCCTCTTTGCTCTCCTTCTCCTTGAGCATAGTTCCCAGGTAGTAGTTGCAGTTGATGCTGTATGCCCCTTCGGGGAACTTTGCAAGATAATCCTGCATCCTTCTTGCAGCTTCGTCATATTCGCCACGGCTGTATGCCTTTTCTGCGGCAACGTATGTAAGCGAATCTATCTCGTCGCTGCCGATTCCTTCCATTCCCTTTGTGGCGGCTGCGAACCTTGCGAACTCGTCAACCTTGCCCATTTCGGCATATATGCTCTTGAGGTCCTGTGTTGCCACCTGGGCCTCTTCGCTTCCGGGATATCTCCTGATGATTTCCATATAGGCCTGTGCCGCTTTCTCGCTGTTGCCCGTATTGTTGTATATCATAGCCTTCTCTGTGGCGGCGCGGCGTGCCAGCTCACCGTCGGGGAACTCCTTTATAAGGCTGTCGTATGCAGCAATAGCCTCGTCAAACTTCTCCTGCTCGATGTATGAACGTGCCATTTCGTTGTAAGCCTGTTCCACATAGCTGCTCTTCGGGTATTTTGCAATCATCTGCTTGAGTGTGGCAACCTTGCCGCTGTAGTCCTTTGAGAGTCCTTGCGTCAAGGCCGAGCGGAACATCGCATAGTCGGCTCCCTCGTCGCTGTTGCGGCTGGCGAGCCTGTAGTGCTTGTCGGCATTCGCATAGTCGCGCTGGTAGAAATAGCAGTCGGCAATGCGGTTGTATGCATCGGCTGCAAGTTCCTTGTTGCCTCCGCCGTTCTTGATGAACCTCTCGAAGTTGGTGCGTGCATCCTTGTAGTTCTTGAGCTGGAACAGGGAATAGGCCAGGCCGTACATTGCCATGCCGTTGTCACCGGCACCTGCGGCCAGTGCATTGCGGTAGCTGTTTGCCGCGCCTTTGTACTCCTCCATGCCGAAAAGGGCTTCGCCTTTCCAGTATTCGGCATCGGCATGCGTCTTTCTGTCATGCTGCTTGAGCTCTATCGAACGGTTCAGATACTCCACGCTCTTCTTCAGGTTCCCTTTTGCCAGCTCCTGTGTGCCAAGCCTGTAAAGCACCTTCTGCTTTGCCTTCAGAATATCGTCTGTAGGCCTGCTTATCCTCTCTATCGACTGCAGGGCCATGCTGTAGTTCTGTGTGCTCATATATACCTCTACCAGGTACTGTGCAGCCTGTGATACATGCCTTGAACCGGGGTATGCATTCATGAACTCCTCGAACAGCCTTGAACTCTCGGAGAACGCGCTGCTTCCTCTCTGGTGAACGCATAGGGCATAGTTGTACATGGCCTCTTCCTTTATACGGCTGTCATAGTCCATTCTTGCGGCAGCTGCAAAGGCCTCTCCGGCACCTTGCATATCGTTCCGCTTCAGCTTTAT
The DNA here is from genome assembly GCA_017522915.1 of Bacteroidaceae bacterium. Lineage (GTDB taxonomy): Bacteria > Bacteroidota > Bacteroidia > Bacteroidales > Bacteroidaceae > HGM04593. Next base: position 18,721 of record JAFWXX010000051.1, read on the forward strand.
GATGCCTAAGTGCAGCAGCGAGTTCTGTGATATCGCATCATCGTTCCAGCTTCTCTTGCCGTCGCCGTTGCAGCAATATGTGAACATCTCTACGGCTCTTGCCTCGTCGCTTCCGGTCTCGAACAGGCTGAGGCCGAGCTGGTAGTATGCAATGCGCTGAGCCTCGTTGACGCCATGAATGTATGTTGTCAACGGCTCTACTGCCGCGGCATAGTTGCCCAATGCATATTCGGCAGCTCCGAGCATCTGCTGCATCCTTGTTCCCTGAGGCTTGTCGCCGTGGTCGCCGATGAAGTGTGCCGCTACAGCCTTTGCGCGTTCGGCGTCACCCTGCTTCAGGTATATGCCGGCAAGGTAATAGGGCACTTCGAGGTAGTATTTGTCGCTGAACTCAATCTTCTTGAATCCGTTGTATGCCTCATCGAGGTTGCCTTTGTCGTAGTCGGCCGCTGCAAGGTGGAACTGTGCATCGTCGGCATGCGTCTTGCTTGCCGCTGCAAGCTCGCGCAGCATGGCTATGCCCTCATCTTCCTTGCCGCACTCCTGCATAGAGAGGGCATAATAGAGCCTTGCCCTGTCGCGCTGTTCTTGCGGAAGACGTTCCATGTCGCCCTGCGCGAACCAATTGCATGCAAGGTCGTAATTGCCGGTATAGTAGTACGATTCTGCGATATAGCAGTTAAGCAATCCGCTTTTGGCGGTAGGGTAGTCGTCGATGTACTGCAACAGCAGGGCTCTTCCTTCGAGAGCGTTTGTTTCGAATGTAACCAGTGCCCGCAATAGTTCGGCCTCCTGCCTGGTACCGGCATCGAGGCTCTTCATGTCTATTCTTCTAAGCATGTTAAGGGCTGTGGCGTGCTCTCCGTCCGAATGGAGTCTCTGGCACTCGCTGAGCAGTGCCTTGCCGTTGTTCGTCTGTGCTGCAGCTGTCATGCCCAGAGGCAGGAACAGCATGGCGATGATATATTTCCTCATTTCTCTTTATAGTCTATTGTTGTTGTGCAACTCCTTGAAAATCTCTATGCTCTTTCTAATCGACTGCAGCCCGAACTCATTGCTGTCGAGCTTCTCTATCTCTATCCATTGCAGCCTGTCAACGTCGTCATTGGCAGTGAGGCTGCTGTAATCCTCTACCTCGCAAAGGAAGAAGAGGTCCATCGTGTGCAGCTCCATACCCGAATAGATATATGTGTTGGGAATACTGAACAGATAGCGCGTCGCGGTAACCCTAAGCCCTGTCTCTTCGAGAATCTCTCTTGCAACTCCCTCTTCGGCGGTCTCATAGCTGTCGCTGAAGCCTCCGGGCAGGTCGAGCGTGCCCATAGCCGGCTCCTTGGCTCTGCGTGCCACAAGAACACGGCCTTTGCCGTCGGTTATTATGCCTACGGTTGCTGCCAGCGGATTAAAGTAATATACAAAACCGCATCCGGCGCACTTCTTCGACTTCTCGTCGTTGATGCCGAACTCCGTGCTGCCGCATTTGGGGCAGTGCTTGAAAAGGTGCAATGGGTGCTGCATGCTGTCTCTATTTTTGTATTTTTTGCGTGCATGTGCCCTTTAGGGCAATATAAGTTTTGCAAAGATACCTCTTTTTCGGCACTTCCCAACCATTGGAACCGCTATTTGTGCGCGTATTTTAATAATTTAATTAATTTATATATCTCTTTAAAGTTGCTTGTGCCTGTTTTAGACAAAATAATTGCGATATTTGACAAAATACAGAATAAAAAGTAGTACCTTTGCAAGCGGTAGATTGTGCGCCTTTGCAGCGCAATGCCAAACGGAATACAAATCAAAAACATTCATATATTATGGCAAACAAAGCATTATTGGTGATTCTTGACGGCTGGGGTGTAGGAAACCACGGCAAGGGTGATGTTATTTTCAATACTCCCACTCCATACTGGGATCATCTTGTATCGGTATATCCTAATTCGCAGCTTCAGGCAAGCGGCGAGAATGTAGGCCTTCCTGCAGGCCAGATGGGCAACAGCGAGGTAGGTCACCTCAATATCGGCGGCGGTCGTGTGGTTTATCAGGACCTTCTCAAGATAAACCGCGCCATAGCGGACGGCTCGATTGCGCAGAACCCTCAGCTGGTTGCTGCGGTAGAGTATGCCAAGAACAACGGCAAGAAGTTGCATTTCATGGGCCTTACATCGGACGGAGGCGTGCACAGCTCACTTGAGCACCTTGAGGCTATGTACAAATTCGCTGCAGAGCAGGGCGTTGAGAACGCATACGTGCACTGCTTCATGGACGGCCGTGACACCGACCCCAAGAGCGGTGCCGGTTTCATCGAGCAGCTCACAGCCAAGAACCTCAAGCTCGCTACAATCGTAGGCCGTTACTATGCAATGGACCGCGACAAGCGTTGGGAGCGTGTCAAGATTGCCTATGACCTTATCGTGAGCGGCGAGGGCAAGAAGGCTGCCGACATGGTGGCTGCGGTTAAGGAATCGTACGACGAAGGCGTGACCGACGAGTTCATCAAGCCTATCGTGAACAGTAACTTCGACGGCCGCATAGGCGAGGGTGATGCAGTAATCTTCTTCAACTACCGCAACGACCGTGCAAAGGAGCTTACAATCGTACTTACACAGGAAGATATGCCGGCAGAGGGCATGCATACAATCCCAAGCTTGCAGTACTTCTGCATGACACCGTACGATGCCAAGTTCACCGGCGTTCACATCCTTTTCGACAAGGAGAATGTAGAGAACACATTGGGCGAGTTCGTGGCAAAGCAGGGAATGAAGCAGCTACACATTGCCGAGACCGAGAAGTATGCTCACGTTACATTCTTCTTCAACGGCGGCCGTGAGGCTCCGTACGACGGTGAGGAACGCATCCTTGTTCCCTCTCCAAAGGTGGCTACTTACGACCTGCAGCCTGAGATGAGCGCGTACGAGGTTAAGGACAAGCTCGTTGCCGAGATAAACAGCGAAAAGTTCGATTTCATCGTAGTTAATTTCGCAAACGGCGATATGGTGGGCCACACCGGTGTCTATAGTGCTATAGAGAAGGCTGTGCTTGCAGTAGATGCTTGTCTTAAGGATGTAATCGAGGCTGCGCGCAACCACGGTTACGAGTCAATCATCATTGCCGACCACGGCAATGCCGACAACGCAGTGAATGCCGACGGCTCACCGAACACAGCACACTCATTGAATCCGGTTCCTTGTGTATATGTGACAAACAAGGAGAATGCGACAATCGAGGACGGTATCCTTGCCGACGTTGCTCCTACAATCCTCAAGATAATGGGCCTGGAAGCACCGGCAGAGATGACCGGCAAGGCATTGATTTAAAAATAAAAGAAATAAAATCCTTCCAAAACAGGGAATAGGATAAAAAGTGAAGATGCAAGGCTTGCGAAACCCCAAATACCGCAGTTTACTAAAGTAAATGAGGATGTTTGGGGTTTCGTGTAACGCAGCAGATTGCTTTTAGCCATTCCCGTTGATATTATGGTACAGATAGGTGATACAATAGTCTCTTTCGACCTCTTTCAGGAGTACTTCTTCTGTAACTTCACGCACTGCAAGGGCGCATGCTGCGTAGAGGGCGATGCCGGTGCTCCGGTACTTATGGAAGAGGTTGAGAAACTCGAAGAGGCACTTGAGGTCATCGAGGACGAGATGACTCCTGAGGCGCGTGCAGTTGTCGAGGAGCAAGGTGTGGTATATAACGACCGCGACGGCGACCTGGTTACGTCTATTGTAAACAATAAGGATTGTGTATTTGCATCACGTGATGCGAACGGAAACTGTATTTGCCTGATAGAAAAGGCTTTCCGCGAAGGGCGCACCGGCTGGCGCAAGCCCATTTCGTGCTACCTCTATCCGGTGCGCTTGCGCAAGATGGGCGACTATATCGGTGTTAACCTGCATAAATGGGATGTATGCAGCAGTGCATTCATCAAAGGCCGCCGCAAGGGAGTAAGAGCCTACGAGTTCCTTAAAGAACCGCTAATCGAACGCTTCGGCCAGGAGTGGTATGATGAATTGCTCGTAGTAGCAGAAGAGTTGAAAAAGCAGAATATGCTTTAGCAACTCTTCTGCTACTACGAGCAATCGACAATGTGCGTAGCGATAGGTCACGCGCAGTGCGGCGTAAGTCGTACCGCGTGGGTCGCGAAAAACGCACGTTGTCAATTGTGTTTTATCGACAAGGGTAACAGCAAAAGGTCGCACGCGGCATCGCGTGAACTCCCTCCCGGCTAAAGCCGTACTCCCTCTATAAACAGAGGGGGAGTTTTATGCCGTGCGGGTTGCGAAAAGTTGTCCTTGTCAATTTCTGGTTGTCGCGGAAGAGTTAAAGAAACAATGGCTCCTTTAACTGTTTCCCCAACACATCTTTACACGCTCATTTAATAAAGTAGTCCGAAAGCCCATAATGGTATTTCGTTGCTGTGTCCGTATTCAATGTCGTCTTTGACAATATATGCATTGTCAATATCCTTGATCTGGTATTGCCCCTTTCTTTTCCCTCCAACTTCAAAGGTGTATTTGCCTATTTTAAAATCGGCCACACTCGATGCTGTCACATTATGTGTAACCCTGAGCCAAGAGAAAAATATGGTCTCTCTAATGTTCCCGATGTTTGGCTCGTCATCCGATAATGCATAGGCGAGGTTGGGATTGTTAAGATATATCTTGCTGACCTTGCCCAACAGTTTGTATCCCTCGACATCATCGTGTAGGATGTTTATTAGATTTGCTTTGTCTAACCAAATCATCAGATCCGAAACGTAGTTGCGATGCATATTAAGGTCACGTGCAATCTTTGAGTAGTTAGGCTTGAAAGGTACGCTTTGAGCAATGATATATAACAGTATCTTCAGCTTATCGGCAGTAGAAACTGATAACTCGGCAAATTTAGGAATATCAACTTCAAGAATGGCATTTACTGTGTTTTCAAGGCGCAGATCATATTCATTATCTTTAAAGTAAGGGTAGTATCCCTTTTTTATGTATTCCTTGAAAATGGCAATAGGGCGGTGTTCGTTGTATGGAAAATTTATTTTGTTCGAAAGAACCTCTTCAAGAGTATGCTTAGGAATGCTTGTACCATAATTGATGGCAATATATTCCCTGAACGATAGCCCATGCATCTGGTATTCAAGTACTCTACGGCTCAAATCGTGACTGCCTTTCTGCAAATCAAGGATTGATGATCCCGTGTAGCGTACCTTGAGATCTGGGTAGGTGTCATATATATTCTTGATCTCCTGAGACCAGTTTTTATATTTGTGTATCTCGTCAATGTATAAAGTCTGGCCACCATTCTTGTAAAACTCCTCGGCGAGTGATACTAATGAATGGGTTGAGAACCATAGATCATCGGCATATACAAATAACGTGGTGTCGGTCTCTTCATATAGTTTTATATGTTGCAACACCAATGTGGTTTTGCCAACTCCTCGAGCACCTAATATGGCAATCAGGCGGTCATCCCATGCAATGGTGTCGTGTATGTTGCGGATGTGATTTGTTTCCACATTCTTCAGTATGTTTCTGAATTTTGCTATCAATGTTTTCATATTGCCAGGTCTTTTGATGTTGCAAAGATAATAAAACTGCTAAAAATAAACAGCAGTTTTGTGTGAAAAATGCTGTAAAAAAACAGCGGTTTTGGGTTGAAATGGTGCAATGTGTTGATATTTAATGATATAAAAGAGCCGATTCTTTTCTTTATGTGGAGTAATTATGGTATATTTTACCCTTAATCAGTTGCCTTTTATTCTTTTCGTTGTCGCTCTATCATGTCCTTTGTCGCGCAAAGGACCAAACGCCCGGCACAGGGCAAAATCAGTCGTAACGGCCTTTTGCTTGCGAGTCGCGAGCGACATCCCTCGGTTGGCCGGGTGCTGAAGCACACTCCTTTGGGGA
>JAFWXX010000016.1 GCA_017522915.1 Bacteroidaceae bacterium
AAAAACAGCCATCGGTGTTGTACTGCTTGTCTGTATGGAATGTTTTCAAGGATCATCGTGCTTGACCAGGAACTGCACCGTGGTGTTCGTTCCCGAAAGCGAGTGCAAAGGTAGAGCTTTTTTTTGAGCTGGCAAATTATTCGAGGAGAAATTTTCTACATTTTAAAAGTTTTTTCACATGCAAGAGAAATATGTAATCATTTTTGATAAGTTTTATTCATTTATCAAATATTTTAAAGAAAAAAGAAGATAGGAGGGCTAAAAAGGCGAAAGACCTAAAAGAAAGGAAGGCGGCAGGGGCAAAGCCAATGAAGCAACCGAAGAGGCTAACAATTCCTTTGTTTATAAAAGTAGGCTGTTTTGCTTTGTGCAACGGCAGGTTTGCCGTATCTTTACACTGGATATATATAAATAAGGTAATGATTGACAGGAGAACCATAGAGCAGATAATGGACGCCGCCAAGGTGGAAGAGGTGGTAGGAGACTTTGTCGCACTGCGAAAGAGGGGTGTGAACATGATTGGACTATGCCCGTTCCACAATGAGAAGACCCCATCGTTTACGGTATCTCCGTCGAAGAACCTCTGGAAATGCTTCGGATGCGGAAAGGGCGGCAAGCCGGTACACTTCATCATGGAGCATGAACAGATGAGCTACCCCGACGCGCTGAGGTGGCTTGCCAAGAAATACCATATAGAGATTAAGGAAAGGGAGCTCACCGATGAGGAGAAACGGGAAGAGAGCATACGCGAGAGCCTTTTCGTGATTAACCAGTATGCGTTGCAGTACTTCAACGAGACTCTGCATGAGAGCGAAGAGGGAAAGGCTATCGGACTTAATTACTTCCGTCACCGCGGACTGCGCGACGAGACAATAAGGAAGTTCTGCCTGGGCTACTCGCCCGAAAGGCGCGATTCGTTTGCTAAGACAGCAACGGCTGCAGGATATAACCCGGAGCTGATTGCCAAGACCGGTGTATGCTACAGCACCGAGGACGGGAGGCTGCAGGACCGCTTCTGGGGGCGCGTGATATTCCCGGTACATACCATTTCGGGCAAAGTGGTTGCATTCGGAGGCCGCGTGCTGCAGACAAATGCCAAAGCTGCAAAATATGTAAACTCTCCGGAGAGCGAGATATACCACAAGAGCGACCATCTCTACGGGCTCTATTTTGCGAAGCAGGCAATAATGCAGAAGGACCGATGCATATTGGTGGAGGGCTATTTAGATGTGATTTCGATGTACCAGGCCGGGATACAAAATGTGGTTGCATCATCGGGCACATCGCTCACTACCGGGCAGATAAGGCTCATACACCGCTTCACCAATAATGTGACATTGCTGTACGACGGTGACAAGGCGGGAATAAAGGCCTCGATAAGAGGTATCGACATGCTGCTCGAAGAGGGCATGAACATAAACGTGGTGCTTCTTCCCGAAGGAGAGGACCCGGACAGCTACGCACAGAGTCACTCGACAGAAGAGGTCGAGCAGTACATAGAGCGCAACAAGGTCGATTTCATACGCTTCAAGACTAACCTGCTCATGGACGAAGTGGGCGACGACCCTATCAAACGCGCAGGGCTTGTAGGGGATGTTGTCAAGAGCATTGCTGTAGTGCCGAACGAGATTCTCAGAAGCGAATACATAAAGAAGTGCAGCGACATGCTTAAGGTGAGCGAACAGTTGCTAGTGAAGGAGACTGCAAAAATCCGCATGAAACGCGCCGAGGAGCAGCAGAAACAACGCTTCGGGGCCGAGAAGGATGAGGAAGCCGGCAGCGGACAGGACTTGGCGGAAGAGAGCCCTGCTGTTGACGAGTTCCAGCAGAACATTATAGACAGCTACAGCAACAAGCCGCTATACCATAAGGAGAAGGCGATTATACAATTCATGCTGAAGAATGGCAGCAAGCTGCTGCAGGTTCCCGAAAACAGTGCCGGCAACACTCCGGCATTCACCGAGAGCGTCATTTCGCACTTGTACTACTCATTCAAGGATGACGGGATTGAGCTAACACATCCTATATATAAAAAGGTATTCGAGGAGGCAAGCGAGCATGCCAACGACCTATCGTTCGACCCGGAGAACCACTTTATGGCGCACCCGGATTCCGAAATTTCGCGCCTGACAGCAGAGCTGTGCGGCGAAAAATATTTGCTGAGCAAGTTCTTCAGCGAGCAGAAAAGCGACGAAAGGAACGAGATGGCTGTACTGTTCGAACAGACGACACGTCTTTCTATAGCATACAAGCTGAGCATTGTCGATGAAATGCTCAAAGAGACAATGGACAAGCTGAAAGACCCGTCAACAACAGCCGACCCTGCTGCACTGCAAGAAGCAATGGAGGACTTCAAGTTCCTGAAAGAGACACAGGCAGCACTGAACAATGTGCTGCGCGGATATGGATTCGGTAACGTTGCATTGAATGTTTAGTTACTAAACATCGACAAGGTTTGTAGCAAAAGGTCGCAGGCAGCGCGGAAGAATGTCGCGCCCTGCGGGTTGCGAAAAACAAACCTTGTCAATGTCAGTATTTAAAAGCCGAAAAGGTCGCACGAAGCATTGGCGAAGCTTATGCCGTGCGGGATTAATAAGGAAGAAACCGGGAAATCTGCACATTACACCATATATTCAGAAAACAAATGCCAGTTCAATACAAAATAAGGATGTATGAAAGTATTAGAGAGATTTAAACAAGGTGGTGGGTTCAGATTAGCAAAAACCTATTTTCGAATGGGCCTACTGTCCAACCTGCTGAAAGCAGGTTTCTACGTCCTGGTAAAGGGCAAGAGTTATCAAAGCCAATATAGCATACTGGCCAAGAAGGTTAAACCGCTGCTGGCAAAAGAGTTCAACAGCGTTCTTGTTGAAAATGACAAGCTGATAAAGGAGCTGAGACCAAAGAAGGAGCTTAATAAGGAAAACAGCAAATACGTATGGTTCTGTTGGCTGCAGGGAATAGACAATGCGCCAAAGATAGTAAAATCATGTCTTGAATCCCAGAAAAAGTGGTTAAAGGACAGGATCATTATAACCATTACCGCAGAAAACTACGCGGAATACATCACACTTCCCGAATTCATAAAAGAAAAACATGACAAAGGCATAATCCCTAACGCCATGTTCTCAGACCTTATCAGGCTTGAGCTATTAATAAGGTATGGCGGCACATGGATTGATTCAACCGTAATGATAACTGGCAACAACTATCCAAAAGAGATACTCGACTGCACCATATTTATGCCTCAGTATATTAATCACAATGGAACAAGGGTGGGAATCTCGAATTGGATGATAACGGCAACCAGAGACAATCATTTACTGATTCTTCTTAGAGAAATGCTGTTAGAATACTGGAGAAGATATGACTGCGTGGTATACTATTATATCTTTCACTTCTTTTTCGGCATGATTGAATGCAAATACCCCAATGAACTCAAGACAATGCCGCAGCTCAACAGTTTTCTTTGCATAGAACTCCTAAACCACTTGGGAGAACATGACAAAACGGGCAAATTAGAGCGCTTCCTATCAAAGGTTTCCATTCACAAGCTGAGCTATAGGCTCTGCGAAGAAGTGGTGAGGGATGAGAAAAATGTACTGCACGACTTGTTAAGACTGGTAAGCGGCAGCAATATATGACAAATAGGTTGCACCGCTTTGGGTGCAACCTGCCTTATTTTCTTATTCTTTTCGTTTTCCGTTTTTCGTTTTCCGTTTCAAAACATCACCTGTTCCTAAGCAGGTTCATGAATTCTTCGCGGGTCTTTGCCTGGTTGAAGGCTCCGCAGAAATCGGATGTAGTGGTAACGGAGTTCTGCTTCTTGACCCCACGCATCTGCATGCATAGGTGCTGCGCCTCAACGACAACCATCACACCCAACGGGTTGAGTGTCTTCTGAATACACTCCTTTATCTGCAATGTCATTCTCTCCTGCACCTGAAGACGGCGTGAATAGACTTCTACAACACGGGCAATCTTGCTCAGGCCTGTTATGTAGCCATTAGGGATATATGCGACATGCACCTTTCCGAAGAAAGGCAGTATATGATGTTCGCACAACGAATAGAAATCAATATCCTTGACTATTACCATCTGGCTATAGTCTTCCTTGAACATCGCTCCACGCAAGATTGCCTCCGGGTCTTCGTCATAACCCGATGTGGTGTCGAGTATTGCGCGTGCCACACGCTCAGGGGTTTTGAGAAGCCCCTCTCGCCCGGTATCCTCACCGATGAGACCGAGCATCCGCGAACAGCACTCCTTAAGTCCTTCTATACGTTTATCCCTCTCTTCCTGTTCCATTGACTAAACTAATAAGGCAGGTTAATTACACAGCGTTTTACAGATATTTCCTTGAATTTCTTGGTTCCCTTAAGCCTGTACATGACAGCCTCGGCCTCCTCACGCGTGCGGTAATCGCCGTAAAGACACGAACGCACCGGTGACTCGAACACCACATATACCCCGGCACCGGGGAAGTTCTCGCGCATGAACCTTGCCATATTATTGGCCTCATTGCGCGCCTGGGCAGAATTGTTGCCCGAATAGACCATTACACGGTAACCCTCGACACGGGCAGGCTTGCCGTTGGCAGAGCCCATAAGAGCAGCAAGCTTTGCGGGTTGGTTGACCACGACACGGCCTTCGCCGGAGACCTCACGCTCCAACTCTTGTACAATGTTGCTCTGTGCCCCTGCAAAGAGGGCACAGAACAGCATCGATACAATCAGAAGATATCTTTTCATCATTACTTGAATGCGTCGATGATACCTTTGAAATCGGCAACCTTGAGAGCTGCACCGCCGATAAGACCACCATCTACGTTAGGATTAGCAAAAAGTTCCTTTGCATTGCTTGGCTTGCAACTTCCGCCGTAAAGGATTGATGTATTCTCGGCTACCTCATTGCCATACTTCTCGGCAATAGTAGAACGGATGTAGGCGTGAATCTCCTCAGCCTGCTCAGGAGTAGCTGTCAAGCCTGTACCGATAGCCCAAACCGGCTCGTACGCAAGGATAATCTTTGAGAAGTCCTCGGCAGAAAGGTCGTAGAGTGAGCCTGCAAGCTGCTCGAAGACAACCTGGTTCTGAATACCCTGGTTGCGCTCCTCAAGAACCTCACCGATACAGAAGATAGGAGTAAGGCCGTTTGCAAGGGCAAGCTGCACCTTCTCTTTGAGAATCTCAGCAGTCTCGCCATAATAGGCACGACGCTCTGAGTGACCGAGGATTACATACTTTGCACCTGTTGAAGCTACCATAGCGGCAGAAACCTCACCGGTATATGCACCTGAAACCTTATCGGCACAGTTCTCTGCACCGACACCGATAACAGCCTCATCAACGATTGGAGTTACCGATGCAAGGTGGATGAATGGAGTACAGATTACTACATCGCAGTTTGGCTTGTCGGCTGCCAAAGCCTCGTTAAGCTCCTTAGCAAGAGCAATACCTTCCTGAAGATTCATGTTCATCTTCCAGTTACCTGCAACAATGTTCTTTCTCATTTCTTTAAATGTTTAATGGTTTATATTAAGTGTATCAATTGTTATTCACGTTATCACTGCCCTGCTCCTGGGATGCAGCATCGGGCATAGGCTTTTCACTCTGTCCTTTCCGGCGGAACGCAAGTGCATCGCCTGCAGCAATGAGCAGAAGCGGAACGGCAAGGAACAGGAGCCAGAAACGAAGACCCCTCACTCTTGTAAAGAGAGTTGAGACCTTATCGGGCATCCTTGTCGGAGATGCCGGCAGCAGTTCGATATCGGGTATATCGGCCGAATCCCATTTCCCCACGACCACACCGTTCTTCAGCAGCAGAAGGCCCGGATTGGCACGTACCATAGTGCGCAGCATAGAGGCATCGGCCCAATAAATGGGATATTCAGCACCGGTACGTCTGCGCCATAGGGCTATCGCTTCCTCTTCGGAAGATGTGGCCGCATAGAAAGGCACAGAGTTCTCAAGGCAATAGTCGTAAAGGTCGTTTATCTTATCTACCCTGCTCACAGAGGCCTTCTCGACCTCTTCTATAGCCAGAATGCACACATAGCCGGTGTCGGCGAGCACATCCTCGGCAATATCGTAGTCCTCGTCCCAATCAACAATCGAGAAATCGCTTATCAGAGGCTTCTCGCCCTTAGTGACAAGCTCTGAACGGCTCTCGACGAAGAGCCATGACGAATCGGGAATATTATCTTCGGAAAATTCGCGTCTCTCTCCATCCTTTTCATATACCGAGACAACCTCGTATGTATCGTACGACGCCTGCACCATGCCACGCAAGTCATTACCTACTGCATAAGGACGGAAATCGACCACCGGCAGATGCGACAGCGACACTCCCTCCAGCACAGCTATGTAGAATATTGAGAATATCACCGCCATCCAACGGCTCTTTGAGCTTATATTGTACACAAAGCGGCGGCGGCCAAGGAAAACGGCTACTGCGAGCATAAGCAGAAAGAGGTTCTTCAGGAAAGTCTCGGTATTGGTCAGCGTGACCGCATCTCCGAAACAGCCGCAGTCATCTACCGGGCCGGCTATGGCTATGTACAGGGTAAACGGAGTAAAGAAGAGGAACATCAGCAGCACAAAGACCGCCAACGGCTTGCGATATACCCCCAGAAGCAGGAATGTTCCGGCAAGGAACTCCAGCGCAGCCTGAAGAATGGCAAAGAAGAGCATCCAGTCATCTGAGAGGATATCGGCCGAGAATGCCGAAGCATACTCCTGAAGCTTGTACATGGCACCCATGGGATCGACAGCCTTCACGAAGCCCGATACCATAAGCACTATTGCCAGGACAAAACGGCTGATGTTTGTCAGCAAAGTGTATATTTTGCCATTCTTAACCTGCAAGCCCATTCTTTATCAAACCGAATACCGCATAGTTTATCATATCCATGTAGTTGGCATCGACACCCTCCGAAACCTTGGTCTCTCCGCGCAACTCCTCAATCTGCTTTGTGCGCCATATCTTTGTGAGGATAAGGTCGGTATATGATGTCGTGCGCATTCCGCGCCATGCCTCGTTGTAGTCGTGGTTCTTCTTTTTCATCAGTTCAAGAGTAACCTTTGCCTTCTCGTCATAGAGCGCGAGTGCGGCATCGGCTGTAAGGTCGCAGTTGTCGGCATAGCCGAGGTCGAGCTGCACCAATGATATAAGGCCGTAGTTCACAATGCCTATCAGCTCGGAGTTTATATCCTCGCCCACAAGGTTCTCGGCACCGGTCTCAAGAGTGCGTATTCTCTTTGCCTTGATGAATATCTGGTCGGTGAGCGATTCGGGACGCATAATGCGCCACGAAGCACCGTAGTCGTAGAGTTTCTTGCTGAAAAGTTCGCGGCACACAGCCAGCACCTTCTCGAATTGCCTGTTAGTATCGTTTGCCATAATGGTTACTGTTTGCGTTTAGGGTACTTGCGGAACCAGCTGCCCACCTTGAGCTTTACGACACCGAACAGAGCCTCGCTGAAGATTCCGCCACTCATCTTTGATGTTCCAAGAACACGGTTCACAAAGATTACAGGAACCTCCTTTATCCTGAAACCGCACTTGTATGCAGTGAACTTCATCTCTATCTGGAAGGCATATCCCTTGAAACGGACCTTGTCGAGCTCCATTGTCTCAAGCACCTCACGACGGTAGCAGTTGAAGCCGGCTGTGGTGTCGTGCACCGGAAGACGGGTGATAAGCCGGACATACTTCGACGCGAAGTAGGACATGAGCACGCGGCCCATAGGCCAGTTCACCACATTAACGCCTGTCACATAACGGCTGCCTACTGAGAGGTCGTAACCCTCCTTTGCGCAGGCGTCGTAAAGACGCGGTACATCGTCGGGATTGTGGGAGAAATCGGCATCCATCTCAAAGATGTACTCATAGCCGGCCTCAAGTGCCCACTTGAAACCGGTGATATATGCCGTACCGAGACCCAGCTTGCCCGAACGCTCGATAATGTGCACCCTGCCCGGAAAAACCTCCATCATCTGCCTGACAATGGCAGCCGTGCCGTCGGGAGAGCCGTCGTCAACGACAAGCACATCGAAAGAGTGCTCAAGAGCCATGAGAGTACGTATCATACGCTCTATGTTCTCTTTCTCGTTGTATGTAGGGATAATAATTACACTGTCACTCATCTCTTTCAAGAATTATGTGTGCCTTGCACACTGCAACAAGTTACAAAGGTAATCGAAAAATGAAAAGATTTCAAAATATAAGTTCAAATATTAATTAAATAATATTTAACTTGAGTTCGATACAACAAATTATATTAAGATTCCGTGCGTTTGTCATCCCGAAACTTGTGTGAGGGATCTCTTATTTCGCAATATCTTGAGATTCATTGATAATGCTGCCCTGCTGTAACCCACGCGGCACAAACTTCGTCTGTGCTTCGCGTGACCATTTACTACCAGCATTATCTAAACCTGCGGCTTTCGTCGCTACGCTCTGCCGGAATGACAAAACATAGTTTTGTTCTCGACGAATTTTGCAGTAAACCTCGAAGACACACAGCACTTGCTGTAAAAAATATTGAAGCAAACCTCATATTTCTTGCTCGTTTGTTCGTATCTTTGCATAAACTTTACAAAGTAAAAGAAAGTGGAAAACAAGAAGCTATTCATAGAGACATACGGCTGCCAGATGAATGTGGCAGACAGCGAGGTCATCGGTTCAATACTGCAGGTTGCAGGCTATGCGGTATGTGATGAAATAAAGGAGGCAGACCTCATCCTGCTCAATACCTGTTCGATACGCGACAATGCCGAGCAGAAGATATACGGCCGCCTCGACCAGCTCAACGCAATGAGGAGAGGCAAGAACACGCTTATCGGTGTAGTCGGCTGCATGGCCGAACGCGTAAAGGAGGAGCTGATAAAGAGCTACAAGGTGAACATCGTTGCAGGCCCCGACACATATCTGTCGCTGCCGGAACTGATTGCCGAGGCCGAGCTTGGGCATGCTGCAATGAACATCGAGCTATCGACCACCGAGACATACCGCGATGTGATTCCAATGCGTATATGCAGCGGCAAGGTTTCGGGCTATATTTCCATAATGCGAGGATGCAACAACTTCTGCCACTACTGCGTTGTTCCTTACACCAGAGGACGTGAAAGAAGCCGCGATATTCAGAGCATACTGAACGAGGTTGACGACCTTGTTGCAAAAGGGTTCAAGGAGATTATCCTGTTGGGCCAGAATGTGAATTCCTACCGTTTTGAGAACGGAGAGGGCGAAACGGTTACATTCCCGCAGCTCCTTCGCCGTGTTGCGCAACATGCACCGCAGATACGCATCAGGTTCACGACTTCGCACCCTAAGGACATGAGCGACGAGACGCTTGCGGTAATTGCCGAAGAGCCCAACGTGTGCAAGAGCATACATCTGCCGGTACAGAGCGGAAGCAACAACATGCTGAAGTCGATGAACAGGAAATACACTCGTGAATGGTACCTCGACCGTATAGAGGCTATCAGACGCATAGTTCCCGACTGCGGACTGTCAACCGACATCATTGCCGGTTTCTGCGGAGAGACAGAGGAGGACCATCAGGAGACACTGTCACTCATGAGATACTGCTCCTACGATGCGGCATTCATGTTCAAATATTCGGAAAGGCCAGGCACATTCGCAAGCAAGCATTTCAAGGATGACATTGAAGAGAACGAGAAGGTGAGAAGACTGAACGAGATTATCGCACTCCAGCAGGAGTGTTCGGCAGCCAACAACAAGAAGTGCATAGGAGAGACCTACGAGGTTCTCATTGAGGGAGTATCGAAACGTTCAAGAGAACAGTTCTACGGCAGGACAGAGCAGAACAGGACTGCGGTATTCGACAGAAAAGGGTACAGGATAGGAGACTTCGTCAAGGTAAGGATCAACGACGCGACAGCAGCAACGCTGTTGGGCGAAATCGTCGATTAAAAGGAGAAAAAACAGAGCGGCCGTGATTAACAGCCGCTCTGTTTTTATGTCAATATTCACCTTCTTCCCAGACGTTCTCTCATGCGTTCCTCATAGCTCTTGCTCAGCCGCTCCGGACCAGGCATAAGGAACCACAGTATCATATAGAATAGTATTGGACTGCCCACAAGAACTAATGTAAGCAATATCCATACAACACGCAAACTGGACGCACTCCAGCCAAAGTTCTCGGCAATTCCGCCGCACACACCGGCTATCATCCTATTGGATGAACGAATCAGTTTTCCCATATCATTATCTTTGTTACAAAAAGAGTCCCACACAAGACATTTGAATGCAAAATTAGCAAAATTGCGCACATTAAAATGTTAAAAAATGTGATATTATGGGGTAATTTATGTAAAACTTCAAAAAACGAGAACAATTCCGGCCGTTTTGGTATATTTTTGTAGCTAATTACGGAAGAGTGCGCTCATTTGAGAAATATGAAAAGAATAAACCATACCTGTTGCCCGCTCTGCAAGAGCAAGGAGATAGAGAAACGCTTCGCATGCAAGGACATGTTTGCGACGGGTGAGGAGTTCGACATATTCGAGTGCCATGAATGCGGGCTGGTGTTCACGCAAGGCGTACCCGACGAGAAGGAGATAGGACGATACTACGAATCGCCGTCCTACATCTCGCACAGCAACACTAGCAAGGGCGTTATGAACAAGGCATACCATTGGGTACGCTCCATTATGCTTCGCAGGAAAGTTGCCCTTATCGGTAAGCTGACCCTCCTGAAAAGCGGAAGGTTGCTTGACTACGGTGCGGGAACAGGCTACTTCGCAAGAAGCATGGCCAAGGCAGGTTGGGATGTGACGGCTATTGAAAAGAGCAGCCGGGCAAGAGAGCTCTCACAAGCGGAGTTCGGGTTTGAGATATTTCCCGAAGAACATCTTGCCGACATAGGAGAGAAGGAACTTGACGTTGTCACCATGTGGCACGTAATGGAACATATACAGGACCCCGACAGGATGTGGAAAGAGATTCACCGCATTCTCGACGACACCGGCATTGCCGTAATTGCCCTCCCGAACTGCAAGTCGTACGATGCGCAGGAGTACAAGGAGCATTGGGCTGCATACGATGTTCCGCGCCACTTGTGGCACTTCACCCCAAGCACCATTATGAGGTGGGGCGAAAAGCACGGGTTCATACTTGAGAGACAATACACAATGCCTTTTGACGGGTTCTACATATCTATGCTGAGCGAAGGATACAGAGGTTCGGGCATGAAGTGCATCAAAGGGCTTTGGAACGGATTCAAGGGATGGCTTGCACAGGCAAACAGAAAAAGCGCAAGCAGTTCCATTATTTATGTTTTCAGAAAAAGACGATGAAAAGGAGAGTTTTTAAGGTACAGACTATAAGCGTTTACATAAGCACTACACTCGTATTGCTCCTGCTGGGAATTATGGGCATAATGATTGTAGGTGCAAAATCGCTGTCGGAAAGTGTAAAGCAGAACCTTACACTCTCGGTAATCATCAACAAGAACACGAAAGAGAAGGCAATCCTGAAGATGCAGAAGGAGATAGAAAAGATGCCTGCAGTGAAGGAGAGCCGGTACATATCGAAGGAGGATGCCCTTGCCGAGGAAAAAGAGGCACTGGGAACCGACCCCACAGAACTGCTTGGCTACAACCCCTTTGAGGCATCGCTGGAGATTAAGCTGAACAACGAGTATTCGAACAGCGACTCAATAGCAATACTGCAGAAGAAGCTTGAGAAAAGAAGCGAAGTCAAGGAGGTGGCGTTCCAGAAAGAGCTGCTCGACACCATAAATTCCAACATACACAGGATTGGTGTCATGATGCTGGTGCTCTTCGTAATGCTCACACTCATATCCTGGTCGCTCATAAGCAATCTTGTACGCCTATCGATATACTCGAAGCGTTTTCTGCTACACACAATGAAACTTGTAGGAGCGACATGGGCGTTCATACGCCGTCCGTTCATAATGAGCAACATGCGGATAGGACTGTTTTCGGGAATTATGGCAAATGCCCTGCTTGCATTCATGTTGTACATGATACACCGGAGCGAACCGGCCATAACGACACTGATGCCATGGGATAATCTCCTCCTGGTAGGCCTGGTAGTCATTGCCTTCGGAATGGCAATATGCACGCTCTGCGCCTACCTTTCGGTGAACCGCTTCCTTCGCATGCGCAGCAACGACCTTTATTTCATATAAAAAAAGATAAATATGGATAGAACTAAATTCGCATTCGGCAGACTCAACTACATCCTGCTTGGCATAGGAGTAGCAGCCATAATCTTGGGATTCATCCTGATGACAGGCCCCAGCTCTACAGAAACGCATTTCGAGCCGGACATATTCAGCTTCCGCAGAATAAAGCTTGCTCCTGCAATATGCTTCCTCGGCTTCGTGTTCACCATTGTAGCAATTATGGTGAAGCCGAAAAATAACGACAAAGAATAAAACAAAAGGCAATGTCAGACATTTCAACACTGGAAACAATAATCATAGCCATAGTCGAGGGGCTTACGGAGTTTCTCCCGGTATCCTCTACCGGCCACATGATAATCACCCAGAATGTTCTGGGAGTAGAAAGCACGGAGTTCGTGAAGGCATTCACATT
Organism: Bacteroidaceae bacterium; assembly: GCA_017522915.1. Lineage (GTDB taxonomy): Bacteria > Bacteroidota > Bacteroidia > Bacteroidales > Bacteroidaceae > HGM04593. The sequence continues at coordinate 12,591 of JAFWXX010000016.1, forward strand.
CATAATACAGTTCGGAGCGATACTCTCTGTAGTAGTGCTCTACTGGAAGCGTTTCTTCTGCCTCAACCGCACACCCCTTCCCGAAGAGGCTTCACCATTGAAGCGGTTCCTGCACAAATACGATTTCTACTGGAAGCTGTTCGTGGCATTCATTCCGGCAGCTGTGCTGGGCCTGCTCTTCAATGACATGATTGATGCCATGCTTGAGAGCGTTGCAGTTGTTGCAACGACACTCATACTCGGCGGAATATTCATGCTCTTCTGCGACAGGATATTCAACAAAGGAAGTGAAAATACAGAACTGACCGAGAAGCGCGCATTCTGGATAGGTATGTTCCAGTGCATTTCCATGATACCCGGTGTATCACGCTCAATGGCAACCATCGTCGGAGGTATGGCACAGAAACTGACACGCAAGAAGGCTGCAGAGTTCTCATTCTTTCTTGCTGTGCCAACAATGTTTGCAGCAACGCTGTTCAAGATGCTGAAGCTGTTCACACAGCCCGAAGGCATGGAGATAATAACAAACAACATGGGAACGCTCATCATCGGTAACATCGTGGCATTCGTTGTCGCGCTGCTGGCGATAAAGTTCTTCATAAGCTTTGTAACCAAATACGGATTCAAGGCGTTCGGCTGGTACAGAATAATCCTGGGAAGCGTACTGCTAATACTGCTGCTCACCGGACATAACCTAACAATAGCGTAATGGATTTCGTTGCAGGAGAAGTAATAGCAATAAACAAGCCCTACACCTGGACATCGTTCCAGGTAGTGAGCAAGATACGGTACCTATTGAGCCGCAAGTACGGCATAAAGAGGTTCAAGGTAGGGCACGCTGGGACACTCGACCCCTTGGCATCGGGGGTGTTGCTCCTATGCACCGGCAAGGCAACCAAAAGAATTGAAGAGCTGCAGAGCCACACAAAGGAGTATATTGCCGAGATAACATTAGGTGCGACAACACCGTCGTTCGACCTGGAACACCCGATAGATGCCACTTACCCCTATGAGCATATCACCAGAGAAATGGTCGAGGAGACGCTGAAGCAGTTCATAGGCAACATAGCACAGCGGCCGCCGTTGTTCTCGGCATGCAAGGTAGATGGCAAACGGGCATACGACCTTGCCAGAGGAGGAAGCGACATGCAGTTAAAGCCGAAGCAGATACGTATAGACGAGATAGAGCTGCTCGAATACGACCTGCCCAGGATAAGGATACGCGTAGTGTGCGGCAAAGGCACATACATACGTTCCTTGGCACGCGACATTGGCGAGGCCCTGCAGAGCGGAGGACACCTTACCGACCTGATACGTACAAGAATAGGAGAATATAAGATAAACGAGTGTATAACTACAGAGGCATTCCAGGAATGGCTTGAAAATCAGTAAACATTATGATAGAAGAAACCTTTAACATAAGTGGTCAACACATGAAACTTTCACAGTTTTCGTACAAACTGCCAATTGAGCGTATTGCGCTCTATCCGGCAGAATGCCGCGACGAATCGCGTTTGATGGTCTTGCACAAGAAGACCGGTGAGATTGAACACCGTATATTCAAGGAAGTGATAAACTACTTCGATGAAAAGGACGTTTTTGTTATGAACGACAGCAAGGTATTCCCGGCACGCCTTTATGGCAACAAGGAGAAGACCAATGCACAGATAGAGGTATTTCTGCTGCGCGAGCTCAATGAGGAGTTCCGTCTATGGGATGTGCTCGTTGACCCGGCACGCAAGATTCGTATAGGCAACAAGCTGTACTTCGGCGAGGACAACTCTATGGTTGCCGAGGTCATCGACAACACAACATCACGCGGACGTACGCTCCGTTTCCTTTACGACGGCCCGCACGATGAGTTCAAGAAGGCACTTTTCTCACTTGGCGTAGCACCGCTGCCCGATGACTTCAAACGCCTGCGCAAGGAGGAGCCGGAGGACCTCCTGAACTTCCAGACATACTTCGCAAAAAAAGAAGGCTCGGTAACCGCATCGTTCGCAGGCCTTCACTTCACACGCGAGCTCATGAAACGTATGGAGATAAAGGGCATCGACACTGCATACGTAACAATGCATACAGGACTCGGCTGCTTCCGTGAGATTGACGTGGAGGACCTCACAAAGCACAAGATGGACAGCGACCTGATAAGCGTTGATACAGATGCCGTACAACTGGTGAACAAAGCAAAGGCCGAGGGCAGAAGAATCTGCGCGGTAGGCACATCGGTACAGCGCGTACTTGAGACAGCAACACTCACCGACGGCATGCTCAAGGAGTATGACGGCTGGACAAGCAAGTTCATCTTCCCGGAACAAACTTTCCAGGTAGCGAACTGCATGATCGCAAATTTCTACCTCCCATACTCTACCATGCTTATGCTGACAGCAGCATTCGGCGGTTACGACAACGTAATGAACGCCTATCATGTAGCTCTTGACGAGGGTTATCGTTTTGGCCTATACGGCGATGCAATGCTCATCATAGACTAATGAACCTGAAAACAACAATATGCCTGGGGTTGGGAACAAACATAGGCGACAGGAAAGATAACCTTACGCGAGCGATAGAGAAACTGTCGCTCGCGTTTGGCAAATGCCAGGCGGCCTCATCGTTCATAGAGACAGAGCCATGGGGGTTCGAGAGCAGCAACAGCTTTCTGAACTGCGCTGTAATGTTCAAAACGGAACTTTCACCGCTGCAGGTCCTCGATGCAACAGAAGAGATTGAACGCGAACTGGGACGTACTGTAAAATCGGACGGAAGAATATACCACGACCGTATTATAGATATCGACATACTGCTGTACGGCAGGGAAATTGTCAAGGAGGAGAGGCTTACTGTGCCACACCCCCTCATGCATAAGAGGATGTTCGTGCTGCAGCCTCTTGCAGAAATATCCCCCGACGCTATTCACCCGGTGCTTGGCAAGAGTATAAAGGAACTGCTGGAAGAACTAAGGGAACAGTAGCCAGAAAAGAGACATCACCACTCCATTATCATCTCAATGCGCTTGATTCTATCCCACACGGTTTGACGGGGATAGTCTGTCAGATTTACAATTTCCGGGGCTGAGAGACCTATCTTCCTAAGATAGCATACACGCAATACCGGTTCACTTATCTTCTTGAACTTGCTCTGAACCTCGTAAGTAAATTCGGGAAACATTCTGTCTATCGCTCCTAACAGTTCTTTCCATTCATCATCGTCAAGGCGGTATTTGCCTTTGGATGTTCTCCTGGCCTTTTCTATTATATCCTTTGCGTCATCAGGGACATTATTCATCAGGGACAACTTTGTCAGTTCGCGGTTCTGTGATACAAGCATCTTGAACTCATCCTTCGCATGTTCCAGTTGTTCGGAAAGCGACTCGTTCTTCAAGTTCAAGGATACAAGTTCCTGTTCCTTGTCTCTTACCACACTCTTGACATGCTTTATATCATTCTCTTTATTAAGGATTATCTCAAGCAGCATCTTCTTGCGACGATAGTATATTACTGCACCGGCAAGCAGCAATATCAGCGATACAGATATACATAGCATAAGATAATAACGGTCCTTTCTTCCCTGCTTTATTATTCTTAGCTCCTCTTCTTTGTCACGCTGGTAACGGAATATATTCTTGGCATTTGTGGTGTGCTCAAATTTCCGGTTCTCTATGAGTGTATTGTTTACTCTTATAAAATACATGGCATATTTAGTCGCATTCTCATAGTCACCTTTGTTTGAATAATATCCAGCCAGCCATTTAGACGCATCGTATAACTCTTGAATATTACCTGTTTTTTCAAAGATTCTCTCGACAATGATTGCCGCACTATCCTTTGAGACATATTTTGCACAATATTTTGACAACGATGCAAGATAATTGCGTGGCCTTTCATTTTCTTTAAGACTATTCAACAGATTAAGACATTTCTTTGAATCTTCATGACAGTCTGCTGTTGCATACAGAGACATTGCTTTACTTACTATATCGGCGTTCTCTTTTTTTATTCCCTTATTTTCAATTATACTTATGGCTTTGTTGCAAAATAGCAAACAGTTAAGCATATCATTGATTTCGTAATAACAGCTGGCAACATCCATATATATTCTTTCACCTGCCAATCCGCTCTTTTCTGCTGCATCCAGACCTTTCAGCATGGTACTCAATGCTTCAGTATAGTTGAATTGCTTCCTATAAAGAACCGACAACTGTATGCAAGAGACCTTAAATATTGCAGGATCGGTATTCTTGCTGTTCTCAAACATTTCATTTGATTTCAAGTAGTATGTCACGGCATTGGGATAATCTTTCAAATCGCGATAGACACTGCCCATATAGTAATATGCCTCCTGCTTATCTCTTGCACTGCCCTGATTCTCAAAGAATCGGCATACCGCCTTTATTGTACTATCATTTGTGTGTGCTATAAAGGCCTTATCGTGTAACCTTATATCAAGCAACGACATTTTGTTACGTGCATACTCCGACTCTTCTTCAAACAATGGTTTTATGGAATCAAGTCTCAGAATTGCTTTCAGAGGACAACTGTCTCCCATTGCCTGTATATCGGAAAGGCGTGAGAGCAATCCTGTATCTGTACTCTTACTGCAGGAAATAATTGACAGAATCGTTATCAATAACAGACAAGGTATGTATTTTGTACTCTTCATAATGTATTAACAATTTTCACAAAGATAATATAAAATAGCCCTTCAAAAGAATTCAATCGTACAGACATGTCCGAAAAGAAAGAAAACAAAGCACAAACCAGCATTACAGAAGTCATGAACAATCAACATGATGTGCTTGCAGCTTAAAAAAAAGCACAAAACCGGACAAGTTCGGACAAAATATTTTATATCTTTCAAATATCGTTAAATATATTTGAGAATTAATCAATAATTTTAATCATTATGAAAACTTTACGAAATCTATTTTGCCTTTTCTTATTTGTATTGCCTGCATTAGGAGTATTCTCACAATCAAATGGAAATACTATTTTCATTCCTTTAGAAGAGCATGATGATGACTACGAAATAAATGACGATATAGAAAGCGAACGAAACCTTGAACTTTTATCAATCCTGCCCACCATGTACTATTATTCCACAACAGAAGAAATAGGCATTGTCAGCAATTTTGTAACATTTGAAGATGTTGCATACGAAATATGCAATGAACAAGGTGCAACAATACTGTCAGACACTATCTCATTACCCAAGAATGAAGAAGTCTTTGTCTCAACGGCATCACTTCCAAGCGGAAAGTACTATATTTATATAATTATTGATGAGCAATCATTCGTAGGAGAACTGCAAAAATAGCAGAAATACAGGAACCAGACATTAGCGTCACCACCGCACGGTAAACAATGTGCGGTGGTGACGCTAATACTTTTATATATAACCCTGAAAACATTGATGCAAAAATTGAGGTACTTGCAAGCATAGGAAGTGCAGCTTGAATAGCGAGTACCTAATATATATAAGTTCATTTAAGACTTATGGTGAAATAAGTGAATCCGGAGAAGAACCACAGACACATAACCTGTTCGCCAACCCTCGAAAAAATGTTATTTCTTATTGAAACAGTCCGAGCCCATACGAAAGAAAGGGAAAAAGATATAGGTACCAACAAACAGCAACAACTCTAAAATAGTTGCATATCAACGAATTGTCAACTACAAGAGCGATATTTCATACGTTCAGACATCATCGGACGAGGCTTTATTGGCAGAACTGTAATTTATTGTGACATTTGTTCAAACGCAAGACACTTCACTTATAAACAATGCTTCTGAAATATATTATAAAGAAGATTAAGGCAAGGAATTTAAATGAAACAAAATGAATAATCTGTTAGTTATGGACACAAACAACACGATTAAACAGGAATTTAATACGACATGGCCAATCGTTCCGTCTTTCTTGGTAAAATCTGTCATTCATAATGGTGATACGTATTCTCCTAACCAACATGGGATTTATGATGCAGATACAGTTAGAGGACTGTTAGCAGATGCTTCTGATGACGAGAATATTCAAAACCCACTGTCTCTGTTCCAGGTTGTTCCTGAATCTTGCAAGTTCGATAAAGTTTCATATATAGGTGAAATAAATCAAGCTGGGGATGATTATTTCTTGAATACAATTTTAAACGGGAAAAAGGTTGTACGTATTGATCCCAGTTCCTTGTACAAAAACAAAACTTGTTGTGACAAATTCCGGGAATGTAATGGATGCGAAAACAAATGTCATGAACAGGACTGCAGAATAGCGTTGCTATATCATGAGGATTTGAAGGAAATCCATTATAATGATGATTTTGAAAATTATTGTAATAAACTCAATAGAATCATTTGTGAATATAACCAAGGAATCTCAGAAGAATATCAACTGCACTGCGAACAGGATGAAGCAAACAAAAGGTTGTATGTGTGGTATAAGTGCCCATACTCTAACTTTATTGAATACTTCTTCCCTATAATCCATTCCGGGAAGGTTATAGCAGTCCTTATGCAAGGACAAAGAATCCCAAATACTTTAAGCAAAAAAGAAATTTTCAAAGATGTCTTGAAGGATTCTACAATAGACCCAAGAACAAGAGAGGAATTACATAAATCCATTATGGGAATCTCTGACAACGAGTTCGGAATGGAGACTATGGAGAAAAGTCGTTTTAATGCTATATGTAAGAGAATATGTACTTTAGAAAAACGAATTAACAAGGAGGTCAATTTTCATGCAAAATCCTATGTTTCCGACAATTTTCATAGAATTGAATCCAATTTTCATCAAAAAATAAAGGATGTAATAAAGAAATGTGGTAAACTTTCAGACAGTGAATATAAAAAAATTGTAAATGAAGTATTACGTGAAATCTGCAATGTATTTAACGAGAAAGGATTCATACATATATATTCAACAGAAGCCAAATTCGAAGAAGCGAATTCCAGAACTGATACCTTTTATCTTATAGGAACGTCCATGGAACCGACAGAAATAGAAAAAAGGAAACTTGAAAAAATCAAATTTAAAGACCTGCCATCGGACTTAGAGATTTTGGCTAAGATGAAAAATGAAGATTTCGATCCATTTCTGCCACATCTTAAATTAAATTTTTCCAATGATGAAATTTTCCGGATTGAAAGTTTGTCTGTTGGAAATACCAGGCACCTTATTTGGAAGAGTTACCCAAACAAGAAAAATATCCACGAAAAACAATTTTGCGAATATTCTAATTTTCTTAAGACCTTTTACCACACTTTATGGGAAGCATATAATCTTATGCGTAGTGAAAGGTTAAGAAAAAACTTGGAAACCTCCATGCGAGTGTCGGTCCATGAAGCATCCCAAATTATACCAATTATCATTAATACATTAAAAAAAGAATATAAGCTAGACTTCAGATTACTTATAGAAGAAGACAGATTAGGTGAATATGGAATTACTCGTAGAGAGAACACCTTATATGACACGATTAACCGTCTTTACCTTTTGGATAATCTATACAAACGTTCAACCTTGATGTTTAAAGAATTGGTTCCAATGGCATATTGGACAGACTTGCATAGACTTATATATTCTGTAAGAAGTTTATGCAATGAAAAAGCAAGAGGGAATAATATGCAGAAGATTGTTGTTGAAGGATTGGACGGATTTAAGTTTCATCAATATAAAATTTTTACAGATTATCAACTTGTCAGCCATACCTTGTTCAACCTCGTTGACAATGCAATAAAGTATGGATATATGGGAAGTCGTATCAACATCAATTTGTCATTATCCACTAATGATTTGCAAAATGAACAAAAAGGGTATTTGAATGAAATAAAAGCAGTACAAATCGCTGTCATAAGTTATGGAGCTGAAGTCAATAAAGAAGATGAGAAGCATCTTTATGAATTATTCTACCGTTCATCAGTTGCGACAAAGAAAGATGGTATGGGTATAGGTCTGTTTCTCGTGAAAAAGATATGTGCATCATTGGGTTATACCATAGAGTTCAAGAGTACTCGACTATCTGAATATAATCTGCCAGCGTATCATTATGGAGCCGAATATCGCAAAAACAAATCATTGAAGACAGTATCTCCAACTATATTAAAAGAAGCTGTAAACGAGAATATCCCAGAAAAAGACTGGCATATTGAGAAATCGGAATTTGATGCAAAGATAAACCAACCAACCCATAAAAATGAATTTATCATTACATTAAACAAAATAAATGGTAACCTTATCAAAGAAAATCAACTATGAAAAGAGTTTTATTTATCGAAGATGACGGCTTAATATATGAAACGTTAAGAGATGAGCTAGGTAGTGAATACGATACAGTTCGTGTCAGCAGTTTTGCAGCTGCTAAAGGACGATGGGATAGGGAAGGCGATACATTTGATTGTATTGTATTGGATTTAATGATAAACCCATTAGGTCTTGAACTTGAAGAAACAGACAAATATACACCACTATTTGGGATGGCTGTATTGCAGTATTTTACAGAAGGAAGAAGTGAAAAAGATATTATACAAATTAAGAAAAAGACCATTATCTATTCTGGTTATATTGGAGTATTACGCGATAGAGGTCTTGATATAAGTAATCTTGAATGTGTACCAAAAGATGGAGACAGCATTGAAGAGGTCGTTAAAAAGATAAGAACAATATGTACTAGAAATTAGAAGAACTATTTATGATTCCTTTTAAAAAACATCCAATAATTTCTACTTTAATTTGTATAGCCATATTTTTCGTGGTTATTTTATTTATATGTTCGTATTGCAATCACCGTTCAACTAATAGACATTGCCGTGAGAATATGAATGAAATTTCTTTGTATTTAAAAGAAGCAAAGAAGGAAATAGAAGTATGTGCGCATTGTAAACATATGCCTAACATTATTAGAAGAAATGTCTATAACGAATTAAATTCATTGCTAACTGAACTCGATAGAGCAAGGAATGAACTTGTAAAACAATGTTATAAAACATTTGATGCTAATACTGTAACTTTTTTAATAACATTTGTTTCTGCCTTATTCTTTACACTATTTATAACATATATCATGTTTCACATAAATAAATATTGTGAACTACAGAATTTATCAGAGAAGTATAATGTAAAAATAGAAAAGGCCGATAAACAAATAAGAACTGCTGATAATAAAATAAATGAACTTGAGAATAGAATTACTAAAGCAAATGAAGAGTGGAATGACAAACTACAGTCTCAGGAATATATGCTGAAACTAGAGACTGAGAGAAATAAACTTATAGAGATTCTTAATCTTATTTCAGTTCTCGGCTCCCATTTGGCTTTGAGTGGTTATACCATTAAGCAAGAATATACGACATTGGTGTATATGATACAGCGCAAAACACGTTCATTATTAAATGAAAAATTCAATGAGGTAAAGTCGATTTCCGAGAAAGAAAAAACTGAATTTACTAGAATAATAACAGATTGTATTACCTATTTAAATATTGACAATTTAAAAGAACTGAACAAAGTTGGACTAGTTCCTTTTGAACAACTTTATGGGGACTTGAACGATATACGGCGCTTAATTAAAAATATTCCTCAACATGTATGAATAATGTAAACTCATATAGGACCAAATGAACCCAATAGAACATGAGCTTGGATTTATAAGACACTGTTGACCAAAAGAGTGTTTTGCTTGGATAATACAACGTTTAGAAGCTGTTTGAATTCCGAATTCTCTAGAAATTCAAACAGCTTCTAAATTATAAAAATAGGATTTTTTGACTACTATTCTCCAAAACTGAATTTGAAATGAATGGAGCAACATACAAGAAGTTTATTGTAACGTTTGCGGGTTGGAACAGAAAATGAATCCAGTAGGATATGCAGTATAGAATCATATCATCAACCCGGATGTGAGAACAACTCAATGATGGATGCTGCCACACATCGGTCAAAGCAAGTTGTATCAACTTCTTTTGTTCAATCAAACATAATCTTCAATAATATATATCCGTCCAGTTGCGTACGATATTTAAAAAAGCAGAAGATTTATATCATGAGCAACAATACGACTTAAGCGATTGTATGTGAATAACTTAACGACCAAAAGAACGCACCTATGCACATTTAGACATAGTCGGACGGGGCTTTATTGGGCGAGAATAACAACATTCGTAAATTTACATCAAAACTAATTTTAGAATAAATAGTGATACTATAAACACAAACTTAAAATATAAAGACATGGCAAATATTGAAAACAAGAAGGTTATAATAGACCTGGCAAAAAGTATGAATTCTCGTTTTTTTGAGGAGCTAGATATTATTCACAAAACAGAATTCGACAGAGCTACAAGGCTAATTGATAATAAGATTGGTAGGATTAATGAGAACAGAAGCAATCACACCGAAATTCGCAACCGTTATAATGATACAATTACCATCCTAGGCTCACGAGGAAGCGGAAAAACCTCATTCTTGATGAGTGTTCTTCACAAATATGAAGCACACGAAAAAGTAGAGGTAATAGAACTAATTGACCCGACACTAATTGAAGAAAAGGGGCATATATTCTTGACGTTGATTTCTTTGATTCGGAATAAGGTCGAAAATAAAATCAGCAAAGATGAGTGCAATCCCCACAGTTCTAATTACAGACAAAGAAAATGCTGGGAGAACAAGCTGAAGAAACTCGCTGCCGGTCTTCCGTCAATCGACATCGATAGTGATTCATTGTATTCTAATTGGCATGACCCAGAACATGTTATGCAAAAAGGCCTTGAAGCTGTAAATGCAGCAAAAGAACTTGAACAGAACTTTAATGATATTGTAAAAAACGCTCTTGAGATATTAGATAAGAAAGCCTTCTTGATTGCCTTTGATGATATTGATGTTAACTTCAACAACGGCTGGAAGGTTCTTGAAACTATACGAAAATATCTTACATCTCCACAAATAATAACATTATTAAGCGGCGATATTAAACTATTTTCAAAAGCAATCCGCAAACAGCAATGGATAAACTTTGGAGATGAACTATTAAAAAATGAAGGAGAAAGATTAAATAATATTGATACATATGATGAGTTAGTAACTGAATTAGAGAGCCAATATATGCAAAAAATAATGAAGGCACCCAATCGTATTCATCTCTCTACTATTGGCGAGATGTTAAACAGCAGAGAAATCACTGTATGCATCAATAAAGAAGATAAAGATATATATGAGCACTACACTGATTTGTTAAAAGATTGGGGTATTAATAATATGTATGAAGCATATTCAGTTGTTTCATATCTTCTGACTCTCCCGCTAAGAACGCAAATACAATTGCTTAAACAGTTTGAGTATGTAAGAGAGAAAAATTTGAACATTTTGAATATCACCGATGCTTTTGTCAGCGACTTATATGAATTAGGCGTTGATGTCGAACTTGCAAAATCACAACCTAAGGATTTCTGTTATATTACACACAAATTCCTGCTTGATGAAAAATTGTTGAATGAAACATATCAATTGTTACCGACATCTGGTTCTGTAAATTACAACGCAGTCCTTTTTTCACTATACACAATGTTTATTGCACACTCTAAAAACAATCCGTCAATTCTATTTGAATATTGGATTGCAATTGTAACAATAAAGAATCTTCTAACAATAATGCCCTACTACTGTGATAACGAGAAAGATGCAACAATAACACCAACAATTGACGGTATTTCTGAATACTCTTTTATTGGGCAAAAGAAAGTGTATAGAGATATCTGCAGCTATTTATCCACTTATATACGGGCTGCATTAAACAATAAGTCTGAAAATAAGAATCCATGGGGCGGAACTATGATATTAAAAGGATTAGCCAGGAAAAGCAGACATAAAAAAGAAGATAGAATTGACTTGGTTTTCGAAAAGAAATCTTTAATGAGCAAACAGCTTGCATTCTTCCCGATGTCGATAGCGTCGTATGCTCACAAACAACGGTCTATAGTGGTCTATTCTTTTTATACATTATTGGGCACTATTGTAGAGTTACTTAAACGGTATGACATTATTAAAAGAAATATCAACAAACCTGTTGAGGATGTAAAGAGTAAAGAAAAGAAAGAACCTGTTAAGTATATTGCAACATTGCTAAATGAGTTATCGCAAGTAAAAGATAACGTAATGCCAACTTTCGGAAGAAACTCTGACAACCTTGAAGACGAAATAGCTTACAATATCACGGAAATAGACCAAAAGGATGAAGATAGTCATTTAGCAGAGGTTCTATATGAATGGATATGCAATTACCCACAGTGTATTCCTCCGCACCTTATCGGAAAGACAGCAACACGAGCATTTTATGCAATGAGAAGCCTGGATGACAAAACTTTGAAGAATGAGGAACTAAACTTAGGTGATGCTATGCATAGACGAATTGTAATAGTCATGAACTCTGCTCTTGTTGAAGATGCAAAAGAGAATCTTGAAAACTCCAATCTATCAAATAATAACCCGGTAGAGTCCAATCTGATTTTTAGCACTAATTTGGATAGAATTAATGATTTGAAAGATGAATATAAGAATAAGTTAATGTTCTCAAGGTGGATATTCACTTGCCCATTATTTCTACTATACATGAATAATGGCGGTAAAGAAGGAACAAAAAACAATGAAACTACTTATATAAATAACATCTGGAAAAAATTGTCACAGTACTTTGGTATATATAAATCCATCGATAATCTCAAGCCATCTGCCGAAACAGACCAGGTTACTAATGACAATAATAATAACAATATTATGGAATGGTTTAAAAAAAGTTCCATTTACAGTGAGCTTAAGAGGGTTGCAATAAATGGAAGAGGAGTAGCTAAGAGCCCCAAAGAGCCCAAAGCAAAGACTGCTAAGAAAACAGAGGCTGCTGAATCATAATTTGACCTGCAATAATGATAACGAACTCTATTATAAGGAATCTGCTTGCCGATACGATATCACTGAACGATTACATGAGCGGCAAAATACCATCTTACGATGATGTAAAACGACGCTTGTTATTGCTATTGCGCAGCGAAGACAAGAATGTTCCGGACCATTACTATAGACTAAACCAGAGTTATTTTCTGAAGGATATAGACTCTCTTCCTGCTCTTTTGACAAAAGGATTATACAACCTGGCAGAGGAGCATCTGGAAATCATTAGTGACAGAATATACGTAAAACAGTCTAAGCAGAACTCATGGCAAGAACTAATAACATACATTCCGCCACTAATTCTACAAATGGCTTTTCTGCATGTTAAGAAACCGCTGTGCATAAATGCTTGTACATCTGAATTACGAGAATATTGCATTAATACTATTCTTCCTAATGTAAAATATACAGCATTGTCATATCCCTACATACCGGAAATTGCTCATTTAGTGAATATGCAGAACGGATTTCATGATCTGCATATTCATTTGAATGGTTCAACAGAAACGGACGTGGTCTGGCAGGATTTATTGTTATATCCGCAAAAAGCGATAGAACTTTATAAAAGTTCCCTAAACAACAGTCTTGCACAAGAACAAATCGAACAGGATTCTGCGCCAATGGATACTATAAAATTGGAGCATTTACTATTAACTGCAAGAAGAATAAGACAATATCTCTACATGGTACTGTTTAACAATTCTAAAGAAAAAGACTATATTCAAGAGAAGTTATATAAAGCAGAAAACACAACAGAAGTTATCTCACTCCTTATAAATAGCAGTGAAGACTTTTATGACGGTATCGAAAATCCGTTTGCTGCAATTACTGTTGATGGGAGAACAAGATATGACACTCCACTAAATACAGAGGGACTAATGTATGTATTAGTATTAGGTTTTTTAGTTGATAAATCAAATAAAATTGTAGCAGCGGCATTCCATCTCTATCTTCTGATATTAGGATTTTTCAATCGCCTATTAGTGCAACAGAAACACGATTACGGATTTGAAGAATTTCAGAAATATACCTTAAATGGAATACGCAACAATTGTGAGACTTTTGATTATAAAACACGTTTTCTACAATTATGCGGCAACAATGGCCGTAACATCTCCCTTATAGAAGGACGTTTTTCTCCAAAACTGTCAGTGAAAGAGAATCAACGACTCATATCTAACATTATACAGGGTTGGGAGAAATGTTTTAAGGACTTAAACAATTCGTCAGATAACAAATTCAGTCAGAATCCAAAACTGGGTCTGATAGCACACTTCATAAAGAAAAAAGAATCCAAACAAACACATATCAGACATGAGAAGTTACGTAAAGATATCTGGGAAAGAGCAAATATACTTGCTAGTATGAAAGAGAACTGCAATCCTGAAGCAAAACATATCATTGGGATAGATGCTGCAGCAAGTGAATTCGACGCTCCTCCTGAAGTTTTTGCACCGACATTCCGTTACCTTAAAAGAAGGGGATTTAAACATTTTACCTATCATGTGGGAGAGGATTTTTATCATATATTAGGAGGTCTTCGGAGTATATATGAGGCTGTCGATTTCCTGAATCTTGGCTATGGTGATCGCATAGGTCATGCTACAGCTGCAGGATTGTCACCAAAACAGTGGAAAGAAAATGTCGGTGATGTCATTTATATGCACAAAGGAGAGTATCTTGATGATCTGGTTTTTGCATATAGACTTATAACAAAATTTTCAAACGAGAAGTTAAAACACAGAATTAACAATCTCATGTTAAGAATACATGAATTATATTACAGCATATACTGCAATACCTGCTCCATAGAACTAATATGTAAGGCATGGGAACTCCGTCGCCTATGTCCGTTTCATGTGTTTGCAGAGAAAAAGGAGAATGCACGATATCTGTCACTATTCAATAACGAAGAATGGTGTGATGTTGTTAATTGGTTAAACATTAACTATAAAGACGAAATATGCGATTGCAACAAGCATGTAAACAAGGAATGCGAAATGATGACAATGCTTAGACAATACCACTGTCCTGGGTTCAGGAAGAAGTATGACGAAATAATCGAAGTAGCCGTAACTGAATTCTTCTCTGAATCTGATCTGGAGGAATTACAGTTAATGCTTCTGCGATATCTAAACGAAAAAGGAATTATTATAGAGACACTTCCTACCAGCAATGTAAGAATCGGTCATCATCATACATTCGAAACTTATCATTTATGGAATTGGATCAAATGGGAGAATGAAGGAAAACCAATACCGCCAATTGTAGTAGGTACTGATGACCCTGGAATATTTGCTACCAACATATACAATGAATACTCAAACATATACTGTAAACTTGTATATATACATAACATGAACAGGAACCAGGCAATAAATGTTATTGAAAAATTGTACAAGAACGCTCAAAGATATAAATTTATATAAATCAAAATATTGCTCTTTATAAAACGACCCCTAATAATTTACCAAGCTTATCACTAATGCCAAAAGAACTCTTGTCTTTACATCATACTGAAAGAATCTGCATCATTTAAATCGGAAATGATGCAGATTAGCGTCATTAAACCGATACACCTTTGGGAATCCGTTCATTGTTGTCCGTTGCAAATCGATATGCAGTATAGAATCATATCATCAACCCGGATGTGAGAACAACTCAATGATGGATGCTGCCACACATCGGTCAAAACCAGTTGTATCGACTTCTTTTGTTCAATCAAACATAATCTTCAATAATATATATCCGTCCAGTCGTGCACGATATAAAAAGAAGCAGAAGATTTATATCATGAGCAACAATGCGACTTAATCGATTGTATGTAAATGGATTACGACTAAAAGAACGCACCTATGCATATTTAGACATAGTCGGACGGGGCTTTATTGGGCGAGAAAAATAAAATTCCTACCTTTGCAAAGTCAAACAAAAAACAATCATAGTACTAATCGGTTATAATTTATAAGTACAAACGTGGCAAAAATGATTTAGCAGACAATAAAATATTTTATATATTTGTGGTAAATTCTAATAATTATCAAAATGAACTTTAAATTAATTGCTTTTTCTTTAATAAGCATCTCTTTTGTAGCATGCAATGACGATGATGCTTATGATTTTTCAGCAGTTGAAGATTCTCCACTTAAGACACGTTCACACACCTCAACCAAGAATCTTGTACAAGAACGTTTGAATGAACTTGGTGACAAATATGGAGTTCCTGTGATATTGTCAGAAAATACAGACCCTACAGATATTACTGATGAGTTCTTTGATTTTGTTGAACAAGGGCTAAAACAAAAGGCAAGCTTATCCGATGTTGATGTAAAGTTAAATTCTCAGAACTCGCGTATTGTATCCAGTTATTGAGACGGAGATATTCAAGGCTTGGTTGTTATGTAACCAATGAAGAAAACGCATCCTATAGTCATTATACTATTATTGATATGTCTGAAGGTATTTCCGCAGTCACCTTTGGACACGTTGGCAATGCGTGCAATAATGGCAAATGAACTGTTTCCGCAGGAGAGGGTTTATCTTCATTTTGATAACACGAGTTACTATCTTGGCGAAACGATGTGGTTTAAGGGGCACGTTGTAAGCGGTGACGACCATACCCGAACTGCACAGAGCAAAGTTCTGTATGTTGAGCTTTGTGCTCCTGAAGGTTATGTTGTCGAGACCAAAAAATACAGACTGGACGACAATGGACGTTGTCACGGTGAGTTTGAACTGAAAAAATCTTTGTTATCGGGATATTTTGAGGTTCGGGCATACACACGCTACATGCTCAATTGGGGCGACGATGCTATATTCTCGCGCGTGTTTCCTGTTTATGAACCTGTTAATGACGGGCACTATGAGATAAAGGAGATGCTTGACCGCAAACGTGGAACTCTCTATCGCGGCCAATGGCAGACAAATGATGATATTGAATGCCGTTTGGAGTTCTATCCCGAAGGCGGTCACCTTGTAAACGGCATGACAAGTACTGTCGCATACGAGCTTCTTTCACTGAACGGACGTCCATCGACAGATACCATAACGATATTCGAGAATGGAACAGAGATATTACGTACTGTACCCGAATATTATGGCAAGGGTACATTTGAGCTATCGCCAAATTGCGATTCCAAGTATTCCGCTATTGTCAAATCTGTTGATAAGACAGGCAGAAGAAAGGAGTTTGCGTTTACTTTGCCTTCAGTCGAGAAGTCCGGAGTCGTAATAAAAGCCAATGAGGAGAAAGACTCTTTCCATCTGCTGTTGAAGGATAATCTTCCTGACAGTATCCCTTTAGGGGTTGCAGTACTGAATAAGGGGTATATGCAGTACTACCGTTCATTCAAGAACAGCAGAAATGACATCTCTATCAAGATACACAGGGACAGCATTGCTGAGGGGGTAAACCGCATAATTGCTTTTACCGAGAATGGAATTCCGCTTGTCGAGCGTCAATTCTTTGTACAGCATCATACTTTGCAGCCCGGTGACATGCAGACAGCCCGTTTACGTGTAACGGTAAGCGGCATGGATACAGAAAGCCTTACCGTCCCTCTGCATGGCAGAATCGGCATTGATGTTGAACGTGAGGACGGACTGCCTATTCCGGATGATGCAGAATTCTCAATATCCGTTACCGATGCCGATACCCGCGAGAAAAACAGTTACTCCCACAATATGTACACACATTTGCTGCTTGGAAGTGAACTGAAAGGATACATCCCCGATGCCGGACGCTACTTCGACAGCAACAACAAGAACAGAAAGCGCGAACTTGAGCTTATAATGCTTACTCATGGCTGGACCTCATACGATTGGGCAAGGCTCTCAAGCAGACAATCGAGTCTGCAACACCCTGTTGAAACAGGCATTGTGATAAAGGGAAGACTCCTCAAGCACCTTGTCTCCAAATCTTTTGGCAGCTATGGCGAAGAATCATTCATGCCACAAAAGAAAAGCAGAGTCACTCTTACGCTCCAGAAGGATACATTGTTGCAATACTTCTTCTTCAACACGAATGATAAAGGAAACTTTATTATAAGTACCGAAGATTTCTATGGAGACAGATATGCAATCCTGTCTAAAGTTTTTCGGCACAACCAGATAATAAACAAAGATTCCACGGCATCCGATTCAAGTTACATATTCATTCTCGACCGTTACTTCTCGCCAGCATTCAAGAAGATGGCATTCTGTGAGACCGGCAAACCCGATGAACTGAATGCCAGTATCGGCGACAGCAAGGATACGACGGCTGTCAGAACCGGATTCAGAAACTGGCTGTTGCCGGAATTTAAGATAAGCAAGGCAAAAGGTACAAGATATGCCCGCCCGCCACGCAGCTGTGTGCGGTATGATTTCTTGAATGAATGGGAATACAATTATGACAAGTCGTGGACGGAACGGTACAATGAGACCATGGGAGAGTATAAAGAGCTAAGCAGTTCCAATGATGGCATTGCTGTGCTGGTCCCTTTGGACATGGGCATAAATGACGAGGCTTTCATGCTCGGATACGAGGTACACACCTCACGTGAGGTCCGTGGAGCAAGCGATGTTCTTGCCAGCGCCATGTGGAGACATAATTTCTATTGGAGCCGCTGGACGCACTCTATTGTGGTGAAGCATGGCTTTGACCCGGATTCAATCCCGGTAGAGGACAAGGAATATCTCTCAGGCGATGATGCCGGCAAAATGATGGCATTCAAGGAATTCTACATAAGGCATGACTATCCTACACGCAAGCAGTATCTGAATAGTGCGGCTTTATGGGCAAAGAAAAGAGAAGCAATGCTAAGAAAAGGCAATGCAATGTATTACGCAGGTTTTCTTTCCCGCACAATTCTGCACCCGTTAGGCCTGTTGCAAGCCGATAATTACCCTGGGGCAGAAATGGCTGACGGTAACGGAGAAGTTATGTACGACGGCAGCAGCGGAACCGGTATGTTCAGTCCCGAACACCCCGATTATGTCGCTTGCTTTGTCCCTTATACCGAAGAGGAACGGAAGAGGCAATATATCCCAAACCTTGCAAACACACGGCTTCACCGATATACCAGACTACAAGGATATGCCCAAAGCAAACGTTTCTATGAACAAAAAGAAGTTTCTCATATTGAGAAAGAAAAAAGACGTTCAAGGACATTGTTTTGGCTGCCGGATGCAAAGAACACCGCAGATGGCAGGATGAAATATACTTTTCACTGCGATTCCGTACCCCAGAAGATGTATGTCGATATAGAGGGTATCGGAAGAAATCTCTATATGGCGAACAGGAGTGTTGAGAACAGAACTGATGAATCACTCTCCTGTTCTACAGACAGAAGCAATGAAATTTGGAGCAGAATAGCACACGACATTGAGGAGAATCCGGCAAACCTGATGAATAACTACAGACTTACAAAGAAGGGGGAGGCATTTCTTTCACGCAAGGATTATGATAACGCTTTCAAATGTTTTCACACAGCCGCTATGGATATGCATTCACCGGCTCTGCTTCACTTAGGAGTATGTCATTACGATGGGAAAGGAACCCAGGAGAACAAACGTTTGGGTTATCAATGCTTCCTTATAGCTGCGCAGAGAGGGGAGACTGAGGCTTACTATCGCTTAGGAACATGTTACCACGATGGCGAGGCTGTTCCCAAGAACGACAGCATTGCACTCGAATGGTTCAAGAAGGCTGCCGAGGAACAGCACACGGCATCGCTCCGTACTATTGGAAATTTCTACGAGAAAGGGGTTGCAGTGGATAGAGACGAAAAACAGGCCATATATTATTATACTATGGCCGCACAGAAGAACGATGCCAAGGCAATTTACTGTCTGGGCAGGATTCATGCAAGGGCAGACTCTGCTACGATAATGAATAAAAGCCAACTGCATAAGTCACCGGCAATAAAATATATTATGCAGGCCGCAGAACTTGGCAGCGGTGAAGCTCAAAGCTATCTAGCCCATTGCTACCTTAATGGATATTATGTCAAGAGAAGCAAGAAAAAAGCCTTCAAATGGATGGAGCGAAGTGTAAACAACGGAATGAAAGAACATCTCTTGCGGCTTGCCTATTGCTATGAACGCGGTATCGGGACAAAAAAAGATGAAAAGAAAGCATACGATACGTATAAGGCTCTTGCTAAGGATGGGAACAGGTTCGCAGAAATGAAGGTGGCAGAATTTGAGTCTATAGGGTTCTTTGACTACTATTCTCCAAAACTGAATTTGAAATGAATGGAGCAACATACAAGAAGTTTATTGTAACGATTGCGGGTTGGAACAGAAAATAAATCCAGTAGGATATGCAGTATAGAATCATATCATCAACCCGGATGTGAGAACAACTCAATGATGGATACTGCCACACATCGGTCAAAGCAAGTTGTATCAACTTCTTTTGTTCAATCAAACATAATCTTCAATAATATATATCCGTCCAGTTGCGTACGATATTAAAAGAAGCAGAAGATTTATATCATGAGCAACAACGCGACTTAAGCGATTGTATGTAAATAACTTAACGACCAAAAGAACGCACCTATGCACATTTAGACATAGTCGGACGGGGCTTTATTGGGCGAGAAAAATAACATCCCTACCTTTGCAAGGTCTATAACTAACAACAGGTACCGAATAAACAAGACATTAGTTCATCTATTATTGGATTCGATGAAGAAGAACTTAATTATATTAATCGCGTTTGTAGCCAGTATTATCTTAGTATTTGATAAGTCATGCTGCAGATCTAAAAAGCATGATATACTGTTTTATTATAAAATGGTAGATCAAGACAGCCTTAAATATGAAGCGGCAAAGTTCCTTCTTGAAAACATTAAGTATCATTTTTCAATAAATAGTATTGCAGAAGAGAATGCTGAATGGGAGCGATGGCGAGAGGAGACTGACAGTATAATGCTCGCATTACGCAAACATTACAGCTATGATGCTGTATCGCATGATACTATAAAGAAAATACAAGCAGTACGCGATACGTTGCTTGCAGAAAAGAATCTTCCAGACATACTCACAATAGACTCTATTGCTTGGGACAGCACCTTTATTAGTGAAGAATTTCTTATACGCCATATTGACAATGCTTTCAATGTGTGGAAAAGTAACCCTTATGCATCACAGCTCTCTTTTGAGGAGTTCAAGGAATATATTTTACCTTACACCTCCCTATATTCGTATGGCTTTGTCAACGATGGCAAGAGACTTAACTGTATCTTTGCTCCAATGATGCACATTGACTCCGCTACGACACTCAAAGATTGCATAAGACGATATAACCTTACCATCGGTAATCTTCGTAATATCAACGGACAGAATAGACGCAAGAGTGCAGCCGGACTTTACGATATGTATGTACATGGTGCACACGATTGCACAGACATCGCCGTATGGGGATGCAATATACTACGTGCTTGTGGTATTCCTGTTGTTGTTGAGAATGTAATCGGTTATAGGGATTTTGTTGGGAAACATTTTCATTGCAGTGTCTATGATACAGATAGCATAAAATGGTTTCCTTTCAATGCAGAGTCTTCATTGCCTGGCAATTTCAGTTTTGATAGTCCTAAATGCCTCAATGTGTACAGGAACCTTTTCGCCGCCCAGAAGAATACCCCATATTTTCTTCACCGTAAAGGCGAACCAGTACCCGCCGAGCTCTCCAGTCCCTGCATACTGGACGTTACATCACTATATATGGATGTGCATAGCGTCACGCTGCCGGCCGACACCACGTGTGACAACAGACTCGCATATTTAGCTGTCTTCAACGCCCATAGCGGTATCAAGGTTACAACATGGGGGGTCATCGACAGCCTCACAAATACTGTCACATTTAACAATGCTCTTCCCGACATCCTCTATCTTCCAGTGTACTGTACAAAGAAAGGCTATAAAAGTTTCTCTGAGCCATTCTACATAGCTATTGAGGGCGGAAATGTACAAATGAAACATATACCTGGTGTAGACAAAGACACAGTCTCCACGTCCTTGCTACTTACCCGCAAATTTCCCCGTAAAGAGAAGATGGTAAAGATTGCAAATGAACTCGTCGGCGGACGTTTCCTTGGTGCCAATAAGGCCGATTTTTCCGATGCCGTTGTGCTACATACTATAACAGAGGCTCCACTGCCACAATTGATGGAGTACAAGTTCAACCGTACAGGCAAATACCGGTACTATCGTTTCTGCGCTCCACCACAGCACCCACATGCAAATATATCGCATCTGGAGTGGCTAACTAACGATAGTTACGGATATGAGAATTCAGAACCTGCATCCCGTGTACATATTCTTTCGCCCAACGATACCAAGCACGCAAAAGCCGACGGCAAGGTAAAGCTTCTCGACAAGAACAGGAATCGCATGACATGGGCAAAAGAGTATGACGGCAACATGCAGACCGCACCGGGAGGTTATCCTAACATAACTCTGACCCTTGATGAACCGCAAGTTGTTACAGCCGTGCGATTTGCCCCACTGAATGCTGATAATGGGATAAAAGCTGGTAACACATACAGGCTCAACTATTGGGACAACGGTTGGAAAACCGTCGGTACAAACTCCGCGGAATATGAATATATTGAGTTCTGCGGTGTCCCAGCAAACAAACTCTACTGGCTTGAGAATCTTACAGAAGGCAAGGAAGAGATGCCTTTTGTCATTATTGACGGCAAGCAATGTTTCATATATGATAACATTATTACACCAGCTGTAGAATGTCAAGTGTTTTAATTATATTTATAGGATTGGTTTTGTCTGTCTCTTACCGATATAATACAATCGGCACAGAGACTGTTTGGTGGGAAACACATATCCCTACATTTACATTTATTGTATTATCACTATATCTGCTACTCTCTCAAAAGTACCGACACCAAGTGATACATGAATTTGCTATGAGCATGGCTACAATATCCATTGTCGGCGTAGTGAGTGTGTTCCTTGCAAGCAGATATAACACATCGATATACGCAATGGGTATAACGCTTTCGATACCTGCGGTAACTTATTTTGCCGACACCAACAAAAAATGGCTACTTACAATAATTGTTCTTGTATATCTGACTTGTTTCGTGGCGGTGTCACTTGCAGGTTCACGAACCGGTATAATTGCAATGCTATTATCGGCAATCTATCTATCGTATCGAATACTGCATTTTAAGAAATATATTCTATTATCATCAGGAATATTAATGTTGTTTGCTATAGTCTCTGTTCTCATTTTTATTAAGAATGACTCTACAGCCGGCAGGGCATTTATACTTAAGAACAGTATGGAAATGATTGCCGAAAGGCCTCTTGGATGGGGCGAGGATGGCTTTGAATCAAATTACATGCTCTACCAAGCCAAATACTTCAATAACAACAATGACGAAAGAAGAGAAATACTAGCTGATGACATAAAGCATCCTCTTAACGAGTATATATACATTGCTGTCAACTACGGCATCCACACGTTGTTGCTATTTCTTGCTCTTATAGGAACAGCCATATATCTCCTATACAAGAAACGTGATAAGGAGAGTTACTGTTGCCTACACTTTATTGCTTTGTTGCTTCTATGGAGTTGCTTTTCATACCCCCTTTTTGTCTCCTTTGTACTTGTAATGGCAATGGCATATATTCCTGTACTGCCATTCACAAACAGCCTTATTACGAGTAAAAGCATCATACGTTATACTATGGTTGCACTATTATTGGCGTATGGTGGAACAAGTATTATGGCATTCAATGATGAGCGTATTTGGAACAATGCTATCAACGAATACCACGAAGGAAACAAGCAAGCAGCAATGGCTGTATTCAACCAATGGAAGAACTACCGCATTGACAAAGGAAGGCTTCTTTTCTCACTGGCAACAGTAGAATACAACAACGAAGATTATGATAGGTGCATAAACATCTACAATGAATGCAAGAATTATTTATCAAGCTATGACCTTGAGTTTATACTTGCAAACAGTTACCTTTTTACAGGTAATGACGAAAAGGCGCTTGAACATTTTGAGATTGCGCACAATATGTGCCCAAACCGTTTTGTGCCGCTTTACAAACAGTTCAAAATATACAAGGAGCAGGGCGATACAGCAAGGATGATAAGCATTGGAAATGAGATTCTTACAAAAAAGATAAAGGTACACTCACGTAAGATTGACATAATACTCAATAACGTGAGATACGAGTTACAGAAGTTTAAAGAGAGTAATATCACAACTATATAAACAATTTATTAACAATTTTAAAACAAAAAAACAAAAATGAAAAGAGAAATTATTTTTACATTCGCGTGCGTTATTGCACTGATGTCAGGATTTGTATCCTGCACAAACGAAGACTTTGAGGATTGTATGTCTGTTGCAGAGATGCAGAAGAGTGCAAAGACAAGGTCTGTTGGTGGAATGACAAAGGAAGAGGTTCTGGCAAGACTTGATGAACTTGGCGAAAAGTACGGAACAAACATAAATCTACTATATGTTAAGGATTATTCAGAAGTAACAGAAAGTACGTTTGAACAGATAGAGCGACAAATCATAAAAGAACGGAATTCAACAAATATAAATAAGACGTCTATAAGAGATAATGTTCTGATTAATGACAATATAATAGACGAATATGACATTGCAACACTTAACAGTGAGATTGAAGAAATCCCGGACTATGATAAGACTGCATACTTTTATCTATCTTGTTATAAATATAATACATATCCATATGTAAATTATTTCTATGAGATGGGATTTAACTTTAAGGTTATAAATGGAAGAACGAGTGTTGAAGCAGGTTTTCATGATATTACAAGTTATCCAAATGCACATGGAAGTAATATTGATTTTTTCAGTCATGACGTCGTATCAAACAGTAATGATAGAATCATGTTTGGTTTCAGATTCTTATTTACAATAAACTATGAATATACGAAAAATGGCGAAGAAGTTTATATAGATAAAAGAGCATGGATAAATGGTTCATATGACAATGGAGTAAACTTGTTATATACGACAGACAATGATATTAGATTGGAACTTAGCCATTAACTAATAGTCCTCATAAAGATTCTTACACATGAGAATCAATATTAAGACATATATCATATTATGCCTATGGGCATTTACATTTAGTTGTTTTGCCCAGACACCCACCGACAGCGCAGCACTGCGTGCGTTGCAGGTGGGTTATATATTGCCACCGGAGAGGGTATATCTCCACTTCGACAATACAGCGTATTTCCTTGGCGAAACAATATGGTTCAAGGCTTTTGTAACCAGCAATAACGATGACCGGCCAACCACCCTCAGCCGTGTACTGTATGTTGAATTGGTCGCACCCGAAGGGTATGTTGTAAAGACGAATAAATACAAGATTGACGACGATGGCACTTGCAACGGGGATATATATATGGACCCGCTATATCTGTCGGGATATTATGAAGTCCGGGCATATACACGCTACATGCTCAACTGGGGCGACGAGGCTATATTCAGCCGCGTGTTCCCGGTTTTTGACAAGGTAAACAACGGAGACTGGGGATTGCGGAACATACTTGACAGGGAAAGAAAGATATTCAAGGACGGACGTTGGAAAGACAACAGTGACAACCGGATAGGCCTGACGTTTTACCCAGAAAGCGGACACCTTGTAAATGGTATTGAGAGCCGTGTCGCGTATGAACTGCGTAATACTGCGAGAGATAACATCAATAAAGAGATTACCATAACTGCGAACGAGGAGCCACTGCTGAAAACCACGCCTGAACATCTTGGAAAAGGTGTATTGACTATAAAACCGGATATTGATACTGATTACAATGCGGTAGTGGAAACTATGAACGAGGAAGGAAAACGTCAACGATATGTCTTCAAACTACCCAAAGTGGAAAGAGAAGGAGTGGCAATAAGGCTCTTGAACGATAAAGACAGTATACGTATATTTGTGAACAGCAATTATAACGATACAACAGGATTAGGCTTTGTGCTGATGCACAGAAGCAGTATGGGATTTTACAAAAAGATAAGGGGTAGGAGAGATTCAATAAGCATTGATAAGAATGAGATTCCAGAAGGTGTAAATCGTGCAATTGTATTCAATGGCAAAACACCGGTAGCCGAAAGGCTTTTCTTTGTAAGACATAATACACTGCAAAGAGGAGATCACGGTTATGCAAGGTTGCTTGTAACTGCAAACGGACAGGAGTGTAATACATACGAACCGCTCCCTCACGAGAAGATCGTTCTGAGGATAGAACGTGAAGACGGAAAAATGATTGACGATAACATGGAATTTGCGGTATCTGTTTCTGACGGATACAACAGACACACAACCTTTTGGGGACATAATCTTTATACATACCTCCTACTGGGGTCGGAGCTGAAAGGTTTTATCCCTGACGCATGGCAGTATTTTGACCCGAAGAATCATAAAAGAGATGAACATCTCGACCTGATTATGCTCACACATGGGTGGACTGCATATGAGTGGCAACAATTGACACAAGAGAGCTTAGAGAACAAGGTTGACCCAGAGGAGAAAATAACAATTCGTGGAAAATTCTACCGACGCAACAAAATAAACAAGATTGGCAAAAAAGGCTCATACAATATCATAACTCTTCCATACAATCAAATAAGGCTCGATTTTGCCGATAATGGTAAAGATGTCAAGACCTCTGCATTCCGCACCGACAGTATGGGTGATTTTATTATTGAATTCGATGATTTCTATGGCAAAGAGGTTGCTGCACTCTCACCGACAACATTGTTTAAGCAAAACGATAGAATCAGTTACGGCTTTGCGCTTGACAAGTATTTTTCGCCTCAGCCTAAGAAGTATTCGCTATGGGAACTTGCTTCAGACAGAAAAAATGAGAAAAAAGATAGCGTAAATGGGATATTAACGCGACTAGGAGTTAACGAATATCAATTCCCTGAGATTACTATAAAGGCAAAACGTGAAGACATGAGATTCTACATCAATCCCATTAGCGAACTTAGACTGGATTATCTTGACGAATGGGAATATGCATCAGATGTAACATTCCTTAATGGAATATGGGATGCCGGAATGAACGGAGAATACCTTGAGCAGTACAATAAGATTGTTGTAAACAAGAACACAAACAGCATTGCGCGGTTGTTAGGCAACAACGGGAGCAGTCAAAGATATTGGGATGAAAATCATGAAAGAAAAGAGTTATATCAATATCAAGATATCCTAACAGCAGAAGATGTTATATTCAGTGCACATCTGCGTCATGCACTCGGTCATAGTTTCTGGACTCATTTCGTGATTACCGATGGGGAATATCATAAGGATTCTGTCCCGCTCATAGACGAAAACTATCTGCATGGTATTGATGTAGAGAAAATGACAAACTTCAAGGAGATTATTATAACAAGCGACAGAAAAAAACGGGAACTGATTGAAGGGAACAGTCTGGCTTTCTGGAAATTCAAGAAAAATGCACACAAGAACAAACTCAAATACAAGCACTTTTACAACGGCTTCTTATCGCCACCGGCTCTACCTTTTATTCCCGGCGACAAGGGGAATTATGCCTATCGTGAACTTATAGAAGAGATATCTGAACAGGACAAGAATACAGAATATGGTATGCATGTGCCCGACACTGAAACTGAATCCAAGATGAATAAGGTTGCGAATGGGTTGTATAGTACAGAAGGAGCTACTGAAAAAGAGAGCGGAAACAAGAAAAAATGGAAGAAAAGTCATCAAGTCAATGATATGACAAACGCACCACCCATTGAGAATCCAAATAGAGTCGTATTGTTTGTTCCGCATGAAAAGGAGAATGCAACTAAAACGATTCAGCCCGACCTGAGTAGTAACGGCACACGACGCTACACATCGGTACAGGGATATACTGCATCAAAAAAGTTCTATTCGCCAGACTACTCAAACATGGCCCCGGAAAGCATTGTAAACGATTATCGTCGTACACTTATGTGGTCTCCCACCGTGAAACCCGAAAATGGCAGACTAATTGTGGAGTTCTACAATAGTTCATTATGCAAATCGCTGTGTGCCGACATAATAGGCTATCACAATGGAACTATTTTATCAAACAGTGAACACCTGCCCACCATAAACAACGTACCGGTAAAAGAATATAAGGAATTTTCATTGTCACGACATAAAGATATTTTCATAAAGGATTCTATATTCTGGGAACAATGTAACAAAGAATTTGAGAATGCCGAACTATATTACTTGCAGAAAAGATATGGCAAAGCACTAAACACATATATCGAGTTAATACAATATGGATATTCTGCTGCATACCGTAGAATTGGAGAATACTATCGTCATGGTTTACTGATAAAAGCTAACCCAAAATTAGCTGTAAGATTCTTTAGCAAAGGTGCTGAATTAGGTGACATTGATTGCTATTACGAGCTGTCGGAACTTTATCGTGACGGCATTGGTGTTGAACAAAACCGTAACGAAGAAATAAACCAATTGCAGATAGCAGCCAAAAAAGAACATCCAAGTTCGTTGGCGAGGCTCGGGAAATATTACAATAGAGGTATTGTTGTCGAGAAGGACTCAATGGAAGCAAAGAACCTTTTAAGAAAAGCTGCTATGTTGGGAAATACCGACGGATTGTTTGAATATGGTATCTGTCTTCATAATTTTAATATTGAAAATGATTCAGTTTTAGGTACATACATTGATTGTATTAAAAGTGCTGCCGGCATGAAGCATATTGAGGCCATGCAGTGGATGATGAGACATGAGGAGAGCAATGGTAATCAAGAAGAGGCATATAGGTATGCAAAAGAGTTGTACCTGATGAAAGATATTGAGGGGACAATGTTTTTGGCAGGATGTTACATGAATGGATATGGATGCAAACGCAACAAGAGGCTTGCAAAGGACCTCTATCGCGAGGCTGCCGCAGCCGGCAGTGCAGAAGCAAAGAAAATACTCGAAGAGTGGTGAACAAAATAAACCGGATATTGATATCCCATGACTTACATCGGTTAATACATGAGAATCACTATCGAAACATAATGAAGAATCTTGTTTTACTTTGTCAAGTGGTTCGGAATTAGAAATAACAGTTGACCGAAAGAATATTTTGCTTGGATAATACAACGCTTAGAAACTTGGATTCTTTGACTACTATTCTCCGAAACCGGATGTCTGATTCTGTAACTTTCGGTCGTGTTCGGACATTTTTTGCTTTTTCAAGGTTCTGAAACAGCATACAGAATGGCAAGAGATTTCTTAACAGAAAGTGAATACGATGCAACAAAAGCTGTACGTAACTAAACCTATACAATTTTAAAACAAAAAAACAAAAATGAAAAGAGAACTAATTTTTATGTTTGCGTGTATCGTATCTGCTATGACGACGTTCACGGCAATGGGTGAAAACGGCAAATATAAGGAGTATTGCCGTGATTTGAAGGACAAGCTGAACCTGACATTTTCGGCTCCGGAAAGTGCAATAAGTTTTAAGACAGACAGTGCTATGTTTTTTGCTTTTACTTTTGGCGAGGCGTCAGAAGAGGTTCCTGGTGAAATCGTATTTATGGGTGCTCCCATAGTGAAATTGTCAGAAAACTGTTCTGCAGTGATGATGGACGTAAAATATGTATCAGGGAAACGTTCTGGCAATGATGAATGTTGGAGTACCCCTACAGCCTGGATGCTGAATAACTGTAACACGCGATGGTGTATACCAATGATAAGAAATACAGGTGTATGTAATAATGATGGCTCAAAAATATATACCGAGGAGGAGACAGCTGCATATATGGAAAGAATCTCTCAGTTGAGGGCGCAATATGAGCGTTGCATTGAAAATGCCGAGATGACAAATAAGACAAACTGTGACCGCATATTTTTTGTAAGAATTCCTCATTTGGAACGGGTCACTACTGCCGGTCTTATGTCCTGCCCAGAAACAGAGGCGATGCTTAAAGCAAACGCCACGGAATGCTACGGTGTGGAATTCTATAAACAATCATCCTGTGAACCATTTAAAATGTTATTCTTCATCAATGGTAACAATACTACTATTGATGAATGTGTAGCAAAGATGGCCGGGTATATCAGGTTTGTATGCTCCTAATCTGAAAATAATAAGATAAGAATTAGGAATGTTGAGAAAATCAATATTAATAGTATTTGTTATAACATCAATATTCTTGAGAGCTCAGACACCTACCGACAGTGCCGCCTTGCGTGCGCTGATGGTGGGGCGTGCGTTGCCACAGGAGCGAGTGTATCTGCACTTTGATAACACTGCATATTACCTTGGTGAGACAATCTGGTTCAAGGCATTCGTTACAAGCCACAGCGACAACAACCCCACGGTGTTGAGCCGTGTGCTCTATGTGGAGCTTATGAGCCCCGAGGGGTATGTCGTGAAGACTGATAAGTACAGAATTGATGATAACGGAACATGCCACGGTGGAATATACCTTGACCCGCTTTATCTGTCGGGCTTCTTCGAGGTGCGCGCATACACCCGTTATATGCTCAATTGGGGTGGCGAGGGCATCTTCGGTCGCGTGTTCCCCGTATATGACAAAGTGAACAATGGCGACTGGGGGTTCCGCAACATACGCGACAGGAGTCAGGGTCTTTTTGCCAACAAAACGTTCAAAAAGAAGATTGTGCCCGAGATCCGTTTCTATCCCGAGAGCGGGCATCTTGTCGACGGCATTGAAAGCAGGGTTGTATATGAATTGACAGGATTCGATGGCGTCGACCTTTATGATGAGATCACCATTTTCGCCGACAACAGGCCTCTGTTGAGAACCACTCCGGAACATTTGGGCAAGGGAAGTTTTATCCTGACCCCTGATTTGGAGACGGAATATACTGCCAAGGTAAACATCACGGATGAGAAGGGGAAAAAGAAGGAATATAAGTTCGGATTGCCCCGCATTGAACAGAGAGGATGCGTAGTGTCGGTAACAGAAAAAAACGATAGTGTGAACTTCAATGTTATCCATAGTTTTGCTGATGATAGTACCATTGCTTTCGCTATACTGCACCGCAATAAATTGGGATTCTATCATAAGATTGAACGTGACAGTTACACAATGTCAATAAACAAGAAATATTTACCTGAAGGAGTAAACCGCGCAATAGTGTTTCATGGTAGGCAACCTCTTGCTGAGCGACTCTTCTTTGTGCAGCACGACAGCCTGCAGGCCGGTGACCACCAGACGGTAAAGTTGCGCGTTAGCGCAAATGATGATCCCCTTCATAAGTTGAGGCTACTACCACATGACAAAATAACCTTAACTGTAGAGCGCGAGGATGGCAATCCTCTGGATAATGAGACGGAATTTGCGTTGTCTGTCAGCGACCAGTCGGGAGTGCAGACAACATCCTGGGGATATAACCTGTATACATATCTGTTGTTGGGCTCCGAACTCAAGGGTTA
Organism: Bacteroidaceae bacterium; assembly: GCA_017522915.1. Classification (GTDB taxonomy): domain Bacteria; phylum Bacteroidota; class Bacteroidia; order Bacteroidales; family Bacteroidaceae; genus HGM04593. The sequence continues at coordinate 43,954 of JAFWXX010000016.1, forward strand.
CATCCCTGATGCCTACCAATATTTTGACCCTAAGAATCCCAAGCGCAAGGAACATCTCGACCTTGTGATGCTCACTAACGGTTGGACTGCATACGAATGGGCAGAACTGACGGTTGGAAACTTCAGCGATATCGTGCCTCCCGAAGAGGGTATTGTGGTAAAGGGTGACTTTGTGTTCAAGGTGAGGAGCAGAAAGTTTGGAAATTTGGGGAGCTACAATGTAATCCCACAGCCTTATAGGCCTGTAAGGATTGACTTCACGGCCAATGACAGCACCATCAAGGCACTGGTTTTCCGCACAGACAGTGCTGGCAAGTTCAGCATTGTACTTGACGATTTCACTGGCAAACAGTCCGTAGCGCTTTCTCCGGAGACATATTTAAAGCACAGCGATAGAATCAACTATGCTTTTTACATGGACAAATACTTCTCGCCCAAGCCACGCAGGTATAGCTTCTGGCAAGAAAATGTCGGGAGCAGTATAAGATCCCAAGAAAAGAGTAATGGCGGAATCAAGAAGGTGAGTGCAAGTGAATATTTGTTAGACGAAATTAGCGTAGAAGCTAACCTGAAACGCAAACTGACAACGACTTCACCTATCAGTGAGCTACGTCTTGATTATCTTGAAGAGTGGGAGTATGCAACGGATGTAACCTACAGGAATGGAGTGTATGATATGCCTGTGGAGCTATATCGGTACAATGACGATACCAGTGATGTAAATGAGACGCAGGAATCTGATAATGAAGAGGAGCAAACTGTTCTTGAGCAAGAGGTTGCCGCACCGGAATGTGACAATAATGATGTCTTAAGATCAGAGGTACGACACTTTATGCGCGACTATGCATATATGTATAAAGATGTGCTTACTGTCTTGAATGTCTTGACGAGTATATATAAACGCTACGATCTGGGATGGCAAAATTGGGTGCAACCTGTTGTGATAAAAGGAAACTACAATTATGACAGTATACCGGTACCCGACACTGAATACACACATGGCATAGATGTTGAAAATATGACCAATTTCAGTGAAGTGATAATAACAAGTGATCAAAAGAAGTTGAAGAGTGTTGATGGCAGTCCTGGAATTTGGGAACGTAGAGCAGCTGTTTATCAAAATAAACATCCGTATAGTTTCTTTTATGATGGTTTTCTCTCACAAACAGGCATAGTATACAGATTGTCTGAAGATGATGTCAGAATATACGATCCGGAGTCTATTGACGAACTGTACCTTTCATTGGACAGGCTGTGGAGGCTGAATGAAGAACTTCATATTTTTGAGAATATGGAGCATCCCAACAACATCGCATACCTTATACCGGACAGGCGTGACAACAAGTCGCTGATAAGGAATGATCTGAGCGTATCCGGCAGTACACGCCGTTACACATCTGTTCAGGGCTATACGGTGGCAAAGCAGTTCTACTCTCCCGATTATAGTACTATGGTGCCCGACGACAATGACTACCGCCGTACCCTGCTGTGGAACCCGTCGGTAAAGAGTGTGGACGGCAAGTTGCAGGTAGAGTTATACAACAGCAGTATCTGCAATACCGTAGCGGTTGACGTGATTGGTTATGACGGCAATGCTGTTTTTAGCAATGATGATGCTATTGTCACAAGAGAGGACAGTTGCATTAAGAGGAGTAACCGTGTCAGAACAGAAAGGGTTGACAATTTGTTGCAGGATTCCATTTTCTTTGCGCAATGTGAGCATGAATTCGATATCGCCGAGATCTACTACAACAAGAAGAACTACAAGAAAGCACTCTCAATATACATGGAGCTGTCACAATATAACTTTCCTCCGGCTTTTTGCAGGATAGGCGAGTTCTATCTGAAAGGCATTAACCAGAAGACACGATATGACCTTGCGGCACGTTTCTTTGAACGTGGTGCAGAGTTAGGAGTCCCTGGTTGCTACTATGAACTGTCCCAGATGCACAGACAGGGTCTCTACTACGGGCGGGATAGAGTAAAGGAAGTCGAACTATTGGAATTTGCCACCGAACTTCATGAGCCACGCGCTTTACTTCAGTTTGGACAATATCTGCTCATAGGCGAGGTCGTTGAGAAGGATACACTGCGTGCTACCGGACTTCTGCGTGAGTGTGCACTGGCAGACAATCCTGAAGCTATGTATGAGTATGCAAGACTGATGATGGCATTGGAATGTGAAAAAGATTCCGTATTTGGTACTCCATTGCAATGTATGGAATCTGCAGCAGAACACGGCTCAAAGGATGCTATGGCGTGGATGGTAGAGCATGTGGAGGACAATGGTAACTATGAATTGGTGTACCGCTATGCAAGAGAACTTTATGTGCTTGGTGATAAGCGTGCTACAAAGGTGCTTGCCGATTGCTACTACCACGGCCGTGGCGTGAAACGCAGTAAGCGCCTTGCAAAGGATTTATACCTTGAGGCTGCTGCCGCAGGCAATGAGGAGGCAAAGAAAATACTCGAAGATTTATAGCGGAGTTTCCGATGTATATTATGATGCCTTGGAGTTACCCCTAAGATTATTATTATTAACCCTCGAACCTTTAAATTTTGTTGAAACAATCTGAGACAGCGCACAACATGTGTCCCAACCGCTTTGTACCACTCTACAAGCAGTTCAATATATACAAAGAACAGGGCGATACGGCAAAGATGGTATGTATTATGGCTACTATAACAGCTTTTGTGTCATGCACAAACGAGGACTTTGAGGACTCTATGCCTGTTGCAGAGATGCAGAGGAGTGCAATAACAAGGTCTATTGGCGACGAGATTACAATAGAGGAAGTTAAGGCGCGTATGGCCGAACTAAATAATAGATATAATGTAAATTTATAGTATGTTTATTTAATTTCAGAAGTATGAGAATAATGCTAACTTGCCGTTATCTAATTACAACAATGTTCATCTGCATTGTAATGCAGAATGGATATTCTGTAAACCATAAAATGAATATAATGTGTGACAGTATTGTTACCGAGACAAAAACCTACAAGCTACTGCTTGATGAATATGTATTTGCAACTACCGGGCTAAAGAAGGCAACCCAATTAGAGACTACAATACAGTATCACTTGCTTATGCAGGAATGCTGTCCTAAAAGCTATCTTGAAGCCCAAGTTGCAATGTTTACATTGGATATGATAACTAATTATTATCTCTCTGATATTGTCCCTTATGATACAACATTCATTTCAGAGAATAATAAACGACTTGAGGATGCTTTCCGCGAGCGATTCAAGAATGTTGATTTCGCAGAGTATGACAGGGAACGATATGTTGCATTAGCGAATGATACAATGATGGTGCGTATGAAACGTTCCGACTATTGGGAAGCAGTGTTCAAAGTAAATAGGGAGTATGCAAATCCCGAGGGTTTTGCTGATGTTGAAAAGGCCATTAAAGAACTGCACAGCAGGTTGGGTCTTGACTGGGATGAAACAATCTTTGTAGCAAAGAGTGCAATAGAAAGACACAGAGCCGCAGTTAAACATATCTTTACCAATCTAAAAGACGAGATAAACAGAAGATATATAAAGTAAACACCTTACATGTAACAAATCATTACGATGCCAAAATACATACTCTTTATACTATTTACAAGGCTCTGCATATTAGCAGCATGTGCCCAGACACCCGCCGACAGCGCAGCATTGCGTGCGCTGCAGGTGGGTTATATATTGCCGCCGGAAAGAGTATATCTCCATTTCGACAACACTTCGTACTACTTAGGAGAGACAATATGGTTCAAGGCTTTTGTAACCAGCAATAACGATGACC
>JAFWXX010000017.1 GCA_017522915.1 Bacteroidaceae bacterium
GAGTACAAATAACAGGGCAAAGAGTACAGAGCAAAGATAATCGTGTGCTTGTCATCCCGACAGAGCGTAGCGACGAGGGATCTCTGTTTCTCCTTTAACTTCGTTGAAGTTCGGCTTAGGCGACTTTGTCGCACTCCTTTGGGAACATAAATGTTCCGTCGTCGCAAACATTGCTCGTTCGCAATGTTGTCGCAAACGATGCTACGGTATCGCACCGTCCCTATGTTTATACCTTATATCTCCTGCTCTTCTTCATCGTACTCGTCATCGATATAATGTCCTGCCTCTATATTCTCTTCATCACCGTAGTCATAATCCAACCCCGGTACTATCTCCTCGTCGTCGTCGTCGCCATATTCCGCAGCCTCCTTGTCCAGGGACCAGTATATCAGAATGTGTCTATAGAACCAGCTCATCAGCAACCTGTCACCTAAAATTCCTTTTTCCTTGTATGAGGGTGCATTCTGGTGTGGCTCCTGTGACGGATGCTCTCACGTGCAAAGAAGTTCCCGTTGTCGATTCTTGCAAGCAGGGTGTCTGCATACTCCTTGAAGGATAAAATGTTGCGGCGGGCGATTCCGCTCTTCATGGCTGCTTTTGCTACAGCGGACGAGACTTCGGTCAGCAGTCTCTTGTCGCCGGGCTTGGGCAAGAGGTAGTCGCTTCCGAACGATAGTTTATGTTCATATTTCTCCTGCATGTATTCAGGTGCCGGCTCATGTGCCAGCCCGGCTATGGCATGTACTGCAGCTATCTCCATTTCCTCGTTTATGTTTGTGGCAAGCGTGTCGAGAGCACCACGAAAGAGGTAGGGGAATGCCAGCACGTTGTTTATCTGGTTCGGAATGTCGCTTCTTCCGGTGGCAACGACGGCATCGGGGCGCGTGGCTTTCGCCCTATTGTAGTCGATTTCGGGCACCGGGTTCGCAAGTGCGAATATTATAGGTTTTGCAGCCATACTCCTGATATCCTCTTCGTCGATTAGGTTTCCGCGCGAGAGCCCTATGAAGGCATCGCTTCCTTTTATTGCCTGCTTGAGCGTCGTAGCTTTGTTGTCCGAGACGAATTCGCTCTTTATGCCCTCGATGTTGTTACGGCTCCTGTTAAGGACACCCTTGCTGTCAACCATTGTAATCTGTTCCTTGTTCACTCCAATATGCAACAGCATCCGTGCGGTGGATATGGCTGCGGCTCCGGCACCGCAGATGACGATGCTTGTATTCCCGATCTCCTTTCCTGTTACCTCGCATGCGTTGATGAAAGCAGCTGCAATAGTTATTGCAGTTCCATGCTGGTCGTCATGAAGTACCGGAATGTCAAGCAGCCCCCGAAGCTTCTCTTCAATGTAAAAACATTCCGGAGCCTTGATGTCTTCGAGGTTTATCCCTCCGAAGGTGGGTGCCAATGCCTGTACGGTTGCAATGAACTTGTCGGGCTCTTCGTCGCTCAACTCTATGTCAAATGCATCTATGTCGGCATATATCTTGAACAGCATGGCTTTGCCTTCCATTACCGGCTTCGATGCCAATGCACCGATATTGCCCAATCCAAGTACGGAACTGCCGTTGGAGATGACTGCAATCAGGTTGCCTTTGTTGGTGTAGCGGTAGGCTTTCCAACGCTCTTCGTTTATCTCTGCTGCCGGTGCTGCAACTCCTGGAGTGTATGCCATAGAGAGATCCTGTGCCGTGCCGTAGGGCTTGGTCGGTATAACCTCTGTCTTCCCTGCCTTCCACATCGAGTGGTACTCCAATGCCTTCTTGTTCAGAATATCGTCCATGTTTTTTTATTTTTAGAACAACAGCGTCGGGCTATAGTTCGTTCTGCCTTTCCCGTTTTTGTATAAATTATCCATTTACTCACATATCTCCTTTTGACATCTCGCTCTAAAGTCTTATCTTCGCACTATGATACCGCAAATGCGGTTTTTGTCGTTATGGAGAATTTTTTGGAACTATTGAAGAGACGTCGCAGCTCGCGCGTCTTTACCGGCGAACCGGTTGACAAGGATATGGTATGCAACATTATGAAGGCTGCGCTTATGTCGCCTTCGGGACATCGTATCAATCCATGGGAGTTCATTATGGTAGAGGACAAGAATGTCCTCAAGGCATTGTCGGTGAGCAAGGAGCATGGAGCATCGCTTCTCGAAGGTGCGGCAATGGCTGTCGTTGTAATAGCCGACACCGGGAAGACCGATGTGTGGATAGAGGATTGCTCGATAGCAACCATAATAATGCAGCTTGCTGCTGAGGATATGGGGCTGGGTACATGCTGGGTGCAAATACGTCGTCGCTCCGATGCTGACGGGAATAGTGCAGAAGATAATGTGCGCGCTATTCTGGGCATTCCGTCCAACTACGCAGTCCTTTCGATTGTGGCGGTAGGGCACAAGGCACGGGAGGCTAAGCCTTTCGACGAGGAAAAGATGCAGTGGAACAAAATACATATAGGCAGCTTTGGAGGTGAATGACAGAATAGTGGTTGTTGGAGCCGGAAATATGGCGACCTCGCTCTCTATGGCTCTTAAGAAAAGCGGAAATGCTCCTGTTGCCGTTTGGAGCCGTACGCAGGAGTCGGCCGAGCTCCTTGGCCGGTTGGTAGGGTGCGGATATACATGCGAAATCGAGGCTCTGCCCGATGCCGATGTCGTGATAATATCTGTCGTTGACAGTGCATTGCATTCAGTGGCACGTTCGGTGGCATCGCGTTATCCCAATGCGCTTGTAATGCACACTGCCGGCAGCATCCCTATGGATGCGCTACGCGAGGCAGGTGCATCACGATACGGCGTGTTCTATCCCATGCAGACAATGAGCAAAAGCAACATCGTGCCTTTTGACAATGTTACAATCTTTGTCGAGGGCGGTGACGATGCGTCTCTTCTCTATGCCGAGAATCTTGCTTCCCGCTTGAGCAGCAAAGTTGTGCGCGCGACCAGCGAACAGCGATGCTTCCTGCATGTGGCGGCTGTATTTGCCTGCAACTTCCCCAATGCCGTGTATCACATGGCATCGGAACTGCTTGTGACTAACGGTCTTCCTTTCGACTCTATGCTGCCTCTCATCGACGAGGCTGCGCGCAAGGTACATCTTATGTCGCCTCTTGATGCTCAGACAGGCCCGGCAAAGCGCGAGGACCATAATGTCATGGAATCGCATAAGGCGATGCTTGATGACGACCTTCGTGAAATATACTCCGCAATGAGCAACTATATAATGAAAAGAATGAAGAAATTATGATAAACTACGATTTAAAGAAGATAAAAGCATTGATATTCGATGTCGATGGTGTCCTTAGCCGTGAGACAATATCGATGTACCCCAGCGGCGAGCCGATGCGTACCGTAAACATAAAGGACGGCTATGCCTTGCAGCTTGCGGTAAAAGCGGGCTTTCATGTGGCTATAATAACCGGAGCGCGTACCGAGGCTGTAAAGGTACGTTACAACGGTTTGGGCATTAAGGATGTATATACCGGCGCATCCATAAAGAAAGATTGTCTCGAAGAACTGATGCTCATGTATGAGCTTAAGCCCGAAGAGATTCTTTATATGGGTGACGATATACCCGACTATGAGGTTATGCAAATATGCGGCTTGCCTGTATGCCCTGCCGATGCAGCAATGGAAATCAAGCAGCTCTCCAAATACATTTCTCCGATATGCGGTGGTGAAGGCTGCGGACGTGATGTTATAGAGCAGGTGATGCGTGCGCAAGGGAAGTGGATGGATGAATCTAATGCTTTTGGCTGGTAATTTTGTTCACTAAAAAGGCATCTGCTGCGTTACGCTTGTTTTGGGTAACGGTCATTTAGCTTACTAAACTCCCATTCCCCAAAACTTCGCAGGCCTTGCATCTGCACTTTTTATTGAACAAAATTTATTGTTTGTATAAAGGCATCCGCTGTGTTACGCTTGTTTTGGGTAACGGTCATTTAGCTTACTAAACTCCCATTCCCCAAAAACATCGCAGGCCTTGCATCTGCACTTTTTATTGAACAAAATTTATTGTTTGTATAAAGGCATCTGCTGCGTTGTGCTTGTTTTGGGTAACGGTCAATAATTTACTTTTTATGCTTGACAATATAAAGAAATACAAAGTGATTCTTGCTTCGGCTTCGCCGCGTCGCAAGGAACTTATGCAAGGGCTCGATCTGGAGTTCGAGGTGCGCGCCTTGCCTTGTGTCGATGAGTCTTTCCCCGATACGTTACAGGGCGGTGATATTCCTCTGTATATCTCAAAGAAGAAGGCTGACGCCTATCGCCCTTTTATGGCCGATGATGAACTTGTGATAACAGCCGATACCATTGTGTGGCTCGATGGTGTGGCTTTGGGTAAGCCTGCCGACGAAGAGGAGGCTCGCCGTATGCTGGGCAACATGTCGGGAAAGACGCATTCGGTCTTTACGGGTGTTGCAATAACTACAAAAGAGGTTCAGCTCAGCTTTGTGGCTCAGTCCGATGTCACTTTTGCAGCTCTCTCTGCCGAGGAGATAGACTATTACATCGCAAAATACAAGCCGATGGATAAGGCGGGTGCATACGGTGCGCAGGAGTGGATTGGCTACATAGGAATGTCGAACATCGTGGGTTCGTATTTCAACGTCATGGGTCTGCCGGTGCAGAGGCTCTACAGCGAGCTGAAGAAGCTTCCATGACGTTTGTACGGTTTTTTCATTTTTTGTTCATAAAAAAACAGTTATTTTTTTTGACGTGACAAGAGTTTGCTATATCTTCGCACGTCCAAAGAAGAGTGTTTTGGACATCATTTGTTTTGAGTAATAAAAACCAATTATATGGCTGAAACAAAATTCATCTTCGTTACCGGTGGTGTTGCATCATCACTTGGAAAGGGTATCATCTCTGCATCTATCGGCAAGCTCTTGCAGGCGAGAGGATACAAGGTTACAATCCAGAAATTCGACCCGTACATAAATGTTTCTCCGGGTACGCTGAATCCTCAGGAGCACGGCGAATGCTACATAACCATTGACGGCCATGAGGCCGACCTTGACCTGGGTCACTATGAACGCTTTACCGATATCAAGACTACACGTTGGAATACCTTTACAACAGGGCGTATCTATAGCGAAGTAATTGAGAAGGAGCGTCGTGGCGAGTATCTCGGCAAGACAGTGCAGGTAATACCTCATATAACAGACGAAATCAAGCGCAAGATGAAGCGCGGCAGCACAAAGGAGAAGTTCGACTTTGTGATAACAGAAATCGGCGGTACTGTAGGCGATATCGAAGGTCTGCCTTTCCTTGAGGCAATACGTCAGCTCAAGTGGGAGCTTGGCCGCCGTGCGGTATGCGTTCACTTGACATACGTTCCCTATCTCTCGGCTGCAGGCGAGCTCAAGACAAAGCCTACCCAGCACTCCGTAAAGCAGCTTCAGAGCCTGGGAATCCAGCCCGACTGTCTTGTGCTGCGTGCCGAACACAAACTGAGTGCAGGCCTTTGCAAGAAGGTGGCAAGTTTCTGTAATGTGATGCCCGATTGCGTAGTTCAGAGCCTTGATGTACCTTCGATATACGAGGTGCCTATCAAGATGCAGGAGCAGGGTCTTGATGCGGCTATTCTGCGTCTTACAGGCGAAGAGGTGGGCGAAACACCCGAAATGAAGCCATGGCGTTCGTTCGTGGAGCGCAGAAACAACGCGAAGAAGGTTATAAATATCGGTCTTGTAGGAAAATACGACCTTCAGGATGCATACAAGAGCATTCATGAGAGCCTTTACCAGTGCGGTACATACAATGACTGCAAGATAAAGCCTCACTTCATAAACAGCGAGAAGATAAACGAAGAGAACGTGGCTCAGATGCTGAAGGGCATGGACGGTTATATCATTTGCCCTGGTGTAGGTCCGCGCGGCTTCGAGGGCAAGGTCATTGCAGCCAGGTATTGCCGTGAGAACAATCTTGTTACTCTCGGTATCGGTTTGGGAATGCAGGTTATGGCTATTGAGGTCGCACGCAACATTATGGGGCTTGCCGATGCCAACAGCTATGAGATGAACGACCAGACAAAGCATAATATCGTTGATATAATGGAGGATCTCAAGAGTGTGGGCAATCCTTTCGGTACTATGCGTCGCGGCGGTTACGATACTGTGATTGCGAAAGGTAGCAAGGCTCATGCTATATATGGTGCAGAGAGAGTTACTGAACGTCATTATCACCGCTATGAACTCAATATTGAGTATCGTGACGAGCTTGTGAAAGCCGGCTTGGCTTGCACCGGTATCCATCCCGAAAGCGACCTCGTGGATATTGTGGAGTTTACTGCTTGCGACTGGTATGTGGGTGTGATATATGAGCCCCAGTACTCAAGTACAGTGCTGCATCCGTCACCTGTAGTAATGGATTTTGTAAAGAATGTAGTGGCCCGTAAGGGATAACTTTAGCTCTTGATATATAATCCGGGCAGGTTGCATGCAACCTGCCCGGATTGTTTTGTGGTTGCTGGTTTTATGCAATGGATGAACATTTTGTCCCAACATGCATATTATTCTCTAAATTATTCCTATTTTTGTTTAGTGACACCGATATTGCTTAGTGGCATTCTCATGAGAGACATTATAAAATATACAAGAATCTTTCAGTTCCTGTCGTTGCTGTATGTCATATTTGCGTGCGGCAGCCATACACATGGTCCGGAATATTCCACTTCGGAAGATTCATTGTATTCGGCAATCTCCTCTTTGCGCTATTCGGACACCATGCTTCTTGACAGTCTGGGGAATGTTCTATTGCGCGTTACGCCGGGAGACAATGAGGCGCAGGCTGTTGCAACCAATGCAAAGGCCTATTCTTCGTTGATGAATATGGATTATGCTAAGGCTGACAGCCTGTATGCTCATGTCTTTGAAAATTCGGCCTGCGAGATTGAACGTCTGGTAGCTGCAGTGGGCATGATGACGATAGATTATCGTGTATCGGCCAACAGGCGTTTCTTTGATGACCGTTTAAAGGCTCTTGAACTGATTAAACGTATCAACGAGGATTATGCCTACCTTTCCAAGAATGACAAGGAACGGTTCGAACGTGCGAAGGTTGAATTCGGGATAGTATCGGTATGCTATTTCGCAAACCTCGGAATGCAGGAGGAGAAGATGAAGACTCTTGAGTATCTCAAAGCCAATATCGAGAAGTGCGACAATACTCACTTAAAGGTATATGGCCGTCTTTTCTTGGCAAACAATACTCCGGATAGCAGGGAACGTCTGTCGGCTCTTCTTTTAGGGCTTAACATAGCAAACAGCTATAAACTTTCATGGCTGCAGGCAAACTACAAACTTCTGCTTGCCATATCATTAAGGGATAGCGTGCAGAGCGAGATGCTTGCAAATGAACTTCCTGAGAGATTCAAGATGTTTTCTTTGCATAACCTTCCGCTGGATGAAATTCCATTAGCCCTGTCGCATGAGGCTGAAGAGGGATTCAGAAAGTCGGGTGACCGGTATATGATGACCGAGGCAATTGTGGTTGCGGCTTCGTGCAAGATACAAAGAGGCGAGTATGCCGAAGCCTTGGAATTGCTTGAAAGGGCATTGGCTGAGGTAAATGAGTATTATAGAAGATATTATCCGAATTCAGGTGCTTTGGTTTCGGCTTCTCTGCTGCATCTTGATGACAGTGCCGATTACGTGACAGATACCGATGCCGGAGTATATAATATTCCGGAATGTCTTCTCAGCATACGCCGCGAGGCCAGCAGTGCCTATGCCGGTATGCGTGACAAGATTGCTTCGGATATAAACCGTGAGGCCTATCTTGAACTGCTGCGTACCACAAGAATGAACAAGCAGCTTGAGAGCCGTGCCTATGCTGCTGAAGTTGCGGCAGACCGTCTTCTGTTATGGATTTGGGGCTTGCTCTTTGCTCTGTTGGCTGCAGTTGCAATCGTGTATCGGACATACCGTTCGCGTATGCGTTATGAACGAACATTCTCTGTTGACAGGAAGCGTCTGCTCGAAGTGAGCCGGAAACTTATTTCCTCATTGCCGCACGATGCAGTGGAGAAGGATGACCTTTGTGCCTCTGTTGCAAGTACGCTCAACTCACTTTTGGGTGACTTCTCCGGTAAGACATCATTTGAGATAGTAACGGGAGAAGATTCCGCTTCGGGTGACAATGTATATCTGTTCGATATACACTATATGAATATTCCTTCCAATGACAGGCTTAAGGTTACGGTTTCTGTTCCGATGTCGGCCGAAAAGCTCTCGCTTGTGGCTATGGTTGTGCCTTATGTTGCCGTAGCGATAGAGGAGGGGCTCAGAATTGCAGGAATAAGTGAGGAGCAGGAAAGGGCAGGGGAGTTGCGCGAGGCTTATGCCCTGTATCTTGCCGAGCATAAGAGAGAGAATCTTCAGAAGCGTGTCTCATTGTCGGTAGTGGGTGCCATGAGGCCGTTTATAGACCGTCTTCTTAAAGAGCTTACGGCATTCTCTTCGCCTCTTTCTCTTGAGGATGAGGAACGCAAGTTGAAGTACATTGATGAGCTTGCAGGGAAGCTCGACAGCCTTAATGTGATACTTGAACGCTGGATAAAGATGCGTCAGGGCGAGCTGAATCTTCATGTTGAGAGCTTTGCAGTCTCCGACCTCTTCTCTATAATAGAGAAAAGCCGTTTGCTTCTTGAATCGCATGGCATTTCGTTGAACGTGCAGGCAAGCAATGATGTTGTCAAGGCCGACAAGGCATTGACGCTGTTCATGATAAACACTCTTGTCGATAATGCCTCTAAGTTTACTCCGCGAGGCGGAACCATTACAGTAGGTGCAGAAGCGCATGACAGTTATGTGGAACTCTATGTTGCCGATACCGGTATAGGCATTTCGCAGGCCGATATAGACCGTATCCTTAACGAAAAGGTGTACGATGCTTCCCGTATCGGTGAGGATAATGAGATGTTGCAGCCTAAGAGCAAGGGCGGGGGCTTCGGTCTTATGAATTGCAAGGGTATTGTGGATAAGTACAGGAAGACAGACGGGATATTCTCGGTATGCTCTATGAATATCGAGAGCAGCAAGGGCGGGGGAAGCCGCTTCTCGTTCCGTCTGCCAAAAGGCATAACAAGGTGTATAGTTCTGTTTATGATGCTTCTTCCGGCCTCGCTCTTTGCCGATGACTCTCTGTTCGACCGTCTTGCGGTTTCGGTCGATTCGGTATATATGAGCAATGTCAACGGCAATCACGAAGAGGCTTTTCAACAGGCACAGGAGGCTATCGGGCTCCTGAACAGTTTTTATCTTTCTAATGTCGGCGGCAGTGATACTCTTACGCTTGTCGGCGGCAATGCGGCTGAACTGGAATGGTGGCGCGACGGTCTCTTCTCTCCGGAGCTGAATGAGGATATCTTCTTCAATATCCTTGATATGCGCAATGAGCTTGCTGTCGCTTCATTGGCCTTGCAGCGTTGGCAATCGTACAGGTATAACAACTATATATATTCTACTCTCTACCGGCTGGTACATGAGGATACTGGTATCATAGACCGCTATGAACGTATGCAGCAAAGTGTTAATCTGCGTGAGGCTGCTATCGCATTGCTTTCTCTTGCTCTTTTGGTTCTCATGGTTTATTGGCTTCTCTCCTATGTGCGCTTCAATATCATTGAAAGAATGAACGAAAGCATGGTTACTGATGCCAACAAGCGGCTTTTGGGAGTTGCTACAGGTGATGAACGCATGTCGGTAGGCAGGCTTGCCGAAGGGTTGTTGCGTGAAATGTGCCTCTGTCTGGGTGAGAATATGCGCTTTAAGAGGGCGGCAATAATGCTGCGTGACGGCTCTTCGTCGGTTGCAGTGGCGGAGATGCCTGGCAAGGGGCTGCAAGGAAGGGCCGACATATATATGCAGAGTGTGCTTGAAACTCATGAGGAGTATCTCTCTCCCGACGGGCTTATGCGTGTGATGCCTTTGTGTGCCCAGCACTCCGGTGCTTCGTATGTGGTCGGAGTGTTTGAGGTGGTGACAGAGCGGCCTTTGGACGAGAATGAGGCTGTTGCCCTGGAACTGGTGACCGGTTACCTGGCATCTGTTGCATATCATGCGATAGTGAGGGTGGAGAACCGTTATCAGGCTCTTGAGGAGATGGAAGAGGAAGCTGAGCGCATGAGGTTCGAGGAGAACCGTCTTCATGTGAAGAATATGGTAATGGACAACTGCCTTTCAGTAATCAAGCACGAGACTATATACTATCCAGGGAAGGTTCGTGAACTTGCTGCCAAAGCCATTGCAGATAACTCTTGCCGTAGTGCATCTGTAGGGAACATGCGCGAACTGATGGAGTACTACAGCTCTATTTTCGGTGTGTTGAGCAACTGCGCAATGCGTGAACTGAATGATATGAGCTTCTCAATATCGCGCATGCAGCTCTCCGGGCTCTTTGAGAATGCCGCGCAATACACATCGCGCTGCAGCAGAAAGAACAGGCTTGACATTGCTTTGGAATACGAGGAGACGGAGCTTCTTGTCGGGGTTGACCCGGATATGGCCGCGTGCCTCTTTGAATCGCTGATAGATGCGGCAATGAAGAATGTGCAGTCCGGAACTCTCAGGCTTCGTTCAACGGACAAGGGAGATACTGTGTGCGTAGAGCTCATTGATGCCAGGAGCGTGCTCACCAGCGAGGAGGTTGCCGAACTTTTTACTCCGACAGAAAGAAACATTACTGCCAATGGCGTTACGGGAATGGAGTATCTTCTGGCCAAGGAGATTGTGAGGCTTCATGAGGATTATACAGGAAAGTACGGAGGGAGAATGGAAGCCCGCTCCGACGTTTCCGGAACAACGATACTTTTTACTTTGCCAAAATAGCGGATGATTATGAAGAATGGTTTTACAGTAATAATAGTGGAGGACGCGCGCCTTGAGCTTAAAGGAACAGAGGAGATTTTCCGTACGGATATTCCCGAAGCTGAGATTATCGGTGTCGCTGCAAACGAGGAAGAGCTTGACAGGCTTTTGCAGTCGCAAGTCCCCGACCTTCTGTTGCTCGATTTGGGCTTGGGCGGCTCAACTACGGTAGGTGTCGATATATGTGCCAAGGTGAAGAAGAATTTTCCTTGCATGAAGGTACTTATATTTACCGGCGAGCTTCTGAATGAGAAGCTTTGGGTGGATGTGCTTGATGCCGGTGCAGACGGTATAGCCTTGAAGACCGGCGAACTGTTGACAAAGCACGAAATATATAATGTGATGGCCGGAAAACGAAATGTATTCAACCAGCCGATACTGGAAAAGATTGTCGGGCGTTTCTGCGAGAGCGTGGCACGTGAGTCGGCACGCAAGAAGTCATTGATTGAGTATGATATCGACAGGTACGACGAATGTTTCTTGCGTCACCTTGCATTGGGATATACGAAGGAGATGATATCTTCGTTGAAGACAATGCCTTTTGGCGTGAAGTCGCTGGAAAAACGTCAGGCCGACCTTGTCTCCAGGCTCTTTGGCGACAGTGAACAGCGTGGAATAAATGTGACACGTCTGGTGGTGCGTGCAATAGAACTGAGTATAATAGATATAGAGAATCTTGAAGCAGATGAATGACAAACGTGCATATTACTATCCGGCACTGGCCTATGCGGCTATGCTTCTCCTGTTGTGGGTGCTGTCGTGGTTCGTAGGGATATTCGAATTGTTGTATTCGCCCGGTTTTGACCTTGAACCGCTTGTAAGTTCAAGAGGTGTACGCTGGGCTGTACGCAATTCTCTGCAATCTTTGAATGATGTGCCGTGGGGTACAATAATTGTCGTGACCGGAATCATCGGCTTTTTGCGTGGTTCGGGCCTTAAGAGGGTGTTGTCGGCCCTGATGCATTCCCGTAGTATTACAAAGAGCCAGAGAAGGGCATCTGTCTATGCGTTGATTGCATTGGTATGCTTCTTGTTCCTGTTGTTTATGGCTGTAATGTCACCTTGGAATCTGCTGCTTGGGGTAGGGGGTGGATTTGCCGGCTCTCCGCTTATGCAGGGATGGCTTGTGATTCTTTTTCTATGCATCTTCTTTGTTTCTGTTACATACGGGTTTGTATATGGCAACTTCCGTTCGGCTATGGATGTTATCTGCTCATTGGGAGATACATTTGTACTTGCTGTGCCAGGGATTATAGCGGTTGTACCTGCAGCCGGAATCATTGCCTGTCTTGAATATACAGGTATCTTTGCTGCTTTTGATATGTTGCCTGAGGATATTGCTGTCTTTGCAGATATTGTGTATGCGATACCGTTCCTCTATATAATATTGCTGCGTCGCATTGAGAAAAAGGATGAAACCGGCATCGAGGATATTGAAAATAGCTGAAAACGGCCTTTTTTGAAAAATAATTCTGTTATTGCTTGCATGTTCAAAAGAAAACATATACCTTTGCATCGCAAAATAAGGGTGGTAAGCCATAACAAATGGAAGTTTGGGTGAGTGGCTGAAACCAGCAGTTTGCTAAACTGCCGTACGGGTTACCGTACCGGGGGTTCGAATCCCCCAGCTTCCGCTTATTTTTGCATGGCGCTTTCGTCTAGTGGCTAGGACACATGCCTCTCACGCATGGAACACGGGTTCGATTCCCGTAGGCGCTACAATGTAATGCTGTTACGGTGCGATAAGGGAATACTCCTTTGTGAAGCTAAAGCTTCAGTTGTCGCAAACAACGCTCTTTCGCGTTGTTCCCGTAGGCACTACAACAAAAAAACAATGCTTATTCGGCGCTTTCGTCTAGTGGCTAGGACACATGCCTCTCACGCATGGAACACGGGTTCGATTCCCGTAGGCGCTACAACGTAATGCTGTTACGGTGCGATAAGGGAATACTCCTTTGTGAAGCTAAAGCTTCAGTCGTCGCAAACAACGCTCTTTCGCGTTGTTCCCGTAGGCGCTACAGAGTTGGAATCCTTAGGGATTCTTTTTTTTATTGACAACGTTTGCTTTCCGCAACCCACACTGCACTAACTTTGTCAGTGCTGCGTGCGACTGATTGCTGCAAGCATCGTATATCAACAACAAGTTGTTGATTCCCGAAGTCATTGCTACAAAAAAACAGATTACCAAGGTAATCTGTTTTTTTGTAGCAATACTGTCAGCAGCTCATTGCTCCACAACAGTTTATTACCTGGCCGCTAACGTATGCCGATAGGTCGCTGGCAAGGAAGAGTGCGACGTTCGCTACATCCTCCGGTGTTCCGGCACGGCGGAGCGGTATGCTCTTTGCCCATTCGGCGCGCATCTCTTCAGGAATGGCCGATGTCATGTCGGTTACAATGAATCCCGGAGCGATGCAGTTGGCCCTTATTCCACGCGGGCCCATCTCTTTGGCTATTGACTTTGCAAGTCCTATCAGTCCTGCCTTCGATGCCGAGTAGTTGCATTGTCCGGCATTGCCGTTCTCGCCGACTACTGATGACATGTTGATAATGCTTCCGCCACGCTGTTTTGCCATAACAGGGACTACGGCGCGTGTAAAATTGAATGCCGATTTAAGGTTTGTCGTAATGACTGCATCCCATTGTTCTTCTGTCATGCGCAGTATAAGGCCGTCCTTTGTTATTCCTGCATTGTTTACAAGAATGTCTATGCGTCCGAAATCGGCAACTATCTCCTTGACAACATTGTCTGTCGTTGCAAAATCGGCAGCATCGGCTGCGTAGCCCTTGCACTTTACTCCTAATGCCTCAATCTCCTTGACAAGTTCCTCGGCATTGCTGTTTATCTGTCTGTAAGTGAATGCAACATTTGCTCCTTCTGTCGCGAACTTCACCGCTATTGCGCGGCCTATTCCTCTTGTTGCTCCTGTTACAAGAGCTGTCTTGCCTTCCAAAAGTTTCATGATATTGTTGTTTATAGGTTATTGCGAAGATAATTATTTGCTTTTGATTTTTAATTATAAAAGGAGATAAAGTGAATACGATAAATGTTCTCTGCAGTTTGATTAACAAAAAATAACATTTTTCTAAACTGTTGGTTTTTAATTTGTTCTGCTTGTGTATAGTATTGATATACAAATATATACGGTTTTGGCAAGTCGCTTTTTTTGATTAATTTTATATGTGGAACCGGGGAGTTATAGTTTTTGAGGTTGCTCTCAGGTTTATGTTGAACATTAAAATTGAATTATGAACAAGATTTATTCCGACCCTATCTCAAAGGCGTATGCACTTGCAGATGGCGTCAAGAAGCAGAGCGGATTGCTTGCACAAAAGGGTATTGCAATTGATGTGGATAAACTCTCGGCTGCGTGTGCGACCCTTGAAAGAGCTGGAGAAGTGCAGGATGCTGCAGAAGCAAAACTAAAGGAAGCGCGTGAGGCTGCTCATGCTGCACTGGAGGAACTTAAGGAGGTTTTTGTAGCTTCAAAAATGCCTCTCAAGCAGAACTTTCCTCCCGAAATGTGGCTTTCATTAGGATTGCAGGACAAGAAGTGAATGCTTAAGAGAAACAAAAAATGCAGTGGAACTGGTTCCACTGCATTTTTTGTTGATACAATAATGTTATCAGTTTTTCTTGTACAATGTTGGCATCTGGCCACGTGCGTCGGGGTAGATACCGTAGCTGCCGTATTGTGAGTCGAACTGCATGAACTTGCCGTTGTATGTGTTGGTAATCTTTGCTGTACCGTCTGCATTGAACTCGATTGTCCATACACCGCCTTCCGAAGGCAGGGTAGTGTCGAGGTTCACACTGTTGTAATTACCCTTCATGTACAGGTAACGGCCCAGAGCGTCCTTGATGCTGTAACCGCCGCTGACAGCCTCTATTACGAATGTGTTGTCGGCTGTAGTGTTGATTACGCCGTTTGCCGGTGAAACGGTTGTGACGGGAAGGTAACCGTAGCTCTTTGTTGCGTCAAGTGCAATCGCCTGGTTTGTGCCGGCAACAATGAGATATTGTGCACCTGATGTAATTGAAGTCACTGCTGTAAAGCTGGCTGTCTCAGCCGGTGTCTCTGGCTCCTCGTTGTCATCTTCGTTTCCGCTGTCACCGCCAACAATGTAACCGTCGGCTGTTGTCAATGAAGCATCGTCAACAAGGAACGAAGCACCGTTGCCGGTCTTGTTGTTCATTATGACAAGCGCAAGCTCTGTCTGCTCTGTAAGAGTGAATTCATAGACTCTTGCACTCCATTCAGTTCCGCCTTCAGAAGCTACCGGAGTCTCGTACTTGTATTCGGCTGCTGTGCCATTGACTATCTTGGCATAACCCAAGCGGCAGTGTCCTGCATCAGCTCCATTGTTTTTTACATATGCGCTGAATGTATATGTGCCGGGGGCAAGAACGTAGCTTTGTGACGCAAATCGCTTGTTGCTTGTTGTGCCGCTTACTGCAACGGAGTAGTTTCCGCTGCGCGCTTCAGTGCTCTGTGCTATTGTTGCATTTGATGTTGAAAGTGTTGCCCAATATGCTGGCTTGTTGCCGTTCCAGTCCTCGAAGCTGCCGTTTGCAAGCAGATTTTCACCACTTGGAACTACCGGTGTATCAGGTGTTTCCGGCTCTTCTGGTGTATCGCCTGAGCCGCTTGCAACTGTAACGTTCTTTACCTCCCATGTACCGGCCTTGGTATCGGTAGATGTGTACTTGAATGCAACTGTTACATTTGCCTTGCCCATAAGTTCAGCCGGCAATGCAATTTTTCCGCTGTTGCGGAATGTCCAGTCAGCTGTGTTTTCCTGAGGATTGTAGTTTACAGCCTTCCATGTTGCTGTAGCAACGTCACCGGCATAGTCTGTTGATACAAGTACCTGGTTGAAGTCTGCAACCTTGCCGCTCTGTGTATATCGTATCACATAGTCGAATGAGATATACGCCTCTTTCTCGTTTGTAAAGTCAATAGCAGGTGAAACAAGCCAGCTCTCTGCAGCATAGTTGACCTTGGATGCGCTTTCATAGCCTGTTACCTTTGCACAGCTGTAGTCGATTACCCATGGGAAGTTGCCGACAGTCTCCTGAGTGGTGAACGCTCCGAAGTCTGTAGCAAATGTCTCGCTGATGTATGCATCTGCCGGAGTCTCAGGCTCTTCGGGTGTCACACCGTCTATTGCATACTTTGTAACAGTCTTGAGACCTGGAACACCGAAGTACTTTTCAAGGCTTCCAGTAAGGGTTACAAGCTTCTTGTAGTTGCCTGGGTTGTCAACAAGGTTCAACGCATTGCGTACAGCACCGCTCGGCAACTGAACAGGCATACAGTTTGCGTTGTCTGTTTCATCTGCATTGTCGGCAATGAGGATATTTGTCATAGTCTCTGCACTGCCACTGAAACGGCAACCGTCTGTATAGACCTGGCCGTCAACAGTACCTACAACATAGCCCTTCACAACAGCTGGCTTAGCAACGCCTGTGAATGCAGCCAATGCCTCCGAAACGGTGTACTCTTCTGCCTCTTCCGGCTCTTCGGGCTCTGCTGCTGTGCCATGAGCAACCTTGAAGTTCTTCACTTCCCATGTGCTGGCCTTTGTGGTAGCTGTGTAACGGAGTGCAAATACAATGCCGCTCTTTCCGAGGAAGTCGGCCGGAACAGTTACGTTAGCCTTGTAGAATGTTGCCCAATCGCTACCCTCTACGGCGTTGTATGGAAGGTCTTTCCATGTAGCTGCTGCTGCATCTCCCGCATAGTCGGAACTGATGAGCAACTGGTGGTTGGCTGCAACCTTGCCGCTCTCGGAGTAGCGGATTATGTAGTCGAATGCAACGTATGCTTCTGTCTCGTCAGTGAAGTCGATAGGTGCAGAAATCAACCAGCTTGTAGCTGCGTTGTTTGTACCGGTACCGCTGTCGTATGAGGTTGCTTTCGCTGTGCCGTAGTCGATAATCCAAGGATAGCTGCCAACGGTCTCTACTGGGGTGAATGTGCCGAAATCGGATTTGAATGATGCATTAATATATACACCTTCCTCGGTTGTGCCGCTGTTTCCGCCGCCTGTTGGGAAATCGTAAGGCGAATCCGGTGTGTCTGTACATGCTGATAGCGCAAACAGACCCAATGCTGCCAAAAATAAATTCTTAAGTTTCATGGTTTTTATTTGTTAGTTTATTGTTATTCCTCTTCTTTAACTTGCTCGATGTCGCTTGTTGAGCTTATCACGAACTGCCAATAGTTGTTGTAGCGTGTGAGCACGCCGTTTATATTGAGCTTGCCGTCGGGCAGCGGTTCGTTTGCAAAGTCGGCGTATGTGCTCATGCGGAGAACAAGGTTTGTCTTGCCCATCTTTATATGACGCTCTACAACATTGTTGTAAGCAAGCTCTTCCGGTGCCCATAGCTCAGTGCCGTCAGCCTCTGTTATCTCTACATTCTCCAGGCGAACGTACTTTGCAAGCTTTGCCATGTTGGCGTCTGTAAAGTAACTGTCGTCGATAACCTCAGGGCGCATGCACTCCTGTGTGAGGCTGGGAGTTGATATGAGACGGACATGCTCCGGGAACACTGTCTTGTTCATGCGTCCGATGCTTCCGTTGTACAGGCCGCCGACCTGTGCCATCTTGCCGTAGCCTCCTACGTAGAGACCTTTGCAGGCAATACGTACTTTCTGTCCTTTGGCCATTGTTGCGTACAGGCCGACATCGTTTACGCCTACTACAATAGCTCCGGTAGGGTCGTTTATTACAAACTGCTTGTAAACGTTTCCTGTTTCATCGTTTGCTACAACAACTCCCTGAATAATTATATCCTCTGTCACTTCCTTTGCTCCGTTTGCCGAAATTATGGAAGCGAACTTGTCCTTAAGTTCTGATATGGTGGTATTGGCATCGCCAATCTCGTTGTTGCCGTATGGCGGGTTGTATGGCAATTCATTGAAATTAGGCTCGTCATGGTCGTTCATGCATGATGTTGCAAGAAAGAGCGACAAGGCAATCAACGATAGATATTTTAATGTCTTCATAATTTTAATCTCCATTTTATATTAGAAACGTAGTCCAATGTTCAGGTATGCGTTGAACGCGTTCGCATAGTATAGGAACGGGTTCTTTGAGAACTTGTATGTACGCTCGCTACCGTCTGAATAGCTGTCGTCACGGTTCTGCTCATATCCGCCTGTAATCATCTTCTGGTTGTTGAGAATGTTGTTCAGGCTGAGGTTGATGTTGAGTCTCTTTCCGCCTCTCAGGTTTATGCTCTTGCCGATAGATGCGTCAACCATGAAGTCGCCTCTTCCTTTGTACTGAGTTGGGATATTAAGTCGCTCTTCTCCTGTTGTAGCATCAATTACCGGGGCTCCTACTACGCCGGCAAGGCGTGCATATTTTGATGCATCGATATATATGTTGTCATAGTAGTTGACATTCGCACTGAGGTACCAGCCCTTGATGTTATAGTCAACTCCAAGACTCAATGCTGTCAGAGGTGTTCCGTCAACCTTTACACCGTCCATATATACCTTGTCGTTCATTACTACCTTCTCGTTCTCGCTGATAAGGAAACCGTTTGCATTTTTCCAGTATTCTGCGCTTCCTACAGATGCAACGGCGTTGAATGAGAGAGCCGATGTCACGTTATAGACAACAGATGCTTCGAGGCCATAGTGTGCCTTCTTCACGTCTGTCATCGTAAGGTATGTGAACTGCGACTGCTGGTCGTTGTAGAATGCGCTCTGCTCGGTGCAGTTAGTGAACAATGTGAAGTATCCTGAAACTTTTGCAGTTACAGGGCCCATCACGCTCTTGAATGATATCTCGTTGCTGAATATGTTCTCGTTTTCAAGTCCTTGTACGAAGTCGTTTCGCATACGTGGAGCAATGAACGAATTGTATGCTATAGGTGCGCGGTTCTCGAATCCTATGCCAAAAGTAATGGTAGTGTTGGCATTGGCTCTTCCGATCACTCCGAACTTGGCTCCGCCGCCGAGGAACTTAGCGGTGCCGCTGCTGCCCTTAGAGTACTCCTGCGCACGTCCGTTACGCATGTGACCGTAGCGTTCCATTGTACTTCCCTCGATATTTGCACCAAAATAGAGGAATCCGCCTCTGAATTCTGTCTGGTGCTGGTAGAAGAGGTTCATCTTGTTGACATAGATATCATAGTCGTAACCGAATGTGTCGTCCTCTCCAATCTGGCGGTTAGGGTTATCGACATCGTTCTGTACATAGTCGCTGTTAGGCCCGAAGTCACCTACGGAGAACTTGTCGATATCGGTGTATCTGTCGGCACCGAGCAGGTCGGCCATTGTCTTGTAGTGCATGCCTTTTGTCGTGCCTAAGTTTATGCCGAATGTTCCTCTGTTCTTGCGGTTGTAGTCGATATTAAGTACTGAGCTCAAGTTAAGAGCAAGCTGGTCGTTGTGGCGGCGTTCTACATAGTAGAGGCACTCTCCGCCGAGAGCGTTGGCCTGCTGGTTGGCGAAATACATATAGTCCCAGTTGAGCTGGCGGTTGGCCTTGCTCTCCTTCCAGTAGTTGTAGCGTGTCATGTAGTCGGCAAGCTCATCTTCTGTAGGTGTGTATTCGAGGTCCCAAACATCGTATGCCGCACTTGGCAGGTTCTGGTAGTAGTTGGGGCGCGGGTCGGCTGCGTTGCCGTTCCAGCCGAGAGCTGTTGTGCTGTACATGGAGTACTTGCCGAACAGAGATGTTGTCAGCTTAGCCTTGTCGTTTATCTGGAAGTCCCATGTCAAGAGCAATGAAGGTTCGTATGAGTTTACTACACGTGCATTGCGTTTTTCACCGTTCTGGTATCCCCAGTTGGGGTTGTAGTAGTGTGAACCGGCAAGCCAGTATGCCTCTTCTGTTGCGGCACCCTGCTGTGCGCGCTCTGTAGGAGAGCCCCATGTGGCAATAGAGATGCTGTGGCTGTCGTTGATTTTCTTCTCGGCTGCAAGGAAATATGCGAACGAGTTGTAGAATGTGCCCTCTATGACACCTTCGTTGGCCCAACGGTAAGAAGCCGAACCTGTGAATGCCCAGCCGTTCTGCATAAGGCCGGTGGAGTAGGTGTACATTGCTCTTGCAAGGTAGTTGCGGTTACATCCGACAAGAGAAGCCTTGTGGCCTGCCGCATACTGGCTTGCGCGCATGTTGATATTGCTTGAACCTCCTATCGGAGAGAAAGAGAAACTGTTGTGTTCGAATGCTGTGGCACCTTCCTTGTTGCGGGTAGCATCATTCAAGCCTCCAATCATGCCGTAGCTGAACTGTCCTCTTTCGGCATCGTTCAGCAGCACTCCGTTGGCATATACGTTGTTGTACATAGACTCATAGGCTCTGATACGGAAACGCATGGGGCTGAAAAGATAGCCGACTTCGGAGAGGAAATAATCGTCGTTGGACGATATCATAGCCGTTGTACCTGCGTAGTCCTCGTCCTCGCCGAGCTGGCCCTCGGAGAATGTGTACGATTCGTTGTTGTCATCGCTGATAGTGATGACGTTGCTCATTTCGTTTGCTTCCTTTACAAGCAAAGTGTCTGCATAAAGCATGCGGGCCGGCTGTTGCTTTACAAGACCATCCTTTTCCTGGCCAATAGAAGCAGACATCTCTTGAGCCTGAATGCCGGAACCTGTAGTTCCGACAAAACAGAGCAGCAGAAGTGCTGCAAACCTTGAAATTTTAACCATAGTTTTATAATAATTTGAAGTATAGACGTGTGTTTTCCGTTGTGTTCTATAACGAAGCACAAAGATGATGAAAAAATGTTAATCGGGAAAGGTTTTCTTTCTATTTTTTAAATAGGTAAGATGTTAAAAAAACAGAGCCTTTTGAAAAACTCTGTTATCTTGTTGGTTATGTTGCTGTTGCATTTATGCTGCCCGGAGTTTCGTTTCCTTTATGTTTTTTTGTCGATATTGTTCGGGGTGAGGTTCTTATTTTGAACTCCAGAATTCTATATATTTCTCTGCAATTGTCTTGGGGTGGTGATGTTTTCTTATGAATTCGATGCTCTCTTTCTGCATATCTGAAATCGCTCCTTTGTTCTTTATTAGCCATTCGAGTTTCCTATAGACATCATCCTCGTTTGGAATCACATTAACCATCGGGCGCAAATTGTTTTCGCACATCAAGTTATAGAACTCTTCTTCGGCCCCTCCTACGACAATTTTCCCTTTTGACATTGCAAGGAGCGCATTCATTCCGGGTGAGTATCCGTACAGCTGGTCGAGCAGGATGTCGCACTCGCTCACCATCATTGAATATTTCTCAAACGGTACGTTTTCGGCTTTCAGCAATTCGCAGTCGTCAGGGTAATCTTCTGCAATACGCTCAAGCGCACGCAGCATTATATCGGTTCCCTTGTATATGCTGCGCTCTTTCTGTACTCCTATAAAGAATCGTATTTTTCTGTCTGAATTATAGTGGTTTATAATTGACTCTTCGGGCTCTATGGGGAAGGGGATATATGTGAGCTTCGCGGCGTGTTTTTCACTGTATGCCATAAAGTATTCGTACATTCCGGCGATTATGCCGTTGCACTCTTCTGCCATAATTCTGTTCAACTTGGCCTTAGGCGTCTCTGTCCAGTCTGCAGCCTGCTCTGTCGTGTAGTCGTTTATGATAGGTTTGTCGCCGATGTTGAAGTCGGAGTAGCGGAACATGCGCGGTTCTTTCATGCATGCTTCAACCCAATAGGCATCCATGCCGAATGCGCCCAAGAATACCTTCTTGTTGTGCCGTTTGAGGTACCGGTAAATAGGCAATATCCGCTCTGCCTTAAGCTCAAGGAACATCGGGTTTATGAACTGTACTATATCGTAGCCACGAAAGAGTGGAAGGAGTGCGTAAGTTTTTATTAAATAGGATATTCCTCCAATTTTGTTATAGCTGCGAATGAGGGATATATCACGCTTGTACCCCTTCCAGAAGTCACCGTTGCTTACAACGCATACATCGTGTCCCAGCGTGCGAAGCCCTTCGGCAAGTGTCCAATGTACATTGCTGTATTCTCCAATGAGCAGAATCTTCATTTTTTTCTTGGTTTCTTTTTGGGTATTACGATTCTCAGTATTCTCATTCCGGCACTTCCGTTCGCAAGCAATCGGAATATCCTGTATTTAAAAGAGTATTTGGCAGCAGGGATCGGGTACAGCGACAACGGTGAAAGTATTTCATTGCATTTTTTCATTACGCTTTTTGCGCTCATGCCTGTATGCATCATGTTGAGTATTGCATCAACAGCCAGCATGTTCAGCTTCCGGTCTATGGCCTTTTTCTGCACGCTGTTGCTTTTCTCATAGAAACTGCTTCGAAAGTATGAAATCCTCTCTATGACATTGAACATGTCTTCTATGCGCTTTTCCTCGAAAGCAACGTCGCTGTTTGCTGTAGTAGAGCCTTGTCGTGTGCAGTAGCAGTACAGCAATGCATCAGTCTCTATCAGGCTCTGTGCATGGAAATGCAGCACGGTGTTGAACTCCTCGTCCTCATGAAAACAGTTTACGGGGAACCTTATTTCCTTTTTTATAGCCAGTTCTCTGGAAAAGAAGTAGAGACATGGGCTTCCGGGAAGGTTGTTCCCGGCCATGTACGCGGCTCCGCTTATCGTGTAGCCGCTTCTTATCTTGCCGCTTCTCTTAGGCAGTTTTTCCGGGTTGTCGGTTACATAGTATCTGTACCGTAGAATCTGAGGTCTTTCGCTCTTCAGTATCTCTATACAATGGTCTATTTCCCTGTTGTTTATAAGAAAATCGTCGGCATCGACAAACATGATGTATTTTCCGTAAGCTTCTTCTATGCCACGGTTACGTGCGGCTCCCGGTCCTCCGTGTACGGTCTCTACAAGCCGGATACTTGTATTGGCGAATGTTTCAGTAATCCATAAAGGCGGTTCTGCGGAACCGTCATCGACGACTATGATTTCGTGGCTTTCGTTTATGCTCAGTCCGATAATGCTTCCGATGCATCGTTCGAGCAGTTCCCGGCCGATGTTGTAGTGCGGTATTATTATAGAAAGAAACATGGCTTAACACAGTTTTTTGTGCAGGAGTGACAGAATGCGGCCATGTACGTATGCTCCCATCAGGGAGAACAGCGTATATTTGATTTTGTTCTGTGGCGTCAAATCCATCTTGTAGAGGGTTTTGATATCAATGCGGCTCTCTTTAAGCATTTCAGCGGCTTTTTTGTATTCCTCCTTTTCGCCACCGCTGCAGCGGAACAGGTCGGTTAGGTTGTCAAGGCATCTTAAAAGGATGCGGTTGGCCTCTTCGGGCATCTTGTATTCGTCGCGGACTTTCTTGTAGAGCGTGACAAGGTTTCTGTACAGGAATCTTTGCGACTTGAACGAATAGCTCTTGCTTATGCTGTCCTCGTTGTCGTAATAGTAGTAGAATCCGCAGTCGGAATAGTAGATATTCTCGCAGCTTTCGTAAAGCGTTGGGGTGACAAACGTGTCTTCAAACACCTCTCCTTCGGGGTAACGTACGAACATGAACATGTCGGCACGGTATATCTTGTTGCATGCAAAACAGTGCTCGTATCCCTTGCGCTTTATCCAGTCGGGAAAAATATTCTCATTTCCGCTCACCTTTTCCGGCGAGAACGATAAGACTCTGCTTCTCGGCGATTCGTAATGCTCGATGATCGGGTATTCGAGAATGTCTATATCAGGGTTCGACATCAATATCCTCATGTTGTAGTAGTAGGTGCCCGATGCAACAGTGTCGTCACCGTCAACAAAAGTGATGTATTCGCCCTGTGCTACGGCCAATCCGGCGTTTCTTGCCGATGACAGTCCACCGTTCTTCTTGTGGATTACTTTCACTTTGTCGCACTCTTGTGCGAAGCGGTCGCATATTGCTCCGCAACTGTCGGGTGAGCCGTCATCTACCAATATGAGCTCATAGTCGGTGTAGGTTTGCTGCAGGATGCTCTCTATGCATCGTTGCAGGTATCTCCTGACTTTATAAACGGGTACTATGATGCTCAGTTTCATTGATGTTGTCTATTCGTTCCGAAAGCTTTATTGTCGCGAATATACAAATAAACGGGCGAAAAATGCGAAGCTTGCTTAAACTTTTTCACCGGGAGTGCTTAAAATATTCGGGATTTATCCCAAAAACACAAATATTCTTTCAAACAATGCGATTGTATGCCCGGAATAGAATTCTTTTTGTCATTGTCTGTTTTGCGGTTAATTTAATATTAAAATTAATTGATTTTTATTATCTTCGCACTTCGGAATGAAGAAACTTATGGGCGGAAGTACCTTTAATGACAAGTCGGAATACAAGCGCACTATCAAGTATCTGGGGATATTCGGCGGTGCGCAGGGAATCTCCTTGTTTCTCTCTTTGGTGAGGAACAAGGCTGCATCGGTGTTGCTCGGTGCTGCCGGGTTGGGCTTTATGGCGTTGTATAACCGTGCAATACAGATGTTCTGCGACTTTACCAATCTCAGCCTCTCTTTCAGTGCTGTCCGCAAGCTTGCCGAAGCCTATGAAAACGAAAGTGAAGAGACTCTGCTCAAGTATATCAGAATTGTGCGGAGTATGGCATTCCTAACCGGTGTTGCCGGTATGTTGCTTTTCTTTTTGCTCTCCCCGTTTGTCTCGAACTGGGTGTTCGATGACCAGGAATATTATATGAGGCGTTTTCTCATGCTTTCTCCGGTTGTGCTTTTCATGGCTGTTTCTGGAGGCGAACTTGCAATATTGCGCGGGGTTCGTGAACTCAACAAGGTTGCGGCGTATTCCTTGTGGACGGCTGTCAGCTCTGTGGCTATATCAGTTCCTCTGTTTTATCTTAGAGGGCTGGGCGGCATATTCCCTTCGATATTCCTGGTGGCTTTCGCGCAAATGGCCGGTGCCCTTTATCTTTCGGCAGGGCGATACCGTTACCGGATATCGCCATTTTCCCTTAGCCTCTTACGTCAGGGATTTGATATCGTAAAACTTGGTGCCGGGTACATATACTCCTCGATTCTTACCTCCTTCTCGGCGTGGTTCCTATGCAATTTCCTTGCTGATGTGTCAAGCGACAAACTGACAGGCTATTTCTCGGCAGCTCTTGTGCTGATTACAATGTTGCCTACAATGCTTTTTGCAGCTCTTGACTCCGACTATTACCCGCGTCTTTCGGGTGTTTTCGGGCGCAAAGAGGAACGCAATGCAATGGTGAACGGACAAATAGAGGTGCATCTGCTTGTGCAGCCTCCGTTCATTCTTTGCTTTGTCGTACTTCTGCCCCAGCTGTTGCCGTTGTTCTATTCCGAAGAGTTTCTTCCGGCTCTGCAGATGATTCAGATAGCTATGCTGGGCATGCTGTTCCATGTCGTTGCCTATCCAGTCTCTTTCATGCCGCTTTCGAAGGGCGACTCCTTGACTTTCATTGTACAGGAAACGATATACAACACTGCTTTTGTGCTGCTTGTCGTGTACGGTTACAGTTGTTTCGGGCTTCTTGGGCTTGGAGCGGCGATGTTCGTGCTTCGTGTGCTTGACTTTGCTGTGGTATGTCTCATTGCCAGAGTGAAATACGGATTCATGTTCTCGCAGAGAGTTATAATGAGCTTCTTGTTTGAAATATTGCTGTTTGCCGCTGTGCTCTGTTCTGTTCTGCAGTCCGGTAACAGTATGGTCTCATGGAGCGTGGGAATATGTGCAGTAAGCATTTCTGCTATAGCATCCTTATATATGCTTTCACATCATAATGACCTTTTCAATAAAATATTCAAGAGACTGTTAAGAAGACGCTAATATGGTAAACTCTTCCAAGAAAATCATACTATTGCTTGCTGTCTGCTTTGCATCTGCATTGGCGTATGCACAAGGAACGGATGCCACATTCGGCGTGCCTTTTGACTTTCCTCTTGTACTGAGCGGCAATTTCGGAGAACTCCGTTCCAATCATTTCCATTCGGGTGTCGATTTCAAGACGCAGGGAGTTGTCGGCAAGCCTATACGTGCTGTCGCCGACGGCTATATATGCCGGGCAAGCGTGCAGCCCGGAGGTTACGGCAATGCCTTGTATGTAATGCATGACAACGGATACATGACTGTTTACGGGCACCTCGACCGTTTCCCTAAAAGGATTGCCGACAGGATACGCAAGTATCAGTACGAGAATGAGACGTTCAACGTGAATCTGCGCTTCGACAGCTGTGAGTACAGGGTATCACGTGGAGAGGTTTTTGCCTATGCCGGAAACAGCGGATACTCCTTCGGTCCTCATCTTCATTTCGAAGTGCGTGACTCCTCTGGAAACGAACTGTACGACCCTATGCGTTTTTACGCAACACAGCTTAGCGATACTATTCCGCCTGGGGCTTCATCATTGGCGGTCTATCCCTTTGATGGGCTTGGTGTTGTTTGCGGAAATGCAGCATCACTGACACTGCCTGTAGAGGAAGGCGTTGTAAGAGATACTGTTGAAGCATGGGGCCGGGTAGGCTTCGGTATAAAGGCTCTTGACTACATGAACGGCACTCACAATAAATACGGCGTGCGTAAATTTGAGCTGCTTGCCGATGATGTAATGCTATTTTCAAGCTGTATGGACAATTTCTCCTTTGCCGAGACAAGGCTCATAAATGCCTGGGTCGATTATGGCAGGTATATCCGGTCGGGCGAGTGGTACCAGAGGCTTCATGTTCTCGATAACGTACCTCTCCGTGCACTGGAAACGGATGCCGGCAACGGATGGCTTGTTGTTGACGAGGAACGGTATTATAATGTGGAATGCCGTTTGAGTGACTATCATGGCAATATGAGCGTGTTGCGTTTCGTGGTACGTGGAAAGAAATGTGAAATTCCTCAGGAAAGGACTATGACACACCGCTTGTACTGGTTTCAGGACAATAATGTCGATTACATGGGTATGAGACTCAATGTACCGAGGAATGAACTCTTCTGTAATGCATCTCTTAAGGTTGCTATGGAAAAAGGCTCTTCTTTCTCTCCGCGATACAGGTTGGGCGGCGAGGAGTATCCCGTATGGCATGGAGCAGAACTCTCAATAAGGGTAGAGGATGATGTAAAGGTGAATCCCGAAAAACTATATATAAGACGTGTGGCAAAGAAGGGATACCGTTATGCCGGAGGCAGGTTCGAGGATGGTTGGGTAAAGGCCAATATAACCATATTGGGAACGTATGAGATTGCCGCAGATACAATGCCGCCGGTCCTGAAGCCTTTGAATG
Organism: Bacteroidaceae bacterium; assembly: GCA_017522915.1. GTDB lineage: Bacteria > Bacteroidota > Bacteroidia > Bacteroidales > Bacteroidaceae > HGM04593. The sequence continues at coordinate 27,062 of JAFWXX010000017.1, forward strand.
AGAATTTATGGGGCAAGAACGGCAAGATAGTCTTTGCGCTTACAGACAAGGAGACAACCGTATCGTCTTTCAAGGGAACTCTTGACGGAAAGTTCGTGCTGTTCCGGTACAGCAGCAAGAACGGCCGTCTTACACTTGATATGAAGGAGGAAAACATACGCCGTGGAACTCATGAACTGAGAGTGGTGGTTGTTGACGGGTATGGTAATGAAACGGTTTTTGAAAAAGAGATAACTTATTAAATAATTGATTGCTATGAAGAAAATCTTTCTGTTGCTGGTTATGGCTCTGTTTGCTGCAACCGGCAATGCTTGTACTAATTTTATCGTTGGCAAGAAAGCTTCGGCCGACGGTTCTGTATTCATATCGTATAGTGCCGACAGCTATGGCATGAGCGGATTTGTCGCTCATTTCCCGGCTGCAATAAATCCCGAAGGCACAATGCGCGACATATATGAGTGGGATTCAGGCAGGTTCCTCGGGCAAATTCCTGAGGCACGGGTTACATACAATGTATTAGGCAACATCAACGAACATCAGGTGGCTATTGCCGAGACAACATTCGGCGGCCGTGAGGAGCTTGTCGATACAACAGGCCTTATCGATTACGGTAACCTTATTTATATAGCTCTCCAGCGTTCACGTACAGCCCGTGAGGCAATCGAGGTGATGACTTCGCTGGTTGCTGAGTATGGTTACTGCAGCAGCGGCGAGAGTTTCTCCATTGCCGACAAGAACGAAGCATGGATTCTTGAGATGGTGGGCAAGGCCGGCAAGTCTAAAGGTGCTGTCTGGGTTGCTGTACGCATTCCCGACGATTGTATCTCGGCTCATGCAAACCAGGCGCGCATACGCAAGTTCGATATGAAGGACAAAGAGAATGTGCTCTATTCAAAAGATGTCATAAAGTTTGCACGTGAAATGGGTTATTTCAACGGCAAGGATGAGGATTTTGACTTTGCTTCAGCTTATTGCCCTGCCGACTTCGGTGCATTGCGCTATTGCGATGCACGTGTGTGGAGTTTCTTCAACATGTTCGGAGCAGAGGATATGAACAAGTATCTCAAGTGGGCACAAGGTGACCCTACAGCAGAACCGATGCCTCTTTACATGAAGCCGAAGGCTCCTGTTACATTGCAGGATATGCAGGCCGGAATGCGTGACCATTACGAGGGCACTCCGTTTGACATTACAGGGGATTTGGGTGCAGGTCCTTTCAATATGCCTTACCGTCTGTCACCTCTCAGCTTCAAGGTCGATGGCAAGGAGTACTTCAATGAGCGTCCGATATCGACATTCCAGACAGCATTCACATTTGTGGCGCAGCTGCGTTCATTCCTTCCCGATGCTGTAGGCGGTGTGATGTGGTTCGGTACAGACGATGCCAACATGGTTGTGTTCACTCCGGTATATTGCTGCGCTACCGAAGTGCCCGATTGCTACAAGGAGTGTTATGCCGACCCTGTAGAGTTCTCATGGAAATCGTCTTTCTGGGTGTTCAACTGGGTATCGAACATGATATATCCGAAGTACTCTATGGTGATTGACGACATGCGTGCCGTGCAGAGCTCTCTTGAAACAAGAATATTCGAGCAGAGCAAGAGCGTTGAGGCCGATGCGCTTGCAGTGTTGAAGTCATCGCCTAAGTATGCAGCAAGGATTCTTACCGAATTCACATGCAGCAGTGCCGAGGAGACATTGTCGGCATGGAAGTCATTCGGTGAGAAGATTATCGTAAAGTATAACGATTTTGTCGTCAAGGGCGAGAAGAACGGCAAGGTGGAGCGCGGCAGTACAGGTCTTGCCGGCAAGGTAAAACGTCCGGGATATCCGCAAGAGTATCTGAAACGCGTGGTAGAGGAGACCGGTGAGCGTTATCTCATTCCAAGCACAAAATAACGGATTTGTTGTTGTATTTTTACAATTAATGGCTATATTCGCACTAAAATCAACAAACTGCTTGTTTTTGGTTTGGAGCACTGCTTTATTTCATTATTGTTGAATTATCACTAACTAATTAGAATATGGATCAGGAATTAATTAAAATGGTGACCGGAAAAGCTACAGAGTGGCTATCTCCGGCTTATGACGAAGAGACTCGTAAAGAGGTACAGGCAATGCTTGACAACGAGGACAAGACTCCTCTTATAGATGCTTTCTATCGTGAACTTGAGTTCGGTACAGGCGGTCTCCGCGGAATCATGGGTGCCGGAAGCAACCGTATGAACATATATACAGTGGGCAAGGCTACACAGGGCTTGGCCAACTATCTTAACGAGTGCTTCAAGGATTTGGAGCAGATTTCTGTTGTGGTAGGCCATGACTGCCGCAATAACAGCCGTCTCTTTGCCGAGATTTCAGCAAACATATTCTCTGCAAACGGCATTAAGGTCTATCTTTTCGAGGACCTGCGTCCTACTCCGGAAATCTCTTTTGCAATACGTCATCTTGGCTGCCAGAGCGGTGTCAACATCACTGCCAGTCACAACCCCAAGGAGTATAACGGCTACAAGGCATATTGGGACGACGGCGCACAGATGCTTGCTCCGCACGACGTGAACACAATCAAGCATGTAGAGAACGTAAGAATTGAGGATGTCAAGTTCCAGGGTAACCCTGCACTCATTGAGGTAATCGGCGAGGATGTTGACAATGCATTCCTTGATGCTGTCCATGGTCTTGTAATTGACCAGGAGGTGATCGACCGTCATAAGGACCTTAAGATTGTATATACTCCTATACATGGCTGCGGCCGTGTTCTTATTCCAGCCTCTTTGCGTAAATGGGGATTCGAGAATATCCATTGCGTTGAGGAACAGATGATAAAGGACGGCAACTTCCCTACAGTGGTTTCTCCTAACCCTGAGAATGCCGAGGCTATGACAATGGCCATTGCTCTGGCAAAGAAGATTGACGCCGACCTTGTAATGGCTTCAGACCCCGATGCCGACCGTCTTGCGATATCATGCAAGGACGACAATGGCAACTGGATGATAATCAACGGTAACCAGACATGTATGATGTTCCTCTACTATATCATCACCCAATATACCAAGTTGGGCAAGATGACTGGCAAGGAGTTTGTTGTAAAGACAATCGTTACAACAGAGGTTATCAAGAACATTGCCGAGAAGAACAACCTCAAGATGTACGATTGCTATACTGGCTTCAAATGGATTGCAAAGGTTATCCGAGACAATGAGGGCATAGCAAAGTATATCGGTGGCGGTGAAGAGAGCTTCGGTTTCCTTGCCGAGGATTTCTGCCGTGACAAGGATGCTGTTTCTGCCTGCAGCCTTATCGCCGAGGTTGCTGCATGGGCTAAGGATAACGGCAAGAGCCTTTACCAGCTTCTCATGGATATCTATGTCGAGTACGGCTTCTCTAAGGAGGTTACAGTCAATGTCGTAAAGCCGGGCAAGAGCGGTGCAGACGAGATTCGCCAGATGATGGAGAACTTCCGTGCCAACCCGATAAAGGAGATGGCTGGAGAGAAGGTTGTATGCTACAAGGATTTCAAGGCTATGAAGCAGACCGATGCCGAAGGCAATGTAACCGATATCGACATGCCGGAGCCGTCAAACGTACTTCAGTACTTCACTGAAAGCGGAAACAAGGTTTCCGTACGTCCTTCAGGAACAGAGCCTAAGATTAAGTTCTATATGGAGGCAAAGGGCAAGATGGGTTGCCGTAACTGCTATGCTGACGCTTGTGCAAAGGCTGACGCTACAATTGAAGAGATGAAAAAGGCTTTGGGAATCTGACAGATCCATAGCATAACAAAAAGGAGGTGAGCATATTGGCTCACCTCCTTTTTGTTATGCCGTTTGCAGTTCTCTATTCTTCGGCCTTTTTCCTTTTCAGGATTTCCTGCAGTTTGAACATCTCGTCGCGGTATTGTGCGGCCTCGATAAACTCCATCTTTTCGGCAGCTTTCTCCATTAGGCGACGGGTACGCTCGATACTCTTCTGCAGCTGTCCTGTGCTCATGTATTCTACAATCGGGTCGCATGCTACCGTGGTGGTGTTCTCCTCTTCGCTGTAGAATGAACGGCTCCTGTCGTCTCTCTCTTTCTTCTCCTGTGCAAGGGCATTCGTGATGCTTTTCTTTATCTGGGTCGGTGTTATTCCGTTCTCTTCGTTGTAGCGCATCTGTTTCTCTCTCCGGCGTTTCGTCTCATCCATTGTGCGCTGCATGCTGTCGGTTATCTTGTCGGCATAGAATATTACAAGGCCGTTAACATTGCGGGCTGCACGTCCTGCAGTCTGCGTCAGTGAACGGTGGCTCCGAAGGAAGCCTTCGTTGTCGGCATCGAGAATGGCAACGAGGGATACCTCCGGAAGGTCGAGGCCTTCGCGCAACAGATTAACTCCTATGAGTACATCATACAATCCTTCACGAAGGTCGGTCATTATCTGTATGCGTTCAAGTGTATCAACATCGCTGTGTATGTAGTTGCATCTTATTCCGTGCTTCAGCAGATAGTCGGTCAGCTCTTCGGCGGTCCGTTTTGTCAATGTCGTGACAAGGACACGCTCTTCGCGTTCCACTCTTATCTGTATCTCCTCCATCAGATCATCTATCTGATTCTCAAGAGGGCGTACCTCAATCACCGGGTCGAGCAGTCCAGTAGGCCTTATGACCTGCTCTACTACAATGCCTTCGCTCTTTGCCAGCTCGTAGTCGGCAGGTGTGGCACTAACATAGATTGTCTGCGGAGTCAGTTCCTCGAACTCTTCGAATCTCAACGGCCTGTTGTCGAATGCTGCAGGCAAGCGGAAACCGAACTCTACAAGGTTTGTCTTTCGTGCGCGGTCTCCTCCGTACATGGCATGTATCTGAGGTACGCTCACGTGGCTCTCATCTATGATAAGCAGGAACTCCTTCGGGAAGAAATCGAGCAGGCAGTAGGGGCGTGTGCCGGCCTCTCTGCCGTCAAAGTAACGCGAATAGTTCTCGATGCCTGAGCAGTGCCCAAGCTCGCGCAACATCTCTATGTCGTATGTCACGCGCTCATGAAGCCGTTTGGCTTCGAGCGGTTTGCCGATTTCGCGGAAGTACTCTTCACGGTCGGCAAGGTCCTTCTCTATTTCAACAATGGCACGCTCTGTACTCTCCTTCGTTGTCATGAACAGGTTTGCAGGGTATATCCTGTAGTCTTCGAATGTGGCTATGCGCACTCCGGTAACGCTGTCAATCTCTTCAATGCTCTCTATGTCGTCGTCCCAGAAGGTAATTCTCAGTATATGGTCGCTGTATGCAAGGCTTACCTCGACGGTGTCGCCCTTTACACGGAAGTTTCCGCGCGCGAGCTCTATGTCGTTGCGTGTGTAGAGGCTGCCGACTAGTTTGCGCAGAAATACATTGCGGTCAATTTTGTCGCCGACACGTATCTCTATTACGTTGTTGTAGAAGTCACTTGGGTTTCCCATGCCGTATATGCACGAAACCGATGATATAACGACTACATCTTTCCTGCCCGACAGCAGTGCCGATGTGGCTGCAAGCCGCAACTTGTCAATCTCGTCATTTATTGCAAGGTCCTTCTCTATGTATGTGTCGCTCGATGGTATATATGCCTCCGGCTGATAGTAGTCGTAGTACGATACATAGTATTCCACTGCATTTTCGGGGAAGAATCCCTTGAACTCGTTGTATAGCTGTGCTGCAAGAGTCTTGTTGTGGCTTAGGATAAGGGTTGGGCGGTTAATCTCCTTTATCACGTTTGCCATGGTAAAGGTCTTGCCCGACCCGGTAACACCCAACAGGGTCTGTGCCGGAATGCTGTCTTTCACGCCTTGTACAAGCTGTGCTATAGCCTCTGGCTGGTCGCCCATTGGCGAGTAGTCCGATATTAGCTTGAATTTCATGCTTTAATAACAGATTTGAATATTTTTTAACAGCATGTATATGCCATTCATGCAAATATAGCTGTTTTTACCTGTAAAACAAAGAGTACAGAGAACAGATGACAGAGTGTAAGTTTCCATTAATATTTGCATTACTGCTGAAATAATCGTTTTTTTATATAACTTTGCAATAATTAGGATAATTCTAACTTCTCGGTAATATGAAAAGATTTCTTTATGCTTTGTTGTTGGCATTGCCTTTGAGTGCTGTTGCCGACAATCCGCCTTTGATGGGCTGGAGCTCTTGGAATACCTATGGATTCCAAATCAATGACTCAGTAATAAAGGCTCAGGCCGATGCTATGGTTGCGCTCGGTTTCAAGGAGTGCGGCTATAACCACATAAACATCGATGACGGCTTTTTCGGCGGGCGCGATGAAAATGGCAAACTGTTGATTCATCCCACACGTTTTCCAAACGGTCTTCGTCCTCTTGTCGATTACATTCACGGCAAGGGCTTGAAGGCCGGTATATATTCCGATGCCGGTGCGAATACATGTGCGTCGTATTGGGGCAATCCAAAGGATACAATCGGTATAGGCGTGGGTCTATACGGCCACGATGCTGAGGATATGGCACTCTATTTCAATGAATTGGATTTTGACTTCATTAAGGTCGATTACTGCGGTGCCGATGCGAACAATAATGCAGATGGTCTTGACCTTGACGTGGAGAAACGCTATAAGGAGATTGCTGCTGCAATAAAGGCAACAGGGCGTACCGATGTCACTTGGAATATCTGCCGTTGGGCTTTCCCCGGTACATGGGTGTGCGATATTGCCGACTCATGGCGTACTACCGAAGATATTTACCTCGGCTGGGCTTCTGTAAAGAGTATCATAAACCAGAGCCTTTACCTTTCGGCATACGCATCTCCGGGGCATTACAACGATATGGATATGCTTGAAGTAGGCCGTGGACTTACCGATGAAGAGGACAAGACTCACTTCGGTATCTGGTGTATGATGAGTTCTCCGCTTCTTATAGGCTGCGACCTCAACGATATAAAGGGCAATGCTCTTGAATTGATGCAGAACAAGGAACTCATTGCTGTTGACCAGGACCCTCTTGGTTTGCAGGCCTACGTTGTAAAGCGTGAGAACGGAGGTTATGTACTTGTGAAGGATGTTGAAGAGAAGCATGGCACGAAGCGTGTCGTTGCGTTCTATAATCCTACAGACGGTGCAATAGATATGAGCGTGGATTTCTCTCAGCTCGACCTTGCCGGCGAGGTAAAGGTGCGCGACCTGTTCGCAAAGGCCGATAAGGGTATTTATGAGGGCTCTTTGTCGGCAAACATTCCTGCCCATGGCACACGCATATATAAGCTTGAGGCTGACGAACGCCTGGAACGCACGGTATATGAGGCTGAGACTGCATGGCTCACTTGTTATCAGGAATTGAAGAATAACGAGGTCTATGGCACTGCAATATATTCCGAGAGCAGTATAAGTTCCGGCGGCGTTGCTGCCGGTTGGCTCGGCGGTAGCGAAGAGAACGACCTGCAATGGCGAAATGTCTTCAGCGAAGAGGGCGGTGAATATACTTTGCGTATATATTTCATTACAGGAGAGGACCGCACCATGAAGCTGAGTGTAAACGGCGGGGAGGCTATTGCATATACAGGCAACTCCGGCGGATGGGGCAGTGTCGGATGCGCTGAATTCGACGTGGTGCTTCAGAAGGGCGAGAATGTTGTACGTCTTTTCAATGAGAACGCATATATGGGTGATATCGACCGCATGGTTGTAGTAAATAAGAATGCTGTAGAAGATTATCCGGTTGTCTTTGACAAGGAGCAGAACTATACACATGGCAGCCGTCGCTTGAACAGCATTTCTCTTGGTGAGCAGACCTTGCAGTTGCCTGTACCGTTGAAGGTGTATAGCAATATAGCAAATGGTTGCTTTGAGGCTGTTCCGGGTGAGTCGCTCACTCCTTCTTTCGGCTTTACGGGCGAATGGATGAATGGCTTTGTATATCTTGACCGTGGCATGGACGGTGCATTCGATGTTGTTCTCAACAGTGATGGAACGGTATCTGAGAACAGTGATGCTATGGCTTTCTCGTATGCAGAGCCTAATGTGGGTTCCGGTGTGGGTTATAACAGTAATGGCGAGAGAGTGAATAATGCAAATGTACTCAATCCGCCTGCATTTACCTTGCCTGCAAACCTTGTACCCGGTTTCTACCGCATGCGTTACAAGGTCGATTGGGCTTCGATTGACCCTGCAGGCCGTGCCGAAGACGGCAATGGAATAATCAAGAACGGAGGTGCTATATGTGATGTGGTTCTCAATGTGCATGCGGCGGATGTTGCTCTTGAAGTAACGGCAAACAATGGCTCTTTGTTGTCTGCAGCAGGTGATGCTCTGCCGGCTAAGGTTGCATTTGATGAGCCTTTGGTACTTTCTGTTGTGCCGGAATCCGGTTATGTGCTCGATGCAATAAAAGTATTGCATGGCCATAATCTTGACGGTGACAAGGTAATCCATGGTGTAAAGCAGTATCGTGAGGATATCATTTCGGGTAATCTCGTGAAGGACGGCAATATAACAATTCCGGCCGATATGGTTGACGGCGATTTGAGAATGACAGCCACATTCGTAAGTTGTGGTGATGGCATTGGCGGTGAGGGCTATGCGCTTTCGTTCGATAAAGATGCTGTCGGAGATGCAGAACACGATTTTGCGATAACCTTAAACGGAACTGTATTAGACGTTAAAGGCAATGCTCTCTATCATGACTTTACTGCGTCACCGGTTCTACTGAACGGAACAAGAGAGGTTGCTCTCTCTTTCTCTAAGGCAACAAATGCATGTTATCTATACATAGACCTTGACAATGACGGAAAGTTCGTGGCATTGCTCAATGAGGCAGGTTTGCCTGCTGTGTCGAGCGAACTTGTTGCATTCTCATGCCACAATGGCAAGATAAGCAACGGAAATGCGGTAAGCGGCAGCATGCCTTTGAATGTCCCTGCCTATGAGATTTCTTCTTCTCTTCCGAACGGTGTGTATCGTGCGCGTGTAAAGTTCGATACAGAGAACATCTCGTCAGATGGTTCGGCAAATTTTGCCGAGAATTCAGGTGTGGTGGTTGATTTCCTGTTGAACGTTTCCGGAAGCAACAGTCCTCTTTCTCTACATACAGTGAACGGAAGCATCGACGGAACCGGCTATTCGGCTTTGCCGTTGAATGTTGCAACAGGCAATGGCTTTAATGCCGTATTGCGCGGTGCTCCAGGTTATGTGGCAAATGAGGTTATTGTGCGTCACGGTCATAACCTCGAAGGCGAGCAGTTCGTGAACGGTAACCGCCAGTGGAATGAGACGGTGGTTAGTGCTTCGAATGGCTCTGTTGCTATTGACGGTGCACTTGTTGACGGCAATGTGGCTCTTTATGCGACATTCGAGCCAGAAGAGGGTAGTGAATGGGAACTTGTGTTCAGCGATGAGTTCAATGCAGAGGACTATTCTCAGCCTTTGGATGAGAAATGGATGCGCTGCCAGCGTTACGGCTCTACATGGAACCGTTGGCTCAGTGACAGCAAGGAAGTTGTATATCTGCAGGGCGGTAACCTTGTCACACGTGCAATACCCAATCCCGACCAGGAGAGCGACCCCGTGCCGATGATTACAGGCGGTATAAAGAGCAACGGGCGTTTCGGTTTTACATACGGATATGTAGAGGCACGTATCCTCAGCAATCCTTGGGTTGGACACTTCCCTGCATTCTGGATGATGCCTGAGGACCAGAGTGCCGGATGGCCCGATTGCGGAGAAATCGACATCTGGGAGGCTATCGACACCGATGGCCGTTCATACCATACAGTCCATAGCAACTGGACCTATGACCTTGGCTACAAGAATAATCCTCAGTCAAGCTTCAATACAGGTGTCTCTTATGACCGTTATCACACATACGGCCTCAAATGGGACGAGAGTACGCTTATATGGTACATCGACGGCAAGGAGGTCGGCCGTTATGCAAAATCCAAGAATGCTTCTCATCTGGATCAGGGACAGTGGCCTTATGACAAGCATTTCCATCTGATTCTGAACCAGAGTGTAGGCAATGGTTCATGGGCTAAGAATGCCGATGTTTCGCACACGTACGAGACACGTTTCGACTGGGTACGTGTATATCAGGCCAAAGGCATGTACAATACCATTGGTACTGTGGGCATAGTAAGTGTGAACGAAGACGGCAAAGCTGTTGTAGAGTGTGTCGGTGACGGTATCACGGTGACTGTTCCGGCACCGAAGGAGGTCGCTGTATATGACATCACAGGCCGTAAGGTCGCAGAAGCCTATGTTGAGAGCAGTTGTATGTTCAGGCTCTTGAAAGGCATATACATTGTTGAAGGGGCTAAGGTATTTGTAAAGTAAGCAGAAATATGGGAATGACGGTGCATCCGGTATTGGGTGCACCGTCATTCCTTTTAACATTATTTGCCTTGCTCTGAATAAGAATGGTCTGTTTTTCGTTGTATTTTCGGTTGGAAAGCACTATCTTTGCACTGATTTTGCATTTTCGGGGCATTTTATGTCCGGCATATTGGAGCAAATCTTATTCAATTATGAAAAAAATAGCATACATATATCTTCTGGCAATTGTAGCTTTGGTCTCTTGCGGCTCATTCGAACGTGAGTATAAGAACATGAATATCGACTACAAATATGAGGCTGCCAAGGCGTATTACCTTGAGGGTGAGTATAATAAGGCTTCTCAGTTGCTTGAGACCATGATTACAATGCTCAAGGGCGGTGACAAGGCCGAAGAGTCGATAATGCTGCTTGCAATGTGCTATTACAATTCAAAGGATTATGAGACTGCTTCGCAGTATTTCAAGCTGCATTATTCCAACTATCCGCGAGGCGAGTATGCCGAGTATTCACGTTTCTATTCAGGCAAGTCGCTTTTCATGGGCATAACAGAACCTGAACTCGACCAGTCGGGAACCTATGTTGCCATAAATGAACTGCAGCTCTTTATGGAGTACTTCCCGCTTAGCAAGTATCGTGACGAGGCTCAAGACCTTATAGCCAAGATGCAGGATGTGCTGGTGAAGAAAGAGTATCTTTCGGCTAAGCTATATTATGATTTAGGAGATTATATGGCATACATTGGAAACAACTATGAGGCATGTATCATTACAGCCCAGAATGCCTTGAAGGATTTTCCGTTTACCTCTTTGCGCGAGGATTTGTGCATGCTTGTGTTGAAGGCAAGATACAAAATGGCTCATAATAGCGTAAAGGATAAGATGACCGAACGATATCGTAAGACAATTGACGAGTATTATGCTTTCAAGACAGAGTTTCCCGAAAGCAAGCATCTAAAGGAGGCCGAAAAATATTATAATGAGGCTAGCAAATTTGTTGAAAATATTAAAGAATAAATAAGAAATGGACTACAAGAAGACTAACGCTCCAACAAACACTGTCACACGTAACATGGCAGATTTTGTAAACGAAACAGGTAATGTGTATGAATCGGTTGCAATCATCGGCAAGCGTTCTAACCAGATAGCTGCTGAAATGAAGGATGAACTTCTCAAGAAACTCAACGAGTTCTCTTCATCAACCGACAATCTTGAGGAGCAGTTCGAGAATCATGAGCAGATAGAGATTTCACGCTATTATGAGAGACTGCCGAAGCCGACTCTTATTGCGGCTCAGGAGTTCCTCGATGGCAAGGTCTATTTCCGCGATCCTTCAAAGGAGCAGGAAGAGGAGGCTTGATTGTAAAGTTCTGCATCATGAAATTCCGTCTATACCAGATTTTGCATATTGCAGCCATCGCTCTATTGGTTATGGCCCTTATAGGGAATGTTGCCTTTTTTATAGGTGCAGATGGCTCTACATCAGTACTTGACAACTTCAAATATGCAATGCCTGATGGTTCATCTTCAAGTTCTGTCGTAGCATTGGGTGTTGTATTGATAGTTGCTGCAGTTGTAAATGCGTTTGCGTTGCTTGTTTCACTATTCAGCAACTTCGCTCTTCTGAAAAGATGCCTGATATTGTCAATGCTTGTTTTGGCAGGATACTATATCCTTCTGCTTGTATATTCTTTCATCCTTATTGATGAATCGGCAGTGGATATGTGCAAAGGGATGTTCTTCCCGCTTGCAGTACTTGCGGCAAACGCGCTTGCATTCGTGATGACACGGCGCGAAGAGGCCAGAATCGTAGCAAAGGCACTGGGTTTCCGTTTGAGGGACTAGGATAAGATAAACAAAGAAAGGATAACGTTTCAGTTGTCCTTTCTTTGTTTATATATGTATATGAATGGTGAGCTATTGGTATATCTTCGTAATATTCATAATTTTGTATGCGATAATTGAATTTAACGGTTCATATATAATATAAGGATATGAGAAGGGTATTTCTTTTTTCAGTTTTGGCATTGATGCTTGTGTCATGTGCTTCAAAGAAGGAATATATGGTAAGGATGCATACGACAAAAGGAGTCATAGATCTTAAGCTTTACAACGAAACTCCAAAGCACCGCGACAATTTTGTAAAGCTGGTGGAAGAACATCGCTTCGACTCATTGCTGTTCCATAGAGTAATAAAGGACTTCATGATACAGGGTGGTGACCCTATGTCTAAGAATGCTCTCCCTGGTGCATTGCTGGGCGAAGGTGACTTGGGATATACGATAGAGCCGGAATTTATGCCAGATGTGCATTTTCATCGCAGAGGAGTGTTGGCTGCTGCACGGGAATATGACGATGTGAATCCCGAAAAGAGGTCTTCGGCAAGCCAATTCTATATTGTTTGGGGGCAGGTGTTTACTCCTGAAAGCCTCGAACGGTATAAGAAGAGCTACGAGGAGAGGATGAAGCGCAAGATTACGATTACTCCTGAACAGTATAATGCATATACCACTATCGGCGGAACTCCTCATCTCGATGGTCTATATACGGTGTTCGGCGAGGTAGTGAACGGTCTTGATGTCGTTGACAGGATACAGAATGTGCTATGTGACAAGAACAACCGTCCGCTTGACGATGTTAGGATATTGAAAGTGGAACTTTTGAAAAATAGATGATATATGTTGAATGTTGGTGACAAGGCTCCCGATTTTCTGGGAATAGACGAGTGTGGAAATGAGGTAAGGGTAAGCGACTACAAGGGTCGTAAGCTGGTGGTATATTTCTATCCGAAGGACAGTACGCCGGGCTGTACGGCAGAGGCTTGTTCTCTGCGTGACGGAATGGATGACCTGGTTAAGGCTGGTTATGCAGTCGTCGGTATCAGTGCCGACAGTGCAGCGTCGCATGTGCGGTTCAAGGAGAAACAGAACCTGAACTTCCCTCTTATAGCCGATATTGACAAAAAGACTATAGAGGCTTTTGGTGCATGGGGAGAGAAGCAAATGGCCGGTCGCAAGTATATGGGCATTATACGTACGACCTTTGTGATAGATGGAAATGGTACAGTAGAGCGTGTTATAACCAAGGTTGATACAAAGAATGCTGCTAAACAGGTGCTGGAAAGTGCCTGAGAGAATAAACTCTGACAAGAAATGGTGTATCTCAAAAGAGGTGCACCATTCTTTTTTATATGTTCAAGAGAATGTAAATATATATTCCATAAAATAAGTTAAAAAGGATTTTTTTTGTAACTTTGCGCCGCCTTACGGAATGGTGCCCGTTCATTAAGGAAAGAACTGTCTTAAAGAATATTGATATGGATGCAAAGAAACTGATTGATTTCCACCCGAAGTTCATCGATGCGATGAAGAACTATTCACGCGAGAAGTTTACAGCTGATGTAATGGCAGGAATTATTGTCGGAATAGTTGCTATACCTCTTGCTATTGCTTTCGGTATTGCCAGTGGAGTAGGGCCTGCAGAGGGTCTTGTGACTGCAATTCTTGCAGGTTTTCTCATATCTGTTCTCGGAGGCTCGAAAGTGCAGATCGGCGGTCCTACCGGTGCATTCATTATCATAATATATGGTGTAATACAGCAATATGGTCTTGGAGGCCTTGCCATAGCGACCATTATGGCGGGTATAATACTGGTTATTATGGGACTTTGCCGTCTGGGTACTGTAATCAAGTTCATGCCTTATCCTATAATAATCGGTTTTACCGGAGGTATTGCGATAACCATTTTCTCAACCCAGATAAACGACCTGTTCGGAATGGGTATATCCGATATCCCGGCCAACTTTATCGACAAGTGGATTTGCTACTTCAGCAACTTGTCCAGAATAGATGTGTGGAGTGCAGCTATGGGCGTGTTGAGTGTAGTGCTTATAGCCTTGACACCCAAATTCTCCAAGAAGGTTCCGGGCTCGCTCCTTGCCATTATAGTGATGACCGTTGCTGCGTTCCTTCTGCGCGAGTATGCCGGTGTTGCATCAATAAAGACAATCGGAGACCTTTATACATTGCCGTCGGGCATTCCTCCTTTCGTTTTCCCGGAAATCAATGAGGGCACTACACTTTTCTCTACGATACAGAATCTTGCCCCTGTAGCATTCACTATAGCAATGTTAGGTGCAATAGAGTCCCTGCTCTCTGCAATGGTTGCAGACGGTGTGATTGGTGATCGCCATAACTCCAATACAGAACTTATAGGCCAGGGTGTTGCAAATATCGTTGTTCCGTTCTTCGGTGGTATTCCTGCAACAGGCGCGATTGCGCGTACTATGGCCAACATAAACAACGGCGGAAAGACCCCTGTTGCAGGTATCGTGCATACTCTTGTGCTGTTGCTTGTACTTCTTTTCCTTGGCGATCTTGTCAAACTGATACCGATGCCATGTCTTGCCGGAGTGCTTGTAATGGTTTCGTACAACATGAGCGGCTGGAGAACGATACTTTCTATGTGCAAAAGCTCGATGTCGGGCACAAGCGTGCTTTTCGTTACATTGTTGCTGACTGTATTCTTCGACCTTACTCTCGCTATTGAAGTTGGTCTGGTAATGGCTATTGTCCTCTTCATGAAGCGTGCTATGGAGAGTGCTCATATCTCTGTCGTACGTGATGAAATGGAGGTTCATCATGATGGAGAGAAAGATGAAGTACTTGCTATTCCGGAGATGACCGAGGTGTTTGAGATTGAAGGTCCTTTCTTCTTCGGAATAGCCAACAAGTTCGACGAGCTTACCCGCGATTCCGATGCAATGCCTATACGTGTAATACGTATGCGTAGAGTGACATTCATCGATGCGACAGGATTGCATAACCTTGAAATATTTATCAATGCCTCAACAAAGGAGGGTAGGGTCGTAATTCTTTCCGGTGTGCACGACAATGTCGAGAAGTCCCTTTTGAAGGCCGGTATAGTCGATCTTGTCGGCAAGGAGAACGTCTGCAACAATATCCACGATGCTCTCAAGCGTGCCCGTGAGGTCTCTGCAGTCGTAGGGCTCAAGCTTAAAAAGTAACACTTCTCTGCTCTGCAGGCAACTATGAGAGGGAAGTTCCGGAACTTTAAAGGGGCTGTCTATGTCATTGCATTTGCCATTGTGGTGATATGGGGGTGTACTTTTGTGCAGACTAAGGTGCTGTTAAATGCCGGGTTACGTCCCGATGAAATATTCCTGTTCCGTTTTATACTTGCCTATATCCTTATACTGCCTTTGTCGGGCAAGAAACTCTTTCTCGACAGTTGGAAGGATGAACTTCTGGCTGCAACATTGGGCCTTACGGGCGGCTCTCTCTATTTCGTGACCGAAAACTATGCACTTGCATACGGGTACTGTTCCAATGTCGCGCTTATAGTGTGCCTGACACCGCTTGTTACAGCTCTTGTCGTAGGCTGTTTCTATTCAGGAGAGAGGCTGGGAAAGGCCGGTACGGCCGGCTCGCTTGTGGCTGTAGCCGGAATGGTGCTTGTGGTATTTAACGGCAATTTCATTCTGAAGCTCTCTCCGCTCGGAGATATACTCGCTTTTGCCGCATGTCTTTGCTGGGTATTCTATTCCCTTGTCATAAAGATGTTGCAAGGTAAGTACAGCAATATGCTCATCACCCGCAAGGTCTTTGCATACGGTCTTCTTACAATCGTTCCGTTGCCGTGCTTCATGGGCGTGAACTTCGATATACTCATGAACGGCAGTGCCGAGGTTTGGGGAAACCTCCTCTTCCTCGGTTGTGTCGCTTCCATGCTCTGTTTTCTGGGCTGGAACTGGTGCTTGGAGAAAATAGGAACTGTACGTGCAACCAATCTTCTCTATCTCAATCCGGTAATAGCGATAGTCTCTTCTGCTGTCGTGCTGGATGAGCGTGTTACCTGGATTGCCCTGTCGGGTGCAGCGTTGATATTATGCGGCCTCTTCTATATTGAAAAGAACCGCAGGAGATAAGGCTGTTAATCCTGAAACGTAATTTCGGCATGCATGTTGCCGGAGATTCTCATTATTTCTTAGAACTGCATGTATATGAACGGAACAACTTCGCTTGAACTAACCTGCAGTACCAGATAGATGAAAAGTGAGAATATGACTGCTTTTGCCACAAGCGGAGTATGCTCCAGCAACCGCTGCATTGCAAGTGCCTGTCCATGCGGTGTGTAGTGAAGCAGGTATCCGGTTGCAATGGCCAGGGTTACATACGGATATCCGTTGATGAACTGCATCAGCACTTCGGGATGGAACTGCGTGAAAATCTGTGTTGCCATCTCTTCGACAACTGCCAGAGAGTCGGCACGGAAGAAAATCCATCCAATGGCTACTATATGGAATGTGAGCAGAACGCTTCCTGCATGAAGCAGCTTTGAACCCCAAGCGGAGTGCTCGCGTGGCGGGAAAGTACGGCGGTAGAGCTTGTCGAGGACCAGCATGAGTCCGTGCCATGCTCCCCATAGGATAAAGAGCCATGAGGCACCGTGCCACAATCCTCCTATAACCATTGTTATGAAAAGGTTGAAATAGTTGCGCCACTTAGGAACCCGGTTGCCGCCAAGCGATATGTATAGGTAGTCGCGTAGCCATGATGACAATGAGATATGCCAGCGTCGCCAGAATTCGGTGATTGAACCCGATTTGTAAGGCGAGTCGAAGTTGTCGGGAAAACGGAATCCCAGGAGCAGGGCTATGCCGATCGCCATGTCGGAATATCCTGAAAAATCACAGTATATCTGCAGTGTGTAACCATATATGCCAAGCAGATTCTCAAGTCCGGTATATAGTGCCGGAGCATCGAAAACCCTATCGACAAAGTTGATGCTGATATAATCCGATATTACGGTTTTCTTGAAGAGTCCGCACATTATGAGGAACAATCCTTCGGCAAACATCTTTCCTGTTACTTCGGGGCGACGGCGTATCTGAGGCAAAAGCTCGGTTGCTCTCACTACAGGTCCTGCCACTAATGGCGGGAAGAATGAGAGGAAAAACAGATAGTCGAGCAGGCTGCCTGTCGGCTGCAGCTTGTTTCTGTATATGTCAATGATGTAGCTCAATGAGCGGAATGTAAAGAATGATATGCCTACGGGCAATGCGATATCCCAAAGTTCTATAGGGCTTGTCAGGAATTTGTTTACGGTGTCAACAATAAGCGACGTGTACTTGAAGTAGCACAGCATGCCGATGTTTATGATGACACTTGCCGTTACATATAGCTTCCGTGCAGTCCGGCTTGTTGATTTGCCCAGTCGGCGGCCAATGATGAAATCCGAAAAAGTCACCAGCAACAGGCATAGTACATATATGCCGCTCCATTTATAGTAGAAATAGAGTGAGAACAGTATGACAAAAGCCATGCGTGCTGTCGTGTGGCGGTATATGAGCCTGTATATCAGGAGGAATGCTGTGAACAAGAAGAGGAATAGCCCGCTGTTGAACATCAATGGCTCTCCCTGGGCGTAGGTAAGCAGCTCTCCAAGTTTCGAAAAGTTCAGGTTATCGAGTATGTTGTTCATATGCGTTCAGGATGCTTTGAAATAACAGATTGCCTTGCACGGTATATCCCTTCGGAGTATAATGTATGTGGTCGTTTCTCATTCCCTCCTCCTTTATCCATGTCTTGTATGCTCCTTTGCCTCCGGCAATGGTGTACCAGTCCCATACTGCGATATTGTGCTTTGCACCATAATCCTTGATGGTTTCTGTTACCAGCGGCAGGTTAGGGTTCTCAACGTAGTATGTGACACGCCTTCCGCGTTTGTTCCTTCTTCTCTTGCGCAGTTTGTTGTCGGCCGGTGTGGTAAGCAGGAACAGTGTCTTAGGGCTCTCTTTCTTTATGGATTGTATCAGGCAGTCTATCTGCTGCTCCAACCTTTCCCTATTGAATACCGATGATACCGATTCGTTTGTTCCCAGTGATATGATTACGAGCTGCGGGGATAGCGATGCCAGTTTCTTTCCATACTCCTCAGTACGGTTATAGCAATCGTATGTGGCACTGTTGTTCCCGATTGTATGTACGATGATACCGTTAAGGCCGTTTTCAAGTGCCGCACCGTAGATAGCCGCATTGGCCGGTTCAAGGCTGTTCTTCCCTTTCAAACTTATTGTGTTCGTCAGAGTGTCCCATGAGTAGCATGTCTCGCCTGCGGCCGGGGAGTGTACTACAAGTCCGTCGGGTTCGTTGTCAAGCAGTAACTGAGGGAAACTGTCTGTAGGAGCATGAAATAGCCTTAAGCGGTTGAATTTCACATCTTCGCCATGCCGGCTCATTGTCTCTATCGTAAGGTTGATGGACTCGGTGACAGGTTCAATAAGGATTCCTCCCACTCCAACACGGCTGCTGAACTCCTTGCCGATAATGCAGCGGTTGTATTGCCACTTGTCCGGTGTCGTGAAGCGGTAATCGGAAGGTTCGTTCGTTCTGGTTATCTTCAAAGGGGTTATAAGCCCGCGTCCGGCATTGCCCCATGCCTTCTGCATAGGGATGCGCAATGCTTCGGTCAAAAAACCTGCCTGAACATGCGAATCGCCAAGATGTATGACGGAAACAATCTTCTTCTCTCCTTGTGCAGTGTCATTCAGTTGCTCCATGGACTGGAATAACGGTGACCAGTCTGCTCCGTTGAACGATATGGTGTCCGCTTCGAAACCTATGCATGATATTGTATCGATAGTAATGAATGACTCTACATCCAGTCGGGTCGCAGAGAGCGTGTCTCTCTTAGCGGCTGTTATAGAATCCGCTTCTTGTGCAACAAGGCTTGTTGCATAGAGAACGGTGAATGCTGTCAATATATATGTAACTGTTCTATTCATTTATTGTTGTTTCGGTTTGTGTCTCTGATTCTGTTTGCGGTGCAGCGGGTGCATTCCTGTTCTCGAGCGCGTATCTCAGGGCCTTGACAAATTCTTCGGCCAACGGTCTTCCGCCGGCATGGCTAAGGTGGGTATAGTCCTTGTGGGCCCATCTGTTCTTGACAAAGAGAGGCATTCCTCCAAGTGTCTTCATGGCCTCGCAGCAGTCCCAGAAGTGGCACTGTGCCTCAATGGCTGCATTACGTTGAGACTTGCAAAGTCCATATACAGCCTTCATTGT
Source organism: Bacteroidaceae bacterium (assembly GCA_017522915.1). Classification (GTDB taxonomy): domain Bacteria; phylum Bacteroidota; class Bacteroidia; order Bacteroidales; family Bacteroidaceae; genus HGM04593. The sequence goes on from JAFWXX010000017.1 coordinate 46,445, forward strand.
CTGCATTGTGCCTTTTATGTTCTGGCTACGGTCACCAATACTCATAATGAGTATGTCGCTGTTCGGGAATGCTGCCTTCAGATGGGTTATGGCCTTGACCAGTTGTGCTTGGTATTTGCTGTAGTCGGTAATTGAGGGAACCATGCTGTTCAAGCCGAATTGCAATATGATGAGGTCGTATGGGATTGCTTCATTGAGCTGTTTCATACGTTCGATGGGGATTCGGTGCAATGTCGTGCCGCTATAGCCGCGCATGGATATGTTATCGACTGCAATGCCGGCTGTACCGTCGAGCCATGTGCCCCAGAATGCAATATCAGGCTGTGAACATCTAATCTCTATGGAATGGGTGTGTTCTGGAATTGTTATGAACTGCGCATTGTCGTCTGGTGCCACATCGAATTTATGCCGTGCAGAGTCGGTCTTTACAGAAATGACACTTTTTGCTTTTGCTACAAAGCCAATCTTCGATACCTCCCAACTGTCGGCATGCCTGACCTTGTTCACACCCTTAAATCTGGTAAAGGCTGTAGCTTCGGCTTGTGGACGATGAAGCTGCAACGGCAGTGAAGTGAAGGAGTATTGCGGTTCGGAAATGACATTATGGGTGTCCCATCCGCTGCTGTATTGCGAAACTGAGTGTCTGAATCCCGGAAAATCGCTATGCATTGACACGTAACCGACGCCGCATCCTCCGTATATATCCTGTAGTTGCTGCCTTATATCCTGTGTTAGGATATCGGCTTCTATAAAGGAGTCGCCGAGCACTGCTATGCGTACAGGCCGTTGCAGTGTCCCACGCCCGTTGATGGCGGCTCTAAAGAACCTCAAGCCTGTCTGTGCTGCAGTATAGTCTTCGATGAGGGTTATGTCACCGGCCTTGCGCGGTGCATTTATCTCCGGGCGGGCCGGAAGGGTATCGGTCACTTCCTCTATTGCGGCTGTGTCGGCAATTGTGCCGGTAATGCTGTCTGTCATAAAGACAACATCTTTTTTCTCTTCGGGTGTGCTTGTGCTGTCTGTTACAACAATAGTCTCATTAAAGGTATCTTCTTCTTCTTCTTCGAGTTCTTCTACAGTCTCGTTTTCATGCCTTTCATCGGCAGCAGGCTCTTCCCGAAGGCTGCTAAGCAGGTCAATCTCTTTGGTCGTGAAGCTTATATCAGTTGATTTGAGTGTCGATAATCCCAGCAATATACCTATGGTAAGCAAGAAGAGAATGGCAACTTGCGTAAGGTAGTTCTTGTTCATCAGTATCTATGCGATAAATTTATTGTAACTGTAATTGGCGGCAAAATTAGTAAAAATAGGTGGAAAACAGTACTTGAATCCCCTATATTGTAATATAAATAATCCGGTATTGTCAAGTACAGGAGAAGTGTGGGCTACGAACTCTATTCTTCTGTAGCAGAGAGCCTTTTCTCCAAGGCCTCCCGCCAATCCTCACCGTTGGCAACGAGCAGTGTCTGTATGCCTTCTGCGGCTGCAGCCTCGATGTTTCTTACGCCGTCATCTACAAACAGTGTCTCACGGGCAACCATCTTCCCCTCATCGAGCATTTTGCGGTATATGGCCGAACTGGGCTTAGAGCAATGCATGCGGTAACTGAAAAAGAGATTGTCGAAGTAGTCGGAAAGCGACTTGCCGCATGTCGTGAAATCCTTTGTCAAAGCCCAGCTCTGTATGAACGGATTGGTGTTGCTCAGGACAGAAAGTCTGTATTTGCCACGTAACGTCTGCAGGTATTCGAGCAGATTCTCATGTATCTCTACAAGAAACCCCAGCCATGCATCCTTTGCCTCGGCGAATGTGATTTCCCTTCTGCACATCCTGCTAAGCTTCATACAGAACTCTTCGGCGTCAATGTCGCCGTTCTCAAGTTCGTAGAAGGCTCCTTTCTGGCAATAGGAGTTTATATAAAGTTCGGGGTTCTCAATGCCCAGGTCACGGAATTTACGGAGTGCCTTTTCTGTATCTATTGTTGTCAGTACGCCTCCAAAGTCGAATACAATGTCCTTAATCATCTTCAGTTTCTTAATTCTCTGCTAAGATAGCTGTTTTTTTGCTCTTCTCGATGCTTTGTCTTCCGTATTGGATAATATTTCATCTTTTTTGTTGACAAATGTGTCTGAATAGACTAATTTTGCATGACAATTAAAAGATTCAATACGGAATAATGGAGAATTTGGACGGACGTCTGGTCATCGGTGTGTCATCGCGCGCGCTTTTCGACCTTGAGGCTGAAAATGAGATATTCGAGAAGTATGGAGTTGCAAAGTACCGCAAGTATCAGGAGGAACATGAGGATGAGCCGCTTGAGCGCGGAACGGCATTCTATCTGGTGAAAAGCCTGCTTGAACTTAACAAGCAGGCCAATCGCCCTATAGTGGAGGTTGTCGTGATGTCCCGTAACAGCCCCGAAACCGGTATGCGAATGCTCAAGTCGCTTGATATGTACGGGCTCGACATTACACGCGTGGCATTGTCGGGAGGAGAGTCCCTGTCGAAATACCTCAAGGCATTCTCGATCGACCTTTTCCTTTCAAAGGATGAGGGTGATGTCCAGCGTGTGATGGATTCCGGTATATGTGCGTCGGCATTGATATATGCGCCGCCTACCGACTTTGACCCGGAGGACAGCCGCGTGAAGATAGCATTTGACGCCGATGCAGTAATCTTCTCCGATGAATCGGAGTGCCGTTTCAAGCGCGAAGGGTTCGATGCTTTCTACAAATATGAAAAAGAGAATGCCGATGTGCCATTGAAAGAGGGGCCTTTTGCCAACTTGCTCAAGAAACTCTCGCAGATACAGGAGTGTCTGCCTACATCGATAGAGCTCTCTCCATTGCGTCTGGCAATAGTTACCTCACGCAGTCTTCCGTCACACTTCAGAGTGATAAAGACTTTGCGTAAATGGGGTGTATATGTCGATGAGGCTTACTTCCTTGGCGGCTTGCGTAAGGATGAACTTCTTAAAGCCTTCGGAGCACATATCTTCTTCGATGACCAGGATACGCATCTCTCCTCTTCGAGCAAGTATGTTCCGGCAGGCAAAGTGCCTTATTATTCCGATTCACAGATGAATAAGGTTCTTGAAGAGAAGGCTGCAAAGAAAATGGGTGATAAGCAGGAAACGGATGAGGCTTAAATAAAAGGTATAGAAAACATGGATTATGTATTGATTGTATCGTCATACCTTCTTGCAGTCCTGGGTGTTGTCGGGGCTATTGTTCCGGCTGTTCCTGGGCCTCCTATAAGCTATATCGCTCTTCTCCTCCTGTCGTTCTGCGATCATGATAATATAAGTGCCGGAACGCTTGTGGTTACCGCAATATTGGCGACAGTAATAACTGTAGTTGACTATGTTGCTCCTCTTTGGTTCACCAAGCGTGCGGGAGGAAGTGCTGCCGGCATGTGGGGTGCAACCATAGGCCTTATCATAGGTCTCTTCCTGGGAATAATAGGAATTGTCCTGGGCCCGTTCCTCGGAGCATTGGCTGGTGAACTGTTGAGTGGAACACCTTTTGGAAAGTCTGTTAAAGTAGCTTGCATAAATTTCGTTGCGTTTGTCTTTACAACAGGTGTCAAAATGGTATATTCCATTGCATTGGCGGTTATTATATTCATTGAGGGGTGGAGGCTGCTCTGGCAGTGACATGCTGAACAATCCTTTTTGAATTGATGTTATAAAAGCGGCCATAACGGTCGCTTTTTTACGTTAATATTTGTCGTTAATATGAAAAGATTGCTTCCGATTCTTCAGTTTGTCGTGATTTCCTTTGTCGTAGGATATCTGTCACGTGTGTTGCAAGGTACCTCTATGGAGGCCTGGTATCCAGGTCTTGTAAAGTCGTCACTTACTCCTCCGGGATATATATTCTCCCTTGTATGGGGTGTTCTTTATCTGCTTATGGGTATATCGGCAGGAATCGTGTGGAGTGCCCGCACCGTATATTCATGGGTTTTGACAGTGCTGTTCGCTGTGCAGCTGTTGCTTAATCTGGCATGGAGCTTTGCCTTTTTCTGGATGCGTTCTCCTGTTGCCGGTATTGTAGTGTTGGCACTTCTGCTGGCATGCGTGGCTTTCTATGTCATAGGATGCTACAAGCAGAGCAGGGTGGCGGCTTACCTCAATATTCCATATTTGATGTGGCTTGTGTTCGCATTGTATCTTAACAGCTATATTGTCATGTCCAATTGACTATACATCTTTTGCGTTCCGCATTTCGATGAACAGCTTTTTCTGTCTTTCATTCAGTGACGGCAGTTGCAGCTTCAAGGTTATTATGAAGTCGCCGTATTCTCCAGCATGCCTGTAAACCGGAAACCCCTTCCCCTTGAGTCGTAGTCTGCTGTCGGGCTGTGTGCCAGGCTTAACATTTATCTTGACATTCCCGCTAAGTGCTGGAACTGTTATCTCGCCGCCGAGAATGAGCGTGTATATGTCTGCAACGACTGTGGCGTGAAGGTCATCACCGGAACGAGTGAACTGTGCATCTGGCTCAATGCGGAATGTTATGTAGAGGTCTCCTCGTTCGGCTCCTTCACTGCCGTTTCCTCCACGTCCTTTAAGCCGAATCTTCTGTCCGTCGGCAATTCCTGCGGGTATGGTTATGCGTATATTCTCGCCATTTACCGATAATGTGCGCTTGTGCGTTGCCGCCGCCTCGCGAAGCTTGAGGCTTATCGTTGTCTGCAAGTCGCTTCCACGCCTCTTGCTTTTTCTGCCGAATGCACTGTAACCGAAAAGTTCCTCAAAGAAATCGCTGAATCCGCTGCTGTTGCTCTTGTTCCCGCTGAAGTCGCCGAACCCTCCGAATCCGAATCCTCCGGTGTATCCTGCATTCTCCTCTCTCCTGCGCTGTGCCTCATATTCGTCGGCATTCCGCCAGTTATCGCCATACTCGTCATATTTTTTTCTCTTTTCGGGGTCGCTCAGGACTTCGTTTGCCTCATTTATCTCCTGGAAGCGTTCCTTTGCATCGGGAGCATCCTTGTTTATATCGGGGTGGTATTTCTTTGCAAGCCTGCGATAGGCTTTTCTAATCTCTTCTTGCGACGCGCTCTTTTCTATGCCAAGCACTTTGTAATAATCAATGAATGCCATAATCTTTTTCTGTTTAGAACAATAAAGCAAGCCGGGATGTTTTGCGGTTGCAACTTGCACGACCTTCCTTTTTCTTCCTTAAGAAATTATAATGGCGGATTAATTTAGGAACTTTTTTTGGTCTTTGCCGATTATTGGGCTATATTCGCGGCTGAAAATGATTAACACTATCTATATGAAGAACATTCTATCAATTCTCATGTTGTCCTTGTGTGCAACATTCGTGGCTTGCAGTGACAGTGATGGCGGTGACGGTAATCCCGATGGCGGCAACTCTGTATATGTACCGCTTCCTGGCCGTAAAGTTGCATCCGTGAAGACAACCAGCAAGATAAACGGTCGTGACTACTCCTGGGAGCACAAGTTTACATACGATGCACAAGGGCGCATAAAGGAGATAAACTCCGAAATAGTACATCATCGTGAATACAATTATAAGTTCTTCCGTTGCAATATGAGCTCGAATGCGAAGTATCGTTTCAATGGCAATGAACTTGAAATCGAATATTCGGTTGCACGCATATATCCTGATGAACCGTTAATGAACTCTAAGGAGAATGGCAAGGACCGTGGTGCTTTCAATCAGGCCGGTGTCCTTTCCAAGTTCGACTTGGCTGATTTCGTCTATTCCGGAACTTCGTTGAACGAGGCTTATTTCGAAACTGGCGAAAGGTTTGAAATCAAACACGAAAGAGGCAATGTAGTAGGGTATGTTGTATATGACATTGCCGATGACAAAGTCAAGGCCGATTTTTCACATAAATACGGATATTCAAGTTTAAAGAACAAGACCAATTTTGATTTCTCCGGATATTTCGGATGTTGGGGTGTGGAGTCTAATATCTATGCAACCCGTATGCCATATTATGCATCCTACCAGCTGGCGGCATTCGGTATGTTGGGCGCGACAAGTACCCACCTGCCTATTTCGGTATATAACGAGGAGACAAATATGTATGATTACGGAGAATGGAAGTTTGATTCTAAGGATTGTCCAATTTCATATACCGATCCGTCGGGACGCAAGACGACAATTACATATGTAGATTAAGGTTTTCTTGAATAATGAGAATGGGCTGCGCTATTTGGCGCAGCCCATTCTCATTATTTACACATCTGTTTTCAAGCTCTTGTCATTTGCACAGGTAGTCAAGATATCTGCTTATTGCATCCTGGCACACGGGGCAGAAGTCGGTAAGTGCCTTCATCATGCATTCGGGCCATCCGCGGTATATGCCTTTCTCAAGGTAACCTCCACCTTCGTATGCTCCTATCTTCCACTCCTTTTCTGTACTGCCGGGAGCTGCTACGGTAGGTATCGGAGTGCCTTCCTCTATTCTCTTCTCCCATTTGCCGTTGAAGTTTACAAAACGTGTCAGGTTCGCTTCCCAAGGCTCTTTGCCCTCAGGGTAGAGTGCGCTTACGGTATTGCCTGTCTCTACATATTCGTCGCCTAGTCCCATTAGTGAATGTCCGAACTCATGTACATATACCTCGCCGGTACGTCCTGTCTTTCCTGCCGAACCGAGACCGTAGAAGTTGTATATTCCACCGCCACCGTACTTGTCGCTGTTAGTGAGTATGAATATTGTCTCGTAGGGTGCGTTTGCGGCAACATCACGTACCTTCTGGAATTCCTCGGTCATTTGGTAACGCTCGCTGCCGAATGTGTAGAACCGTGTGTCGAGAAGCGTCTTTTTCCATTCGCGATTGCCCGGTATGCTGATTCCGCTCTCTTCGGACGGTGCCCACACGGCACGTATGTTTATACGGTGCTTGTTCTGGGTAAACGGCGAGTAGGAGAATAGGGCATCGCTCCACATACGGCACGACTCAATGAACTTCTCCTTCTCTTCAGCGGTGAAGCCGTCGGGCAGAAGTACAATGTCGAGACTGTTAGCGACATTGCCGCCAATGTGTATGTCAATATTCTCATGCTTGTTGGCAAATGGCCTGATATTGTAGTCATTTGCATTTATGGCTTGGGAGTGTTTCTTTTCCCACTCCTTGCTCTTCTTGTTGCGTGCGAAAAATTCAATGGTGAAGCAGGACTTCGGTTCCGGGAAAATTACGCTTTCCGGGAACGAACGGGGTGTATGCTTGGCCTCCGGTGTAGTCTGCCACTCATTGAAGAGAGTGCAGTAGTTGTTCTTGTATATTACGGTGCCTGTTGCACTGTCAATAATCCAGAACATCTGTTCGCCATAGTCGAACGGGTTTATGAGCGATACTTTCGAACCGGCCCACTCACCCTCGCGTACGACCTTATCGAAATAGTAGTACTCGTTCTCGCTGTTCCCTGCGTGGTGGAAATCATAACGCATGCTGTTTCCTGTAAAGTAGTTGGCAAACAGCAGTGCATCATCCTTCTCCTGAGCAATTGATGCCTGCGACATGGCGAACACTGATATCACAAACAATAGAATACTTCTCTTTTTCATGTTTTAATAGTTGTTATATTACAAATATAATTCAAATATTCCGCAATATTTCTTTTTTCTCTTTTTTAGCTAAAAAATTACGGTTCTCGGAGCAAAAAAGGTGAATTTCTGCGTTTTGAACTGAACCATAACGCATTAAACAGAAAACCTCAGAAATAGTAACGATGGCAATTTAGCAAAGAAACGCAAGGTAATAAAATAGAACGGTTGCCAAGTCATTACCCGATAATGCAGTAAAGTTTTTCTTTGTGTCGTCACGTTTCATCGTTCTGCGTTAGTTTGCATATCAATGTATAACTCGCTGATAACTAATTTTATAGCCAAAAAAGATTAGATTATGCGAAGTACATTTAAGGTGCTGTTCTACGTGAACGGAAGCAAAGAGAAAAACGGTATTGTCCCGATTATGGGACGAATGACAATCAACGGTTCGGTGGCTCAATTCAGTTGCAAGCAGAGCATCCATAAAGACCTATGGGATGTGAAAGGCAACCGAGCAAAAGGCAAGAGTAAGGAATCGAGAGACATCAATTTGGCTTTGGATAATATCAAGGCTCAAATCATCAAGCACTACCAACGTATTTCGGATAGAGAAGCGTTTGTAATTGCCGAAATGGTGCGCAATGCCTATCAAGGTATCGGAACGGAGTATGAAACCCTACTCCGAGCATTTGACAAGAAGAACGAGAGTTTCAAGAAGCATATAGGCATAGACCGTGCAGCAAGTTCCTACAAGGTGCGTGTAAGGTCACGAAACCATTTGGCTACATTTATCAAGAAATGCTACAAGCGTAGCGATATTTCAATACTTGAACTTACTCCCGATTTTATCAAGGAGTATGAAATCTATCTCTCTACCGATGCAGGTTTGCATAATGGTAGTGTGTGGGCACATTGTATGTGGTTGAAAACAATCGTTTCTAAGGCTCATTACAACGGACTGACACCGAGAAATCCATTTGCTCAGTATCGGGTAAATCAGAATATCAAGGAGCGACAATATCTTACAGAAGATGAAATCAAGGCTGTAATGACACATGAGTTTGCGGATAAGAAGTTGGCTTATATCCGAGACCTGTTCGTGTTTGCAAGTTTCACAGCTTTGTCATTCGTGGATATAAAGGAACTGACTACCGATGATATTGTAGAGATAAATGGAGAGAAATGGATTCTATCCAAGCGACACAAGACAAAGGTGAATTTCCAAGTGAAGTTGCTGGATATTCCGTTGCAGATAATCAAGCGTTACGAAAGCTTCCAAGAGGACAAATTGGTGTTTCCTAATCTGAACTATTGGAACATCTGTAAACCACTGAAAAAGATGATAAAGGAGTGCGGTATTTCAAAGGATATTTCATTCCATTGCACTTGCCATGGGTTCGCTACGCTGGCTCTGAGCAAGGGTGTTCCCATTGAGAGTGTCAGCCGAGTATTGGGGCATACGAACATTACCACAACGAAGCGATACGCCAAAGTAACCAACATCAAACTTGAACACGATATATCAATGTTTGAGAGTAGAGTTAGCGAAAGGTTTGCCATTTAATATGTATAGGTATGGAACGAGCAATTATAACAATCAGTGAAAGTGGCAGAGTAAATATCCCAAGTAACGGTGTTTGGATGTCTGAAATGGAATTGGTGGAGTTGTTCGGGGTGATAGCCCCAACACTCCGAGCCGCAATCAGAGCTATATATAAGAATGGAACACTTTCCTCTGCAACGACCCAACAATGCGATGTTGTTACTCCTACAAGTTGGGCAACATTTTATAATCTTGAAGTGGTTGTTACACTTGCGTTTCTGCTGAATACCTATGAAGCGAGCAGAATAAGATATAAGATATTGAACAGCTTTAACCGGCGGAAAGCGAATAGAACAACCGTGTTTATTATACTAAAAAGTTTGAATGATATACAAAAAAGATTGTTTCATTGAAGAATATATTATTTTTAGTAAATCTGCAAGAAGATTCCAAGCTTTTTTCATATCTTTGTTCCGTAATATGGATAGGTGTATATGAATCGAAAAAATTACTTTGATTATATAGAAGAGCGTTTAACTTGGTTATCTGTTCGAGTAACTTCTAGAGGTGCATTGAATTTGTATGATATAAATATTCATTGCGAAGATTTCTATATGCATCTGCTAAATCTGTTGTATGATTGGAAATTGATAAATGCAAACACTATACAACATAATACACCAGCTGTTGATTTAATCTATAATGGCGAAAATATTATTGTTCAGGTTTCTTCTACTAATACTGCAAATAAAATTCAAACATCATTAGACAAATTAGAGAAGAAATATGATGGCTATAATTTTAAGTTTATATCAATAGCGAGACCCGTCAAGAGATTAAGAGGACATAGCTTTAATATGCCTACAGGGTTAAGTATTGCTTTTAATCCCCAGGAAGATATATATGACATCGCATCTATATTAGAGAGGATAAAATCATTACCTATAACAGAAATTAAACCTATTTACGATTTCATTCATAAAGAATTAAACTTTGAGTCAAATGAGTTGAAGTTGGAGACTGGACTAGCCCATGTCATAAATGAACTGTCTACTATAAATTTACAAAGTGATGCCATAAATTTTGATACGCTCAGTTTTGATTTAGAGAATAAAATCATAAAGAATAATATCACTGTATTTAAAGATGTTATAGAGCAATACGATGTTTACTATAATACCGTACAGAAGATTTATAATGAGTTTGATGCTTTGGGTAACAATAAAAGTTTTGCAGTTCTACAAACTATAAATAAAATTTACCTACAACTGAAGCCCCAATTTTCGGGGGATTCATTGTATAGTGCAATTGTAGAGAATCTTAAAGAAAAGTTATCTTTAAGTGCAAACCTCAAGCAATTCTATATCGAGGACTTAGAACTTTATATTGACATTGTTTTAGTTGACGCTTTTATTAGGTGTAAAATATTTGAAAAACCTTAGTGTATGTTATTGCCAGATAATATTAATCCTGAAAATAGTATTTATTATAATGGTGCTATTGTATTGCATACGCTTCAAAATGAGGGGCGTATGAATATTCTGGACTTATACTCGAAAGTTTCAGAAAATAAACGTATGAGTTTTTCTGTTTTTATTTTATGCCTTGATTGGCTCTATATAATTAATGTTGCGCAATTAATAGAAGAGGAGGTTTTTTTATGTTCATAAAATTACTAACTATATATAATAAAGATGGAATTATCCGCGAGATACCTTTTCATAAAGGACTAAATTTAATTGTGGATAATACCCCTAATATAACTACTACGACAGGTAATAATGTAGGAAAAACAACTGTCTTAAAATTAATCGACTTTTGTTTAGGGAAAGATGGTAGAATTGTATATTCAGATCCAGCAAGTCCCAAAGTAGAGCATACTTATGTGAAAGATTTTCTCATAGATACAGATGTAGTTGTAGAACTTATATTAACTTCCGACTTTGAAAAGAACGATGTCATTATAAGAAGAAACTTTAAAAAAAGAGGGAATTCTCTTCGAGAAATAAATGGCGTTAATTATACAAATGATGAATTATTTATTAAGGAATTAGAACAAATAATTTTAGGAATTCAAATAGAAAAACCATCATTTAGACAAATCATTTCTCACAACATACGTTATTCAGAACAGAATGTTTCTAATGTGCTTAAAACATTAGATCCTTATTCATCTGATGCAGAATATGAAACTTTGTTTTTGTTTATGTTCGGATGCAGATTTGCAGAAGGAGATATGCGACAAGAAAAATTAGAAAAAATAAAAACTGACCGAAATTTCAAAACTAAGTTAGAACGAACTCACGGGAAGAGTACCTATCTTTCATTGCTGGGTCTTGTAAATGCCAGAATTGCAGAACTTCAAATACAAAAAGCTTCATTAAATATTAATCCAAATTTTGCAGAAGATATGGATAACCTTAATGAAGTTAAATACCAGATAAATAGTATTAGTTCCAAAATCAATTCTTTGCGTATAAGGCGAGATATGATTATTGATGCTCAAAAAGAATTGGAGGCGCAAAAATCAAGTATTGATATAGTTCAATTGGAATTGATTTACAAACAGGCAAAAGCTTTAATTCCCGATATACAAAGAACATTTGAGGAGTTAGTTGCATATCATAACCAAATGTTAGACAATAAGGTTCGATTTATATTAAAATCGTTACCAGGCATAGATGAACAATTGGCAGAACTTCAACAACATTTAAGAGTACTTCTTGTAAAGGAAGATGTATTAACACAAAAGGTCGTGAAGTCCAGCACTTATGATGACTTAGAAAAACTTATCAATGAGTTAAATTCTAAATATCAAGAAAAAGGTGAATATGAAAATATAATATATCAAATAGAAGCTGTTGAGGAAGAAATTTCTGCTTCAGAAAGAGAGTTGCAAGCAATTGACGAAAATCTATTCTCCGACACTTTTAAAAATCATCTCCAAGAACAAATAGATAAATTTAATGTGTTGTTTTCTCAAGTATCTAGAGCTATTTATAATGAAGAGTATGTTATTAAGTTTGATTCTGTAATTAACAGAAGAACAAAGACAAATATTTACAAATTTACATCCTTTAATGCTAATTTGAGTACTGGAAAGAAAATGGGAGAAATTTCTTGTTTTGACATAGCATATACAATGTTTGCACGTCAAGAAAATATTCCATGTTTATATTTTACCCTAAATGACAAAAAGGAATTAATGAGTGATAATCAGCTTGTTAGTATTGCAAATATGGTTCAAGAACAAAATATCCAATTTGTTGCGTCGATACTAAGAGATAAGTTACCTGCTGAACTTAACACACCAGAACTTTTCATTGTTGAATTATCACAAGATGATAAACTATTTAAATTACCAGATTAATGAATTAAGGCGTTTACAAATTAGTTATTGTGAACGCCTTAATTACATCCTTTTGTTCTTATTTACCAAGCCTACTCCACCTCCAAGAATCCCATCAAGAACGCATTGGGGAAGATGAATTTCTTTTTGCCGAGGGTGAATTTGATATGGATAAACTTTTCGTTCTTGTTGATTTTAACAACTGTGCCTTTACCGAATTTCTTGTGAAGTACGGTGCTATCCACCGCCAGTTCCTCTAATTGGGCTTTGAGGTCAAATTCGGTTTTGTTGGGAACAATATAAGGTTATGGCGATGCTGGCACAGTCAACTTTACAAGCTATGGTTGAACAACAAATAGGGTTGAATTGAGTTCGTTCTACTTTTACAACTCTATATGCCCTCATTTCGGAATAATTCCATTAACTTTGCAGAAAAATAACAGCAATTACATAAGATCATTATGAAGAAATATATTATTGCATTTTTGATATGCTTAGGCAGTTTCTCATTAAGTTATAGCCAAAGCTCTGATGAGAAAATTGCAGAGGCAATAAATAATTCTGATTGGTTTGCATTAGATTCTTTATACCAGACTGAGCCCAAAGATTCGATAAGCCAGATTCTTGAAATATTTTCTCGCTGTCTTATAG
>JAFWXX010000052.1 GCA_017522915.1 Bacteroidaceae bacterium
CCTGCGCCTATGACCAGTATGTCGTAATTGAATGTCACGTTATTCCTATGCTATCTGCCGGGCGACATGCCGGCATATTACCAATCAACAAAAATAATACAACTTTGCGGAAAGTGAGTACAAACATTCTGATTTTTTGTGCTTGTGTGTTTTGCATGCCGGTTAAATATATATCGCTTTCTTGCCTGCATCAGCAAGAAGTGATATTTGCAGTTAATCATGCAACAAATAATCCCGGAGCACTGTTGATGTACTCCGGGATATGTCTAATCTGTATCTCTTTTTATTCCCTGGTCTTTCTCAGCTCTTCGGTAATCTCTCTCATGCGCTTTGTCGTGAGCGGATAGATGAAGATGAAGAATGCCGAAATGCCGGCTACGGCTGCAGGAATCCAGCTCATGAGCAGCCTTATTCCTTCAACAGCATCGGCTGTCTGAACTGCACCCTCTTCGGTGTTGAAGCCGAATGCTGCGAGTATCCACATCACTGCCGATGCTCCTAATGCACCTCCGAACTTCTGGGCCATAGACGAAGAGGAGAATATGAGACCTGTGGATGCGGTCTTGAACTTCAGTTCGGCATAGTCCGATATGTCGGCATACATGCTCCATACGAGCGGTGAAACGACACCGGTCAGTATGCATACGAGAATCTGCAATACAAGGAGTGTCCAGTATGCGCCGCTGCCGCTGGTCGGTACATAGTAGAATGCTATGCAGAGTGCGATGAGTGCGAAGAGCGACCATAGGAATGTGCCTTTCTTGCCCAGTTTGAATGTTATTGGTGTGGCTGCGGCAACGCCTATCATGTTGGCTACTTCGCCAATGGCAAGGAATATGCCGGCATAGAATATGAAGTCAATGGAGAATATTGACAATGTTGCGTCCTTGGCAATGAGTGTGGCGAAATAGAAAGGAATGACCGAGTAGCGTATCGCGTTGAAGAAGTTGAAGAATAGTACTCCGCCGAGCAGTATCCACCATGGGGCGTTATGGAGCAGCGAGCCGAGGTCTGCACTTATGCTAGTTGTCTTTGGGGCGGTCTTTACTCTCTCCTTTGTCATGGCAAAGGTAAGCACGAAGAGTATGACACATACGATGCCCACCACAATCATCGCATACTGCCATGCGTCGGGGTTGAGCGTGAGCTCGCCTGTGGTGCCGGCAAAGAAGTTGCAGAGCGGTTCCCAGAATGCAAGCACGATGAACGAGCCGCCATAGGCGAAGAACATGCGGAAAGATGAGAAGACTGTCTTCTCGTCGGTGTCCTCGGTAATAACTCCCAGCATTGAGCCGTATGGCACATTTATGGCTGTATATACTGTCATCATTAGAATATATGTCACGAAGGCCCATACGGTATTGCCGCTTTCACCGAAATCGGGCTTGGTAAGGAGCAGCACTCCTGCAATGGCAAAAGGAACAGCTATCCACAAGAGATATGGCCTGTATTTTCCCCAGCGTGTGTCGGTGCGGTCAGCAATGATGCCCATCATGGGGTCCGAAACGGCGTCCCATACACGTGTTACCAGCATGAGTATTGCCGTGGTGCCGAGGTCGAGCTTGAATACCATTGCATAGAATAGGGGCAGATATGCACTGAAAATCTTCCAGAACATAGACGAGGCCATGTCTCCGAAACCATAGCCGATTTTTTCTTTTAATGTTGCCATCGCTTTTTTGTTTTGTTAGTGTTTGATGTGCGAATATAGCAAAACAGAACCGTACTGCAAACCGTGAATCTCTGTTTTTTAACGTTTATAAGGTAAAACGGTACTGCAAAAGAGTGTCGCCGGTTGTTATATTTATCTCTTTTCTTCCGTTGAAAAGGGAAAAAATACGTGTTCCGGCAGCAGAAACATATCTTTGCTTCCGTCTGTCGTGTATGCGAGTGTCACTGCAAGCATGACAAGGGATTTTTAAAATTATCTTCCCTTTTGGCTTTTTTTATAAAAAAAAGTTTATTTTTGTCATTTGTAAAAGTGCGTTCAAACGTATCTGAAATACTATTTATTTATTATATAATTTAATATCAATTCATTATGTGGTTATCTAAATCTTCTGTGGGAAGAAAGGTGGTAATGAGCGTGACAGGTGCAGCCCTGGTGCTCTTCCTTCTTTTCCACATGTCAATGAACTTGGTTGCTATCATCAGCACCGATGGTTACAACGCTATCTGTGAGTTCTTGGGAGCTAACTGGTATGCATTGGTGGGAACAGCAGGCCTTGCTGCTCTTGTCGTTCTGCATTTCGTTTATGCTTTCATCCTTACTTTGCAGAACAGAAAGGCCCGCGGTTCACAGCGATATGCTGTTTCCGAGAGACCTAAGAACGTGACATGGGCCTCTCAGAACATGCTCGTGTTGGGTATCATCGTTGTTCTTGGTATCGGCCTTCACCTATTCAACTTCTGGGCAAAGATGCAGTTGCCTGAGGTATTGCACATGATGGGCATGCATGTTGATGCCGTTACAATGGAGAATGTAGCCAATGGCTCATACTACATTGCAAGCACATTCAGCTGCCCTGTATATGCGGCTATCTATGTAATATGGCTGGCTGCTCTCTGGTTCCACCTTACTCACGGTATCTGGAGCTCAATGCAGACATTGGGTGTAAACAACAATGTGTGGATTTGCCGCTGGAAGGCTATCGGCAATGTATTGGCAACAATCATTATCCTTGGCTTCCTGGTAGTTGTAGTAGCCGGTTACTTCGGCCTTGGCGCGCTTGGCAAGATTGCCTTGGAGTGCGGTGCTGCATGCTGCTAATA
This sequence comes from Bacteroidaceae bacterium, assembly GCA_017522915.1. Lineage (GTDB taxonomy): Bacteria > Bacteroidota > Bacteroidia > Bacteroidales > Bacteroidaceae > HGM04593. The sequence continues at coordinate 2,773 of JAFWXX010000052.1, forward strand.
TCATTTTTTTGTAAATCATAAAATCATAGATTATGGCTAAAATAAGTTCAGTAAAAGTGGATTCCAAAATTCCCGAAGGCCCATTGGCTGAAAAATGGACTAACTATAAGGCACATCAGAAACTGGTGAACCCGGCCAACAAGCGTAAGTTGGATATCATTGTTGTAGGTACAGGTCTTGCAGGTGCTTCAGGTGCTGCATCACTCGGTGCTATGGGTTTCAATGTCCTTAACTTCTGTATTCAGGATTCTCCGCGTCGTGCTCACTCTATTGCAGCACAGGGCGGTATCAATGCAGCAAAGAACTATCAGAACGACGGTGACTCGGTTTATCGTCTTTTCTACGATACAATCAAGGGTGGCGACTACCGTGCACGCGAGGCTAACGTTCACCGTTTGGCCGAGGTGTCAGGTGCTATCATCGACCAGTGTGTTGCACAGTGCGTTCCTTTCGCACGCGAGTACGGCGGCCTCTTGGCTAACCGTTCATTCGGCGGTGCTCAGGTATCACGTACATTCTATGCCCGCGGCCAGACCGGTCAGCAGCTCCTTCTCGGTGCTTACTCAGCACTCAACTATCAGGTAAATCAGGGTACAGTAAAGGTGTTTACACGCTATGAGATGCTCGACCTCGTTGTCATCGACGGCCGTGCACGCGGTATCATCGCACGTAACCTCGTTACCGGTAAGGTAGAGCGTTTTGCTGCTCACGCAGTGGTTATCGCTACAGGCGGTTACGGAAACGCATACTTCCTCTCTACAAATGCTATGGGAAGCAACGGTTCTGCTGCTCTCCAGTGCTACCGCAAGGGTGCTTACTTCGCAAACCCATGCTATGCTCAGATTCACCCGACATGTATTCCTGTTCACGGTGACAAGCAGTCTAAGCTGACACTTATGTCTGAGTCTCTGCGTAACGACGGACGTATCTGGGTTCCTAAGAAGATTGAGGATGCAAAGGCTCTCCAGGCCGGAACAAAGCATCCTAACGATATTCCGGATGAAGACCGCGACTTCTATCTTGAGCGCCGTTATCCGGCATTCGGTAACCTCGTTCCGCGTGACGTTGCTTCACGTGCTGCCAAGGAGCGTTGCGACAAGGGCTTCGGCGTGAACAATACAGGTCTTGCCGTATTCCTCGACTTCAAGTATGCTATACAGCGTCTTGGTGAGGATGTAGTGCGCCAGCGTTACGGTAACCTCTTCGACATGTATGAGGAAATTGCCGATACAAACCCATACAAGGAGCCTATGATGATATTCCCGGCTATCCACTACACAATGGGCGGTATCTGGGTTGATTACGAGCTCCAGACATCAATCCCAGGCTTGTTCGCTATCGGCGAGGCTAACTTCAGCGACCACGGTGCTAACCGCCTCGGTGCATCGGCTCTCATGCAGGGTCTTGCCGACGGTTACTTCGTTCTTCCTTATACAATACAGAACTATCTGGCCGACCAGATTCAGGTTCCGCGTTTCAGCACAGACGCACCGGAGTTCGTGGCAGCAGAGAAGGCTGTAAACGACAAGATTGCAAAGCTTATGGCTATCAAGGGTACACGCAGTGTCGATTCTATCCATAAGGAACTCGGTCTTGTGATGTGGGACAATGTAGGTATGGCACGTACCAAGGAGTCTCTTGAGAAGGCTCTCAAGGAGATTGCACGTGTTGAGAAAATCTTCTGGAGCGAGCTCCGTATCCCAGGTGAGGCCGACACACTCAACATTGAGCTTGAGAAGGCTCTACGCCTCCTCGACTTCATTGAGATTGGCAAGCTTATGGCATACGATGCCCTTAACCGTGAGGAGTCTTGCGGCGGTCACTTCCGCGAAGAGCACCAGACCGAAGAGGGTGAGGCTAAGCGCGACGACGAGAACTTCTCTTATGTTGCTTGCTGGAAATATACCGGCGAGGGCGAAGAGCCGGAACTCCTCAAAGAGGACCTCAACTATCAGTACATTAAGGTACAGCAGCGTAACTACAAAAACTAATCATTCCTAAATTTGTAAGCAATGGATAAAAATATAAGTTTTACATTGAAGGTATGGCGTCAGAGAGGTCCTAAGGCTAAAGGTGCATTCGAGACCTATCAGATGAAGGATATTCCGGGCGATACCTCATTCCTTGAGATGCTCGACATTCTTAACGAGCAGTTGGTAAACGAGAACAAGGAACCTATCGTGTTCGACCACGACTGCCGCGAGGGTATCTGCGGTATGTGTTCGCTTTACGTGAACGGTCATCCCCACGGCCCTGCTACAGGTGCTACAACCTGTCAGCTCTACATGCGCCGCTTCAAGGATGGCGATACTATCACCGTTGAGCCATGGCGTTCGGCAGGCTTCCCTGTAATCCGTGACCTTATGGTTGACCGTACAGCGTTCGACAAGATACAGCAGGCCGGCGGTTACGTTTCTATCAATACCGGCGGTATGCCCGATGCCAATGCAATTCCTATCGGCAAGGATGTTGCCGAGGAGGCTATGGATGCTGCGGCTTGTATCGGTTGCGGTGCTTGTGTAGCTGCTTGTAAGAACGGTTCGGCAATGTTGTTCGTATCGGCTAAGGTGAGCCAGTTCGCACTGTTGCCACAGGGTAAGGTTGAGGCCAAGAAGCGCGTTAAGGCAATGGTTGCCAAGATGGACGAGCTCGGCTTCGGTAACTGTACCAATACCCGTGCTTGCGAGGCTGAGTGTCCTAAGTGTGTTTCAATCAGCAATATCGCTCGTTTGAACCGTGAGTTCATCAAGGCTAAGCTGAAGGATTGATAATTGTCAATGATAATCGTTGAGGGCCGCACGAACATGCGGCCCTCAATTTGTTTTTGCTTTGCTCTTTCTGTTAAGATAATCCGGTATGTGTGAATATCCGGTGTTCTTTACTCTCTATTCTTGTGTTGTTTGAAATAGCTTCTCCTCATCCAATGGTCAAAGCTGATGAGAATAAAGAATATTATAGCAAAGTGCATATAGGGTGATGCAAATATCTCAAGCTGAAGGAATATGTCAGTTGTATCTTTGAATATCCTTGTCAGCTCATCACCGTAGAAGCGGTACATGAAAATTCCAATAAAGGTTGAGAGAACGGCCGATACGCCAACGATGGAATAGAATATCAGCCTTTCTGTTCTCTTCTCTCTAATGCGTATATACTCTTCAATCTTCTGCATTGTGCAGAAGGTGAAATTTGAAGGCAGTGCATTGTTTCTGCTGCTCATAGCCTTCCTTAAACCTCTGTCTTTTGCTTCCTGTTTCATAAATCATCAAGTATGAGGTATAACTTTTTCCTTATGCGATGTAGCTTTATCTTTACATTGCTTGCAGTGAGTCCCAGTACCGATGCCACTTCGGCAACAGGTTTCTCATTCATATAATAAAGGGTTATCAAGGCCCGTTCATCAGCACTGAGCATCTCAATAGCTCTGTACAGCCTTTGCAGTTGTTCTTCGCTGCTGTTGTCCAGTGTCTCATCGATAATCTCATCAGGGATCTCCTTATATACCGCATCGTCCAGATGAAGTGTGTCGTGTTTTCTCTTGCGTGCAGCCGAGATTGCGGTGTTGGTCGCGATGCGGTATATCCATGTTGAGAAACTGCTCTCTTCCTTGAAGGAGGACAACTGCCGGAACACCTTTATGAATACATCCTGTGTCAGTTCCTCTGCATCTTCCTTGCATGGGACAATGTGGGCAATAAGGTTGAATATCTGCCCACTGTATCTGTTGAGGATATGCTCGAATTGTTCGCTTTTGCCGCAGAGGATTTCCTGTATTATATGTATGTCGTCTCTCTTCATCTATCTAATAGACGTTGAAAAGTCTTTTCGGTTACAAAAATTTCAAAAAAATAGAATGAAAATGTAACCGTTCGGGAGTTGTTGCGTCTAAAGGGTGTAAGGAATGAATTGTTAACCTTTAAATTTAAATAATTATGCTGGATTTTATCATGGTTCCTGCCGTTGTCGGTATTATTGTATTGGGAATTTACAAGTTGTTTGAGCTTTTTGTACGAAAGAAGGAGCGTCTTATTATCATTGAAAAAATCGGGGATAAACTGACTCCTGATATGTTGAATGCCAAAATAGAATTTCCTGCACGTATCCTGAATTTTTCTTCAGCGGCATTGAAGTTCGGTTGTCTGTTTATGGGGCTTGGAATCGGTATGCTGGTTGCCTTTGCCATTCACTATAACTTTGCATCATTTGTGGAGAGTACTTATTATACCAGAAGTACTGTCTATGGTTCGTGTGTGCTGCTGTTCGGCGGTATTGGATTAATTACAGCCTTTATTGTTGAGCTGAAGATCAACAATAAAAAATAAGCAGTGAATGACTTTAAATGACAGCCGGCTTGCCTCATTGGCAAGCCGGCTGTCATTTATGAAGCGTTTTTATGTGCTCTCTTTAAGCGTTATCAGTCCCTCCGGGCCCATGTTGAATAGCAGGTCGGCAATGCTGAGATTAGGGATAAATCCGTTCCTCTGGGCAAAGACCTGGTAGTACTCTCCGGTGCAGCAGTTGCTCTTTTCAAGGGCTTTCGGCTCTGCTATGTGCCGCATGTCATTCAGTGTCTCTTCTGCAGTGCTGTCTATTATACGTGTCTCGCGTTCAAGTCCAAGAAGCTCGCAAACGGTGTTGTGCAGTCTCAGGTTGAAGTCCATGAGAAAGCCGTCACGCTCTTCGTAGAAGTGTGCGAAGTCGTCGGCATAGTAGTCGAAGAACGGGCTCTTGCGGTATGCGCTTACAATAGCGTTCCAATGCCGGTGTCTCCAGTTGCCGTGTTCGCTGATACGAACGTCGCGCATGGCAATGCTGCCGCCGTCATGTACAACGGGTATGGTAAGGCTTTGCTTGCCGTTCTCCGTTGCTATTACGGCACGGCTCCTGTATGTCTGCTTGACATAAGGCGAGCCGGCATCGAAGAGTATTGCACTGCTGTTGTACAGCTGTACGTACAACGGCAGCGGAGCAAGATATAACGGATGCGACAGCAGAATCATGGCATTGTCAGTCGAAGCTGTTGACACTGCGGAAGAGACGCTCCCAGCGTATCTTGCCGTCGAACCAGCCGAGGTCTTTGTCGAGTGAGAGCCATACGAAAAGTGCCTTGCCCACTATGTGGTCTTCGGGAACAAATCCCCAACAACGCGAGTCGGCACTGTTGTGACGGTTGTCGCCCATCATCCAGTAGTAGTCCATCTTGAATGTGTAGCTGTCGCTCTCTTTGCCGTTGATGAATATCTTTCCGTCCTTTATCTCAAGAGAGTTGCCTTCGTATGCTGTTATAGGGCGTTCATAGACTGCTATGTTGTCCATGTCGAGCTTTATGCTTTCGCCTCTTTTAGGAATCCATACCGGGCCGTAGTTGTCAACGGTCCAGCCCTTGTTGCCGTTGAGCGGATAGATGCCTTGTGTGTAGTCGTTGTCGGCAATGCTTATGCTCTTTACAAGACGTTTGTTGTTCTTGAGCTTCTCGTAGCTCTCCTGAGTGAGGGGCAGCTGGCCTGTCTGGTACAGCAGGTTGAGGTCCTCTACGCTTATGCCAAGCTCGCGTCGCATCCATTCCGGTATGGTCTGTGTCAGTTCTACCTTGTAGCTGAACTGTACATTTGATGGCTGCTCAACTGGCTTGCCGTCGATATATACTACTCTGTCCTTTATCTCAAGTGTGTTGCCCGGTAATCCCAAACAACGCTTTACATAGTTCTCGCGGCGGTCAACAGGACGGTGCGTAATCTCTCCGAAGATATGAGGGTTCCTCTTTATGTATTCCAGGCCGGCATCGTAGTATGCCTTGTAGTTCCTGTATATCTCTTCTGGTGTTGAGGCACTGTCTATAGGCATTGTCTCGCCAAGTTCCGACATTCCGTAATGGTAGCATAGCGCATGGAAGTCTATCACATCGGGATTGCTTGTGGCTACATCGCCTGCAGGGTAGTTGAACACTACGATATCTCCGCGCTCAATCTCCTCCAGGCCCTGAACACGTTCATAATCCCACTGGATAGCTTCGCTGTAGCTCTTCCCGCCGGTAGGCAATGTGTGCTGCGTGAGCGGCATGCTCAACGGGGTGTGCGGCTTGCGAGGTCCGTAGTTCACCTTGCTTACAAAGAGATAGTCGCCTACAAGCAGCGATTTCTCAAGCGATGATGTCGGTATGACATAGTTCTGGAAAAAGAACTGGTGAACGAAATATACTGCCACCAATGCAAATACAATGGCATCGACCCAGCTCATGATTTTCTTGAAGAAGGTATTGTTCGACTTTTTCCACCATCCCCAAGGAATGAACTTTGTAGTATAGTTGTCTATTATGAACGGTATGACAATAATTCCCATCCAGCTCTTAACCCAGAAGAGGAACAGGATGTACAGTACAAGAACTATGATGAACTTTATAAGTACCTTCCTTGTCATCTTTACGTTGCGTCCTAAAAGATTGAATTCCATCAGATATCCGTTTTATTGTTTTTGTTGGGTTTGTCTTCTTTGTGCGATGCCGGCAGCCTGAATCAGAAATCGAGAAGGTTGCTCATGCCGAGCATGCCTTCGTGCTCTTTTGCGTATTCTGCTGCAATCACTGCGCCCAATGCAAAGCCGTTGCGGTTGTGCGCGTCGTGGGTGATTGTTATGGTATCGGTGTCATAATCGTCGTATATGATGCTGTGAATGCCGGGGACTTCGTCGCGGCGTATTGCATCAATCTTAATCTCAGTGGCTTTTGGGGTATTGCCTTTGGTTACTGTGCCGTCGGGGTTTGTGAGGTCGCCCATCACCCAGTTCTTCTTGTACGAAATATTCTCGATAATGCCTTCGGCAAGGGTTATCGCTGTGCCGCTGGGTGCGTCGAGCTTGTGGATGTGATGGGTCTCTTCAATCCTGACTTTGTAGTTGTCGAAACTGTTCATTATCCTTGCAAGATACTTGTTCACTGCCGAGAATATTGCTACGCCAAGGCTGAAGTTGCTTGACCAGAAGAGTGTTTTGCCCTCTTTTTCGCACTTCTCACGCATTTCTGCCTCGTGCTGGTGAAACCAGCCGGTGCTTCCGCTGACAACCTTGACACCGGCCTCCATAGCCTTTATGCAGTTGTCGTACGCTACTGCCGGGGCTGTGAACTCAATGGCAACATCGGCACTGGCAAAGGCCTCGCCTTTCATCTCTTCGCGGTTGTCGATGTCGATTATTGAAACAATCTCATGTCCTCTCTCAATGGCAATCCTCTCAATGGTCTTGCCCATCTTTCCGTATCCGATAAGTGCAATTTTCATCTTCTTGTATATATTTTGGCGCGAAGATAAGGAAAAATTTACTATAAAAGATTAATTTAATTATAAATAACAATGCAGGCACCCGCGCGGGTGCCTGCATTATCTGTGGTTTGTCTGATTTATTTCTTTATGAACTTATTGCCTAACCAGCGGCGTACGGGCTCGTCATAGAGCTTGAGGCAAGCCAATGCGAGGAGTATGCTTGAAGCGACAACCAATAAGGCTGTTGGCCAGCACTCTTCCAACGTGTAGTATCTCTTTTCGATAAGCCATGCGTAGAAGATGTACATAATGGGGTAGTGTACTATGTACAACGGGTATGACAGGTCGCCGAGCAGCCTGTTCGTCTTGTGTGTCAGGATGTCGCTGCTGCTTCCGCATGCTCCAAGCCAAACGACGAACGGGAATATGAGTGCAATGCAAACGAACTCGTACAGGCTGTTGAGGCTTATCCCACCGCAAGGCTTGATGTATGGCACGGCGAAGAGAACGATAAGGATAATGCTGCAAATCCAGAATGCTCCTCTTGCCTTGCGCGGCTTGAATGTGCGTGCTAACAACATACCCATGCTAAAGGGGAAAAGCATGCGTACAAGGCCGCCCCAGAAGTTGACTTCGTCAATGGTCCAGCCTACGCCAATCATGTCATATCCCGAAATGTTGCCGATGAAGAACCATGCGTGGGCAATGCCTAAAAGCAGGGTGAACAGAGCCAGAACCGTTGTCGGGAACCTGCGTATGACGAGTGCGTAAAGTATATTGCCGATGTATTCGAAGAAAAGCGACCATCCCGGTCCGTTGAGCGGAAACATCTCGCCGTTTCCGCGTACCTCGTAAGGCAAGCCCGGCACAGCCGGAATCATGAACATTGTCAGCAGCAGTGCTGTCATCACCCAGCCTGCAGGTGCCGTCGTGCCGTCCCAACGTTCGAAGCCTACGAAAGCAAAGGCCAGGAATCCTATAACGGCACCCATTACCAGCATGGGGTGCAGGCGTATGAGACGGCGTTTGAAGAACTGCCATGTGCTCATGCCTTTCCAACGGCTGTCGTAGGCATAGCTTATTACGAAGCCCGAAAGGATGAAGAAGAAGTCAACGGCTATATGGCCGTGGTTCAGCGTGGTTATTATTCCGTCTCCGTCACCGTTTGTCACTTCGGCGAAAGAGAATCCTTCGAATATGTGGTAGAAAAGTACCAGTATAGCAGCTACTCCACGCAGCCCGTCAAGGAGCTCGTAATGCGGTTTCGTGTCGGCAAAACCTGCCGATGAAAAAGAGCTTTTTTGCATATCGTATTATATTTGTTCCAATCTCTTGTCTGCAAAGATATCAATGCGTTGTGTGCATTTCTTTGCTTTTGGGCAAAAAATCACTTTTCACTCCTTATTCTGCTCAATGTGTATATGCTTATTCCCAAAAATTCTGCCACATATTTCAACTTTACCCTGTTGAGCAATCCGGGATAATGTTCCAGGAACCGTGCATATCTCTCTTTGGGCGGCAGTTGAAGCCTTTCGACAAACAGAATACTCAACAGAATGTTGCATTCCTGATGAATTATTCTTCCCCAATTGGCAATGTCGATATGTTTCTCGTAGAGATTGTTAAGTTCATCAATCGGTATTGTATAGATAATGCAGTCGGTTACGGTTTCTATGCTTTCCAGCGAGGGGGTGTTATGGTAGAGAGGGTACATGCCGAAAGTTATGTCGCCCTCCATGCTGAACCATGTGGTTGTGTCTGTTCCGTCCTTGTGAAAAATAGAGCGCGTGACCCCCTCTTCGATGAAATATACGTTACGGTCAATATTTCCGGCACGGACCAGCATCGTGTTTTTTGGGCAGTGTGCTACCGACATTTTTCCAAGCATTGCCTGAAGTGCTTTGTCGCTCACCGGGTAGTGTTTTCTTATCTTAGCCGTAATATTCTTCATTATGTACTGTTTCTCTTTGCGAAGTTAATGCTTTTTACCGAATATCCAACAGCAGAGGTTTTCCTGTTGCTTCTGTACATTGCCGGGTACTTATTTCTGCTCCACAAGTGATTATTCTCGCGTGCATGCGCGTTAAATCGGAATAAAATAATTACTTTTGTAAATTGAATCTGGACTTCGGAAACAAAACAGAAAACAATACAATATCATGGAAAAGAAATTCAAAAGAACACTTGTGACATCGGCCCTGCCATACGCAAACGGCCCTGTTCATATCGGCCACCTTGCCGGAGTTTATGTTCCGGCCGACATCTATGTGCGTTACTTGCGCCTTAAGGGCGAGGATGTCCTCTTCATCGGAGGCAGCGACGAGCATGGTGTGCCTGTTACACAGCGTGCCCGCAAGGAGGGTATTACGCCGCAGGATGTAGTGGACCGTTATCATAATATCATAAAGGAGAGTTTTGAGGGATTCGGCATTTCATTCGATGTATATAGCCGTACGACGTCTGAAACACATCACAAGTTTGCTTCGGAATTCTTCCGCAAGCTATATGATGACGGAAAACTCGTGGAACAGACTTCGAAGCAGTTCTACGATGTGAAGAACGGGAAGTTCCTTACCGACCGCGATGTTGTGGGCGAGTGCCCATACTGTCATAAGCAGGCTTATGGAAACCAATGCGAAGAGGGGTGTGGCCGTGCGCTGGAACCGACAGAACTTATCAATCCTCGTTCAAAGGAGACCGGTGAAGCTCCGGTGCTTAAGGAGACGAAGAACTGGTATCTGCCGCTCAATGAATACCAGCAGTGGCTGAAGGAGTGGATTCTTGAGAACCACAAGGAGTGGCGTCCCAATGTATATGGCCAGTGCAAGAGCTGGCTCGATATGGATCTGCAGCCCCGCGCTATGACACGCGACCTTGATTGGGGAATTCCTGTGCCCGTGGAGGGTGCCGACGGCAAGGTTCTCTATGTGTGGTTCGATGCCCCTATCGGATATATCTCAAATACAAAGGAATTGTGTGACAGGGAACCCGAAAAGCACGGTTCATGGGAACAGTGGTGGCAGAGTGAGGATACACGTCTTGTGCATTTCATCGGAAAGGACAATATCGTGTTCCACTGTATTATTTTTCCTGTCATGATGAAGGCTCACGGCAAGTATGTGATGCCAGACAATGTGCCGAGCAATGAGTTCCTGAACCTTGAGGATGACAAGATTTCCACATCGCGCAACTGGGCTGTATGGCTCAATGAGTATCTTGTAGATTTCCCTGGCAAGCAGGATGTTCTGCGTTATGTTCTTACGGCAAATGCGCCTGAGACAAAGGACAACAACTTTACATGGAAGGATTTCCAGGCTCGCAACAACAACGAGCTTGTTGCTGTATATGGCAACTTCGTGAACCGTGCGCTTGTGCTTACAAAGAAATATTTCGAGGGCAAGGTGCCCGTATGCGGAGAACTCACCGATTACGACAAGGCTACGATTGCCGAGTTTGTCGATGTAAAGGGAAAGGTTGAGAACCTTCTCGACCAGTACAAGTTCCGTGAAGCACAGAAAGAGGCTATGGAACTTGCACGCATCGGCAACCGTTATCTTGCCGAAACCGAGCCGTGGAAACTTGCCAAGACAGATATGGGCCGTGTGGCTACAATTCTCAACATCTCCCTGCAGCTTGTGGCAAATCTTTCGATTGTTTTTGAACCGTTCCTGCCGTTCAGCAGCAAGAGACTGCGTGGGATGTTGAACCTTGCATCGTTCGAGTGGACAAGCCTCGGCAGCACCTCACTGCTTGCCGAAGGACATGAGCTCGGCGAAGTGGGCCTGCTGTTCGAAAAGATAGAGGACGATGCGATACAGGCTCAGCTCGACCGTCTTGAGCGTATCAAGAAGGAGAACGATGCTGCCAACTATAAGGCTAATCCAATACGTCCCGAATGTACTTTCGACGATTTCATGAAGCTCGACCTGCGTGTAGGTACTGTCCTTGAATGCACTAAGGTGCCGAAGGCCGACAAACTCTTGCAGTTCAAGATTGACGATGGCCTGGAGACACGTACTATCCTTTCGGGAATTGCAAAACACTTCAATCCCGATGAGCTTGTGGGCAAGCAGGTATGCTTCATTGCTAACTTGCCTCCGCGCACACTCCGTGGAATTGTAAGCGAGGGTATGATTCTCAGTGCAGAGGACAACGAGGGCAAGCTCTCATTGCTTACAGTTACTCCGGCTGCCAAGCCCGGAAGCGAGATAAAGTAATACTCAATGGCCAAGGACGAAAACAGCACCAACCTGAAGCATGCTGTCGCAAAGGGTTTCCTTTGGGCCAAGCAATAATGAGAGCAATGAATAACGGCAATACACAGCAGGATCTTAAGCATGCAGTCGCAAAGGGGTTTCTATGGGCCAAGCAATAATGAGAGCAATGAATAACGGCAATACACAGCAGGATCTTAAGCATGCAGTCGCAAAGGGGTTTCTATGGGGCGGCATGAGCAATGTCGTGTGCCAGCTTCTGAGCCTGCTCTTCGGCATATATCTGGCACGCATACTGGGCCCCGATGACTACGGGCCTATAGGAATGCTTGCCATTTTCTCGGCAATAGCCGGTTCCTTGCAGGACAGCGGCTTTGTCGCTGCACTTGCCAATCGCAAAAAGGTGGGGCACGACGACTACAATGCTGTCTTCTGGTTCAATATACTGGTTTCGTTCCTTATGTATGCGGTGCTTTTTGCATGCGCTCCTCTGATTGCCGATTTCTTCAATCAGCCGGTCCTTGTAAGTCTGTCACGGTATAACTTCCTCGGATTTGTAGTGGCCGCATTCGGAATCGCTCCGTCGGCCTACCTGTTCCGTGAACTTAAAGTAAAGCAGAAATCAATAGCCATAGTACTCTCAATAGCCGTTTCGGGCATGGTGGGTGTAGCCATGGCGTTGAACGGCTATTCGTATTGGGGCATTGCGACACAGAGCATTGTATATGTGCTTGTGCGCACGATAGTATGCTGGTACTTCACGCCATGGCGTCCAAGTCTAAAGGTCAGTTTCGCCCCCTTGAAGTATCTGTTTGCCTTCAGCTACAGGTTGCTGATAACAAATATTTTCCAGCGTTTCAACTGGAACATCTTCTCGTTCATATTAGGCAAGTTCTATACCCGTACCGATGTCGGCAACTATACAAAATCGGCCGAATGGTTCAATATGGGAGGCGAGGTTGTCAACGGCATGGTGAATGCCGTAGCACAGCCGGCTCTTGCCAAGGTCGTGAATGACAGCGAACTGCAGTTGCATGTGTTCAGAAAGATGCTCCGTTTTACAGCTTTCGTGGCTTTTCCTCTCATGTTCGGTCTTTCGCTTGTCTCTAAAGAGATTATAATTATTGTCATTACAGACAAATGGATCGAAAGTGCAGAGATGCTGCAGCTTCTTGCAATATGGGGTGCATTCATGCCGATACAGTCAATGTTCACAAACCTGCTTGTGAGTTGCGGCCGTTCCCGTACATTCATGTGGTGTACCATTGTGCAGGGAGTACTTATGCTGGCTATCCTGCTTGAAGTTCATTCATACGGTATAAAGCAGATGATTGTCTGCTATTGTATCTTCAACGTGGTTTGGCTGTTCGTGTGGTTCTATTTTGCGAAGAAGGAGATTGCAATAAGACTGACCATGTTCTTAAGGGATGTGTTGCCATATATGCTGCTTTCGGCCATTGTGATGTATGTTGCTCACCTTGCCACGGTTGCAGTTGATGATATTTTCTTGAGGCTTGTACTGAAGATTGCCGTTTCTGCACTCCTATATTTGACTGTAGCGGTAATGATGCGCAGCAACGAGCTGAAAGAGATTACAGAATTCCTGTCCAAGCGTAATAAAGAGGTTATATGATATGAAAAAGATTCTGTACGATAACCAGATGTTTACCTTCCAACGTTTTGGGGGCGTTACACGTTATTTTGCCGACCTCATGTACAATCTTCCGGCAAATGAATTCGTTTCGGAGATTCCTATGCGTTATTGCGAGAACCATTATGTGACCGAAACGTACGGCCGCGAATATGACAGGATTTCATTTCCAAGGAACTACCGTCTCCGTCGTCTTGTCTATGCATTGACAAACAGATATCTGGCTTCAAATGCTGTCAAGAAGGGCGATTACGACATATTTCATCCTACATACTTCAGTCCCTATTTCCTTAAGCACGTCAAGAAGTGCCAGAAACCTTTCGTGCTTACTATCCACGACATGACATTTGAACGCTATCCCCAGGATGTGCTCATATATGACCGTACCATACCCCACAAGAAGTTGCTGATATCGGAGGCTAGCCATATAATCGCAGTCAGCGAGAATACCAAACGCGATATTGTGGAGATTCTGGGAACTGACCCGTCCAAGATAAGCGTCGTGCATCACGGATGCCGCATCGTAGCAAGGCCTACAGCCCAGCTGTTCGACCGCTATGTCCTTTATGTGGGAGAACGTAAGGGCTACAAGAACTTCCTTCCGTGGCTCTCGGCGATACGTCCGATATTCAATCTCGACCCGAATCTTAAGGTCGTATGCACTGGTCTTCCGTTCAGCAAGGCCGAGCTCAAACTGTTCGGGAAATGGAATATCCTGGACCGTCTTGTGCATATATCGGCAAATGATGCGCAAATGGCTTCGCTGTACAAGCATGCACTCTGTTTCGTGTTTCCGTCACATTACGAGGGTTTCGGAATACCGATTCTGGAGGCTTTTGCCTATGGCTGTCCGATATGTCTGAGCAATGCGAGCAGCTTCCCCGAAGTTGCCGGTGATTCAGGCTTGTTCTTCAATCCGGGTGATGCGCAGTCGATGCAGGATACCCTTAAGGAGATGCTGGTAAGCCCGTCTCTGCGTGAGGAACTGAAACAGAAGGGGCTTGAACGCAGCAAGGAGTTCACGCTTGAGAGAATGGTCGAAAAGAGTTGTGAGGTATATCGTAAACTATAAGCAATAGCAGATATATGAAGTTCAGCATTTCCGAAATATCACGCTTGTGGCCTATAGCCAAACGCCGTATCTCAAAAGGGATAGTGGACTTTGTGCAGCGTATCTTTTCGAATGAAAAGGTAGTCAAGGATGTGTTCGGTTCACACAGCAGCAAGCGAGTGCTGTTGTGTCATCTTCCCGAAGCCTTTACAAGCAAGAAATTGCCCAAATACCACTCTAATTTTACCGAATGCTATACGATTGCAAAATGCTTCGACAGGCTCGGCTATAGCGTTGACTGTACATCAAGGGCAAATACCGGCCTTGATTACTCACCCTACGACATCGTGTGCGGTATAAACGGCAATGCATATATGGGCTCGTTTGCATCGGACAAGAATATAAAGCCGTTGAGGATTTTCTATTCAGTAGGTGCTCAGATGTGCTATAACTACAGGGTAACGACCGGGCGTAACCTTGACTTCTGGAAAAGGCATGGGTTATGGCTTCTTTCTTCGAACCGCTATGTTCCGGGTGATGCAAGGGTCTATTATGAGGAACACTTCAGCGATGCTGTAATATGTCTGGGCAATGAGTATGTGATGAAACAGTTCCTGAAGGAGGAGAATGACATCGGGAAGTACCGTTTCCAGCATGCATTTTTCTTCCCGGTGACAGAGCCCTCAAAGGATAAGGAGTTCGGCAAATGCAGGAGAAATATCCTGTGGTTCGGAAGTTCCGGCATGCTGCACAAAGGGCTTGACATTGCTATTGACTTTGCAGTAGAGCATCCCGGATTCACCCTGCATATATGTGGAGGGAGCCGTCAGGAGACCGCTTTCTGGAGATATTACAAGCCTATTATAGAATCTCATGAAAATATTGTCATGCATGGCTTTGTTGATATTGAGTCCGATGCCTTTGCCAAAGTGTTGGAACAGTGCGGTATTCTGCTTAATCCATCGGTGTCGGAGGGCGGTGCGGTCTCAGTTCTGAATGTCCTGGGAAACGGTGCGCTCTTGCCGGTGTACAGCAAAGGTACAGGTCTCGACCTTTCTGCCGTAGGAATTGAGACCGATGCTGTCTCATACGATAATTTCGAGCAGGCTTTGCTTGAGGCAGACAGGATGCCCGACGATGAATTCAGGGAGAAGGCATGGGCTGCCCATAATCTTGTAAAGGAGCATTATACTCTCAAGAACTACGAAAGTGGCATCTATATGCATTTAAAGGAGATAATAGAAAAAAACAGATGATATTATGACAGGAAAATTTGATTGGAAGAGCCTCTTGCCCCATGTAGCGGCAACAGCAATATTCCTTATTCTTACATTGACATATTTCTCTCCTGTTCTGGAGGGAAAGGATATACGTCAGGCCGATGCCATAGGTTCTATGGGGTGGGGCAAGGATGCGCGTGACTATCACGAAGAGAGCGGAGAATATTCATATTGGTCGAACTCGATGTTCTCCGGAATGCCGTGCAACTACACCTTTTCTCCACAGCCGGCAAATGTCTTCAGGAGTATCGGCGAGGTTATCACCTTGAGCATATTCGGTGCTTCGTACCGTCATATCGGATGCATATTCGCTACATTCATAGGTTTCTATATACTTATGCTGGCTTTAGGGTGCAAGCCGTGGCTTAGCATTGCAGGTGCTGTGGTATATACGCTCGGTTCATATAACTTCATAATAATCAGTGCGGGCCACATGAACAAGAGCCTCGTAATAGCAACGATGGCTCCTCTGATAGGAGGTATAATAATGTGCTATAAACGGAAACTGCTTGCCGGTGCCCTTGTGACCCTGATCTTTGCAGGCCTTAATGTCTATTGGAGCCATCAGCAGGTGAGCTACTATGTGTTGCTTACCGCAGTGATAATGGCGGTTGTCTATTTCATATATGCATACCGCGAGAAGTGGCTGCCTTACTATTTCAAGGCTACCGGAGTGCTCGCTGCCGTTGCATTGCTTGCCGTAGCCCCTGCTGTAGGAATCCTGCTGCCTACAAGCGACTATGCCAAGGAGTCGATGCGTGGAGGCTCGGAGCTGAGCGTTGAGAACGGCGAGAAGGCTTCAGGCCTCGATTCGGACTATGCTTTTGCATGGAGCTACGGCAAGGCCGAGACAATGACTCTTCTCATACCCGATTTCTACGGCGCGTCATCGCACTATAACGTGGGTGTTGACAGCGAACTTTATACAGCATACAGGAATTACGTTACATCGGCAATGACAGGCCAGTATGTCGATGCTGTAATGCAGAGCAATCCTGGTGTAAGCGAAGGCGAGGCCTTGCAGTTTGTCAACAGCAACCGTGAGATAAGGAGCGAGATCGGACGTGAGGCTGCAAGGCAGGCAACAAGCTTTGTAAGCTCTGCACCTACCTACTGGGGCGACCAGCCGTTCACCGAAGGGCCTGTTTATGCCGGTGCCATAGTATGCTTCCTTTTTGTCCTGGGCCTTATGATTGTGCGCGGGCCCGAAAAGTGGTGGCTGTTGGCTGCAACACTCTTCACACTTGTTCTCGCGTGGGGCCGCAACCTGCCGGGGATAAACAACTTCCTTTTCGAGTATCTTCCTTTATACAACAAGTTCCGTGCGCCTTCGATGTCGCTTGTGATAACTACAATGACAATGTCGGTGCTTGCACTGCTTGCTGTAAGGGATTTTGCAAGAATGGTCTCATCGGATAACATGGAGGAAAACAAGTCGGCCAAGAAAGGCCTTTATGTATCATTCGGTATAACCGGTGCTTTGGTGCTTCTCTTTGCTCTGTTCGGCAGCTCGCTCTGCAGCTTTACAACCCAGGGCGATGCGCCATTGGCACAGATTCCGGAAATATTCAGTGCGCTTAAGAATGAACGTGCATCTATGCTTGTTTCCGATTCATGGCGTTCGTTCATATATATTCTTGCAGCAGCACTGCTGTTGTATGTATATGCCGCAAAGAAGATTAAGCGTACATATATGATAGTGGCTTTGGGTGTTCTCTTTCTGGCCGATATGTGGCCGGTGAGCAAGCGTTTCCTCTCAAATGACGACTTTATGCCTAAGGAGAAGACGACAGAGATAAGCCTTACTGCTGCCGATAAGCAGATACATGCGTTAGAGGGCCGGGGAGAACACTGTAGGGTTCTTGACCTTACAAGAGGAAATCCTTTCAACCAGGCCTTTACATCATATCATCACAGCTCTATCGGCGGCTATAGCCCAGCAAAGCTTGCGCGTTATCAGGATTTGATAGACAACTATCTGTCCAAATATAATTGGAGTGTCATTTCCATGCTTAACACACGTTTCATTATAACAGATGACGGTATTGCCGAGAATTCTCCCGGTAATCCGCATGGCATGCCCGGAGCATTCGGAAACTGTTGGCTTGTGAACGACATTGTGTGGGTGAACGGTGCAAAAGAGGAGATTGCGGCAATCGAGAATGTTGACAAGGCAACTGCATATATCGATGAGGCTTGGAGAGACAAGCTCTCTGATGCCGGGCAGTATTGCAATGACATGCAGGGCGAGATTGTGATGACCGACTACCGTAATCCTGGAAATATAATATACAAGAGCAGCTGTCAGGCTCCAAAACTGGCTGTTTTCTCCGAGATATATTACAAGACCTGGAAGGCATATATCGATGGAAAGGAGGTCGCTCCTGTACGTGCCAACTATGTGTTGCGTGCCTTGCCGTTACCTGCCGGCGACCATGTGATAGAGTTCAAGTGTGTGGATGAACTTATGATTGCAAGCCACAAGTGGTCTCTTTACATGTCTATTGTTGTAGGTGCAGTGCTTGTGGCATTGGCCGGGTTTGTCATCTTCCGTCAATTCAAAGGAGAGAAGTAACTATGGCTCTGCGTCCGAAATTCTCGATAATAACAATAACCTTCAATGCAGGTCGGGTCATAGAACCAACATTAAGGAGTGTGCTGTCTCAGAGTTATGACAACTATGAGTATCTGCTTATAGACGGCGGTTCAAATGACGATACTCTTGCAAAGGCGAAGGCCAGCGGAATAAGTTTCTCGCATATCGTAAGCGAAAAGGACAATGGCCTTTACGATGCCATGAACAAGGGTATTGCTCTGGCTACAGGCGATTACCTGTGTTTCCTCAATGCCGGTGATGCTTTTCATTCACCCGACACCTTGCAGACAATTGTCAATGCGATTGAGGGAGAAGAGGAGCTGCCGCATGTGCTTTATGGCGAGACTGCCGAGGTGGATGAGGCCCGCAACTTTGTACGTATGCGCCGTCTTAAAGCTCCGGAAAAGCTCACATGGCGAAGCTTCAAGGATGGAATGCTGGTATGTCACCAGGCTTTCTATGCAAGGCGCGACATTGCACCTATGTATAATCTTGAGTACCGTCTTTCGGCCGATGTCGATTGGTGCATCAGGGTAATGAAAAGCTCGTCGAGACTGGTCAATGTGAATGCTACGGTAGTCGATTATCTGCAGAACGGATTGTCTTTGCAGCATCACCGTGCTTCGCTGATAGAACGCTTCAGAATAATGAGCAGGCATTACGGCCTTCTGCCTACTGTAGCAAGGCACTTGTGGTTCGTGTTGCGTGCTTTAATAAAGAGATAACAATAAACTAAATACTAACCGCTATGTTTTCAAAAGAGACTTATATCGCACGCCGCAAGGCGTTGAAAGAGAGAATGGGCAGTGGACTGTTGCTCTTCCTTGGCAACAACTTCACAGGTATGAACTATGCCGACAATGCGTATCACTTCCGTCAGGATTCTACATTCCTGTACTACTTCGCTTCGGACTACGAGGGGCTT
This sequence comes from Bacteroidaceae bacterium, assembly GCA_017522915.1. GTDB lineage: Bacteria > Bacteroidota > Bacteroidia > Bacteroidales > Bacteroidaceae > HGM04593. The sequence continues at coordinate 21,740 of JAFWXX010000052.1, forward strand.
GCTGCCGTAATAGATGTCGATAACGACAAGGAGATAATATTCGGCAACGAGTTGACTATAGATGATATCGTATGGACAGGAGTGCAGCCTACTATCAAGGAGAAGAGCGAGTGTGTAGGCATCGGGATTACACGCCCGATGAACGACCTTGCAAAATATGTACAGGATGCTCGGAATAAAGGACAGAAGATTCATTTCCTTCCTCCTTACCGTGGTGAGCATCAGGTGTGGCTGCAGGAGCTGTTGGGAATAAATCCTGCAGAGCAGGCTGCAAAGGCATCAATGGAGTTCGTTAAGGCTGTCATTGCGCAGCGCAACTACAAGAGCGAAGAGGAGATTGCCCAGATAGAGGAGGCTGTAAATGTTTCTGTTGACATGCATTGTGCTGCTATGCGCGCAGTACGCCCCGGTACAACCGAGGCTGAAATCGTTTCTGTCGTACAGGCTGAGGCTGCGAAGCATAATTTCGGGCTTTCGTTTCCTATAATAGCTACTGTCAACGGACAGACACTCCACAACCATGCTTATGGTACAACTCCTCTGAAGGAGGGCCAGATGCTTCTTCTCGATTCAGGATGCGAGAATGCAATGCACTATGCAGGTGACCTTACTACAACAATGCCCGTTGGCACTCACTTTACCGAGCAGCAGAGGGTTGTGTGCAACATTCTTCGCCGTGCCCACTTGACAGGTCTTGAGAATATAAGGCCGGGAATCGAGTACCGCGAGGTACATAGGCTTGTGCTTACAGAGATTGCGAAGGGCATGATTGATCTTGGACTTATGAAGGGTGATCCTGTAGAGGCAACGATAAAGGGGGCTACATGCATGTTCATGCCTCATGGGCTTGGACATATGATGGGTCTTGACGTCCACGATATGGAGAACTTCGGAGAGGTGAATGTCGGTTATGAGGAGGGCCGTACAAAGAGTACGCTGTTCGGCTGGAAGTCTCTTCGTCTTGCAAAGGCACTTGAGCCGGGATTTGTATTCACGGTAGAGCCGGGAATATATTTCATTCCCGACCTTATAGACAAATGGCGTGCAGAGAAGCAGTTTACCGACTTTATCTGTTATGACAAGCTCGACGCATGGCGCAACTTCGGCGGTATGCGCGGTGAGGAGGACTACTATGTGTTCGAAGGCGGTGCACGTCGTCTTGGAAAGTACAAGCCGATGTCTCCTGAGGAGATTGAAGCCGAGCACAACAAATAACTCATGGGCAACAAGTCCAAGAAGTCGGAATATATATACCATGCAGGGCTGTTGATTATAGCCCTGCTGGTTTTTGCATACATATTCAACAGCAAGCTCGACCTTAACGGCGACAATTGCCATTACTATATAAATGCGACTTCTCTTGCTGCCGGCAATGGTTATTGCGATATGTACGGCACTCCTACTGCAAACTTTCCGCCCGGGTATCCTCTTCTTATGGCACCCTTGAGGGCCATTACATCAAGTTTTGCGGCGCAGAAAGTGATGAATCTTGCATTCCTCTTCTTCGGAACATTGCTTCTCTTTGCAATAATGGTCCGTGAAGGAATGCGTAAGGAGCTGGCTTTTATCGTTTCTGCGGCAGTGCTTACGACTCCTCATCTTCTGGAGTTCTCGACAATGATGATGAGCGAGGCTTCATGCTTCTTCTTCATTACACTTGCTTTCTGGTCTTTCCTGCATATCTTCCAAAGGGATTCGCGCAGCTTTTGGAGGTCGAGCTATCTTTATCTTTTCCTCTTTGCAGTGGCCTTTTCGCTGTACATCAGGACACAGGCCGTTGTTCTGGTCATTGCCTTTTCATTCGGGCTGCTTGCCACGCGCAGGTGGCGGCTCTCTTTAGCTGTCATATCAGCGACGGCATTGGCCTATTCACCGTGGATGCTACGTAATATGTTCCTCGGTTTGGGGCAATCGAGATATCTTGGACAGCTTTCATTCGATTCGTTAGGAAATAAACTTAAGATGCTGCTGGTACAGGCACTGCCCGAAAGCGTTGTGCCATATTTCGATGTGAACTATATGCTGTCGCCATCGGTGTTGCTTTGGGCTGTTGCTGCAATTATGCTGTTATTGATAGTTTATGGCGTTTGGCAGTTCAAGTCGCTCCGTTTCATTCTGTATCCATTCCTGGCATGCGGAGTAGGAATAATATCTATAATGGATTCCCCAAGCCTTTACCGTTATCTGGTAATGCTTCTGCCGTTTTTCACGATCTCACTGTTTGCCGGGGCATGGCATCTGATGTCATATATATGGCAAAGATGTACAGGCAGGAATGCTTCTCCCTGGATAATGGCATTCTTGTTGTTGCCGGGCTTTGTGCAAGAAGGCAACTCTATGTTCAAACATACGTTGGCCGATATTCATGAATCGAACAGCAAGGATTATCCGCCGCTCTTCGGAAACTGTTTTCTCATGGCCCGAAAAGTGCTGGAACTTGACAGGAACGCGGTCGTTGCATCGCGTAAACCGGAACTGCTCTATCTTAAAGAGGGCGTGAAAGGAGTGCCTTTTATCAGGTTTTCCGATGAAAGCGAGGCTATACGGTATTTAATCGATTGCAGGGTCGGTTATCTGATAGTTGATGACATTGCCTTGTCTGTTACGGGGAATAATCTTGTTCCGCTTATAAACAGGAACAAGGAGATCTTTACGGTAAAGTCATACCTGCGCAATCCGGACGTTTTTCTTTTCCGGTTTGACGGCAGAAAAGCTCAGGAACTGCTTGACAGAATGTGAGTCAATCGCCCAGGCCTTCAAGATGACGGAAACGGTTCACAAATCTGAAACGTTTCTTTCGGGTATTGATATTAGGACGATACCCTTTAGTGAGTTTCCTGCGGCTTAACTTGACTAATGCCTTTGATGCAAAGGCCAGAATCAGAACTCCTATTATCGAAATCCATACATACATAATCCTATCCGTTTTAGGTTGTGAGCCACTCTTTGTCTATAGTACTGTGTACAGGTGACATCAAATAATTGGGGCAGTTGATCTTACTCTCGTTTGCAAATAAGGCGAAAATATTTATAAAAACAAACCTTTGTGCCGTTTTTTTTCATTTATGCCTTTTTATAGCTTCTGAAATATAACTTTTGCTCTTTTGTGCCGGGGAGGAACAAAAAGGTTATATTGTTGATAACTTTTGTCTGTTTTAACACAAGACTCATTGCAGAATAACTATTTTTGCATAGTATTCGATTTGGAAATAAAAATCCCTTTACATATATGATTCAGACTGTTGTCAAGCGCGACGGGCGTATCGTCGGCTTTAATGAAGAGAAAATCATTACGGCTATCCGTAAGGCAATGCTTCACACCGACAAGGGTGAGGACATGTCGCTTATCCGTCAAATTACAGACCATATCTCATTCCGTGGAGATGCTCAGATGACCGTTGAGGCCATTCAGGATATGGTGGAGATGGAACTCATGAAGAGTAGCCGCAAGGATGTAGCCAAGAAGTACATTGCATACCGTAACCAGCGTCGTATTGCGCGTAAGGCAAAGACACGTGACATCTTTCAGGAGATTATCAATATCCAGTCGAATGACGTTACACGTGAGAACGCCAATATGAATGCAGACACTCCTGCCGGCATGATGATGAAATTCGCAAGCGAGACGACAAAGCCTTTTGTCGATGACTTCATGCTGAGCGAGGAGGTCTTTGATGCTGTGCGCGACAACTACCTGCATATACATGACAAGGACTATTACCCGACAAAGAGCCTGACATGCTGCCAGCATCCGCTCGACAATATCCTGCAGAACGGCTTCAATGCCGGTCATGGAGAGTCTCGTCCTGCAAAGAGAATAGAGACGGCAAGCATAATGGCATGTATCTCAATGGAGACAGCCCAGAACGAAATGCATGGCGGTCAGGCTATTCCGGCATTCGACTTCTATCTTGCTCCTTATGTACGCGCCAGTCTGATAGAGGAACTCAAGGGCATTGAGGAGCTGACAGGGGCCAATTATTCTCATTTGTACGATAAGGAGGTAGAGGATTATGTACAGCAGCCGCTGGATTTCCTCAGTGGAGACGAACGCATAATGCAGCATGCCATGAACAAGACTGTGGCACGTGTGCATCAGGCAATGGAGGCTTTTATCCATAATATGAACACCATACATTCCCGTGGCGGAAACCAGGTCGTTTTCAGTTCAATAAACTACGGTACGGATACATCTGCCGAGGGCCGTTGCATCATACGTGAGCTGCTTAACAGCACCTATCGTGGCGTAGGAAACGGTGAGACTGCTATCTTCCCGATACAGATATGGAAAAAGAAGCGTGGAGTAAGCTATCTGCCGGGTGACCGTAACTATGACCTCTATAAGCTGGCATGCAAGGTTACAGCACGCCGATTCTTCCCGAATTTCCTTAACCTCGATGCTACATTCAACCAGAACGAGGCTTGGAGAGCAGATGACCCAAAACGCTATATGCATGAGGTTGCAACAATGGGATGCCGTACACGTGTGTTCGAGAACCGTTTCGGCCCCAAGACTTCGGTCGGTCGCGGCAACCTTTCATTCTCTACGATAAATATTGTGCGCCTTGCAATAGAGTGCATGGAGATTGAGAATCTTGATGAACGCATATCTCTGTTCTTTGCAAAGCTCGACAACCTGCTCGATATTACTGCGCGCCAGCTCCACGAACGTATGGAGTTCCAGAAGAGTGCTTTTGTGAAGCAGTTCCCGCTGCTCATGTCTGCTCTATGGATAGGCAGTGAGAACCTGAAGCCTGGAGGAACCATTGCACCGGTTATAAACCAGGGTACGCTGGGTATCGGCTTCATAGGTCTTGCAGAGTGTCTTGTGGCTCTTGTAGGAAAGCATCATGGAGAGAGTGCGGAGGCTCAGGAACTTGGCTTGCGCATAATAACATACATGCGTGACCGTGCGAATGGCTTCTCGGAGCAGTATCAGCATAACTACAGTATATTGGCTACACCTGCTGAGGGATTGTCAGGGCGTTTCACGCGTGGCGACCGCAAGCATTTCGGCATAATACCGGGAGTTACCGACCGCGAATACTATACAAACAGCAACCATATTCCGGTATATTACAAGTGCAGCGCACGCCATAAGGCAGAAATAGAGGCTCCTTATCATGCATTGACCGGAGGCGGTCATATCTTCTATGTTGAGATTGACGGTGATGCTACACATAATCCAGAAGCTATAATGCGCGTTGTAGATATGATGGACCAGTATAATATAGGCTACGGTTCTGTAAACCACAACCGTAACCGCTGTCTCGACTGCGGTCATGAGAACTCTGCAAAGGACCTTCAGGAGTGTCCTAAGTGCGGCAGCAAGAACCTTGACAAGCTGCAGCGCATTACAGGCTATCTTGTAGGAACAACCGACCGTTGGAACAAGGCTAAGCTTGCAGAGCTGAACGACCGTGTGGTTCACGAATAGTCATCATGGCATCGATTTCTATTCTTGATATCCTGGAGGATACAACCGTAGATGGTCCCGGTTTCCGTACTACGGTCTATTGTGCAGGTTGTCCTAACCGTTGTCCCGGTTGTCATAACCCGCAGTCATGGGATATCGGCAACGGCCGTGAGACCGATATCGAGGATATATTAGAGGTGATACTTGCCGACCCTTTTGCCGATGTCACATTCTCCGGCGGAGACCCGATGTTCCAGCCCGAAGGGTTTGCGGCCCTTGCCAGAGCCATAAAGGAGAGAAGTTCAAAGAATATATGGTGCTATACAGGCTATCTGTTCGAATCCCTGCTTGAAAATCCAGGCTGCAGGGCATTGCTGGAACAGGTGGATGTGCTTGTTGACGGGCGTTTTGTCGAGGCGTTGAGGGATGAGGAACTGCGTTTCCGCGGCAGCAGCAACCAGAGAATAATAGATGTTGCAAAGTCGTTGCAGCAAGGGCATGCAGTAATACTTGAAGAGTACAGTTAACAGGATGGCCGACAATTATCTTGAAAAGAGGATGGAAGAGCACCGTGCACAAAACTCAGCAAAACGTGTTGTGCCGAAGAGCTCGCTGATGACATTGCTAGAGAAAAATCGTAGTACACGTGGTTATGATGCGTCGTTCATTGTGCGCAAGGACCAGCTTAGGCGTATTGTTTCTGTGAACAGCAAGGTTGCCTCTGCGCGTAACAGGCAACCGTTGCGCTTTCGCCTTGTAACTGCGGAAGAGGCTCATAAGGTACTCCCGTACATAAGAATGGGAAGTGCTCTCAGCGAGATGAATCTCCCTTTGCCTGGGCATGAGCCAAATGCCTTTATCGTTGTCTGCTCTCTCATCGAGCCACGGCAAAGCACATATATCGACCTGGGAATATCGGTGCAGAGCATGTTGCTTCAGGCTGTGGAGATAGGACTGAACGGGCTTTGCATAATGTCGTTCGACAAGGAGAGGATTGTATCGGAACTCAACCTTCCTTATGAGCCTTTGATGGTCGTTGCCATTGGAAAGGGCGCGGAGCATTTCCGCCTTGTCGATGTTGACTCCTCGGCTCCTCGCGACTATTATCGTGAAGGGGGTGTCCATTGTGTTCCTAAACTGGTTCTTGATGAACTGATAATAGAGTAGTCATGAAAGAGAGCAGACGTTTGCAGTCGTTGGATGCCTTGAGGGGCCTTGACATGTTCTTCATTATGGGCGGAGGTTCATTGCTATTGGCATTGTCTGCATTTCTTCCGGACGGTATGCATGCCGTAGTGTCGGAACAGTTAGGGCATAAGGCTTGGCATGGATTTGCTTTCTATGACCTTATATTCCCTCTTTTCCTGTTTCTGGCAGGTCTTTCATTCCCGTTCTCTTTGAACAAGCAGTATTCTGCCGGGAAGAGCAGGGTTGATGTTTCGCTGAAAGTTGTGCGCCGTGGTCTTCTCCTGGTATTGCTGGGTATGCTCTATAACGGTCTGCTGCAGTTCGACTTCGAGAGTATGAGATATGCCAGTGTGCTGGGCAGGATCGGTCTTGCCTGGATGTTTGCAGCCTTGATATATGTATGGACCGGGCGCAGGATTTCCATGATGCTTTCTGTCGCGATTCTTGTCGGATATTGGATTCTGCTCTCCTTGGCGGTTGCTCCTGATGCTCCAGACGGTTCTTCCCCATTTTCTATGGAAGGCTCTATTGTCGGATATATTGACTGCTTGCTGTTGCCGGGCAGGCTTCATCTTGAGATACACGACCCCGAAGGGTTGCTTTCGACTCTTCCTGCCATAGTCACGGCAATGGCTGGCATATTTACAGGAGAGTATGTCCGGAGTTCCTCTTCTGCCGGCCTACGTAAATGTTCAGTTATGTCTATAGCGGCACTTTTGCTGTTGTTTGCCGGTTATATATGGGATAGCGTATTTCCTGTAAACAAGAACTTGTGGACAAGCAGTTTTGCATGCTGCGCAGCCGGCTGGTCGCTGTTTCTGTTCGCTTTTTTCTATCTTGTCATTGATGTGCTGGGATATGTTCGCTGGACGCTCTTCTTTCGTGTAATCGGCATGAATTCTATAACAATATATCTGGCACAGGAGTTCTTCGATTTCTACAAGCCTGTAGAGACACTTTTTGGAGGTGCCTTGAAAATGCTTCCGCAAACTCTCTATCCATCTGCCTATTGGCTATGTTATGTGCTGGTTTGTTGGGGATTGCTCTATTTCCTTTATCGCAAGAAGATATTCCTTAAGGTATAAGGCTTATTCCACAACCTTGTAGTTCTCTTTGGCATCCTTGCGTGTTGTGAGGTTGAAATGCCACCATTCGGTACGTATGCTTCTGAATCCGGCTTCTTTCATCACTCTGCGCAACAACCTTCGGTTCTCCATGGCCTGCCGGCTTATCTTGCCCTCGGCTACAAGCTTCTCCTCTTCGTCAATGTGGCTCAGACAGGTAAGTGCATCAACCTTTGTTCCCATGTCGATGCTGTCGCCTTTCTCGTCAACGATGCTTACATCGACTGCCAGCCCGTAGTTGTGCAGTCCTCCGCCGTTCTTGGGATTGCTTACATAGTTCTGCTGTGATGTTCCCTTTACCTTGTCCCACATCTTCTGTTGTACGCTCATGGGGCGTGTCGCATCGTATATGCATAGACGGTAGCCGGGGTGCAATGCTTTCAGTCTTCTGTTGGCCTCTACAACAGTTCTGGCGGCCTTCGGGTGCAGGTATGCCTCAGTAAAGCTGTACATGGCTTCTCCTACAAAGTTGTCGCTCTTTGCGTACATCATATCAACCTCTATGCTATTGTCCAGGTCCTTTACTCTGAGGAATCCCGCCATAGGAGCTTGTGCTTTAAGTGTTGCAGCTGCAAGCAGTGATGCAAGGAATATGTATATGCCTTTTTTCATTAATTTCCACAATAAAGGAAGGCGACCCATTTCCTTTTGGGCCGCCCTCATTTGTAATGTTATGCATCAATATTCGCGTATGTAGCATTCTTTTCAATGAACTCACGGCGTGGGCCTACATCGTCACCCATAAGCATAGAGAAGATGTAGTCGGCTTCCTGGGCATCGCGTATCGTTACCTGCTTCAATGTTCGCGTTTCCGGGTTCATGGTTGTTTCCCAAAGCTGTTCCGGGTTCATCTCACCGAGACCTTTGTAACGCTGGATGTTTATATCCTTTTCGTTTCCGCCTGCATACTCCTGCACGAATGCCTCTTTCTCGCGGTCGTCGTAGCAGTACTTTTTGACCTTGCCTTTTGAACAGAGATAGAGTGGCGGCATGGCCTTGTATAGGTGTCCGCCTTCGATAATCTCCGGCATATAGCGGTAGAAGAGTGTCATGATGAGTGTTCCGATGTGCGCACCATCGACATCGGCATCGGCCATCATTATAATCTTGTGATAGCGGAGCTTCTCGATATTGGCTTTCTTGCTGTCCTCCGGATCGAGGCCGAATCGTACGCCTATAGCCTGGATTATGTTGTTCACTTCGTCGCTCTCGAAAGCCTTGTGCCACATAACTTTCTCTACGTTGAGGATTTTACCGCGCAACGGCAATATGGCCTGGAACTTGTTCTTGCGTCCCTGCTTTGCAGAACCGCCGGCAGAATCACCCTCGACAAGGAACAGCTCGCAGTTTGCAGGGTCCTTATCGGAGCAGTCGGCGAGCTTGCCCGGCATGCCGCAGCCGCTCATCGGGCTCTTGCGTTGTACGCTCTCACGTGCCTTGCGTGCCGCAATACGTGCTGTGGCTGCAAGAATCACCTTGTCAACAACCATCTTTGCCTCTTTAGGGTGCTCCTCCAGATAGTATGCCAAAGCCTCGCCTACGGCCTGATCGACAGCTCCTGTTACCTCGCTGTTCCCGAGCTTTGTCTTTGTCTGTCCCTCAAACTGAGGCTCTGCCACCTTTACTGATACGATAGCGGTCAATCCTTCGCGGAAGTCCTCGCCCGAAATCTCTACCTTTGCCTTTTCCAAGGCTTTTGTGTCATCGGCATACTTCTTGAGGGTACGTGTCAACGCACGGCGGAAACCGGCAAGGTGTGTACCGCCTTCAATGGTATTGATGTTGTTTACATATGTATGTACGTTCTCGCTGTATCCAGTATTGTAAATGATTGAAACTTCAATGGGAATACCGTTCTTTTCGGTGTTCAGGTAAATTACATCACCGATAAGCGGAGTACGTGATGAATCGATGTAGCGTACGAACTCCTTCAAGCCTTCGGTCGAATAGAATGTCTCGCTCTGATAGTTTCCGTTCTCGTCGGCCTCACGCATGTCGGTCAATGTTATTGTGATGCCGGCATTGAGGTATGCGAGCTCGCGAAGACGTGTAGCCAATATCTGGTACTGGTATTCAGAAACGACGAATATTGAATCGTCGGGCTGGAATGTCTGCTTTGTTCCTCTGAGATTTGTCTCGCCAACACAGTGAACGGCCTCCAGCGGCTTTCCGCATGAGTAGTTCTGCTCATAGTGCTTTCCATCACGGAAGACCTCTGTCTTCATGTGCTTTGAAAGTGCGTTCACGCATGATACGCCCACACCGTGCAGACCTCCCGAAACCTTGTAGGAGTCTTTGTTGAACTTACCGCCGGCATGGAGCACTGTCATTACGACTTCAAGAGCCGAACGTCCCTCTTTTTCGTGCATATCGACAGGAATACCGCGTCCGTTGTCCTGTACTGTTATTGAGTTGCCTGGGTTGATAGTTACGTTTATATGTGTACAGAAGCCGGCCATAGCCTCGTCGATAGAGTTATCGACTACTTCGTAAACCAAGTGGTGGAGTCCCTTCTCGCTGATGTCTCCAATGTACATCGCAGGGCGTTTACGGACTGCTTCAAGTCCTTCAAGAACCTGAATGCTGTCGGCTGAATAGCTGGCCGCAGAATTTTTGTTTATTTCTTCGCTCATAATAGATTTTAGTGCCTCTTATAACTGAACAAAGTTAATAAAAAACACCCTATTGTGCAAGAGTATTTTGCCAAATATTCACGTAGTGAATAAAGCTTTTTTCTGAAGCTTTATTCTGTAGTTCCGGGACCCGATTCTTTGTGGAGTATATACCCGTTTCTCCTATAAAGGCATTATGCGTCATTTTGGATAGGGTATATACAACACGAAAAGGCTGGAAGTGAATCCAGCCTCTTGTAGGTAAATATATGTTCTAAAAAATTAGGCTAACTTCGCAATTCTAGCGCAAAGACCTGACTTGAGGTTAGCAGCCTTGTTCTTGTGGATAAGACCACGCTTAGCCATTCTGTCAAGCATCTTCTGTACCTCCGGGAACTTTGCCAATGCTTCGTTCTTGTCTGTTATAGCACGCAAGCTACGTACGGCAGAGCGCATGTTCTTGCCCAAATAACGGTTCTGAAGATTTCTCTTCTCAGTCTGTCTGATTCTCTTAAGTGATGATTTGTGATTTGCCATCTCTTTTCAATTATTTTTTTTAGTTTACTTGTAGCCCATAGGGGAATCGAACCCCTCTTTCAAGAATGAAAATCTTGCGTCCTAGCCGATAGACGAATGGGCCTTTAGTGCCGAAACCCCTTTTGAGGGCATCCAAACGTGGTTTGGTGGCTAAAGCGAATGCAAAGGTAAAACCTTTTTTTTAATTGGCAAAGAATTTCGAGGATTTTTTATAGCTTTGCCCTATAATACATAGCTGGATGGTAGAGAAATTTGACGGAATTGTACTGCGGACAGTGAAGTATAGCGACACGCTTATGATTGCCGACATATATACACGAGGGCATGGAAGGCTTTCGTTTCTGGTTCCGGTTTCGCGCAGCAAGCGAAGCCGGGTGAGGAATGTGCTGTTCCAGCCTTTGTCAATGCTCTCTTTTACTGCCAATTTCAAGAAGGAGAAGAACCTGTGTAGGATAAACGATGTTCAGCCATATTCGATGTACTCATCCATTCCGTTCAATGCGGTAAAGTCCTCAATATCGCTGTATCTTGCTGAGTTTCTTACATATGCCCTCAGGGAAGAGGGCGAGAATGAATCGCTTTTCAATTTTCTTGACCGCTCATTTGCGCTTTTCGATACTCTTGAGCATGGCTATGCCGATTTTCATCTTGTGTTCATGGTGCAGCTTCTGCGTTATATCGGAATTTATCCTAATCTGGAGGGCAATAGCATATACAGCTACTTCGACCTGCAGCATGGCTGTATGGTACGGGAGCATCCACTACATCCGAACTTTCTCTTGCCTGCCGATGCACAGTCTTTTGTAGGCTTGCTTCAGACAGGGTATGACTCTATGCATCTGCTGTCACTTAATAGAAAATTGCGAGGAGAATACCTCGCAATCCTCAATAAGTACTATTCTCTTCATATTCCCGATTTTCCTCTTCTGAAGTCGGTTGAGGTCCTGCGTGAACTTTTCGATTAGGTCAATTGTTCAGCAACTGCTTTACAATTGCAGAAATCATGCGGCCTTCGGCCTTTCCTGCAAGCTGTTTGGTTGCAACCCCCATAACTTTCCCCATATCCTGGGGCCCGCTGGCACCGACAGAGGAGATAATCTCCTTGAGTGCAGCCGTAACCTCTTCTTCGCTCATCTGTCTGGGAAGGTACTTCTCCATAACTGCAACTTGAGCAAGTTCTTCCTGTGCAAGTTCAGGGCGGTTCTGGCTGCTGTACAGTTCTGCCGATTCCTTGCCTTGCTTTACAAGCTTCTGAATAAGCTTTATGGCGGTCTCGTCACTTACGGTGTCTCCTGCACCCGGTGCAGTCTTTGCTTCGAGCAACACCTTCTTGATGTTGCGCAGGGTATCAAGGGCAATCTTGTCCTTAGCTTTCATTGCCTCCTTGATATCATTGCTTATTATGTCAAATAGTTCCATATTAAAATATCTCTTCTGTCAGTTCATTTCCGGTTTCTTCAGTGCTTGCACTCTCTTCGACAATCTCCTCCTGGGACAGGATGTCGGTGTTGCAGAATATTCCCATCATTCTCTCAAGGTCCTGTGCTGTACGGCTGTATGTGGGAGAGGCATCAAGTGCATTGAGGAACTCTTCGTTATACATCTCTTCACCTTTGAATATATATACCTTATATTCCGGCTTGTAGAAGACCTCTACCATCTGGTCGAGTTTCTTCTCCTCCTCTTTTCTCTTCTCCTGTTCCTCACGCGTGATAGCCTCAATCTTCTCTTCCTTCTCCCTTATTACAGGTTCCATGCCAGGTATATCCTTCATGCCGAATCCGGTAGCGAGTACAGTAACCTTTACTTCTCCCTCTTCCAGATTCAAGTCCTTGCTCAATCCCCAGATAAGCTCGATGTTCTCATCCTTGAACTGAGCCATGAAAGCCTCCACCTCGGCCATCTCTTCAACACGTATAGGGTCGTTAGGGTTCTCGTATATGTTGAAAAGAATCTTCTTCGACTTGTATATGTCATTGTCGTTAAGGAGCGGAGAGTGCATTGCTTTCTTGAATGCACGTGAAACACGCATTTCTCCTCTCTCTATTCCATAGCTCATGATAGCTACACCTCCGTCCTTGAGTATCTTCCTGACATCGCGGAAGTCGAGGTTGATTGTTCCGCGTGCGGTTATAATCTCCGCGATGCTCTTTGTTGCAGTTGTGAGGACATCATCGACCATGCGGAATCCCTCATCTACGTTCAGTTTCGGGAACATGTCGATAAGACGCTGGTTGTTGATGACAAGCAATGCATCAACATGCTGGGAAATCTTAATTACGCCCTTAAGTGCCTGTTTGATCTTGCCGGTCATCTCGAACTTGAACGGTATTGTAACAATGCCAACGGTAAGGATTCCCTTGTTTTTGGCAATCTCAGCAACTACGGGAGCTGCACCGGTACCTGTTCCGCCACCCATACCGGCTGTGATGAATGCCATCTTTGTGCCGTCGTCGAAGAGCTGTTCAATCTGTTCCCGGCTCTCCTCTGCTGCCTTGCGTGCTACTTCGGGATCGTTTCCTGCTCCAAGTCCTTCCGTGGCTTTCTCGCCAAGCTGAAGCTTTTTCGGAATAGGTGAGTTCTGCAATGCCTGCATATCGGTATTGCACACCGCAAATGATACATTATGTATGCCTTTGCGGTACATGTTCTGCACTGCGTTGCTGCCACCGCCGCCTACGCCGATAACCTTTATTATTCTAGGTGCGTCTGTAGGTATTGCAAAAGGCAGGCTGCTTTTTACTTGTGTGTTATTTTCCATACTTTCCTGTATCATTTATCTGTTAGTTCTCGTCATCGTAATCCTCGTCTTTCTCGTCATCGGTAACTTGCCCGATAAAGTCCTTTGTCCCTTTCTTGAACTTGTCAATTATGGCATCGAATAGTCCAGGAGAGTTCCTTCTCTGTTCCTCTCTAATCCTTTTCTGCTCCTCCTTTATTCTTCTCTGCTCCTCTTTTCTCTGTCTCTCTTCCTCCTTTTTCCTCTCTTTCTCTTCTTTTTCCAGCCTTCTCTTTTCCTCTTTGCTCATCTCCGGTTCTTTTGGCTTTACCTCCTCGGTAACCTCATTTTCGTTCACATCATTGCTCCCTCCAAATATATCCTGCTCAACGACAATCTTAGAAGTCTCTTTCTTTGTTTCCTCGCAGCAGTTCTCTTTACCCTTTTTGAGAAGTCCGTAGAGTGCAGTGGTAAATATTCCGTTAAGGTTCACACCGCTGCTGCCTACAAGGCTGAACTGTGGCTCTGAAATGACTTCTGTCCTGAAGTTGGGAAGAAATTCCTCCAGAAGCAACTCGATGTTCTTGAGCTTTGAGCCGCCACCGGTGAAGATTATATGCCCTATGAGTTCGCCCGACTCTTCGACCTGGTATCTTACATTCTGCAGTATCTCGCTCATTCTGGCATTGATAATGCTGTTGACAAGCTCGGAGTCAATAGGTGTGGTTTCCTTGCCTGGAGACTTGTATCCGCGTGTAATCTTTATCTCTTCTGCTTCGTCAAGCGAGAGCTGGCCGGCACACAGGTCCATGGTTATGTTATGGCTGCCGAGAGGAAGCACGGTAAGCATGCGCAATATGTCATTATTGTATATTGCAATGGTTGTTGTGTCTGCACCAATGTTTACCAATGCACATCCATTGCGGCGTGCATCCTTGCTAAGCAGGATATCTGCATCCATTCTGGCAGCACTGAAACTGTCGGCAATTTCAATTCTTGCCTGTTCAAAGCTGTCGTTGAGCTGCTTGAGATACTGCTCTTTGATTACAATGTTCAGGTAGTTTCCTTCAATAGTCCTTGTAGGAGCTCCAATAGGGTTTGTATCTACCTTTCCGTCCAGCTTGTATTCCTGGTTTACAACCTGCACTCTGGTATATCCTGCAGGGCATTGGAATGTATCGTCATTCTCCATTGCCAGGTCGTTTATGATTTCCGGGGTAATCTTCGTGTGCTCGTCAAAGCCTTTTGTAATCTTAGAAGGTATTGAGTGCACAGTCAATCCGGCAAAGGCGATGTATGCCTTTTTTATGCTTACATTGTCAAGGCTTGCTTCGAGGCTGTTTATTATGCAGTTGATAGCCTTGCTCGTTTCATCGACATTACGTACGACACCCTTTGATATGAACCGGTCAACCGGTGTGCTTGCAGTAGCCAGTATCTTTATTCCGTCATAGGCTTCAATGCCTACAGCTCCGGAAACCTTGGATGAGCTGAGCTCAATCGCGGTGATGTAATTAGTATTTCCCATATATCTGTTTATCTTTTCGTGCAAATGACTTTCTCGTTGAACTCTATGTTCAGCTTGCTGTATTTGTTCCATCCTATAGTGTTCATTACCTTATGATAGAAAATGTATAGCTTCTGGAGCTTTTCTTTGACATCTTCTGCTTTTCCCAGTTCTATGATATGGTCTCCCACTCTCGGTACAATTACAATATCTCTGCTTTCGTCAAAATGAATCTGTTCAATCTGTGCGTTCCAGAACTCCTCGCCGTTTATAGCTTTGGCAATCTCCTTAAGTTCACGACTTGCCATGCTGTCTGTAATGCAACCGGTTGCAACCGGCAGGTAAAGAGCCTTTTCTATTCCTTCAATGATATCCCCTTCGCAATCCACATAATATGTTCTTCCGCTATTCTCGACTACTTTCAGAACCGGAAGCTTGCATTCGATATCAATGTTCACATATCCTTTTGTGCTCAAATAGACCTGACACTCCTTGACAATCGAAAGATTTCCAAGATGTTTCTCTATTCTGCCGCATACAATGCTGTCAACATGGTTGCCTAAAGGGGCGAGCCCCTCTTTTTCAAGCATATCCATGATGCCCTCTCTGCTCATGGCCTCCATCTTGTCGCCCTCAATATACACCAATACCCCTTTGCATCTGTTGTCATTGTCCATTAATGGAATATATACAAATGCAAACGCTGCATAGCATACAAGGGCTATTGCAATCATGTATTTCAGAATCTTCTTCAGCATCTTTTTCCAATCAGTATCTTTTTCATTTCAGGAACATCGTTCTCAATGTCTCCGGCACCAAGCGATACAAGTACCTCAATATTATCCTTTTCCTCCTCGACAATCTTGAGCACGTCGGCACGGCTGCACATCTTCTTTTCCACACTTTCTGCAAGGCAATCGTATATCAGCTTGCTTGTCACGCCGGGCATAGGCTTCTCGCGTGCAGGGTATATCTCCACAAGTATAACCTTATCGAACAAGGAGAGGCTCTCGGCGAACTCCTTGTAGAAGTCGGCTGTACGGCTGTAAAGGTGTGGCTGGAACAGTACTGTAACCTTCTTGTCGCTGTAAAGCTCCTTTATGGATCTTGCACATGCCTTTACTTCGTCGGGGTGGTGTGCGTAGTCGCTGAGAAGTACAAGGTTATCCTCCTTTATATGGAAGTCGAATCGTCTGTCGGCACCTGCAAAGCTCTTCATTCCATTCTTGAGTTCTTCGGCTGTTGCACCGCAGATTTCAGCCATAGCCATAGACGCGATTCCGTTCTCTATGTTGATGCTTACCGGCACTCCAAGTTCAATATCGGATATCCTCTGCCAGGGTGATACATAGTCGAAGATTATGGTTCCGTTGCCAATACGTACTCTTTCGGCATGGAAATCGCCGCTTTCGCGCCCGTATGTGAATGTGCGTACACCTTCCTTAGTGCGCGGAACAACCTCAAGGCCTTCATGGATTATAAGATATCCGTCTTTGCGTATCTTTTCGGTAAACTGTGCAAAAGCCTCAAGATAGTTCTCCTTGTTGCCATAGATGTCGAGGTGGTCCGGGTCGGCCGATGTGATTGCTGCAACGTAAGGCTCCAGGTGCAGGAATGAACGGTCGTACTCGTCGGCTTCAATCACAACAAGGTCGCTGTTGTCGGCTAGTATGAGATTGCTTTTGTAGTTCTTCGATATTCCGCCTAAGAATGCGTTGCAATCGACATGGGACTGCTTCAACAGGTGTGCGGTCATAGTCGATGTCGTTGTCTTGCCATGGGTGCCGGCAGCACAGATACCGAGCTTGTCCTTTGTTATAAGCCCCAATACTTCGGCACGTTTCTTTATGGTGAAACCGTTGTCACGGAACATTGCCCACTCCTTGTGGTCGGCAGGGATTGCCGGTGTATATATGACAAGAGTCTCCGAAGGATTCCTGCATATTTCGGGAATGAGTTCCGTGTTCTCCTCAAAATGAAGCACAGCACCCTCTTCAATGAGCCTTGATGTAAGTTCACTGGGTGTGCGGTCATATCCTGCAACAAACATCCCCTGTTTCAGGAAGTACCTTACAAGCGCACTCATCCCGATACCTCCGGCTCCCAGGAAGTACACGGCCTTTATATCTTTCAATCCCTTCATTTCAGTTTCTCCTTCTTTCTACGGGTCTCTTTCTCTATGTATGCATCGGCAAGCATAATGACTTCGTTTGCAATATCCTCGGCGGCATTAGGCTTTCCAAGTTTCTCTATATTTGTCTCAAGCGTTGCGATGCGTGCATCGTCGTTTACTGTTTCAATGGCTTTTGCTATTAGCTCTTCCTTTACTTTGGCATCGGCTACATATATAGCGGCATCCTTCTCTACCAGGGCCATGGCATTTTTTGTCTGATGGTCTTCCGACACGTTCGGTGACGGAACAAGTATCACAGCTTTGCCTATAAGGGCAAATTCCGAAATTGAGCCGGCACCTGCACGTGAGACAACAAGATTCGCTGCACTAAGGGCATTTGCCATGTTCGAAACAAAGTCTGTTATTATAAGGTTGTCAGGTTTGCCTGCAGCGGCGGCTCTTTCCTTCATCTCCTCGAAATAGAGCTTTCCTGTCTGCCATACGAACTGTATATCCTTGTTCTCCCTTATAAGTTCAATGTTTGCCATCACTCCCTCATTGATGCTTCGTGCTCCCAGGCTGCCGCCAACGATGAGGATGCATTTCCTGTTTTCGTCAAGGCCCATAGAGCTCATGGCATCCTTGCGGTTGGCGCGCATGTCGAGA
>JAFWXX010000018.1 GCA_017522915.1 Bacteroidaceae bacterium
TCAATCCTGAACCGTACATACAATCCAGACAAGAGAAGCTATTGTACAAATATACAAAGAAACGAGCAAGAAATATTAAGCTTGCTTCAATATTTTTCACAGTGAGTGAAGAATATATTCGAGATTCATCTCAAATATATAAGAATATTCATTAAACCGCTGCAAAAAAATGCTAATCATGCTTTATAAACAAAATAACCATGAATCACTCCCCTAATCTTTGTCTGTTATTGTTGCAGACAAAGATTAGGGGAGTGATTTGTATATACGAGGATTCTATTACCTTATCAGTTCAAACTCAGCACCTGAACCGAAGTCCTGTCCGTTCTGTGAACTTGTAGCTGTAAAGCGCACGTAACGTGCCTTTACAGGAGTCTTGAACATTACAGTCTGTTTTTCTGCTGAATAAGGGAACTCGCCCTCGGCCACGGGCTCACTCCAGTTCTTGCCGTCTGCACTTACCTGAAGCTTATAGCCTTTGATATTTCCGTTGTTTCCGCCATCCTGACGAGGCATATACTTGAAGCCCTTGATTGTTACCTCCTCGTTTGCATCGAAATCAATCCAGTGAGGATAGTTGGCAACGGTAACAGAGTACATTGTATGCCACAAGGTAGATGGGTCGCCATCCAGCATTTTCTCGGCACCGGAACCGGGTTCAAGGCTTGAACAGAACGCAACTGTAATAGGAATAGAGGTTATCTCGTCGTACTTGTATGTTGCTGCAAGTTTTGGCGTAGCCTTTTCCCATACTGTTATCTCACCGCCCTTGCTCATATCAACCGGTGCTGTATAAAGCGTCTTCTTGCCCTTCTTTCCTACCTTATAATATATCTCGGCACCCGCTTTTGCGCAATCCATAGTAACTACACCACGCAAGTCGCGCTTCAGAACTACAGGAATCACGCCCGAAGGAGCAACATTGGCAAGAGCCTCGTAGTTGTCACCGGCCTTTACAGGACGCATGATAAAGCCGACACTGTTGTCACCCGACTTCACAAGGTCGTGCTCAAGCGGACCGCCCTGACCGCAGCTGTTGCCTCCGAGACCGTTCACTTTCGCATCAAGATGCAACCATGTACCCGATGACTCCGGCAACTGGAATGGATGAGCAGCCTCTGTAAGCTCCACGTCGTTCCATGGCAGTGCTGTTGTAGAGAGAGAGCCTGTAGAGACAAATATAACACCGTTTCCTGCAGCATTTGTCAATGTTGCCCAACGGA
Organism: Bacteroidaceae bacterium; assembly: GCA_017522915.1. Classification (GTDB taxonomy): domain Bacteria; phylum Bacteroidota; class Bacteroidia; order Bacteroidales; family Bacteroidaceae; genus HGM04593. The sequence continues at coordinate 1,224 of JAFWXX010000018.1, forward strand.
CCTCCTCGCGGTTAGCCATATCCTGCGGCTTGGGGAAGTGTACGAACTGGTCGGCAACGGTGCTTGAATATTGCTGTATGAAGGCACCGGTACGACGGTCGTTATAGTTGTTCCATGGGCCACGGCCATAGTAAGTATAACGGTCAAGAGCCTTAGGCATCTGCAACAGATAGCCGATACGTGCAAGAGCGACAGCAGCATCACTGCCTGTTACAGAACTGTTAAGCTCAACCGAACCGTCTGGATATATAGTCCATATTCTGTTTGAAACAAAATGGAATTCATTCTCGCCAAATTCACGCGCATCATTCTGTAGAGTAAAGCTGTTATCTTCATTCTTCACACGACGGCCCGGATGTTTAGCCTGTGAGCGCACAATATACTGCAGTACTATTGTACCGTCGGCATTCTTCTGCGACACGAATGAAGTCACCTTGTCTTCAAGATTATACAATCCCAGGCCGAACCAACGGTTCCATGCCCAGATATCGTTATCGACAGGAGCGCGGTATGCACTGAGACTCATCGCACCACCCTTCTCGAATACGGTCTCATTGCCGTACACTACATTTTCAAGTACGCCGGCATTGTTGTCAAACACAATAGAGAAACCCTCTCCGGCAACTGTTGTTATAGCGTTTTCCTTATCCTCGGCAATGGTTATCTTTACGTCACTCTTAGCAACATCGGCAAGAAGAGCCGCCTTTGCAGCACCCTGCAGAAGCATCTGCTCCTCCATCTGCGCATACCCTTTATTGGCCCATGGCATGTCTTTCTTCAAAAGCAGCTGAACCTTTACAAAATACTCCTTGTCTGCAGCAAAATTCGCCTTATTGAACTTAAGTTTGAAACTCTTGGCAGTGCGCGGAGCAATATTCATATCCGGCATGAAGTATGAATCTATCTGTTTGCCGTTCTCCCATAGAGAAACCTTAACATCGAGGTCGCACAGGCAGTTGAAGTAACGCTTGTTGAAGATGCTTACCTCGCCGTTATCAAGAAGCTTTATACCGGCATTCTGATATACCTTCTTCACTTCGTGGTACTGAGGCTTTGGAGAGAGGTCCGGGAAAACAATTCCGTTCATACAGAAAGTATGGTCGTTCGGACGGTCACCGAAGTCACCGCCATAACCCAGGTATTTCTTTCCTGTCTTGGCATCGACATTCCAGAAAGCCTGGTCAACCCAATCCCAGATAGCACCGCCGATAAAGAAGTTGGTGCTCTCGATAGCCTCCCAATAGTCAACAAGGTTGCCGGCAGCATTACCCATCGAGTGTGCATACTCCGATATGTGGAAAGGATATACCAAATTCATCTTACCCTTTACGGCCTCACGGGTCCAGCCTATTGAAGGATACTGGTTTGAACCCATATCAACGATATTGTTGTTACGTTCGTACTGTACAGGACGTGATTTATCAAATGCCTTAAGTGACTGGTATGCCTTGACAAAGTTATCGCCAGGACCGGCTTCATTGCCGAGCGACCATATACAAACCGAAGGATTGTTTATTGTAGCATGCGCCATCTCCATAACACGAGCCACGTGCGCATCAGTGAATTCCGGAACATGAGAGAGCGAAGCATCGCCATAATAGTACTCATGGCTCTCGATATTAGCCTCATCCTCAAGGTAGATACCATACTTGTCGCATAGGTAGTACCAGTAGGGAGCATCGGGATAGTGAGCATTACGCACATGGTTTATATTGCCCTGAAGCATTAGCATAACCTCCTTCTTCATCTGCTCGCGTGTCACAGCATGACCGCTCACCGGACTGTTCTCATGACGGTTGACACCCTTCATCTTGATTGGCTTGCCATTCAGGTAGTAATAGCGTCCAGCCAATTTGAACTCGTCATCCTCGGCCTTTGTATCACGTATTTCAATCTCACGGAAGCCGAAATATGCCGAAGCCAATTCAACTGCATTGCCTTTCTTGTCGAGAAGAGAAACCACCAATGTATATCGGTTAGGTTCCTCTGCACTCCACTTTGCAGGAGCCGAAACAGGGATATCAAGCTTCAAGGACTTAGTGTCACCGGCAAGAATCTCATCAAGGGCAACAACGGCTGTTGCACCCTCGACAATCTCGTTTTCGTCGCTGTACAATGCATTCTTGTAGAGCTGTGCCTTAACTTGGAATTTCTTCATCTTCTTTGCAGAAAGGTTACGCACATCAACCTCTATGTTCGCAACAGCATCCTTGTACTGTTCGTCGAGTTCGGTGCGCACACGTACATCGCGCATTTCGAGCGGGTTTGAAGATGTCAGAGAAACAGTGCGGAAGATACCCGGCAAGCGGAACATGTCCTGCGCCTCAAGAAAAGAGGCATCGCTGTTACGGTAAACCTCTACAGCGACCATATTCTCGCCCTCTACAAGATATTTCGTGATATTGAAAGCCGCAAGGTTGCGTGAGTTCTTTGAGAAGCCCACATACTTGCCGTTTACCCAAAGATAGAAGAAAGAATCGACACCGTCGAAATTAAGATATACCTCACGGCCGGCCCATTCTGCCGGAACTGTAAATGTACGGCGATAAGAGCCTACTTCGTTACGGTATTTGTATGTAGTATGATGCTTGGCAGGCTCACGCATCACGCCGCCCTTCCAGTCTCCTACAGCTACCTGATGCTTGAAGATGACAGGCTGGTTCACATAGATTGGAGTACCGTATTTCTGTGAGCCGTCGGGCTGCAGGCCATATACATTCCAGTTCATCGGAACCTGTACATCGTCCCATGCCGAAACATCGTAATCGGTCTTGAAGAAATCCACCGGACGTTCCCAGGGGTTGGCAACCCAGTTGAACTTCCATGTACCGTCAAGCGACATGTAGTACTCACTGTTTTCGGGAAGCACCTTACGTGCATTCTCCTCGGTTGCGAAATTAAAGAACCAAGCCTTGGGCTGCTCTTTGTTAAGTGCCAATTCCGTAGGAGACTCCCACTCTACAAGACCGGCCTCCTGCCCTTTCACATAGCCATAGCCACGTGGAGCATCGACATCGCCGTAGGCAAAGCCATTCAAAGCCTGGCCGAAGCTTGCAGACGACATCATAAGCATCGCGGCAACAGCATAAACAAATCTTTTTTTCATAGTCAGTTATATTGGTTTTAGTTAAATGATACACGCATATATGCGCACACGCGCACAAAACTTTGTAAAGTTAATACATTTTTCCTTAAACAAAAACTATTCGGCAATTTGATTATCTCAATCAAGCCAGGCTATTTTCCTATCCAATACTCCTCTATCAATCCCTGATACATTTCGGGATCTCCAAGAACTGCTTTTCTGCACTCTTCCAATATATACCTTTTCAATTCAACAGGAAAATCAACGACCTTCTCCCAACACTCCAACCGTCCGATATACATGCCGTTGAATGTTGTAGGTGATGTAAGATTCAGATTTCCCTTCCTGCCGCATTCCGTGTATTCCCCATTCCGGAACACATAAACGCCATAGTCAACAGGCAGAATACGCCAAGTTCCGCAACGCAGTTTCTGCGCCCTAGCACAGCAATACTCCCCATTCTCTCCATAAATTTTAATGGACGGAAAATCATTGGCAAAAACCCTTTCACCTATACGGTAGGACGTATATACCCAAGCACCTTTAAGCTCCTCGTCCGCCACACGCCCATTACCAATTTGGGCAAAAAGCCATACAGGAACAAAAAACACGGCAAATGCCGACAAGACATTTAAAGAAAAACACTTTTTCATCACAAATACAAATCAAATTATAACGTACTTATGAACGCATCCCATTCTTTTGCACCACCTTTCTTTCCGAAAACCTTTCCATAAAGCCGGCTCCTGGTACTGGAGATACTGCTTACTTCTCTACACAAAGCATTGGCAATCAGCACGGGAGAGATATTTACCTTAAGCAACAAACAAACATGATATTCATGTCTGGACATATTATAAAGTTTATAAAGACGGTTTGCAAAATCAGGATAAACAGGCTTTACCATTCGTTCAAGTTCATCGAGTTCTGAATCCTTAAGAGCTTCTCCTCTTTCAAGACGCATCCTGAATGCCAGATAATATTCCGATGCAAAAAAATCTCTCTCAACCATCCTCATCGCCTGTACCACTGGTTTTGGCCTCAAACGGTTCAACTCCTCTATATGTTCAAGCTCGCGCTTTATCAGCCTCGATTTCTTTATTATATGACGGACATAGAAAACGAGCAACAAAGCCACAAAAACAAGCGCCACTACCAGCACATACATATTCTGGTTCATACGCATCAGTTGCTTCTCACTTGTCGAGAAGATGAAATTCTTAGAATTCTTTTCCCCGGAATCTATATTCTCCTTCACCGCACGTCTTATTTCATCCTTTCGTGCAGCAGTCATACTGTTAGCCTTCATCCATATCTCCTGCTCAAGATTATTGAATACCATATAAACGGAATCGTTCATCAATCTGAAATGCCTCATGAACCGCCCATTCTCAACAAGCAACGTATCCTCAACATCGTTTATAAAAGTATAGCGTTCATATTCCAAAGGGACTATCATGGTTTCCGAATCAACAGTCAGCAATTCCGCATAATAGAAAGTACTGTCCGCATCATATATCTTACAACGCGTGTATCCCCTTTCATTCGGATATAAAGCTTCGTAACCCGTGGGGAAAATTATCTTTTTCAACACCCACGTACCTACCATATCATTATGTACACCACTATTTCTATCAGAACACGAGCCTAACAGCACAAATACAGACAGAAACGATAAAAAGCAAAAAGTCCTGTTCATGCGTCATTGATTTGTGCAAATATAAATATTCCGACATTACCAAACCATTATCTGTGTTTGCAAAATGTTCGCATCACATATGCAAAGTGTATGCGAACAAATATCACTTGCAGATATACGGTTTTATAAACTGAGATATGTAAACAAAAAATAAAAGCCACACCGGTTCGGTGTGGCTTTTATTTTAATAACGAAGCTAAATTAGTTCTTAGCAGCCTCGAGAGAAGCCTTACGGAAAGCCTTCATAGCCTTCTCAAGCTCCAAAGAAGCCTTACGTGCGCGTGTACCTGCAGCCTTGTTACCCTTCTCAGCCTGAGCTGTTGCGTCAGCTGCAAATGCAGCATAAGTCTCCTGGATTTTCTCAATGAGTTCTTTCATAATACCTTCTATTTTTTTGGTTAACGATGCACAAAGATAACAAAAATCACAATATCAAGGCATAAAAGAAGATTTTTTTACAAGAAAAGATATTTTTTTTCAATTAAACATGGTAAATCATAGATATTCAATGTGAATTAAGCCGAATATCAGCCAAAACAGACACAATTGACGAATGACACACAAAACCACAAAAGGACTCAAAAATAGAATAAAAAAGTAAGTAACTTATTTTATTCTCCGCTCGCCTTTCGCTATATTTGAGGCAAACTCGAATATCATAGCGGCTCGGAATAAAAAATAAGTGAACTTATTTTATTCTCCGCTCGCCTTTCGCTATATTTGCAGAATAAATAATTTCCATATCAGAATTAACACATATAGACATGGCTGTTACACAGAAAAGACAAGGAACAAATACAAACATATACACTCCCGGTGAGATTCTGTACATTTGCATATCACACTGGCACTGGTTCGCGATATCCCTGCTTCTGGCATTGGGATATGCCACATACAAGACAGCTACAACTCAACCTGTATATTCAAGATACTGCGAAGTACTGATAAAATCGGGGCAGAAAGGAGTTTCGTTGGACGAGCAGATGGAAAGTTTCGCCAATATGGGTGCAATCCACAATACATCAAATGCATACAACGAGATTTATACATTCAGAGCCCCAGAGACCATTGTCGAAACAGTAAGACGTCTAAAGCTGTACATTGAGTACAGTTCAGACGGACCTTTCTACCCTATTACATTATACGGCGAGAACCTGCCCGTTCAAGTAAACTTCGGCAACATAGAGCTCAACGAGACTGCGTCGATGGACATTGACATCACTACAGACAAGAAATTCAAACTGTACAATTTTAAGGGAGCAAAAGTTTCACCTGAGGACAAGACTGTGTTCAACGGAAGTTTCGAAGAAGATTCAATTGTATTTGCAAGCACTCCGCTTGGAGACATTATACTTGAATACAACAAGCAATGCCCGATTGAAGAGACAGCAACCATACACGCAAATCACATCGGGCTTGGAAGTGCGGTTGGGAAATTCGCAGGACGCATTTCGTACAACCTTCTTGACGAAAACGGAGAAATCATAACGATTTCGGCAAGCGACAACAGCACCGAACGCGCCGACGACATCCTGAACATGTTAGTGACAATTTACAACGAAAACTGGATAAAGGACAAGAACAAGGCCGCAGAGGGAACCGAGAAGTTCATCAACGAACGCCTTGAGGTAATAACAGCGGAGCTAGACAAGGTAGAAAGAGACATTTCGACATTCAAGAGCGACAACCAATTGCCCGACCTCGAAGCTGCTGCTGCCATGAACATGGCAAAAGAAAGCGACGTATCAAGAAGAATTGACAATGTACGAAGCCAGCTTGATATGGGAGAGAGCATTCTTGAAAATGTAAAGTCAAGAGCAAACAAGAGTTCGCTTCTGCCTATCAACTCCGGCATAAACAATGCAAACATAAATTCCCAAATAGCATCGTACAACACTCTTATGATAGAGAGGAATAACCTTGTTGCAAAAAGCAACGAGCAGACACCAGCTGTACGCGACATGGACCTCACGCTATCCTCAATGAGAATATCCATAATATCATCCATAGAAACATATCTGAGAGGATTAAGAGCGCAGGTATCGTCCCTGTCAAGGGAAAAAAGAGGAGTCCAGGACGAAATTGCCAAGAACCCGGAACAGACAACATTCCTTGCCAGTGCCGAACGCGAACAAAGCATCAAGGAGAAAATCTATCTCTTCTTGCTTCAGAAGCGCGAAGAGAACCAATTGTCACAGACTTTCACTGCCTACAAGACGCGTATAATCACGCCACCATCGGGAAGTCTTGACCCGACAGCACCCAAGAAGCAGCAGATATTCATTTCATCACTCCTGATTGGCCTCTTATTGCCATCGGCTGTACTTGTTCTAAAAGAGGTGTCCAACACAAAGATAAGAGGAAGGAAAGACTTAGAAAACATTACAGCACCTATAATAGGCGAGATACCGTATGTTGGCACACCGGAAAGAAGATTTCCGAAGTTCGGCAAGCAGAGTCGAAAAGGCGAGAAATTGTTGACAGCAGTCGAAGACGGAAGCCGCAATATAATAAATGAGGCATTCCGTGTATTGAGGACAAACATCGAGTTCATGACGAGAGAACGCAAGAACAGTACTATAATCTTTACATCATTCAACCCTGGCAGCGGAAAGACATTCTGCATTCTCAATACAGCCATCAGCCTTGCCATAAAAAAAGAAAAGGTGCTTGTAATTGACGGAGATATGCGCCGTGCATCCCTCTCAAAGCATATAAATTCCCCGGCCATAGGCCTGAGCAACTATCTTGCCAAAGAGATAAACACGCCCGAAGAGGCAATGACCATAGACAGCAAGTACGACAACCTGCATATAATCCCAGTCGGCACTATTCCGCCGAACCCGACAGAGCTGCTTGAATCGGGCCGTTTTGAAGAACTCATAAACGATGCCAAGGAAAAATACAGATATATATTAATCGACTGTCCGCCTATTGACATCATTGCCGACACACACATTATTGAGAAATATGCCGACAATACATTCTTCCTTGTCAGAGCCGGTCTTATGGAACGCTCCATGACTAGTGAAATAGAGGAAATCTACAAAAGCGAAAAGCTGCACAACTTCTCAATCATTCTCAACGGTGTTGAGACAAAAGGCAGCAGATACGGTTACCGCTATGGATACAGATATGGATATCATTACGGCAGCTACGCATATGGCGAAGACGGCAAGAAGAGAAAGAAAGTATGATAAGACAATGCAGGCACGCCTCACGGCGTGCCTGCATCACAATCACACTATCAAACAGGCCTCACGGCCTTTTATCTGTACTGCCCCACAAAATCAAGAATCGCCCCCTCTATTAGAGCATGTCCTTTTTCATTCGGGTGTATTCCATCTTCACATATATAATCGGAGAAATCCTTCTTTTCCAGGAAGACCGACGTTATGTCAATGACTGGAACTCTCTTCTGCGCTCCCAAACGGAAAATCTCCATATTGTATCTTTCGTGCCAGCGGTCAATGGAAAGCACGCTTCCTCCTAACCAACGCAACACATTATCGCTGTTTATTCCACGGGTTACATGGTTGAAGAAGCGGTTCGGTTCCAACACTGGCAAAGAAAGCAATACAGGTTTGGAACCCAATGATTTGACATTGTCTATTAAAGCAGAATAGTCCGATACGAATTGCGGTATCGGTGTATTAGGCAGATGCTCTTCGTCGGGTGATTCCGCAATCGCTTTCCAGTTGTAATCGCAATCGTTGCCGCCATATTCGAACAGCACGAAATCGGCTTTTCTTATCTTCTCCACATAACGCCCGAGAAGCTTGATGCCATGCGACACCACACCGCCGAATCTTGCAAAGTTTTCGACTTCAATATCGAGTTGTCTGCGGCAACGCGCAGCAAATCCCATATTGCTTATCTTATATTTCAGACCGCCCGCAGGCGAGTTCTCTTCATCGACAACGATTCCTTTCATCACGGAATCGCCGAATGCACATACGTTCCTCAGTTCAAAATTCATCTTGCATATTATTTTCGGTGCAAAATTACCATTAGAACAAGTACCGTAACAAAAAGAGGGAAATTGCACCGCCAAACTTGGCAAAAACCCCATATTTGGGGTGAAATCCGGTAATACTTGGCTCACCTTCAAAAGTTGGGGGCTAGGCAAAAAGTGGGCTCAGTAGAAATTCTATTGTATATGTACGATTAATTTCTATCAAATATCTTATTCCAAGGTTCGTTTTACCCTTAATCAGTTATCTTTTATTCTTCTTATTGTCGCTCTATCATGTACTTTTGTCGCTCAAAAGTACCAAAACGCCCGGCACACGGGAATTTCAGTCAACCTCTTTTTGGTTGATAATACCGCCCTTATAGCAACCCGTGCGGCACCAATTTCATCGGTGCTACGCACGA
>JAFWXX010000019.1 GCA_017522915.1 Bacteroidaceae bacterium
GCCTGAGCCCCGTTCCCAAACTCTCATACGAATGCTTCCGTCTGGTTTTATTTCCGCAAACTCTACATTTGTCTTTTGAGGAAAAAGTTGATGATTCTCTAATATGGGCCCAATCTCTGATAATGGAACAGATTCCACATCTTCCACAAAGATGACAAGATGCGGATTACCCATGCACACATATGTACCGTAATAGGTTACACTATTGATGTTGAAATCCTTTTTCATCAAGCTACCGTCCCTTGTTGCCACCTGTCGGGAATTGGATAAAGAGGGGACTCCCATATCTACGGTGACACTCTCAACCTCATTGCCTGTGACATGCAACATGAGCCGTTTGATTCCGGACAACGTCTCAAGCGAAATCTCATTCTTTCTTGTCAGGGCATTGTCATATACGAACTTGCCGATGCAGCGGCTGGCATTGCCGCACATCATTGCCTCGGAACCGTCGGCATTGAATATACGCATGGAAAAATCTGCAACCGGGCTCATTCCTATCAGGACCAAGCCGTCAGCACCAATTCCTTTGTGGCGATCACTCCATTTGATGGAAGTTGCCGACGGATCTTTTATAGGATACAATGAAGTATCGACATATATATAATCGTTGCCAAGTCCGTGCATTTTTGTAAATCTGACTACTCTTGACATCTTGCCTGTACTTTATATAACTTTAAATGTCAGGTCAGGTAATCCTTTTTACCGCTTTCACAAGGGAGAAGGGAATATGCCCTTCCTCCTGCCAAACAAACCTAACCGCTAAATTACAACCAATGAACTCATCGGATGAATAAAAGTTCTCTATATTTAGGCAACGGCCACATACGGTTATCGATAATGAATTCCAGTTTGTCGATGTGATAACGGATCTGCTCCAACATTGGAGCTATTGTATCATGATAGGCAATTGCCTTTTCTCTCTCCTCAGAAATGCGGTTTGCACTCTTGCGCGCCTCGATCATCGTTTCAACATGAGCAGCGATGTAAATGGTATGCTCAGCTATCTCCTCTATCAGACGCATGTTCTCCGCAGAAAGCCTGTCGGCGACTTCCAGCGTGTATATATCCATCATCTTGTGGACATTAGCGATGAGTTTGCTCTGGTATTCCATTGCTACAGGAATGATATGATTCATTGCCAAATCTCCGAGGACTCTCGCTTCAATCTGGATTTTCTTCGTATACATCTCCCATTTCACCTCATTGCGGGCCTTAAGTTCCTTACGGGTCATGACTCCCGTATTCTCAAACATTGCGATACTCTCGGGTTTCAGATAGTTGTCGAAAATCAGAGGACAACTTGTTTCGCAATCAAGGCCTCTGCGGACAGCTTCCTCTTTCCATTCGTCGGAATAGCCGTTACCGTCAAAGCAGATAGGGGCACACTCTTTTATGTAGCGGCGGACAACCTTGACAATGGCTTTCATCTTCTGCTCACCGCCCTCGACAAGTGCATCGACATCCTTCTTGAATGTAATCAATTGGTCTGCGACTGCGGTATTCAGGGCAATCATCGCACAGGCACAGTTCGCACCGGAGCCTACTGCACGGAATTCGAAACGGTTGCCCGTAAAGGCGAATGGCGATGTGCGGTTACGGTCGGTATTGTCGATCATAATCTCCGGTATCTGCGGGATATCAAGCTTCATCTCCTGCTTGCCGCCAAAGGAAATGATATCGTCACTGTCGTTTTCGGCAAGATGCTTCAAGACCTGGGACAACTGTGAACCGAGAAATGAGGAGATGATAGCAGGAGGTGCTTCGTTGGCGCCTAAGCGGTGGGCATTGTCGGCGCTCATAATGGAGGCTTTGATAAGGCCGTTATGATGATACAAGGCTTTCAGTGTATTCACCACGAATGTCACGAAGCGAAGATTCTCCTTAGCTGTCTTGCCAGGTGACATAAGCAACACTCCCGTATCGGTTCCGAGCGACCAGTTATTGTGCTTTCCTGAGCCATTGACACCCTTGAAAGGTTTCTCGTGCAGCAGGACCCTGAATCCGTGGTTACGGGCAACATTACGCATGAGTGACATTATCTGCATATTATGGTCTACCGCAAGGTTGCACTCCTCAAAGACCGGTGCCAGTTCAAACTGGTTGGGAGCCACTTCGTTGTGGCGGGTCTTCACCGGAATTCCCAATTGCAGTGCCTGGATTTCCAGGTCTTTCATGAATGCTGCAACTCTTTGAGGTATTGCACCGAAGTAATGGTCTTCCATCTGCTGGTTCTTCGGTGCCTCTTGTCCCATCAGGGTCCTTCCGGTCATCAGCAGGTCGGGGCGTGCAGCATATAACCCCTCGTCAACCAGGAAATACTCCTGTTCCCATCCTAAATAGGCAAATACTCTCTGTACTCCGGGATTGAAGTAGTGACAAACATCTGTTGCAGCCTTGTCTACAGCACTCAGTGCACGTAAAAGAGGTGCCTTATAATCAAGTGCCTCACCCGTATAGGCAATGAAGATTGTGGGGATACACAGTGTGTCATCGACAACAAAAACCGGTGATGAGGGGTCCCACGCCGAATAGCCTCTGGCCTCGAATGTATTACGGATACCTCCGCTGGGGAACGAGGAGGCATCGGGCTCCTGCTGGACGAGCAACTTGCCCGAGAACTCTTCAATCAACCCGCCTTTACCGTTCGGCTCAAAGAACGAGTCATGTTTTTCGGCCGTTCCTTCGGTGAGAGGCTGGAACCAATGGGTATAATGCGTAACGCCCAAGTCCGCAGCCCAACGGCGCATTCCTTCGGCAATCTCATCTGCAACCTTGCGGTCAAGGGTAGCCCCCTTGTCGATGACATCTATCATTGATGAGTATGTTTCGGATTTTAAATAGCGGGACATCTGTTCACGACCAAAAACATACTTCCCGAAATAGTCGCAAGGGCGGCTGTCGGGAATCTTCACTGCAGCAGCTTTCTTGCGGAAAGCACTCTCCACAACATTGAATCTTAGTGTAGACATAACTGACTATAATGCTATTTTAACCAATCTCTTAACCTTTTTGCGGCTTGCTCGCATGCCTCTTTTTTCGCAAATGCGCTCAATCTCACAAAACCCTCACCGCCGGGGCCGAACACGACACCCGGGGTACATATTACCTTTGCACCGTACAACATCGATTCGAAAAACTCCCATGATGATGTTTCAGTCGGGATTTTTATCCACAGATAAGGAATATGTTCGCCGCCGTAAATCTTTAGGTTTAATTGTGACAGTATCCGTCTCATTAGACGGGCATTCTCCATGTAATATTCCCTTGTTGTGCGAAGTTCTTTTTCTCCTTCGGGAGAATATGTCGCAGCAGCGGCACATTGGGTGATATACGACACGCCATTGAAACGGACGCTCTGCCTACGGCTCCACAATGTATTCATCTGTAATCTACGGCCATCCAGTGTCTGCACCATCAGCTCTTTGGGAATAATGGTATATCCACACCTCAAACCTGTGAAACCGGCAGTCCGCGAAAAGCTCCGGAGCTCAATGGCGACCTTCTTTGCGCCGCGTATTTCATATATGGAGTGTGGAATATCCGGCGATTGGATATATGCTTCATAAGAGGCATCAAAGAGGATAAGTGTATTGTTCTTTAATGCATAATCCACCCATTTCTTGAGTTGCCCTTTACTGTAGGCTGCCCCCGTAGGATTATCGGGTGAGCATAAATAGACAATATCGATGGGGATTTCAGGAGGCATTGGCGTAAAGCCATTGTTCTCGTTACAGTTCAAATAGCATACGTTGCTCCACTTGCCATGGTTGAAGACTCCTGCTCTGCCTGATATTACATTACTTTCAATGTAAATAGGATAGATAGGGTCTATGACACCTATTGTATTATCTGCACGCAAGATATCACCGATATTCCCGATTTCACTTTTTACACCGTCGTTTATAAAGACTTCGTTGGGCATCAGGTGTATGCCACGGGGATTGAAATCGTTTTTGACAATGGCTTCCCGTAAGAACTCGTATCCCTGTTCGGGGCCATAACCGTGAAACGTTGTTGAATCGGCCATGTCATCCACTGCTTTATGCATAGCTTCGACAACAGGGGAGGGCAGAGGACTGGTGACGTCGTTTATGCCCATATCAATAAGTTCGGCATTGGGTCGGATGACTTTGAATGTGTTGATTTTCTTCGCTACATCCGAAAACAGACTCTCGCCCGGTAACTCTAAAAAGAATTCATTCAGGAGTGCCATAACATATTCTTTTACAGGTCATGATCTTTTTCAGGCAATACACCTTAAAGAAATACAATACGGTAATATCGGCAGGATATCCGGTATATATTGTCATCTTGGTCAGCGTCATTGATATTGGTTCCTTTCCCATCTGATTTACCTGAATTATGCTGCAAATTTAATGAGATTGCCTTTAAGTTGTGACGCAGAAGGAGTGCCGAACAAACAAAAAAATTACATGCGCTGTAAAAGTACAATCAAGAAAACTGAATTGCTTTAACATTTAATCTAAATATTCTTAAAAACTTTAATATTGAAAGTGTAACGATTTCTCTTTTCCAAAAGTTGTTGTCGCGATGAGACTGTCACATTATATAAAATAATTTTGCAGCGCAATTCAATTGACATGGAAAAGTTAAAGCACGAGTGTGGAGTCGCGATGGTTCGTCTGCTCAAACCTCTCCGGTATTACCAAGAGAAATACGGCACCTGGATGTGGGGCCTGAACAAGCTCTATCTGTTGATGGAGAAGCAGCGCAACAGAGGTCAGGACGGAGCCGGATTGGCCTGCGTCAAACTTAACGCTGCTCCCGGTGAAGAGTATATGTTCAGGGAACGCGCAGTCGGTACAAGTGCCATATCTGAAATTTTCGATGCCGTATATCATAACTATCATTCGCTGACAGCCGGGCAATTGAAGGATGCGATAATGGCAGAAAAGAGATTGCCTTTTGCCGGAGAGTTGTATATGGGACACCTACGCTATTCCACGACGGGCAAGAAAGGATTGGAGTACATCCACCCATTCTTGCGACGCAACAACTACCGTGCCAGGAATCTTGCATTGTGCGGCAATTTCAATCTCACGAATGTTGATGAGGTTTTTGACAAAATTACGTCGGCCGGACAACATCCACGAAAATATGCCGATACATACATAATGTTGGAACAGGTAGGGCACAGACTTGACAGGGAGGTCGAGAGGCTCTACGGCGAGTGCAGAAACGAAGGGCTACAAGGCATAGAATTGACTTGCCGTATAGAAGAGCGTCTGGATTTGCAGAATGTTCTGCAGACTTCAAGTCCATGGTGGGACGGAGGCTATGTCATCTGCGGCATGACCGGCAGCGGAGACTCATTTGCCGTGCGAGACCCTTGGGGTATCCGCACGGCATTTTATTATAAGGATGACGAAGTGATGGTTCTTGCCTCGGAACGCCCTGTAATCCAGACGGTCCTTGATGTTTCGGTGGAAGCCATAAATGAGTTGCGGGCAGGCGAAGCAATCATCATAAAGAAATCGGGCGACACCAGGCTTGTACAAGTCAACAGGCAGCAACAACTGCAGCCCTGTTCTTTTGAAAGAATCTATTTTTCCCGTGGTAGCGACAAGGATATCTATCAGGAGCGTAAGGCTCTTGGAAGAAATCTTACGCCGGCAATCCTTAAGTCGATAGATTATGATATCCGGCACACGGTCTTTTCCTTTATCCCGAATACCGCCGAGGTCGCATTCTACGGCATGCTGGAGGGGTTGGATGATTATCTTGACAAGTTGAAAGCCAGAAAGATTAGGGAGTTGGGACACAAGGCCGGGTATAAAGAACTGGAGCAGATTCTTTCAATGCGCATACGAAGCGAAAAAGTTGCCATAAAAGATATAAAGCTGCGCACATTCATCGCCGAAGGCAAGACCCGCAATGACCTTGCCGCACACGTCTATGATATAACCTACGGGAGCATAGAGCCGTTCGTGGATAATCTGGTAGTCATAGATGACAGCATCGTCCGTGGCACTACATTGCATCAAAGCATCATTTCCATTCTCGACAGGCTGCATCCGCGCAAGATTGTGATTGCCTCTTCATCTCCTCAGGTCCGTTATCCCGATTATTATGGGATTGATATGTCGAGCATGGAGCAGTTCATTACTTTCCGTGCAGCGATAGCCCTGCTTAAAGAGCAGGGGAAAGAGGATATAATCACTTCAACCTATAACAGTTGCAAGGTACAGGAGAATTTGCCCAAAGAGAAGATGCGGAACTATGTAAAGAATATATATGAGCCATTCACTGATGAAGATATTTCCACAAAAATAGCGGAACTGATCACCCCTCCCTCAATCAAGGCTAAGGTTGAGATTGTGTATCAAAGCATTGAAGGGTTGAAAAAATCTTGCGCGAATCATTCAGGTAACTGGTATTTCAGTGGAGATTATCCTACTTGTGGAGGGTTGAGACTTCTGAACAAAGCATTTATTGATTATATTGAAAATGAAGAAAGCAGCATTAATCCTTGACGACAACACCCGCTTCAACGGTTACTCGTTCGGGGCAGAGCATCCGGCAAGTGGGGAGGTCGTCTTCAACACAGCAATGACCGGCTATACAGAGAGCCTTACCGACCCATCTTATGCAGGCCAGATAGCAGTGCTGACATTTCCGTTGATAGGTAATTATGGCGTTCCCGGGAAGTTATTCTGGGAAAGTGAGCATATACACCCCGAGGCACTGATTGTCGGCGATTACAGTGAGTCATTCAGCCATTGGAATGCTGTCGAAAGCCTCGGGGAATGGCTGAAACGCGAGAATATTCCCGGCATAACCGGTATAGATACACGTGCCCTCACAAAGCGTTTAAGGGAGTCGGGAGTGATGCTGGGCAAGATAGAGATTGAGGGTGCAGACAACACCTTGTCACCAGTTGATTATGGCTCGGAGAATTATGTGGAGAAAGTCAGTTGCCGCGAAGTCATACAATATAATGAGGGTAAATCAAAAAGAGTTGTTCTTGTTGATTGCGGAGTCAAGGCAAACATCATCAGGTGTCTGATAAAGCGTGGTCTGGAGGTAATTAGAGTCCCTTGGGATTATGATTTCAAGGAATTGGAATATGACGGTGTGCTTGTTTCCAACGGCCCGGGTAATCCCGACAGATGTCAGGCAACAGTAGAAAATATCAGACGGGCAATGCATGACGAGAAACCTGTTTTTGGAATATGTATGGGACATCAACTGCTTGCAAAAGCCGGTGGTGCCTCAATATATAAACTCAAATATGGTCACAGGAGTCATAATCAGCCTGTGAGAATGGTGGGGACAGACCGCTGTTTTATAACAAGTCAGAACCATGGTTATGCAGTAGACAACAAGACCTTGGGAACCGATTGGGAGACTCTGTTCGAGAATATGAACGACGGGTCGAATGAGGGAATCCGTCATCGCTGCAAACCTTGGTTCTCGGTCCAATTCCACCCGGAAGCAGCTGCGGGCCCGACAGACACAGAGTTCCTTTTTGATGAATTCGTAAAATTATTGTGACAATGAAACGGTGTAATATAAAGAAAGTCCTGCTTCTGGGCTCCGGCGCTCTGAAAATAGGGGAGGGCGGAGAGTTTGACTATTCAGGCAGTCAGGCATTGAAGGCGCTCAAGGAAGAGGGTATCGAGACAGTGCTTGTAAACCCCAATATAGCAACCGTGCAGACATCCGAGGGCATAGCCGACAATATCTATTTCCTGCCTGTCACGCCATATTTTGTAGAACGTGTCATTGCCAAAGAACGGCCTGACGGCATCCTCCTCTCCTTTGGTGGCCAGACTGCCCTCAATTGTGGCGTTGAAATATACAAGAGCGGTGTCCTGGAACGCTACGGCATTGAAGTGCTGGGCACGTCGGTGCAGGCTATCATAGACACGGAGGATAGGGAAAAGTTCATCCGGCGGCTTAATGAGATAGGGGTCAAGACAATCCGCAGCCATGCAGTGGAGTCAACAGCCCAGGCACACGAGGCTGCCAACGAATTAGGGTATCCGGTGATTGTCCGTGCGGCGTACGCGCTGGGCGGTCTCGGCTCCGGCTTCTGCAATAATGGAATGGAACTGGATTCGTTGTGTGAAAAGGCATTCTCGTTTTCGCCGCAGATTCTGGTGGAGAAGAGCCTGAAAGGGTGGAAAGAGATTGAGTACGAAGTTGTTCGCGACTCGTATGACAACTGTATTACAGTCTGCAATATGGAGAATTTCGATCCGCTTGGCATCCACACAGGCGAGTCTATTGTCGTAGCTCCTTCGCAGACACTCTCCAACAGCGAATACCATAAACTGCGTGAGCTTTCTATCCGCGTAGTCCGCCATATAGGTATTGTCGGTGAGTGCAATGTACAGTATGCTCTTGATCCGGAGTCGGAAGATTATCGTGTCATTGAGGTAAATGCCCGTTTGAGCCGTTCATCGGCTTTGGCGTCAAAAGCGACAGGTTATCCGCTGGCATTCGTAGCGGCGAAACTCGGATTGGGTTATGGCCTGTTCGAGTTGAAGAATTCCGTAACAAAGTCAACTTCTGCCTTTTTTGAACCGGCATTGGATTATGTAGTATGCAAGATTCCACGATGGGATTTGGGTAAGTTCCACGGCGTGGAGAGGGAATTGGGTTCCTCAATGAAATCGGTAGGTGAGGTAATGGCCATAGGCAGGACTTTTGAAGAGGCAATACAGAAGGGATTGCGTATGATAGGTCAAGGTATGCACGGTTTTGTAGAGAACAAGGAACTTGTAATTGCGGATATTGACAAATCACTATGGGAGCCTACCGATAAACGTATCTTTGTTATAAGCAAGGCTATGTGTGCGGGATACACTGTCGAACAGATTCACATTCTCACAAAAATAGACAAGTGGTTCTTGTATAAGTTGCAGAATATAATGGATACGTCAATAGAACTCCATAGTATCACAGATTTGCAATCGCTGCCCGAATGTTTGCTCAGGAAAGCCAAACGGCAAGGCTTCTCTGATTTTCAGATTGCACGGGCCATCGGTTTTGACGATGATACCGAACAGGCAGCGCTCAAGGTACGTAACTACCGTAAGGCAATGGGGGTTGTCCCTGTCGTTTCTCAGATAGACACTTTGGCTGCAGAGTATCCTGCCCAGACAAATTATCTGTATCTTACATATAACGGTGTCGAGAGTGATGTCAGGAAATCAGAAGACCACAGGTCTGTTGTTGTTCTCGGTTCTGGCGCTTACCGTATCGGTTCATCAGTGGAGTTCGATTGGTGTGGAGTACAGGCTCTGAATACAATCCGCAAAGAGGGCTATCGCGGTGTTATGATAAATTACAACCCGGAGACGGTGTCTACCGACTACGATATTTGTGACAGGCTATACTTTGATGAGCTCACCTTCGAGCGTGTCATGGATATACTGGACGTGGAAAGCCCGCGTGGAGTCATTCTCTCTACCGGAGGACAGATTCCCAACAATCTCGCATTGCGATTGGATAGTCAAAGGGTACATATTCTTGGAACAAATGCGGCATCAATCGATAATGCAGAAGATAGGGATAAATTTTCGGCAATGCTCGACAGAATCGGGGTGGACCAGCCTGAATGGAAGGCGCTCACCTCAATGAAAGAGATTGATACATTTATTGACAAGGTCGGGTTCCCTGTACTTGTGCGTCCCTCTTATGTCCTTTCGGGTGCAGCGATGAATGTGTGCTCAAATTATGATGAGCTGGAACGTTTCCTCAAGCTTGCAGTAAGTGTATCAAAGGAACATCCTGTCGTCGTCAGTCGTTTTATCGAAGATGCTAAAGAGGTTGAAATGGATGCCGTGGCACAGAATGGAGAAATCATTACATACGCTATCAGCGAGCATGTGGAGTTTGCCGGTGTACACTCAGGTGATGCCACAATCCAGTTTCCGCCGCAGAAAACTTATATCGAGACCATGCGGAGAATAAAATGTATATCCCGAAAGATTGCAAAGGAACTGAGCATATCCGGTCCTTTCAACATCCAATACCTTGCCCGTGAGAACGAGATTAAGGTCATTGAGTGTAACCTTAGGGCATCACGCTCATTCCCGTTTGTGAGCAAGATACTTAAACTGAATCTCATTGAATTGGCAACCCGCATAATGTTAGGCAAGAAGGTCGAGAGACCTGCAAAGAATCTCTTCGACCTGGACTATGTGGGAATCAAGGCAAGCCAGTTCTCGTTCAATCGTCTGCAGAATGCCGACCCTGTCCTGGGTGTCGACATGGCCTCCACAGGCGAGGTGGGCTGCATAGGTGACGATACCCAATCGGCCATATTGAAAGCGATGCTGTCTGTGGGATACCGTGTTCCTGCGAAGAACATTCTCCTGTCAACAGGCAACACAAAACAAAAGGCAGATATGCTGCCGGCCGTACGGCTGTTGCAGGATAGGGGATATACGCTGTTTGCGACAGGCGGAACATCGCGCTACCTGGCAGAAAACGGTATAAAGAACACTTTTGTCTATTGGCCAAGTGAGGGGCTGCAGCCACAGGCTCTTGACATGCTTCATGAGCGAAAGATAGACCTTGTAGTAAACATACCCAAGAATTTGAGTGCCGGTGAGTTGGATAACGGTTACCGCATCCGCCGCGCAGCTGTGGATTTGAATATACCTTTAATAACCAATGCCCGCCTTGCGAGTGCTTTCATAAATGCATTCTGCAATATGTCGATAGAGCGGCTTGCAATCAAAAGTTGGGCAGAATACGGCAACGATAATAATTTATAGATATGGCACGGCAGAAGATTATAATCCTTGACTTCGGTTCACAGACAACGCAGCTGATTGGCCGCCGTCTGCGTGAACTTGATACTTTCTGTGAAATCTTGCCCTATAACAGGTTCCCTTCCGATGATGAGAGCATAATAGGTGTAATACTCTCCGGCTCACCTTACAGCGTCTATGACCCGGAGGCATTCAAGGTAGACCTGTCACATATCCGTGGGCGTTATCCTATACTTGGAATCTGCTACGGTGCACAATTCATGGCACAGTTTTATGGTGGTAGAGTAGAGCCTGCTGTCGCCCGTGAATATGGACGGGCTGAACTGCAAAGATTCGATTCCGGCAATCCGCTGTTCAAGGGATTCCGGGAAGGTTCACAAGTGTGGATGAGCCACGGCGATACTATAACATCACTGCCCGAAGGTTTCCATGCGATAGCCTCCACCGACAAGGTCAGATATGCAGCGTATCAGGCAGATGCTGAGCCGTTGTGGGGCGTACAGTTTCACCCTGAGGCATTCCATTCGGAACAGGGCGCACTGTTGCTGAAGAATTTTGCGGTGGATATATGTGGCAGCCGTCAGGACTGGAGTCCGGTCTCTTTTATCGAATCATCTGTAGAGGAGTTGAGATCACAGATTGGCAACGAGCGTGTAATACTCGGCCTGTCAGGAGGTGTCGACTCCTCGGTAGCGGCAGTCATGTTGAATAAGGCCATCGGCAAGAGGCTGACATGCATATTTGTGGACCACGGCCTACTACGCAAAGGTGAATATGAACGCGTCATGCGTGACTATGAGTGTCTGGGACTGAATGTTATCGGAGTAGATGCCGGCGAGAGGTTCTTAGCGGCATTGAAGGGAATCGCTTCCCCCGAAGAGAAACGTAAAATCATCGGGGCAAAATTCATAGAGGTGTTCGAAGAGGAGTCCCGTAAGATTGAGGGTGTGCGCTGGTTGGCACAGGGAACAATATACCCAGATTGCATCGAGAGCCTGAATATTACAGGAAAGGTAATCAAAAGTCATCACAATGTGGGAGGATTGCCGGAGAAGATGCATCTCAAGCTCTGTGAGCCGTTGCGTTGGCTGTTCAAGGATGAGGTGCGGCGTGTAGGGCGTCAACTGGGAATGCCCGAGCAATTGATTAAAAGACATCCTTTCCCCGGCCCAGGATTGGCAGTAAGGGTGTTGGGTGAAGTTACCCGTGAAAAAATCAGGATTCTGCAGGATGCCGATGATATTTTTATATCATCCATGCTGCGTTGGAGGTGCCCTGACGGAAAATCTTTATATGACGAGGTATGGCAGGCCGGAGTGGTGCTGCTGCCGGTTCATAGTGTAGGTGTCATGGGCGACGAACGCACATACGAGCAGGTTGTTGCACTGCGTGCGGTGACAAGCACCGATGCAATGTCGGCCGACTGGGCACGCTTGCCTTATGAATTCCTTGCACAGGTAAGCAATGAAATAATCAACAGTGTAAAAGGCATCAATAGAGTATGCTACGATGTTTCTTCAAAGCCACCTGCAACAATAGAGTGGGAGTAATAAAAACTGCGTTTTTACAACTACATAGCAAACAAATAAATGGAGCATACAGGAATGAATCAATACAGATAATAAGGATATGAATCAGGCAAAATATATATTTGTGACAGGAGGCGTAGCGAGTTCACTCGGCAAAGGAATCGTCGCAGCCTCTATCGGCAAACTGCTGCAGGCTCGAGGCTATCGTATCACCATCCAGAAGTTTGACCCGTACATCAACATTGACCCAGGGACGCTCAATCCTTATGAACATGGTGAATGTTATGTGACGGAGGATGGGTGCGAGACCGACCTTGACCTTGGGCACTATGAGCGTTTCACGGATATCAGGACAAGTACCGACAACAATGTTACGACAGGTAAAGTGTACCAGGCTGTCATTGAACGTGAGCGTAAGGGAGGATACCTCGGCCGCACAATCCAGGTAGTTCCGCACATCACTGACGAGATTAAAAGAAGGATGCTCAGGCTTGGAACTACGGGAGATTATGACTTTATAATCACAGAAATAGGAGGTACAGTTGGAGACATTGAGGGACTGCCGTTCCTTGAAGCTGTGCGTCAGCTCAAATGGGAACTCGCAAATGATGCGGTTTGTGTCCATTTGACATATGTTCCTTATATAGCAGCCGCCGGCGAATTGAAAACCAAGCCGTCACAACATTCGGTAAAGGAGTTGCAGGGGCTCGGGCTACAGCCCGATGTGTTGGTGTTGAGAAGTGACCGCGGGCTCGGACGAGGGTTACTTGACAAAGTAGCACATTTCTGCAATGTTGAGAAGGATTCTGTGATACAGAGTATCGACCTGCCTACCATTTATGAGGTACCCATAAAAATGGCAGAGCAGAATCTGGATGCTGTAATACTCCGTAAGTTCGGCATGACATGTGGCAATCCGCTTGAACTGGATGCCTGGCAGAACTTTATCCGTCGCCGGGAACAGGCAAGCAAAGAGGTTGATATTGCCCTTGTCGGGAAATACGATTTGCAGGATGCCTACAAATCCATTTTGGAATCTCTGTCACAGGCTGCCACATATAATGACTGCAGGGTCAGAACACATTTCATCCAAAGTGAGAGCCTCACGCATAGCAACATTGCAGACTCCCTTTCCTCTATGGACGGTGTTGTTATATGTCCGGGATTCGGGCAACGCGGAACAGAAGGGAAGATTATTGCAGCCGAGTATTGCCGCACGCACGACATCCCCACGTTCGGAATCTGCCTTGGCATGCAGATTATGGTTATTGAGTTTGCACGGAACGTGTTGGGCCTGGAGGACGCGAATTCCAGCGAAATGGACCCGAAGTCGGCCAATCATGTAATTGACCTGATGGAAGAGCAGAAGAATATCACACAAATGGGCGGTACAATGCGGTTGGGAGCCTATTCCTGTGAGTTGAGTATCGGTTCAAAAGCTTATGACGCATACGGCAGGTCTCCTGTCAAAGAACGGCATCGCCACCGTTACGAATTCAGCAGCCCTTATCGCCGACAGTTCGAACAGGCCGGGATGTTGTGCACCGGTGTGAATCCCGAGAGTGGGCTGGTTGAGATTGTTGAAGTACCCGCCTGCCGTTGGTACGTAGGAGTCCAGTTCCATCCGGAATATACGGGCACCGTCCTTAATCCCAATCCCTTGTTTATGGCTTTTGTCAGAAGTGCGGTGGGTTCATCTGCAAATCAATGATGACATACTGCGCGTTATTGCCAGACAGGGCGGAATGTGCCACCATGTAATCAGTAAAAAACGTGTACACAAAACCAACGAGCGAACAGAAACAGAAAAACATTGCAAAAAAAGAGATCTCTCACATACGTTGCCTTTGACCCCTTTGGGCGGCGAACTCCGTTTCGAGATGACAAATACTATACAAACACACCAATTTATAGCGAAAATTTTATATCGAACTCAGGTTAAGATAAAGAGTGCCGTTGACAATGTATGTTGCCAAAACATAATCATAGGAAGGTGTGCGCTCTTATTTGCGGTATCATCAGAATGTAAGAATAGCTCTGGCCAATGTTATATAAATATGTATTTGGATATGAATAGTATGGTTAGGATATACATGGCCGGTGTAATTTTCCTATATGAGCCGCATATCAGGTTCAAGAGTACATAAGTTATCATTCCTAACAGTATCCCGTTCGATATTGAATATGTCAATGGCATCATGATGATGCATACAAATGCAGGAATTGACTCAGTGAAGTCATCGAACGGAATCTTCAATATTGGCTCCATCATCATCAAACCGACGATTATGAGTGCGGGAGCAGTGGCTGCAGCCGGTATGGAAAGAAAAAGCGGAGAGAAAAAAACGGCGACAGCAAAACATGCAGCTACTGTAAATGCGGTAAGTCCCGAACGTCCGCCTTGCGCTACGCCAGCCGCACTTTCTATATACGTTGTAGTGGTCGATGTCCCTAACATGGCTCCTGCCGTAGTTGCAATGGCATCTGCCATGAGTGCTTCTTTAGCCCGTCTTATATTGCCGTTCTTTTCAATCATGTTGCTTTTGGTACAAACCCCAATAAGTGTTCCGATAGTGTCGAACATATCTATGAAAAGGAGCGTGAATACAACTATAAGCATATCGGTGGTGAAGATGTTCTCGAACTCGAACTTACAGAAGATGGGAGTGATGGATTCCGGTTGTGAGATTATGCCATTGAATTCGGTAATTCCCATAGGGATACCAATAATCATTGTTGCCATAATACCTGCAAGTATGGCTCCCGGAACGTTTCGGGCATACATGTACCCGGTAATGATTATTCCTGCCGATGCAAGAAGTGCCGGCCCGGAAGTTATATCTCCCAAAGATACAAGAGTCGCTTCGTCGCTAACAACTATACCGGCACTGCTAAGGCCTATAAATGCAATGAACAGTCCAATGCCTGCACCAATGGCATTCCTGAGGCTTGAAGGAATGGCGTTGACGATGGCCTCCCGGATATTCGTCACTGTGAGCAGTATGAATATGAGTCCTTCGAGAAATACCGCGGTAAGCGCAAACTGCCAAGAATAGCCCATGCCCAGACATACGCTATATACGAAAAAAGCATTGAGTCCCATTCCCGGTGCCAATCCGAACGGAAGCTTGCCCCAGAATGCCATGACAAGAGAACCTATTATAGCTGCCAGCGCAGTGGATGTGAATACAGCTCCTATAGGCATGCCTTCAAGCTGACTGAACATTGTTGGGTTGACTGCCAGAATATATGACATTGTAAGGAATGTGGTGATTCCTGCCAAAATCTCTTTCTTGACAGTTGTCTGTAGCGGATCAAATCCGAATAGTTTTTTGAGCATTTGCATTCTGGACCGTTATTTTTTTTGTTGACACGAAGGTAGTGATAAATAAACAAACTTCAGCAATATATTATGTGAAAAAAGCCTGCTCGAAAAATGATGCAACTGAATGAACGGACAGTGACGGGTGACAAATGATTTTATTGCTGAATAAATTTAAGACATTCTCTTAATTTTGAGAAAAAAAGTGTAAATTTGCAAGTTGAAACAGAATGCGGTGTATTTTGCCGTTCTGGCTTTTGAAATAAAAAATATAATATATGAACATTTCTTATAATTGGCTTAAAGAGTATGTCGATTTCGACATGACACCCGAAGAGGTGTCCGCGGCGTTGACATCCATTGGTCTTGAGACCGACGGCGTTGAGGAGGTACAGACAATAAAAGGCGGTCTTGAGGGCCTGGTGATAGGTGAAGTGCTTACTTGCATCGACCATCCCGACAGTGACCATCTTCATATAACTACAGTGAACCTCGGTGACGGCAATCCGGTACAGATTGTATGCGGTGCGCCCAATGTGGCTGCCGGGCAGAAGGTTGTAGTGGCAACCATCGGTACAAAGCTCTACAGCGGTGACGAGTGCTTCACTATAAAGAAAGGAAAGATACGCGGTGCCGAGTCTTTCGGTATGATTTGTGCCGAGGACGAGATTGGCATAGGCAATAGCCACGACGGAATAATCGTGCTTCCTGCCGATGCTGTTCCGGGCACACCGGCAAAGGAGTACTACAACATAAAGAGCGATTACCTCATAGGTGTTGACATCACTCCCAACCGTGCCGATGCATGCTCGCACTACGGCGTGGCTCGCGACCTCTATGCCTATGCAATGCAGAACAAGGGCACAAGCTCTTTGCGCCGTCCTTCATGTGACGGTTTCAAGGTCGATGATAACTCACTCGACATAGAAATCGAGGTGCAGAACACTGAGGCCTGCATGCGCTATGCCGGCGTTACAGTTAAAGGCGTTACCGTTAAGGAGAGCCCCGACTGGCTTAAGGAGAAGCTGCAGATAATAGGTCTCCGTCCGATAAACAACATCGTCGATGTCACCAACTACATCCTTCACGCATACGGCCAGCCGATGCACTGCTTCGATGCCGACAAGATAAAAGGCGGCAAGGTTGTAGTGCGCACATTCCCCGAAGGAACACCTTTCGTCACTCTCGACGGCGTAGAGCGCAAACTGTCGGAGCGTGACCTCATGATATGCAATGCCGAAGAGCCTATGTGCATTGCCGGTGTGTTCGGAGGCCTTGAGTCGGGAACAACCGAGGCTACAAAGAACATCTTCCTTGAGAGTGCCTACTTCCACCCGACATGGGTGCGCAAGACATCGCGCCGTCATGCCTTGCAGACCGACTCCTCTTTCCGCTTTGAGCGCGGTACCGACCCCAACAACGTCATTTACGCGCTCAAGCAGGCTGCAATGCTCATAAAGGAGCTTGCCGGCGGAACAATTTCAATGGAGATAAAAGATGTATATCCTGCTCCGGTAGAGGATTTCAAGGTGGAACTTGAGTACGGCTATGTGAACCGCCTTATCGGTGTAGAGCTTGCTCCTGAGACTGTAAAGAGCATTGTTGCATCGCTCGAAATGAAGATTGTTTCCGAGACTGCCGAAGGCATTACGCTGCAGGTGCCTCCTTACCGTGTAGATGTACAGCGTCCATGCGATGTGGTAGAGGATATCCTCCGTATATACGGATATAACAATATCGATATAAATACGACTCTTCACTCTTCAATCATCACCAAGGGTGCCGAGGATAAGTCGCACAAGTTACAGAATCTCATATCGGAACAGCTTGTAGGCTGCGGCTTCAATGAGATACTGAACAACTCTCTGACCGCTGCCGCATACTACGACGGCCTTGAGAGCTACAAGAGCGAGAATCTTGTACGCCTCATGAATCCGCTCAGCAACGACCTCAACGTGCTTCGCCAGACACTCCTTTTCGGCGGTCTCGAAAGCATGCAGCGCAATATAAGCCGCAAGTTTACCGACCTCCGTTTCTTTGAGTTCGGAAACAGCTACCGCTTTGATGCGGACAAGCGTGTCGAGGAGAAAATCCTCAGCCCGTACAGCGAGAGCTATCACCTCGCATTGTGGATGACCGGCAACAATGTCTCTTCGTCATGGATAGAGGCCGGACGTCCTCTCTCGGTATATGACCTCAAGGCTATCGTAGAGCATATATTCGACCGCCTCGGCTTCAAGCCCGGCATGCGCCTTGTCACAACATTCAGCGACGACATATTCTCGGCAGCTATACAGGTGCAGGCCCAGAGCAACAAGAAGGTTGTTGCACAGCTCGGCATTCTCCGCAAGAAGATTGCAAAGCGTTTCGACATCGAAAGCGAGGTGCTTTATGCCGACATCAACTGGACTGAACTCATGAAGGCTGTAAAGAATGCCAAGATAGGCTATGCCGAGATAAGCAAGTATCCTGCAGTGAAGCGTGACCTTGCCCTTCTTATCGACAAGAGCGTGACCTTTGCCCAGATAGAGCAGGTGGCACGTGAGACAGAGAAGAAGCTTCTTAAGGCTGTTACTCTGTTCGATGTTTACGAAGGCAAGAACCTCGAAGAGGGCAAGAAGAGCTATGCTGTCAGCTTCGTTCTTCAGGATGACAACGCAACCCTTAACGACAAGGTGATTGACAAGACAATGGCACGCCTCATGGAGAACTTCGAGAAACGTCTCGGTGCCGTACAGCGATAAACAACGGAATAACAATAACTAAAATATTAAAACTATGGGTAGAGCTTTTGAATACCGTAAAGCTGCGAAATTGAAAAGATGGGGTAATATGGCACGTACATTTACCCGTGTTGGAAAACAGATTGCCATTGCTGTAAAGGCAGGTGGTCCCGACCCCGATACAAACCCTCACTTGAGAGCTATCATTGCAAATGCAAAGCGCGAGAACATGCCTAAGGACAATATCGAGCGCGCGATAAAGAATGCAATGGGCAAGGACCAGAAGGATTACAAGGAGGTAACATACGAGGGATACGGCCCGTTCGGCATCGCTATCTTTGTCGATGCTGCTACCGACAACACAACACGTACCGTTGCCAATGTACGCGCTGTCTTCAATAAGTTCGGCGGTACACTCGGAACACAGGGCAGTCTCGACTTCATGTTCACACAGAAGAGCGTTTTCACTTTCAACAAGAAAGACGGTCTTGACATGGACGAGCTGATACTCGACCTTATCGACTTCGGCGTTGAGGACGAGTACGATGAGGAGGAGAACGAAATCACAATCTATGGCGATCCCAAGTCTTTCGGTGCGATACAGAAGACACTTGAAGAGAAGGGCTTTGAGATAACCGGCAGTGAGTTCACACGTATTCCTAACGACCAGAAGGAACTGGACGGCGAGCAGCGTGCGACAATCGACAAGATTGTTGAACGTCTCGAAGAGGATGACGATGTACAGAATGTTTATACAAATATGAAGCCGGCAGAGGAGTAACAACCTATTGTCATAATATATAAGGAGAGAGAGATGCTTATGCGCATCTCTCTCTCCTTATATGTTACCTTGTGAACCCAGGCGGTTTTATGTTGCCTCCTCCCGGTGAACCGAACCCCGGAGGCCTTGTCCCTGCCGGTGGCCCTAAAGATGGCGGAGCAGGGCGGGGTGGTCTGATGCCTCCTGGCGGCCATGGCCGAGGTATTATCGGTGGATACGGTCTGTATGCCGGTCTGTCATTCCAGTCCCAGAACGGGTCGCGGTCCCTTGTCAGTCAGTAGCCGGTCGTTCCCTCAAATATTCCGGCAGAACTGTATGGATATATGCTTCCGCTCATTGTCATGTCGTTGCTGCTGAAATTAGGGCTCACAGTGGCTGTCGCCTGGTTGCTGTATCCCGAAATGACGATGTTGACGGTTGCCGACAGCTGAGGTCCCATGATAGTGTAATTATATGTGACATTTCCGTCATTGTCCATATTTACCTCTTCGCCGGTGATGCGTCCTTCAAGGGTAACGCCGCCTATTCCGTTAGGCGAGTAGATGTTGCTGTTGTCGAATGCGGTCTGCACAACACCTGTCCCTTCGTTCATCGACAGGAAGTTGGTGCTTGGAGTAACGAAGCGGGTCACCCCATTGTCGAATGTTATGCTCGATGCCTCAAGAGCCCATGAGCCTTCCTTTATGGCCTCTATTGTCTGCAGGAACTCTATGGAGTCGTTGCGCATCTCTTCAGCCTTCTCCTCGGCCCGTTTCTTCAGGCGTTCGGCGCGCCATGCGGCCTCTTTCTCCTTACGGGTCATCTTTTTGTTCTCCTGAGCTACAGTGGCACCTGTAACTGCCGAAAAAATCATTACGAAAGTCAATGATATCACTAATAGAATCCCGACTCGATTGTTCATGCGGTTGGCTGTACCGTTTTCGTTTTCTCCCTTTTTTGAAATAGTTTTCATGACAGATTCAGTTTGGTTTATCCTAAAAACAAAACCGGTGTATGTTTTTTCGCAAAGCCTGGCCTAATTTTTGTGAAAAAGCACCTTTATGCAGCATGTTTTTCGCTTTTTTGTGAAATAAACAGCAGTAAAATGTTTTTTTTATGCTTTCGATGTCTTGTTTATATAAAAATGATTATCTTTACCAATAAATCTGTTTATAATAGGTGAAGAGTAAGGTATTTGCATACATGCTGGCATTGGTTGCTCTTGTTTCCTGCGGAACCGGGGGCGACAGGAGTGCTTTGTCTGCCGATGAGCAGTGGACCTTGACCGTTCCGGCAGGAGTGAAGGCCGATACCGTCTCCATTGATACAATGTCCGTGGAAAATCCTTTCATAACCTATGACAGCGAAAGCAACATGTATTACATGGTTGCCGACGGCGGATACATGTGGACAAGCAAGGAACTCCGTCTATGGCATGGCTCGTACAACATCCTGGTACAGGACCGGGCTTCGTGGATGAGCAAGGCTTCGGCAATTTACTCCCCGGAGATACACAAGTACAATGGCCGCTATTATTATATGGCATCCTTCGAACGTGCCGACACAATGGTTGCCGGCAGCAACGGGGAACTCTTTCCGCGCCGTTCGTGCGTGGCATTGGTCTCAAACAGCATAACAGGGCCGTACAAGACAATAGATGTTGCCGGTGAGCTGCTCGATATTCGCGAGAAAGCGGTGCATCCTACATTCTGTACCGATGATTTCGGTGCAGCGTATATGATATATAATCAGGACGCGAGCCAGAACGGTGACGGCACGGTGCAGATAGTGCGCTTCTCCGAGAATATGGCCCGCAGGGTAGGGGAAGCATATATAATGTTCTCAGCATCGCGTAACGGATGGTCACGTTCGGCCAATAGTGAGGAGAATGGCTTTTCTCCGGTTATGGAAGCTCCGTTCCTCTTTGTTACCGACGGCGGCAGAATGGGAATCATCTTCACTACGTGCATCGGTGATGAAAAGGCTCTTGGAGTTGCATATACCGAAACAGGGCATCTCGACGGCCCATGGACAATAGAACCGGAGCCTTTCATGACAGGCAATGTGGGCAGTGCGATGATGTTCAAGGACTATGACGGAACACTGGTAATGGCTGTTCAGAAAGATACTGTAATTGACGGCAAGCAAAGGCATCTTCCGCGCCTTCTTAAGATGGAATCGCAATTTGAGAAACTACAAATTAAAGGATACTATAAATTTTAGGAATTATGCGTTTAATTATTCAACCAAACTATCAGCAACTCTCTTGCTGGGCTGCATCTTATGTAGCAAAGAAAATCAATGAGTTCAAACCTACAGCCGAGAAACCGTTCGTTCTTGGTCTTCCTACCGGCGGCACTCCGCTCGGTACATACAAGGAGCTCATCAACCTTTACAACAAGGGTATCGTAAGTTTCCAGAATGTCGTTACATTCAACATGGACGAGTATGTTGGTCTTCCTGAGGAGCACCCTGAGAGCTACCACTCATTCATGTGGAACAACTTCTTCAGCCATGTAGATGTCAAGAGAGAGAATGTGAACATCCTCAACGGCAACGCAGAGGACCTTATCGCTGAGTGCGCTCGCTATGAGGAAAAAATCAAGTCTTACGGCGGTATCGACCTCTTCCTTGGCGGTATCGGCCCCGACGGTCACATCGCATTCAACGAGCCGGGCTCATCTCTCGCATCACGTACACGTATCAAGACTTTGACAACCGATACAATCATTGCGAACTCACGTTTCTTCGACAATGACATCAACAAGGTTCCAAAGACTGCCGTTACAGTAGGTGTCGGCACTGTTATGGATGCAAAGGAGGTTCTTATCCTCGTTAACGGCCACAACAAGGCTCAGGCTCTTTACCATGCAGTTGAGGGCAATATCACACAAATGTGGACTATCAGCGTTCTTCAGATGCACCAGAGCGGTATCATCGTTTGCGACGATGCGGCAACTGCTGAGCTTAAGGTAGGTACTGTAAACTACTTCAAGGATATCGAGCGCGACAACATGACTCCATGCTACTGCTCTAAGTAAGCAATCGAGCTATAATGAAAAAGAACAGGACTGTTCAATGCGCAGTCCTGTTCTTTTTTTATTCTTCTTGTTCGAGTCTCGCAATAAGCCCGGTGCTGAACTCTATCCACTCGTTAATGTAGGGCTCAATCATCTCCTTTGTCGGGCGGCAATCCTTTATCTCGCTAATGCATCCGGCATATCCTTCGGCCAGCGGAATTGCCGTAAGCAGTTCCTTGTCGTGCTTTTCGAAGAATCTGATGAGGTCGGCTGCGCACAATGCCCTGAAGAGTGCATTCTTGAACCTTGTCGCACTATGTGTAAGACTGCCGGGCCGCATACGGTAGTTGTAGCCGATATTGTCGGTATATACAACCTTGTTCGCGAAGAAGAGCTGGGGAATTATTACAGGCGTGTCCTCTATGAACCTGCGCTTGCAGTAGGGCACCATGTCGTGAAGCTCCCTTCTTATAAGCTTGTTGTTCATGAAGACAATCCTTTCACCCCAGAACCTTGTTAGCTTTTCCCGTCCCTCCACAATGCAGTTGCCGTATGACTTGCCCTCCCAACTGCCGTCGCTGTTGGCGATTCTTATTCCTCCGCTGACGATGTCGGCGTCATGTTCCTTCGCGCAGTTGTAGAGCGTCTCTATGAAATCATCCTCAAGCCAGTCATCTCCGTCAAGCAGGAGAATGTATTCACCCTCTGCGGCTTCTATTCCTTTCCTGCGCGATGCACCGGCACCCATGTTCGTGCTGTTGTATATAACTTTTACTCTCCAGTCCTTTATTTGCGAGAGTATCTCACGGGTGTTGTCGGTAGAGCAATCCTCCACCACGATTATCTCCAGTTCCTTGAATGTCTGCCTGCATGCCGATGCAATGGACTCTTCAATCCAGGGAGCTACGTTGTACGCGGTTATTACTATACTTATCATTACTGTCCGGTCTTGAATCCCAATGCTTTGAGGAATATAGTGAACTGTGCGGTGTCAATGGTGAAATTCCCCTCCTTTACATTTATTCCGGTGTCGTTTACAATACCGTTGCTTGCAACTGCTGTGCCTAATGTCACATACAGCTTGTTCTGGTTTGCAAGGCTTGTACCGAACTGCAATCCTTTCCCTACTTCGGGAATGATATCGTATGTATCATCCCCAATCCTGATTTTGTTTATTGATGCCATATCCTTTAATTAATGATTAGTACTCCATCTTTTGCTCTTACGTTGTCGGCCTTCAGTGCAAGAATATTCCCGGCTCTTCTTATGCACAAGGCATTGCTGCCGACGAGCTTCAGTACACCGCCGTTGAATATGTACTCGATGCGTATTGCAGTGTTCATGCACGATGACGCAATCTTCGAAGCTATCAGTTCGAGGTCGTTGCTGCCGAACAGCTCCTTTATGTTGTTGAGGAATGTCATTGCAGGGCTGCCGTTTGACGAACTGAAGATTATTTTCTTTTTCATTCTGTTTGTTTTTTCGGCAAATGTAGCACGGAGTCTCTCCTGCATGGTTGCTGAATTGCCATAATGGAATGGCCTTTTGCAATGTCGCTCTATAAATTATGTAGTTTACAATAATTTAGATATATTTGTAAATTATAATTGATTGTAAGATTCGTGTATATGAACAAGAAACTGTTTCTTCTTCTGTTGTCATTGCTGTCAGTGTTGCCTATTCTTGCGCAGGTGCAGAAAGGTGTTGTCAAGAGCCGCGGACGCGTCGATTCAAAAGGCACTTATATTCCGGGAAAGGGCATTGCCGATGCTTTTGTCAAGGTAAAAGGCGCAAATGAGGTAGCCAGCGGTGCCGACGGAAGCTTTGAACTGAATCTTCTTAACAGGAGCTTTTATCTTGAAAGTGTTTCCAAGAAGGGGTATATGCTGGTCGATGGGGATATGCTCATGAAACACTACGACTACTCTCCTAACAGCTTCGTGATACTCCTTACTACACCAGAGCAGCGCAACAAGGATGAGATAATGGCAGAACGCCGTTTGCGTAGTGCAATGCAGCAACAACTTCAGAAGAGAGCAGCTGAAATAGACTCGCTTCTTAAAATGAACAAGCTGAGCGAGGAGGAATACAACAAACTTCATAAGGAGTTCATACGCAGTCAGGAAACGAACGAAAAGCATGTGAGGGAAATGGTCGAACGCTATTCAACCATAGACTACGACCAGCTCGATGAATCAAACCGCCGGATAACATTCTTCATGGAAAATGGCGAGTTCGCTAAAGCCGATTCTATGCTCAGAAGCAAAGGCGATGTCGCCCAGCGGGTAAAAGAGTACATGGAGCACAATAAACTGAACAAGTCGAGGCGTGACGAACTTGACAAGGAGCAGGGTGACTATGCAAAGAGCGAACAGATAGCACGCCGTAACCTTGAGGAACTGGCCAACGACTGCTACAGCAAGCACGAGATATACAGGATGTCCCATGAGAATGACTCGGCTGTATATTATATAAAGATGCGTGCAGCACTCGATGAGGAGAATGTACAGTGGCAACTCGATGCAGGAGGGTTTCTTAATAAATTCGTGTCCGATTATGCTGCGGCATTCACCTATTACGACAGGTCGTTGAAGCTTGTCATTGACCGTTATGGCAGGAATCATGACGCTACAGCTTCATGCTTCAGCTACATAGCCAATATCCACGAAAACAGCGGAGATTACTCGAAGGCTATCGAATACTACGGCCTGGCATTGGGTATAGAAGAGTCGCTGCACGGTGCAAACAGTTCCGAGGTCGCTGCCTGCCTGAACAATCTGGGCGGTGTGTATAATATGACGGGGGCGTACTCTATGGCAATGGATTACTACAGCAGGGCTCTTGAGATATACATTAACCAGTATGGTGAGAACCATCCGGCTGTAGCAGCTGCCTACAATAACATAAGTACTCTTCTCAGCAAGCAAGGCGACTACAACAAGGCACTGGAGTATTCTCTGAAGTCAATGGAGATTGGCGACTCGCTCATTGGGGAAACTTCTCCGGCAATGGCCGCCAACTACAGCAGTATTGCACTTGCATACGATAATCTATGCATTTACGACAAGGCTCTTGAATATTATGAGAAGTCGCTTAAGATCAAGCTTTCCATGTATGGCGAAAGACATCCCGATGTGGCTGCCGGTTATTGCAATATCGGAACATTATACAGCGAGATTGCTTCATACGGCAATGCCTTGGGCTATTACCGCAAGGCACTTGATATACAACGTGCAATACTGAGCGACAAGCACCCCGATATTGCGACTACCTATAACAACATAGGACAGCTGTATGGCAATACAGGCAATTACCAGGAAGCACTCGAACATTACAGGAAGGCTCTGGAGATACGTCTGGGTATTTATGGCGAGAATAATCCCGAAGTAGCAAAATCGTATGGCAATATCGGAGTCGCCTATTTCAACATCGGCAACTACGAACTGGCCGAGCTCAATTATCAGAAGGCACTTGAGCTTCAGCTTATGATTCATGGCGAGAAACATCCCGACATTGCTGTCACATACGGCAATATGGCACTTCTGGCCGAAAAGAAAGGCCATTACTCCTTGGCTATGGAGTACTTTGACAAGGCAATGGATGTACGCAAGGAGATTCTTGGCGGTGAGCACCCCGATGTTGCAATGAGCTGCAACGGCATAGCCGGCATATATGTTGTAATGGCCGACTATTCAATGGCTCTGAAATTCTACGGAAAGGCTCTTGAGATACTGCTGAAGGCATACGGAGAGAAACACCCCTCTGTAGCTTCGGTTTACAGCAATATGGGTGACGTGTATGCGAAAGACAAGATTTGGGAAAAGAGCCTCGAATACCACGAAAAGGCTTTGGGCCTGCGCCGGGAACTCTTGGGCGAGAACCACCCCGACCTTGCTGAGAGCTATAACGACCTTGCTGCCATATATGAGAACGACGGAAAGCACAATGAGGCAATAAAGCATTATAAGGATGCTCTTGACATACAGCTCGAAGTGCTGGGCGAGAATCATCCGAATGTTGCTGTCACTTATAACAATCTTGGCATTGTATATAATAATATCGAGATGTATCAGAAGGCTCTTGAATGTTATACAAAGGCCTTGAACATACAGCTTGAGGTGTATGGCGAGAATCATCCCGACGTCGCGACAAGCTATAACAATATCGGTGCGGTATATTTCAACTTCCTCAACTTTGAAAAAGCCGCCGAGAACTTGAAGAAAGCATACGGGATAATGAAAGGATTCCTTCCGCACAATCATCCTACCCTTCAGATATTCAAGGATAATATAGAACGTGCAGAAGATGAAATCAGAGCCAGACGATAAATAAGAGTCGGATAATTCAAGAAGCTTCTTAGGAATATGGAGAAATATAGATATTTTGCGTTCATCAGCTACAACTCCAAGGATGTGGAGTGGGGCAAGCGTCTGCAGCGCAAGCTCGAAAGCTACAGGTTGCCTTCAACTTTGTGCAGCAAGCATAACCTGGAAAAGAGACCTATCAAGCCGGTCTTCTTTGCTCCGACTGATATACAGCCGGGCGGCCTCACTGCAGAACTGCAGGAGCGGTTGAAGGCTGCACGTCATCTTATAGTAATCTGTTCGCCGAATTCGGCTAAGTCGCAATGGGTTGCTAAGGAGATAGAGTTCTTCCACTTGTTAGGCCGTAGCTCGAATATACATTTCTTTATAGTAGCCGGCGAACCTCATAGCGGCAACCCCGACACGGAGTGCTTCAACCCGGTGGTAGATGAACTGGGAATCCCTGAAATACTCGGTGCCAATGTCAACGAGAAGGTTTACCGTTGGCCATGGCTCAACAAAGAACGCGCCTATGTGCAGCTTGTAACAAAGCTGCTGGGCATTGAGTTCGATTCAATATGGCAACGCCACAAGAGACGGCTGATATACAGCACGGTCATGTGGGCCATTTCCCTGTTGGCAGTGCTTGCCATTATTCTCTTTGCATGGCAGGCCAACTATCCGCGTGATGTGGAAGTAACGGTAAACGATTCGTTTGTCAACAGCGAGCTTCTGGCGCCGGAGAATATAATCGTGACACTTGAACTTGAAAATGAAGAGCGCATAGATACCGTTCCCGGTTTGGAACACCTTGTCATGTTCAAGAATATACCGGCCAAGTTCTTCAACGGGAATGTCCGTATCGGTGTACGTTGCGGTTCCTATCTTGCAACAGACACAACAGTGCTCCTTGAAGAGAAACTAAATGTTGCCATAAGGCGCGACCCTGCAATCTATGGCGATGTGCATTTCTATGTAAAGGATGAATCGGGAGAGGTTGCCGTGCCCGGTGTCGAGGTGGAGATTGCAGGAATAAAGGCCGTTTCGGCAGCCGATGGCCTCGTCGAGTTCAAGATACCGCTGGAGAAGCAACGTAGAAGCTATGCTATCTCATCTTCAGCAGCATTGATGGCCGATACTCTTTACATGCCTTGCAACCCCAACAGCGTAATAAGGCTTAAGTGAGATATATCAAGACAAAAACCAATTTTATTATGAAACGCTTTTTCGTATTCTTTCATTTGTTTCTTTTGGTTTACGCATCTGCTTCTTCTCAAATTCAGCAGGGTTTAGTAAAGACTCCAGGGCGTATAAATGCTGATGGTGAATATGTTCCAGGCAAGGGTATTTCAAATGTTCTTGTCAAGGTGAAAGGCGCAAATGAGGTCAATAGCGGAAATACAGGATGTTTCAGCCTTAAATTGCTTAAGACAAAGTTCTATCTTGAAAATGTTATAAAGAACGGATATGTGCTTGTTGACAATGATGTCCTCTCCAAGGAATACAGCATAAGCCCCGATACTTTCAAAATAGTTCTTGCTGCACCTCAGGAACAGTTGGATGCAGAAGTTGCCAATTATCGCAGAATCCGGCGCAATCTCACCCGCCAGCTGCAGAAACGCGAGGATGAGATAGAAGAACTGTACGCTTCAAACAAGATTCTTAAGGCTGAACGTGACAGTGCATTGCAACAGCTCTATTCTGCACATGCCAACAACGAGAAACTTATAAAGGATATGGTAGAACGCTATTCGCGCATCGACTTTGACAATCTGGATGAATATAACCGTAAAATAAGCGAGTATATTCTTGAAGGAGAACTTGTAAAGGCCGATTCCATGCTCAATAGCAAGGGCGATATCCATTCCCGTATTAAACAGTTGCGTAGTCAGGAGAGAATCAATGAGGCTGAACGTGCCGAACTTGACGAACGTGAAGCTGCGCTGCTGAAGAGCGAGGAATATGCCCGCAAAAATCTTGATGATATTGCTGCCGATTGCTACCATAAGTTCGAGATGTTCAAGATTCAGCATCTGAACGATTCTGCAGCTTATTATATTGAACTGCGTGCCGGGCTTGATACAACAAATATCGATTGGCAATTTGATGCCGGCGTATTTATATCGGAATATCTTGCCGAATATGACAAAGCAGTTAATTATTACAAACTTGCTTTACAATCAGCACTTTTAAAAGATGGTGGACGTCATCCCGATGTAGCAGCCAGTTACAATAATATAGGTTATATATACAATCGTCAAGGCGATTATGCCAAAGCTTTGGAATACTATAATAAAGCAGTTGAAATCCTTTTGTCTGTTTTAGGTGAACGTCATCCCGATGTAGCAACCAGTTACAATAATATAGGTTATATATACAATCGTCAAGGCGATTATGCCAAAGCCTTGGAATACTATAATAAATCCCTTGAAATCCGTTTGTCTGTTTTAGGCGAACGTCATCCCGATGTAGCAACCAGTTTTAATAATATAGGTCAGATATACCATAGTCAAGGCGATTATGCCAAAGCCTTGGAATACTATAATAAATCCCTTGAAATCCTTTTGTCTGTTTTAGGCGAACGTCATCCCGATGTAGCAACCAGTTTTAATAATATAGGTCAGATATACTATAGTCAAGGCGATTATGCCAAAGCCTTGGAATACCATAATAAATCCCTTGAAATCCTTTTGTCTGTTTTAGGTGAACGTCATCCATATGTAGCAACCATTTACAATAATATAGGTCTTGCATACCATAGTCAAGGCGATTATGTCAAAGCTTTGGAATACCATAATAAATCCCTTGAAATCCGTTTGTCTGTTTTAGGCGAACGTCATCCCGATGTAGCAACCAGTTACAATAATATAGGTCTTGCATACCATAGTCAAGGCGATTATGCCAAACCCTTGGAATACTGTAATAAATCCCTTGAAATCCGTTTGTCTGTTTTAGGCGAACGTCATCCCGATGTAGCAACCAGTTACAATAATATAGGTCTTGCATACCATAGTCAAGGCGATTATGCCAAAGCTTTGGAATACCATAATAAATCCCTTGAAATCCGTTTGTCTGTTTTAGGTGAACGTCATCCCGATGTAGCAACCAGTTACAATAATATAGGTGGTATATACTATAGTCAAGGCGATTATGCCAAAGCTTTGGAATACCTTGATAAGTCATACGGTATTTTAAAGGATTTCTTGCCGGATGAGCATCCATACATAAAAACTGTTAGAGGCAATATAGAATATCTGAAATCCAAAATCAACAAACAATAATTTTGCATTGCCTGTAACTTTTAGTAATTTTGCATAAATTTATGCAATATATCTATTGCTTGATTTAACTCGTTGACAATAAAACAAATAATATATGAATAAAAGATTCCTGTTTCTCCTTTCGTTCTTGTGCGTGGCTCTTTTTGCTTCGGCACAGGAGGTTGATGTAAAGAAAATGCTCGAAGGCATTGAGTCTGTAACTTCTATCGAAAAGATTGAGAAAGCCGACACTACACGTCAGTACTTTCTCATGAAGTTTACGCAGCAGCTCGACCCGAAGGATGCTTCTGCCGGTACTTTCGAGCAGCGTATAATGCTCGGTCACCGTGGCTACGACCGTCCTGTAGTCCTTGTTACCGAAGGTTACGGAGCCGATTATGCATTCAACTCTCCCAAATACATGGAAGAGCTTACCTACATCCTCGATGCAAACATAATCTTTGTCGAGTACCGTTACTTCTCAGGCTCAATGCCGAATCCGTGCAATTGGGACTATCTCACAGTAGAGAACTCGATGACCGACTACCACAAGATTATAACAGCCTTCAAGCCGTTCTACAAAGGCAAGTGGGCATCAACAGGAATAAGCAAGGGCGGTTCAACTTCTATTTTCTTCCGTGCATACTTCCCCGATGACCTTGACGTATCGGTTCCATACGTAGGCCCGTTGAGCGGTGCTGTTGAGGACGGACGCCATGAATCGTTCCTCGAAAGAGTGGGAACAAAGGCCGAGCGTGACGCTATACGAAACTTCCAGTTCGAACTTTTCGAGCGCAAGGAGCGTCTGATGCCGATGTTCGATGCATATTGCCTTGAGAAGAACATGGTGTTCCGTGTGCCCACATCTACTGTTTACGACCTTCTTGTCCTTGAATACCAGTTCTCGATGTGGCAGTGGGGTACTCCTGTCAACACCATTCCGGCACTCGATTCCGATGATAAGGTGATTTTCGACTACTTTGTAAAGATGTGTGGTCCCGACTACTTTGCAGCAGGAAGCGATATCGAGTCTTTCTTCGTACAGGCATTGAAGGATTTCGGCTACTATGGCTATAACATCGAGCCGTTCCGCAAGTATGTGAACGAGAATGAAATTGAGGGTTATCTGAGACGCGTGCTTCTTCCTGAGCAGTTTGCCGATGTTGAGTTCGACGACAGCAACTACCGTTTTGTTACGGACTACTATACAGAGAATGACCCGAAGATGATTCTTATCTACGGTGAGGTTGACCCATGGACAGCAAGCGGCATCACATGGCTGCGCGACCGCAACAAACAGAATGTAAAGGTATATATTCAGCCAGGCGGCAGCCATAGAGCGCGTATTCTCAACATGCCTGAAAAGATGCGTGACGAGATACTGGAGCAGCTCAACGAGTGGATGCAGTATAAGTGATTCCTTATGCGCAGGGCTGCTTTAGTCATTAAGGACGCATCGGTAGGGTACGGCAGGGGAGAGAAGACAACATGCGTTGTCTCCGAAATGAATGCCTCTATCTCCAGCGGTGAGCTTGTGGCCCTTATAGGAAGGAACGGTGCCGGAAAGTCAACCCTGTTGCGTACATTGGCTGCATACCAGCCGCCTTTGTCGGGTAGAGTGGAATTCTCCGGAAACAATGTGGAGAACATGAGCCAACGCGATATTGCACGGCAGATATCGGTTGTGCTGACAACGTCCCCTTCAGCATCTCTCACCGTAGAGGAACTGGTGTCATTGGGCCGTACGCCATATACCGGTTTCCTGGGCCGTCTGAGAGGAGAAGACAAAGCCGCAGTTGCTAAGGCTATGGAATTGATGGGGGTTGCTTCATTCGCAAAGCGGAGAATAGAGGAGCTGAGCGACGGTGAACGTCAGAAATGCATGATAGCGAAAGCCCTGGCGCAAGAGACACCGGTGATGCTTCTTGACGAACCTACGGCATACCTCGATTATCCGAGCAAGGTGCATCTCTTCGGAACCCTGAAGAGGCTTGCCAAGGATAACGGAAAGGCAGTGATAGTATCGACCCACGACCTTGAGCTTGCACTGAGGCTTGCCGACAAGGTATGGCTTGCCGAAGGAAAGAGACTCTATTGCGGAACCGTGGCAGAACTTGCATCTAAAGGGGTCATACAGTCTTTCATAGACAATGAGAACATACGCTACGATGCAATAACGAACAGAATAGAAATAATTTGAGGATATGAAATACAATTTCGACGAAATCGTGCCGCGCAAGCACACCGATTGCTTGAAGTACGATAATGTAATGGAGATTTTCGGTACAGAAGAGGTCATTCCTATGTGGATAGCCGACATGGACTTCAAGACACCTTCTTTCATAGTTGATGCCATACGCAAGAGAATGCAGCACGAGGTGCTTGGTTACACCTATTGCTGCAGCAGATGGAAACCGGCAATACAGAGCTGGGTGTCACGTCACTACGGTTGGGAAGTGCAGCCCGAAGAGATTGGTTTTGTCGGCGGTATTGTTCCGGCAATATCATTCGCGTTGCAGTGCTTTACAAATGCCGGTGACAAGGTACTTGTCCAGCCGCCTGTATATCACCCCTACCACCACGTTACGCACGATTTGGAGCGTACTCTGGTGACAAGTCCCCTGAAGCTTGTCAACGGCCAGTTCGAAATTGATTTCGAAGATTTCGAGGAGAAGATAAAAGGGTGCAGAATGTTCCTGCTCTGCAACCCCCATAATCCGGGCGGCCGTGTGTGGACTAAAGAGGAGCTTGCGCGCATGTGCCGTATATGTGCCGAGAATGATGTGCTTGTCATCTCCGACGAGATTCACTGCGATATGGCACTGAAGGGCTACAAGCATACTCCGTTCGTAATGTCGTGCGAAGAGGCTAAGGAGCGTTGCATCACTTTCATGGCAGCAAGCAAGACATTCAACATCGCAGGCTTGAAGAGTTCCTATCATATAATTCAGAACGAGGAGCTTCGCAACCGGTATCATGAGTTCCTTCGCAAGAGCGAGCTCGATACAGCACATGTCTTCGCCACAGGCCCGGTGGCAACAGCATACAACGAAGGCGACGAGTGGCTTGAGCAGATGCTCGAATATGTAGAGGCTAACATCAATTTCATGGAAAATTACCTTAAGGAAAATATGCCGAAGATGGGCATGATACGTCCTCAGGCATCCTATCTTGTTTTTCTCGATGCGCGTGGCCTCGGCTTGCCTCACGACCGGTTGGTAGAGTTCTTCATACGCGAGGCCAAGGTGGGCATGAACGACGGTGCCATGTTCGGCGAGGGCGGTTCGGGTTTCATGCGCATGAACCTCGGTTGTCCACGTTCTATACTCGTCAAGGCCCTTGAACAGATAAAGGGCGCATACGACAAAATTTGCTGAAGAGCGTATTTTTAACAGTATGCGGAGCATGCCGACAACAAAGGCATGCTCCGTTCTTTATTATTTGCCGGCATAATTTGCACCTCTGCAAAAAAAACTCTATCTTTGCAATAGGAATAATCTTATATCGCAATTTGGTTAAGATAAAAGATATAGCGAATGCCCTTGAAATGTTCGCGCCTCTGCCGTTGCAGGACGATTTTGACAATAGCGGCCTGCAGATTGGATTGACAGATGCGGAAGTTGCAGGGGTTTTATTGTGTCTTGATGTGACTGAGGCTATTGTTGATGAAGCCATTGCATCGGGATGCAACCTTATTATATCACATCATCCTATAATATTCAAGCCTCTCAAAAGAATCACGGGCAGCAATTATATCGAGCGTCTAATCATCAAGGCACTCGCCAACGGAATTGCAATATACTCGGCGCATACAAATCTCGACAACGCTGCTGAAGGCATCAACAATCGTCTGGCCGGAATCATCGGCATGCAGAACGTGCGTATTCTTCTTCCAAAAGAGGATTCCTTGCTAAAGCTATCCGTCTATGTTCCGGTGTCGCACGCCGATGCTGTACGCAATGCCCTGTTTGCTGCAGGATGCGGCAATATCGGCAATTACGATTCATGCAGCTACAATGTCGAGGGCTTTGGAACATTCCGTGCCGGCGAAGGGTGCAATCCGTTCTGCGGTGCAACAGGAGAGCTGCATAAGGAAGAAGAGATGCGTATAGAAACCGTATTGCCTTCGTACATCAAGAACCGGGTTATTTCAGCACTGCTGAAAGCGCATCCGTACGAAGAGCCTGCGTACGACATCTATCCTATAAAGAACAGCTGGGACACTGTCGGTACCGGGGTCATAGGCGAACTGCCTGTGGAGCGCGATGCATTGGAGCTGCTTGCTGAGATAAAGGGCAAGTTTGGGGTAGGGTGTCTGCGATACTCACCTCTGCCTGGCAAGAAAATAAAGAGAGTTGCATTATGCAGCGGAGCCGGAGGCGGTTTTGCCCAGGCTGCAATGTCGGCCGGTGCCGATCTTTACCTCACCGGCGAGGCACGTTATCACGATTTGTTCAATTATCCGGGAATGACAGTTGCAGTGATAGGGCATTACGAGAGCGAGATATGTGCAACGGATATTTTTTCAGAGGTATTGTCGCGCAGTTTTCCTGGATTGAAGATTGTGAAGACAGCCCTGAATGTAAATCCGGTAAATTACATGTAGAACATTAACTTTTAAATAAATAATAATATGGCAAAGAAAGACCCTGCTGATTACACAGTAGAAGAGAAATTGAAGACACTCTATGAGTTGCAGACTATCCTTTCACAGATAGACAAGATAAAGATTCTCCGTGGCGAGCTTCCTCTTGAAGTAAAGGACCTTGAAGATGAGATTGTAGGTCTTGGTACACGTATCGAGAATATCAACAACGACCTCAAGACTATTCGTGAGAACATTGTAAGCTTCCGCGAGGAGATGGAACAGGCAAAGAGAAGCATCGACAAATATACAGAGGACCAGAACAACGTACGCAACAAC
The DNA here is from genome assembly GCA_017522915.1 of Bacteroidaceae bacterium. Lineage (GTDB taxonomy): Bacteria > Bacteroidota > Bacteroidia > Bacteroidales > Bacteroidaceae > HGM04593. Next base: position 34,594 of record JAFWXX010000019.1, read on the forward strand.
CGTGAGTTCGATCTCTTGAACAAGGAAATCGAGTACAACCGTCTTGTTATCGAGCACGATGAGAAGAAAATCAACGAAGCCAAGAGACAGGAAGTGCAGAAGAACGAGGACCTTGAGAAGTCTAACGCTCTTCTCGATGAGCGTCGCAAGGATCTTGAGATGAAGAAGACAGAGCTGGAGGAGATTGTAACAGAGACAAAGGCCGAGGAAGAGAAGCTCCGTGAGCAGGCCCGTGATCTTGAACTGAATATCGAGCCACGTCTTTTGACATCGTTCAAGCGTATCCGCAAGAGCTCACGCAACGGTCTTGGAATCGTATATGTTGAGCGTGATGCATGTGCCGGCTGCTTCAGCAAGATACCGCCACAGCGTCAGATGGATATCCGTATGAGAAAGAAAATCATTGTTTGCGAAAACTGCGGCCGTATTATGATTGACCCGGAACTTGCAGGTGTACAGCAGGAGAAACCGGCAGAGGCACCAACCACAAAGCGTCGTGGTATCCGCCGCGCAGCAAAGGCTGAATAATTGCAACTCTTGCGATAAAATAATCATCGGACTTCAGATTTGAAGTCCGATGATTATTTTATCGCCTTTTTATTATCAACGCTTTATCCGGCTCAGTAGAAATTTACTGTGGTTAATATTGTACATGTACGATTAATTTCTATCCAAGATATCTTCTTCCAAGGTTCGTTTTACCCTTAATCAGTTATCTTTTATTCTTCTTGTTGTCGCTCTATCATGTACTTTTGTCGCTCAAAAGTACCAAAACGCCCGGCACACGGGAATTTCAGTCAACCTCTTTTTGGTTGATAATACCGCCCTTATAGCAACCCGTGCGGCACCAATTTCATCGGTGCTACGCACGA
>JAFWXX010000020.1 GCA_017522915.1 Bacteroidaceae bacterium
ATCGAGTTTGCAGAGCAAGTGACGGAAACGAACACTGATATTGTCACCGTTGATGGTTACATCGTCCTCTGTAGTACTCACTGCACCAAGCAAATCACTTGCAATGACACTTTCCGCTGTGCTCTGGTCGGTCTGTACGGTGAAAGTGGCATCGGCAGTAGTATAGGCACTGACAAACGGAGTGCGCGTAGCATCCTTCCATAAAATATTGTCGGAAGGTGTGTAGTTGTTACCGTTACCTTTAGTCATTTCCACATTGGTGTAGTTGTACGGAGATACTTCCTCAGTCTGTGTTACAGTCAAGTAAAACTTGGCAGGCAGATTGTCCGCATCGTATCCGGCACGCGTTTTCAAATCCGCCACATCTGCCGAAACTGTGATGGGCGTGTCCTTGAGGTTGTCCTGTGGGACAAAATCCTCATCGTTAGAGCAGCTTGCAAACATAAGAGCAACCGCTGCAAAAGCTAAATACTTAGTCTTCATTGTTTTAAAATTATAATATTGTTATTTACTCTTTATTCTATGTCATAGTCGCCAAGATGTCCACCATTGCCCCACGGATCAACATCCACACTACTGACGGCAAAGCCTTTTTCAATGGCTACTTCTATAATCTCTACTTTTGGTGTTTCGTATGCACCTGAAATTCCGTTGTTCATACATTTGTCACTTAATTGTTATACCATAGGTTGCCCCACTCACCACGGCGAGAGGATACACCCTCCTCGGCTTCACCACCGCCGATGCTTCCGCCATCGCCCCAGCCACCTACGGTAACATCTCCGCTTGTGGCTATCATTTGTGCAATCTCCAAGTTGATGACATCCATTCTTGGATGTTCATAACGTTTCTTTCCTTCTGCAATCATATTGTTTCTTACTTTTTACATTGTTCTATCCATCCTTCTAACGTACATCCTGCAAACTGGGTGAAAGTCTTTCGGAATGTACTTAGATTGGTGTGTCCAACCTTACAGCCCACTTCGTAGGGTGACATTTCCGGGTTTATCTGTATCATCTTCTTAGCTTCCTCAATGCGGAGGCTATTGAGCCAAGCTGCGAAGTTCAGCTTCTTACGTGTGTTCACGCAGTATGATATGTCGGCCTTGAGTATCCCAAGTTCTGTTGCCACATCATTTAACTTCAACTTCGGTTGGCGGTAATGCTTGCGCTTCGCCCACTCATTGAGTTTTACTTCTACGCCATCTATCTTCTCTTTGTATGTCGGAAGAGGACGCTTTACAACATATTTTTCCCAATCTGTATCAGGCATTTTTTTATTACTTTTTTAAACTTAAAATCTATTTTCACTAGCAAAATTATACGTTATTTTTAATAAATAATCTAATTTTGCAAAGTTTTACGATTGCCTTTTTAATATAGGCGATGGTCATTTTGATTATCGGGTGGGGGGTAAGTGGTTTATATTCAGGTATTTATAAAATATGATTCAAGTAGTAAACATAACCCATTTCAAGGGTTCAACACAGATGGCAAGCCGAATCAACGAGCATGAGACAGGATTTGCCGACATTTTGGTACATAAAGGCGAATTGTACGAAGAGGATTACACTCGCCATTATATTATACTTATTGTACGCAAGGGAGAGGTTCTGCTCAGTTGCAAACTCTACCACAATAAGGTGATAGCTGAAGGCACTATGGCGTTCATCCCTAAAGCAGGAAAATTTTCTCTCTGTGCACTGGGTGATGCACATCTGCTATTGTTTGCTTTCACCACTACCATCATCCGCAGCGATAAGGAGATGCTTGACTACTTCTGTACCAATGCCAGTAAGAAGGACTACACCTTCAATACGCTACCCGTATGTACAGCGATGGACGACCTGATGACACTCATCAGCAAACAGATTCACGAAAAGAAACTGAAGCATAGTGGTATCTGCCACGTGTGGAACAGTTACTTCTTTCACATCATGTCGTCATACTACGACAGAGATGAGATTACAGCTTTCATGCGTCCCATCATTTCGGCAGGGGCTGACTTCGAGTCATTCATCGATAACAATTACCTGGAAGCGGGTGGCAATGTTTCGCGACTCGTAGCCCTGTCAGGACTGTCGGTACAGACCTTCAAGACCCGATTCAAGACACTCTATGGCATGACCGCCAAGCAGTGGTTGGACACGAAGCTCAAAGGACAATTCATACACTATGCAGTAGATGAGAACATGACACCCACACAAATCGCTCAGGAGCTTGCCGTAACGCCTCGACAACTCAACCGATTCTGCCGTCGCATCTGGGGGATGACACCAGGGCAAGTGGTGGAAAAAATGCGAATGGGGGAATTTTGGGAAGAGTTTCCAAGTTTGGGGATAGAGACTGAGGAAGAATAAATTGTCAACCCTTACCTATAATATATAGTACAAAGTATATTCACAGAAATGATGTACAAGTGATTATATTTCCCGATGTCAATATTTATACAATTCACTTCTCATGTCGTTTACCCCTTTTGTCGGATGCAAAGGTAGCCAAACCTATTTTAGAATAAGAAAAGGTCAAGCGGTAAACCGTTTGGAGTAGTTTCTTCCTCCGTTGGAGAGTAAACTGCTCCAAAACCTTTTCCTATTCATCGGCTTGGCTTGAATCTGCATCCGGCAACGAAGATAAACGACTGACGAAATAGTAGAAACAAAGAACAGCATAAATAATAGGGCTTTATTTGATAATCATTATTCAAACTGTTCTCAAATCTTTTAGTGGCTTATTATTTTCGACAGAGAGAAATTTGGCAAGCGGCAGATTTCACTCCCTCCAAAATAATAGATTGACAAGAGTGTGCTTTTGCCGTTCTTGGAAATTGTCGTACCTTTGTGCCGAAAACGTGGAATGATGGAAACATCAAACAGCAAAAAGCACTGAAAAGAGAAGAAACGCCCTTTATTGATACGCTTAGAGCGTTAAGAAACAATAAAAATGTTAAATCTTCACCTTTTAGAATGCACCCTTAAAGGTTATGACCATATTTCTGACTTATTACTCGCAAAATATTGAGTAATAACTGGTTGCAAATACTTATCTTGGAGGTACAGCAATCAAAAAGCATAGAGGCAAAACTGATTTATCGGATGTCATTGCAGGCAAATCCACTCCAGCCAAGACAAATACGGATACAGTCAGTACCTTAAACAATAGTGGCACTATCAGGCATAGCAGAGCTGATAAGAGTATCGCTTTTACGCTGAAATCATAAGAACAATACTCCAGGGGATTCTTTATATATTGCCACAACTGTTTCATAAAACTTTGCATAAAGTTTCTGCAAAGTTAATGGAATTATCCCGAAATGAGGGC
>JAFWXX010000021.1 GCA_017522915.1 Bacteroidaceae bacterium
CTTATAAGTTCAATGTTTGCCATCACTCCCTCATTGATGCTTCGTGCTCCCAGGCTGCCGCCAACGATGAGGATGCATTTCCTGTTTTCGTCAAGGCCCATAGAGCTCATGGCATCCTTGCGGTTGGCGCGCATGTCGAGAAGGCTTTTGCGTACCGGATTGCCTGTAAGCTTTATCTTCTCATGAGGGAAGAAACGCTCCATGCCTTCGTATGCGACACAAATCATCTTTGCTCTCTTCGACAGTATCTTGTTCGTTACACCAGCGTATGAGTTCTGCTCCTGTATAAGTGTAGGAATCTTCATGCTTGCTGCCATTTTCAATGTAGGCCCGCTTGCATATCCTCCTACGCCTACTGCAACTTGCGGTGCAAACTCCTTGATAATCTTCTTTGCCATACGCTGGCTCTTGAATATGAGCCACAGGACCTTGAGATTCTTCAGAAGGTTCTTGCGGTCGAAACCTGCAATAGGCAGTCCGATGATGTCATATCCTGCATCCGGAACTCTCTGCATTTCCATTCTGTTGTCTGCACCTACAAAGAGAATCTTTGCTTCGGGGTGCTTGCTGCGTATGGTGTCTGCTATTGACAATGCAGGGAAGATGTGTCCTCCTGTTCCGCCACCGCTTATTATTATCCTGTACTCCTTTTTCATAGCATCAGATATTCTGTATTGTTATTGTCTCTGTCTTTGTCTCACTCTCTGTTTCCAATGTGGTAATGCTGTTGCCTTTCTCTTTTGCCTCTGCATTTCTAAGGCTTGCCTTGCGGGCGTATCGGCTGATGCTGAGTATCATTCCGATATACAGGCAGTTGATAAGTACTGATGTTCCTCCAAGGCTTATCAGAGGCAACGGCTGTCCTGTTACAAAACTTCCTGTAGAGATGAACATGTGCAGCAGGGCCTGCATGGTTATTATCATTCCTACTCCCATTACCAGATATGCCGGGTAAGGTTCATCACATTTCTTTGCAATTTTGCCGCACCGGTATAGTATTGTAAGGTATAGCATAAGCACCAGGAATCCTCCGGCAAGCCCTAACTCCTCAATTATAATGGCATATATGAAATCGGAGTAGGCATGTGTCAGGTCCTTGCGGTGTACCGAGTTGCCTGGTCCGCAGCCTATTATATTGCTCGATGCCACTGCAAAGTTTGCATGTGTCCTCTGTCTGTTCCTGTCTGTTATCTCATACTCTTCAGGCGGTACAGGTGGCTTGAATGCTTCCTTTATACGGTATTTCCATGTGACTACCTTATTGCCTATGTCGTATTTTGACATGCTGTCGGGAGTAAGCATAATAGCACTTATTCCAATTATACAGCCTATTATGGCAGTTCCGAGTATTGTAAGCAGTTGTTTGCCCGGCAAGCGTCCCACGAACATCATGAAGTATATCGTAAGCAGCAGAATGACTGCTGTTGACAAATTCTCCTTGAGTATGAGCAGGACCGGAAGTGCACAGTACAGTATTATACGTTTCAAGGCAAAGCGGTCTGTTCCCTCTTCGTCCTGATGTTGTGTCATTATAAGTGCCGTTACCATGACCAATCCCATCTTTGCCAGCTCCATTGGCTGGAATGTCATTCCCATGATGCTTATCCAGCGTGCACTGTCGTTTATTTTGGAACTGGTATCGAACTGGGCCCAAATGAGTCCGGCTACACCTACCCAGTATATTACAAGCGTGAGTTTTCTTATCCATGTAACCTTCATGTTGTGCATGAACCATACAACAACCATGCCTGCAAGAAGGAATACCGAGTGCTTTATTATAGGCAGCCAGTAGCTTCCCTGCTTGTATCCCTCACGTGCGGTAGCACTGAATACTTCTACCCACGAAATGGCACAGATTATGAAGAAGACAGCCCAAATGATCTTGTCTCCTTTAAACAATATTCTCTTTATCTTGTCTCCTCCCATATACGGTATTATAGTTTACAAACACACTCCTTGAACTGTCTGCCCCTGTCTTCGTAGCTCTTGAAGAGGTCGAAGCTGGCGCAACATGGACTGAGCAGCACTGTCTCTCCGCTTTTTGCCATTCGGTATGCAGCCTCTACACACTCCTGCATAGAGTGGGTGTCGGCAATAGGTATTCCTGCTTTTCCGAAGAAGTCCAGCAGCTTGCTGTTGTCGGCTCCAAGGAAAATGAGCCCGCTGCACTTCTCCTTTACAACTCCTTCTATCTCGCTGTAATCGTTTCCTTTATCCTTTCCGCCGAGAATGAGCACAGTCTTTGTCTTCATGCTCTGCAGTGCATACCAGCAACTGTTTACATTGGTTGCTTTCGAGTCGTTGATATATTCCACTCCATTTACCTTTGCAACCTTTTCGAGACGGTGCTCAACGCCGGTAAAAGATTTCAAGGCTTCGCGTATCGTCTCTTTGCGTATGCCGGCCACGTTTGCCGATATTCCGGCAGCCATAGAGTTGTACAGGTTGTGCTTGCCGGTAAGCGAAAGCTCCTCAAGCTCCATGTTGAAGGGTACGGGTTCTGTAAACACAATCATCTCCTTCTCGGTATATGCCGCAGCTCCGTTCTGTTTCTCTTCGGCAAAAGGGTACAGCTTTCCGTGCTTGTATTTCGGAAGCTCTTTCTGTATTATCGGGTCATCGTTCCAATATACAAAGGCATCTTCGGGCTTCTGGTTCTGCAGGATACGGAACTTTGCATCTACATAATTCTGCATATTGTATCCGTAGCGGTCGAGGTGGTCGGGTGTAATGTTCATCAGGACTGCTACGTTGGCGCGGAACTCATACATGTTGTCGAGCTGGAAACTGCTCAGTTCAACAATGTAGTAGTCCTTGTCTCCCTCTGCCACCTGAAGAGCAAGACTGTTGCCTATGTTTCCGGCAAGCCCTACATTAAGCCCGGCCTCACGGAATATGTGGTATATAAGCGATGTTGTTGTCGTCTTGCCGTTGCTTCCGGTTATACACACCATCTTTGCTCTTGTATATCGTCCGGCAAACTCTATTTCCGATATGATAGGTATTCCGGCCTCCTTTATCTTTACGATGATTGGAGCCTCGTCGGGAATGCCAGGGCTCTTTATGATTTCACCGGCACTTAGAATGAGCTCTTCTGTATGCCTTCTCTCTTCCCACTCGATGTTGTGCTTGTCGAGCATCTCCTTATATTTGCCGGCAATGCATCCGTAGTCCGAAACAAAAACTCCGAACCCAAGCTTCTTTGCCAGTACGGCAGCACCGCAACCGCTTTCTCCCGCTCCCAGAACAACTATCCTCTTTTCCATTTATCGTATCTTTAATGTCATCAGGGTTATGGCTGCCATAATGATAGTCACAATCCAGAAACGTATTGTTACCTTAGACTCATGCAAAGGTCTTTTCGGGCCTTTGAATATATATGTACACTCCTTGTCCAGTTTCTCATCCTCTACATTGTAGTGGTGGTGGAGTGGAGTACGTCTGAAAATCCTTTGCTTTATGCCTTTCTTCTTGCCTTTTTTGAAGTATGCAACCTGCAAAATTACAGACATGTTCTCTGCCACGAATATGCCGCAGAGCAAAACAAGCAGAATCTCCTTGTGCAGCAGAATGGCTATCACGCCAATAATGCCGCCTATGGTAAGACTTCCAGTATCTCCCATGAAGACTTGTGCCGGAAATGAGTTGTACCAAAGGAAACCTATAAGTGCACCGATGAAAGCAAAGGTGAATATAACGACTTCCTCTCCTCCGGGCAGGAACATTATATTCAGGTACTCAGCCCAGTTCACATGACTCGATACGTATGCCAGGACAGCCAAGGCCACACCGATTATCGCTGCATTTCCGGCAAGCATTCCGTCCATGCCGTCATTCAGGTTGGCTCCGTTGGAAACCGCTGTCACTACGATTATTGTAACGACAACAAACAGAATCCATCCTGCAATCTCCTTATACTCTCCGCAGAACGACATAATCTCACTATAGTCAAGATTGTGGTTCTTTATGAACGGTATGGTCGTTTTTGTAAGCTTTTCGGGTGTTGTACGGTGCAGTACCTCTTCAGTGTTGTTCTTGTTTACCGTAATGTTCTCACGCATTACAGCCTGCGGACTGAAGTACAATGCAAGGCCGATAAATAGTCCGAGACCTACCTGCGCTACAATCTTTATCTTTCCCGATATTCCGTCCTTGTTCTTCTTGAAAGTCTTTATGTAATCATCGGCGAATCCCAGTATTCCGAGCCAGACAGTGGTCAACAGCAGAAGAAGCATGTATAGGTTGTCCAGTTTTCCTACCAGCAGGCACGGAACAAGAATGGCAATAATTATGATAATGCCTCCCATTGTAGGTACGCCGGCTTTCAGGTTGTTCTTGTCGAACTCGCGCAAGGTCTCCGTAATCTGCTTCTTCTTGAAGTAGTCGATGAGGCTGCTTCCGAACCAAGTAGATACAATGAGTGCTATGACTATTGCGAGAAGGGCTCTGAACGATATGTAACCCATCAATCTTGCTCCAGGCAGGCCGGTATCCTTTATCAAGTCGAAAAGATAGTATAACATAGCTCCTGTTTATAAATTGAAAATCTCTTTAATAACCTCTTTGTCATCGAAATGGTGTTTTACACCGTTTATCTCCTGATAGTTCTCGTGTCCTTTTCCGGCAACGACAATGACATCACCCTTTTGGGCAAGGGCATAGGCGGTCCTTATAGCCTCCTTGCGGTCGGTAATGGCAAGTGTCTTTGCTCTCTGCTCCTCATTCAGGCCTGCAAGCATGTCGTTTATAATCTCCTGCGGCTCTTCATTGCGTGGATTGTCCGAGGTCAGGATAACTCTGTTGCTTCCCTTGACAGCTTCCTGAGCCATGATAGGTCTCTTGCCCTTATCCCTGTTTCCTCCTGCACCTACAACCGTTATGATGTTCCCTCGTCCCCTCAGAACCTCATTGACAGTGCCGAGTACGTTCTTTATTGCATCAGGCGTGTGTGCATAATCCACTACTGCCGAAACACCATTGCTTGAATGTATCGTCTCAAAACGTCCTGAAACCGGTTTCAATGTACTGATTATGCGTAGGACTTCTTCCGGTTCCTTGCCAAGTTCAACTGCAGCTCCGAATATAGCCAGCAGATTGCTCACATTGAACCGGCCTGTAAGCATTGTCGTGAACTCGCGGTTGTTGAATTCGAGAACCATGCCGTCAAGGTGTGTCTCCACAATGCGTCCTTTGTAATCACCCAGCGTACGTGCCGAATAGTTTTTCACTTCTCCTCTGCAGTTCTGTACCATTACTGGCCCGTTCTTGTCATCGAGGTTTGTTATGGCGAATGAATGGCGTGGGAGATTGTCGAAGAAACTCTTCTTTGCCTTCAGGTAGTTCTCCATATTCTCGTGGTAGTCCAGGTGGTCGCGTGTAAGGTTTGTGAATATTCCTCCGGCAAATTCAAGTCCGCCGGTACGTTCCTGTGCCAGCGCATGCGAACTTACCTCCATGAATGCATATTCGCATCCCTCTTCAACCATCTTGGCCAACAGCCTGTTCAGTGATATTGCATCGGGGGTGGTGTGTGTCGATGGATATGCTGTACCGTTTATGTAGTTGCATACGGTTGAAAGCAGTCCGCATTTGTGCCCCATCTGCATAAACACCTCATACAGGAGTGTTGCGATGGTTGTCTTGCCGTTGGTTCCGGTAACACCAACAAGCTTCAGCCTCTGGGATGGGTTCCCGTAAAACGCGGTCGCAAGGCGGCCGGTAGCATGCTGGGCATCATTCACTTTCACGTATGCGACATTCGGGTTCAGTTTCTCAGGCATCTCTTCGCATACTATTGCTGCAGCTCCTTTCTCCTCGGCAGCAGCTATGTAGGCATGTCCGTCGGTCTGTGTTCCCTTTACGGCAATGAACATATCCCCCTCCTGTATCAGGCGGGAATCTATATGGACTCCTTGTATTTCCGGCTCTTCCTTAGGCAGGACAAGACGGTTATACTGAATGTCTCTGAGCAGTTCGCTAAGTACCATAGCTATATTATCTTTACATTATATTATTAAATAGTATCTGCAAGAACAAGTCTTACACTCTCTCCTTTGTTCACTTTTGTTCCCGGAGCAATGCTTTGTGCCTTTACTTTTCCGTATCCCTCCAACTGTACATTGAGGCCACGTTCCTGCATCAGGTATATGGCATCCTTTGCTCCCATGCCGGAAACGTCGGGCACGGTTTCAATGTCAAGGTTCTTGGCTTTGAATGACGCTTCTCCGTTGTTGTCGGCATTTATCTCACCCCATACGTACTTTTCTTTTGTTTCTTCGGCATTTCTGCTGAGGCTGATGCCGAACTCCTTCAGGATGTCTCCTGCATCAATTATATTTCCGCTCTTTACTTTCGGATATCTGGTGTTAACGGTATCAACAGCTGCTTCTAAAGGCGCGTTCAACTCTTTTGCCATAATCTTTTCTGCAATTTCCTTGAATGCGATGGCCGAACTGCTTCCTCCTCCCAGTTTCTTTTTCTTCTCTTCGGGGCGTGTATCCTGTTTCTTGTCATAGAGCATCTGTACCAGCAATGTGTATTTCGGGTTATCGGCCGGGAAAAATCCGCAGAAACTCATCATCTTCTCGCTGTCGTCATAACGTCCTGTTATGGAGTTCGGGATATTTGCCGTACCCGTCTTGCCGGCAACGAGCATCATTGATGACTTTGCTCTTTTTCCGGTTCCGTCCTTTCCGTTGACAACCTCTACGAGCAAACCGGTGACATCCTCTGCCGTTGATTTTGAAATCATCTGTTCGTTAAGGACTTTTGTCGGAAACTCCTCTATAACAGCTCCATCCTTAAGAATCGCCTTTACAAGCCTGGGCTGCATCTGCTTGCCTCCGTTTGCAATCGTGTTGTAGAATGTTACCATGCTTATGCCTGTCATTCCAACTGCATAGCCATAAGACATTGAGTTAAGGCTCAATGCGTTCCATGCTTTGGTTCCGGGGAGCGTAAGGTATGATGTAGCTTCGCTTTCGAGCAGGTTGTAGTTTTGGGTAAGTCCCATGCTGATAAGCTTATCGGTGTAATCCTTCGGGTTCTTTGCATAGGCCTTCCTTATATATTGTACCATGCTTATGTTAGAAGAGTACTTCAAAGCCTCGGCCATGCTGTACTTTCCTGTTCCGTTGTCGCGGTACATCTCATCCCTTACTGTCTTGCCATTGAAGGTATGTTCTCTTGATGCATAAGAATATACCGAGTCGCGTACGCTTATCTTTCCGTCGTCGAGTGCAGCGGTGAGTGCTACAGTCTTGAATATCGACCCAGGCTCCATAAGCCTGCAGAAAGCATGGTTGGCCGTAGGATTGTTGGGGATGTTGTCGGTTGTCTCGTAGTATGCCCCATTCTGCAGTCGAGTCAGGTTGACAACAGCCTTTATGTCGCCGGTCCTGGTCTCCATAAGAATTGCCCAGCCGGCAGGCAGGTGATGCTCGGCAAGGACTTTCTTTACGGCATTCTCACAGATATCAAGCATGTCGGAGTTTATGGTGGTCTGTATGTCCATTCCGTTTACAGGCTCCACTATAACTCTTTTTATCTTCTTTCCGCCTACCTTCTCAATACGCTTTGTTCCCGGAATTCCACGCAGGTAGCTGTCGTACTTCTTTTCAAGTCCGTTAATCTCCTCTATCGGCTTTCCGTTCTTTTCGGTGTTCCGCACAATGCCGAACGTGCTCATGCCGATATCGTTGAATATGTTCTTGCGCTCAATCTCCTCTTCAACAATCATTCCGTTGTACTTCTTGCCCATATTCATTATGGGCAGCTTTTCCAAGCGGCGGTATTGGGTGTAGGAAATCTTCCGATTGTAAAGCCAATGGTACCGTTTCTTGTTGCGGAAGCCGTAGCCCAGGTCTTTCTCGAACTCCTCTGCCGACTTGTTCGGGAATATCTCATGAAGTCCGGCACTCAGCTTCTTGAGGTCGCTTCTCCATAGAGAATCCCTTGTAGCATTGGTCTCCTCTTCGTCATCCCTGTTGTTCCTGTTCTGATAGACAAAGTCAAGATGTATCTTGTATAACGGCAGAGTGCTTACAAGCAACTCTCCGTTGTCGCTCAGAATCTTTCCTCTTTTAGGCGGTTCCGGCGACTCCTTTCCAATGTTGTTCTCCTTTATGATATTCCAATAGTCACGCATAAGCGTCATCTTTGAGACGGCGCTCCACATGATAACTATACCCCATACGGCAAAAAAGAATATTACCAGCAGGTTGAATCGGAATATTACATTTGGTCGGAACTTGAACATCATTTACTCTCTTTTGGCTTTTCTATTCTGTATATCGGTTTTGTAGCAACTTCAAGGTCGCTCTCTTTTTCATAGAGCAGTTTTTCTATCTCAGTCTGTCGGCTCTTGTAAGAAAATTCTCCTCTCATTGTCAGGAGATTGTTTCTCATCTCGTCCCTTTTCTTTGTAAGTCGGTCTATTCTAAGCAGTTCCTGCTCATACTCGTAGTGGTTGCTCACATAGATGAATGCATAGACAACAATAAGCGCGAGCAGCATGGCATTCCTTGTAATGATATCGCTTATGAATATGCGGCCACCCATGATGTAGTTTATGATTCCGCCCTTTTTCCTTTTCTTCTTTTTCTTGTCGGTATCATTCCCGTTCATGCATTATCCTCCTCTTTCTTTATTGCTATGCGCAGTTTTGCACTCCTTGAGCGCGGATTCGCTTCAAGTTCCTCATCAGCCGGCATAATCACCTTCTTCATTTCGAAAGGCGAAACCACCCTTCCGAAGAAATCCTGTTCGACCTTACCCTCGAAGTTCCCGCTTTTCATGAAGTTCTTCACAATGCGGTCTTCAATGGAGTGGTATGTAATTACAACAAGTCTTCCGCCCGGCTTCAGCAGGTCCATTGCGCCTTTGAGCATCTCTTGAAGAGCATCTATCTCCTTGTTTATCTCAATGCGCAATGCCTGGAATACTTTTGCCATCTCTTTCTTCTCGCGTTGTGGAGGGCAGAATGGCTTTGCAATCTCTATCAGTTCATTGACTCTCCGTATAGGTCTTTCGGCACGTACCTTTACAATCTTCGCTGCCAGCTTGCGTGCGCAGTTCAGTTCTCCGTAGAATTTGAATATCCTTGTCAGCTCCTCTTCGGATGCACGGTTAAGCAGGTCGGCGGCAGTTTCTCCTCCCCGTTTGTTCATGCGCATGTCGAGGTCGGCATCGAAGCGGAACGAGAAACCGCGTGTCTCGTCATCGAAGTGATGTCCCGAAACGCCGAGGTCGGCAAGTATCGCATCGACCTTAGTCGTGCAGTGATAGTGCATGAAGTTGTATATGAACCTGAAATTTCCGCGTACAAAAGTGAAACGCTTGTCATCGGGCGCATTCTTTTCTGCATCGGCATCCTGGTCGAAACTGTACAGGTGTCCCCCTTTCCCCAAACGGCCCAATATCTCTCTTGAATGTCCTCCGCCTCCGAATGTGACATCTATGCAGATGCTGTCGGGGGCAATGAGCATTCCGTCAACGCTCTCCTTGAGCAGTACAGGCGTATGATATACCTCATTGTTGCTCATTAGGCCCTCCTTCCTTGGCTGTCATTATCTTTTCGAGCTCGCTTCCGAATTCTTCGGGCGACATGAACGGCTTCTCCACATTCTCCTTTGCCCAAATCTCGATAGTGTCGTCCATGCCGATAAACCGCACTTCCTGTTTTATTCCGGCCATGTTCAGGTATCTCTTCTGCAGGAGTATGCGTCCGTTGCTGTCTATTGAAAGTTCCTCGACATCGGCTACGAACTGCCTGAATATCATCTGGTGCCTTGAGTTCCATTTGTCAAGCTTGCTGCGCAGCAGGTCAAGTTGCCTGTTCCAGCTCTCCTCCGGGTATATTACAAGGCAGTCCTGATATACGTCTTTCCTCAACATCACCTTGTCGCATCCCCCAGCCTGGAGTATGCGGCGGAAACAGGCCGGCAAGAAAACCCTTCCCTTGCTGTCTGTCTTTGCCTCTATGTTGCCTATGAAACGCATATTCTACCTCTAATATAGATATTTCGTTCCAAAATTACACAATTCCCCACAATTCCCCACTAAATACACAAAATATTTTGAAATAAAGTTTTCAACAATTTGTTGATATCCTCATTTCGCTCTATCGTGTTGAGAATAAATTCTTTGTTGGAGTATATTGTGAGTGGGCTGCAGCAGCAGATATGTCCTAAAATTCATACTCTGTTTCTGTGTTATATGCAGAAAAATGCTATTTTTGTCAAAACTAATCTTATGGAAATGTCAGTCAGGAAAATTACCGGAGTGCTTATGGGCTTCTTTGTCTCGATGGCAATACAGGCCCAAACCCCGTTGGAGTGCGGTTATGGGAGTATTAATGAGCAGGATGCAAGAAGAATTGTTTCTCTCTTGGCATCAGATTCGTTGCAGGGGCGTGATGCAGGAACCGAAGGGGGGCGTATGGCTGCTGATTTTGTAAGTCATTTTCTGAGCGATTGCAATATGATTGTCATTGAGCAGCCGTTCAAGGCTGTAAAGAACGGCAACAATTGGGTAACAGAGGCTGATATGGATATTTCGGAGCTTGTTGCAGCCGGAAATGAGTCGCGCACCCTGAAGAATATCGTAGCACTCATTCCTGGAATAGAAAAGAGGGCTGTGGTTATAGGAGCTCATTACGACCACTTGGGAATAGATACGACCCTTATCGGCGACCTATGCTTCAATGGAGCAGATGACAATGCTTCGGGAGTGTCTGCTGTATTGCAGATTGCAAGAGCTATGAAGGCTTCCGGTGCAAAGCCACGGAGAACCGTTATTTTCACTCTATGGGACGGGGAAGAGAAAGGTGTGCTGGGCTCAAGGTATTTTGTAAAGAACTTTCCATATATGCAAAATGTAGATGCATATATGAATTTCGATATGATAGGTCGGGGTCCCGAAGAGAAACCGCTTCACATGAGCTATCTTTATACTGCCGGGAATCCGCTTTTCGGCGAGTGGCTGCATGCCGACATGGAGAATTACGGTTTTTCCCTTGAACCATTCTGCAAGGCATCGGAGAATCTTCTTGGCGGAAGCGACAATATACCTTTTGCCAGGGCCGGGGTTCCTATAGTGTGGTATCACACTGAGGGGCATCCCGACTATCACCGTCCGTCCGACACTGCCGACAAGATAGACTATCGGAAACTTACGGACATTACACGTGTGGCCTATCTGTGTACATGGCGTCTTGCCAACGAACTCTCATATTGAGAAATCAGGCTTTTGTATTTTCTTTAGGAAGATACATGTTGAGCATGATGCAACCGATTATTGCCGATGCCAATGAGCCGCAGAGAATTCCTATCTTTGCCTCATTGAGCAGCTGCATTCCTGTTGTGCTGCCATTGTTGTAGGAGAGGTCTGCAATGAATATCGAGACTGTAAGGCCGATACCGCACAGCATGCATACTGCTGCGAACGATTTCCAGTTGCATCCTTTCGGCATGGTTACTATCCTGCATCTTATGGCTGCCCATGAGAAAGAGAGTACGCCTATGAACTTTCCGAATAGAAGTCCGCACATCACTGACAGGCCTACACCATTGACAAGATTGCCCGGTTCCATTGAAGAGAAGTCTATTCCTACATTGGCAAAGGCAAAGAGCGGAATCACAATGAAATTGATAAAGTGGCAGAACTCGTCTTCAAGTGCCTGAAGTGGGCTGATAAGCTTGTCTGCAGCCGATTCGATGCTCTTTAGCTTGTGTATGTCATCGTGGCTCAGTATCACCGTGTTGTGCTTTCCTGCAGTCTCGGTTACAGGAAAACTGCTAATGTTGTTCCTTATGCGCTCGATATAGTAAGGAGTACCTTTCTTCAACGATGCCGGGATGCAGAATGCGACAATTACTCCGGCTATAGTGGCATGTATTCCCGAATTGAGCATTGCGAACCACAATACAACTCCTATGGCAAGGTAGAATCTCTTTTTCATAATCTTAGCCTTGTTTCCTGCAATCAGAAGCATTGTGCATGCAAGTGCCAGCAGAAGGAACTGGATATCCATCTCCGAAGAGTAGAAGAGGGCTATTACAATTATTCCGCCCAAGTCATCGGCAACAGCAAGGGTTGCAAGGAATATCTTCAGTCCGGAGGGTACTCTGTTGCTGAATATCGACAGCACTCCCAGCGAGAACGCGATATCAGTAGCCATGGGAATGGCTACGCCACGCAGCATCTCCGCATCGTTGGGGCATGTAAGCCAGAATATTATCACCGGAACAAGCATTCCGCCCATTGCTCCGATAATGGGAAGCATGGCTTTCTTCATTGACGACAGCTCGCCCACAAGTATCTCTCTCTTTATCTCAAGGCCTACGGAAAGGAAGAACATGGCCATGAGGAAATCGTTTATCACTGCCATTATCGACATGGCATGTCCGTTATGGCTGAACAGATTGAAATCTCCTATTGAGAGATGCACCTCCTGCTCCCAGAATGAGAAGTACTGCTCCTTGAGCGGTGAGTTTGCCATTAACAGTGCAAGTATTGCAAAGAATATGAGTACGCCACTTGCATTGACGTACCTCTTTATCATGCTTTTAAGGCTATAGTTTATGCTCATCTCTTTGGATTCTAACGGCTGCAAAAGTACCCCTTTTTTAGATGGTTGGCAACTCGCTTCCATAGGTAAAAGCGAATGTAGCAATCGGTTTTGGCAATTAAAAAAGGAGTGCATTGTTGAAAGTGCACTCCTTGATTCTATCTATGGCTGGGGTTATTCCTCCGGCATGAACATAGGGTCCCAAGCGGGGAGCATTGTGGGCTTCTCGTCGAGAACCTTTAGAATCTCGGCAGGAATATACTTCTTGTCAACGACAAGACGGAACATATACTCGTTGAACCATTCGTCGGTCATTATGAGTGTGCCGTGGAAGCCTGAATTTGCACCCCAGCTGTTCTCTACCTGCCATTTTACTGTATTGCCATTCTTGTCGATGTCAACAGCCTTCAATGTCATAGCATGTGAAGAACCGCTGTCGAAGGTCATTACGCGCTCGCGTTTGTCCATGCCGAACTCAGTACCGAAGAGTTCGCCGTAGTTGTAGTTCTTGAGGTCGAGCGTGCCGCGTTTCGAGTCGAGGAACTTTCCCACATCGCATGAGAAATACATCATTGTGCTGTCCTTGATTGATGCGATAGCCATTTTCTTTATCTCTTCGAGAGGCAGGTTTATATAGAGCCAGTTGTGCCCGTCATAGAGATGGCGGTCATACTCTATCTCATAGCTCTTCCAATAAGGGCGTGTGGGGTCGTTCATGAACATCACATAGTCGTCCTGCATGTTTATGTTGAGATATTTCTCATAGAAGCTCTTCGGAGTATATTTCTGAGGCTCCTCGCGGTATTTGCCGTTTGCATCCTTCGGTGCCCATGTGAATTCGGTTGGAGGAACTCCATATACCTGTGCGAGCATCTTATATACAACTTTCAGCTGCTCCTTTTTCATTTCAAGGAGCTTGTTCTCCTTTGCACCATTGTCATGTGCCTCGCGCAAGCGAAGGCCGAACTCGCGCAACTTGCTTGTCAGCAACGATGAGAATGCACTGGTGTTGTCGCTTGTGTAGCTCTCCTTCATGACTCCTTTCGGAACTACTCCGTATTTTGCAATCAGGTCGGCCACACCGGTGAATGTGCCGCCGTCACTCAAAGGGTGCTTGAACAGCCACTCTACGGTGCGGTCATCGTACGGTTTTTTGCGTGTATCGATTACTCCCTGAAGGAAGAGGTTCGATTTCTCAAGCTGGTCGTAGAAGAAGCTATATACCTGCGAGAACTCGAATGAACCGAGATTCTCGCTTGCAATCATCTTTGCACGCAGTACGTTCATTCCTGTAAAAAGCCAGCAACGGCCCGATGACTTCTGGTCTGTGATTCCTTTTGACGGTACGCTATGGCTGAAGTATGTGTCCATCTCGTTAAGGTTCTCCTGGTTTACGGCCAGAACCTTTACCGAATTGGCCAGCATTACATTCTGCAGTGCCTTCTCTGCACCGGCCGGTACATAACTCTCCTTGAGTTCATTCAGCATCTTCTCGTCGATGCCTCCGTTGTTCTGCGCCATTGCTGCCGATGAAAGCAGTAATGTCATGGCTGCAAAACCTAATAGTCTTTTTGTCTTCATATATAAAAATGTGTTGTTGTTCTTTGGGTAAAGATAGTGAATAATCCTCTAACCCCCAAAGTTATATAATGCCATGCCTTTCAATTTCTTCAATGAAGGCTAGTGCAGTCTCTACATTCTTTACGTTTTCAACGGTGATTATGCACCGCCCGTCACCTTCGCGTACCCGGCATTTGAATTGGCTTGAGGGAATATAGCTCATTATGCGTCCGAAGGTTTCGCTCGTGTAGTAACGTTCATTGCGGGTATCGACAAGGAAAAGGTTCATCTTTCCGCCCTTCAGGTAGATTTTTTCTACTCCAAGGCTCTGTGCCTTGCGTCGCAGGGTAACCATGCGTATAAGTTCCTCGGCCTGAGGCGGAATCTGTCCGAACCTGTCTTTCATCCGTGCCTTGAATGCAATGATGTCGCGTTCTTCAGTTATTGAGTCAAGTTCGCGGTAGAGCAGTATTCTTTCGTTGCTGTCCGGTACATATAAAGCCGGGAACAGCAGTTCGAGGTCGCTCTCGACAAAACACTCCTTCACATACCGCTCCAGTTCGTTTGTATTCTCTTCTTCCTGCGTGAGTATATCGTTGAACTCCTCGTCCTTTAGTTCTCGTACGGCTTCGGCAAGAATCTTCTGGTATGTCTCATATCCCAAATCGGCGATAAAGCCGCTCTGTTCTGCTCCCAAAAGGTTTCCGGCACCGCGTATGTCAAGGTCCTGCATTGCTATGTGCATGCCACTGCCCAGTTCGCTGAAGCTTTCAATAGCTTCCAGTCGGCGGCGTGCATCGCTGTTCAGGCTTTCACGTGGCGGTGTGAGCATGTAGCAGAATGCCTTGCGCTTGCCGCGTCCCACGCGTCCGCGCATCTGGTGCAGGTCGCTAAGGCCGAAGTTCTGTGCCTGGTTGATGATTATCGTGTTCACGTTAGGAATATCGATGCCGTTCTCAACAATAGAGGTGGCTATCAGGACATCATAGTCGTGGTTTATGAATCCGTACAGAATCTTCTCCAGTTCTGCCGGTTCCATCTGCCCGTGTCCTATGCATACTCTTGCATCGGGCACATGACGTCTTATCATGTGTGCAAGTTCATCCATTCCCGATATGCGGTTGGTGATGAAGAATACCTGTCCGTTGCGGCTCAGTTCAAAGCCGATAGCTTCCTTTATCACTTCGGCATCAAAGGTCTGTATCTCGGTGTGTATCGGGTATCTGTTGGGCGGAGGTGTCTGTATCATGGAGAGGTCGCGTGCACCCATTATCGAGAACTGAAGCGTACGCGGTATCGGCGTGGCTGTCATGGTGAGAGTATCGACATTCACCTTGAACTGGCGCAGTTTCTCCTTTACCGCAACACCGAACTTCTGCTCCTCGTCTATTATGAGCAGTCCCAGATCCTTGAACTTGACCTCCTTGCCGGTGAGCTTGTGCGTACCTATTACAATATCGACCTTGCCTTCCTTTATCTCTTCAAGAATCTTCCTGGTTGCAGCACTGCTGCGTGCGCGGCTCAGATACTCGATGTTGCACGGGAACTCTTTCAGGCGTTCTTTGAAAGTGAGATAGTGCTGGTATGCAAGCACTGTTGTCGGTACAAGGACTGCTACCTGTTTCCCGTCGGTAGCGGCCTTGAATGCAGCTCTTATGGCAACCTCGGTCTTGCCGAACCCTACATCGCCGCAAATCAGCCGGTCCATAGGACGCTTGCGTTCCATATCACGTTTTACCTCATTGGTTGCTTTCAGCTGGTCGGGAGTATCTTCGTAAATAAAACTTGCCTCAAGCTCGTTCTGCAGGTAGCTGTCGGGCGAGAATGCAAATCCCTCTTCCTTGTAGCGTTGGGAGTATAGCTTGATAAGGTCGCGCGCAATGTCCTTTATCTTTTTCTTTGTGCGCTCCTTCATTCTCTCCCATGCACCTGTTCCGAGCTTGTTCACGCTGGGCGGCTCACCCTCCTTTCCACGGTACTTAGATATCTTGTGCAGGTTATGTATGGAAACAAATACTACATCGTCGTTCTTGTATATTAGCTTTATGGCTTCCTGGGTCGAGTTGCCGTTAGGTATGCGTACAAGTCCTCCGAACTTGCCTACACCGTGGTCTATGTGTACGATGTAGTCACCGATTCCGAACTCCTTCAGCTCCTTTATTGTCATTGCGACCTTTCCGCTGCGTGCACGGTCGCTGCGCAGCCTGTAGTTATGGAAGCGTCCGAACAGCTGGTGGTCGGTAAAGAATGCCTTCTTAAGGGTGTTGTCACAGAATCCCTCGTGTATGGTGTGTTCTACAGGAGTGAATTCAATATCATCTCCTCGGTCTTCGAATATTGCCTTTAGGCGTTCTGCCTGATGCAGGTTGTCGGTAAGCAGCATTATGCTGTATCCCTTTGCAATATACTCCTTGAAGCTCTGCGATACGAGGTCAAAGTCCTTGTGGAACAGCGGTTGAGGCGATGTGTCGAACTTCACCTTTGTGCTGGTACTGTTGGCATGTGTTCGCAGTTCCCAGTGCTTGACGCTTTTTGCAAACTCTTCGAAATCGCTTCCCGACATAAGTTCCGGCATTTCCGGCAATTCGCTTTCCGAAAGCCTTGCCTGAAGAGTGAACCCTTCGCTATTGAGCTTCTCAATGCAGCCCTTGACAAAAGAGGAGTCCTTTGTTATGAGAATTGTGTTCTTCGGGAGAAATCCGGTTATAGGTATATTCTCTCCCCCGGTGATTTTGGGAACGATTGAAACCTCCTCAACTCGCTCCTTCGAAAGCTGGCTCTCAACCTCAAAGGTCCTTATGCTCTCGACCTCGTCTCCAAAGAAGTCGATGCGGTATGGATATTCCGATGAAAAGGAGAAAATATCTATAAGACTGCCTCGCACGGCAAACTCTCCCGGCTCATATACGTATGTCACCTCCTTGAACTTCAATCCTGCAAGTTTCTTCTCCACATCTTCACGACTTATGGAGTCGCCGACAGCAATTGAAAGAGTCTTTTTCTCAAGGTCGCTCTGCGATGCAACCTTCTCGGCAATAGCATCCGGGTGTGTTACAATTATAAGCCCCTCCTTACGCCGCCGGCTTGAGAGGCGGCTCATCACTTCGGTACGCAGTATGCGGTTGGCATCATCTTCCTGTCCGTATTTCAAGGCTCTGCGGAACGAAGAGGGAAAGAACAGGGTATTCTTTTCTCCCGATATCTGCACCATGTCGTGGTAGAAGTATCCGGCCTCTTCGGCATCATTCATTACAACAAAGAAAGTCTGCTCCGGCACTCTTTCTCTTAGTCCCGACAGAATCATTGCGGCACTGCTGCCTGAAAGCCCTTCAAGGAGAGCATGTTTCTTGCCCCCCTCCTCCTTGAGTCTAATCAAAGCATCCGTTCCCGGGTGTGACGACAGCAGGTGTTGAATATCTTGCGTTTCCATTGTTCTGCATGCAAATTTAGCCAAATAATTCAGTTATTCCGGAACTGCCGTTGATTTATCTTTCTTTAGATTCTATAATTTTTCTTAAAAATACCGACAATAATTTTATTGTTGTATATTTGCATAGATTGCCTGTTTGCAGGTATCGGTATAATTTGTTATTCAAGCATCGGGTATTATGGAAGGGTACAGTTTTGAATTTGAGATGAAGGTCCGCGATTATGAATGCGATATTCAGGGAGTTGTGAATAATGCCAATTACCAGCACTACCTTGAACATGCGCGTCATGAATTCCTGGAATCCATCGGCGGCAGTTTTACGGGGCTGCACGAGCAGGGTATCGACCCTATGGTTTCAAGGATTACGCTCGAATACAAGCGTCCGTTGCATGGTGGCGACAGATTTGCCGTGTGCGTGAATATGCTCCGTAAAGGTGCTAAACTTGTTTTTTTGCAGGATATATACAACCTTGCCGATGGTTCCCTGTCTCTTAAGGGAGAGGTCGATGTGGTCTGTCTTAGGAATGGAAAACTTACGCGTGGAGAAGTGTTCGATGAGATGTTCAGAGATTATTTCATGAAAAAATAAGGCATTATGGAATCTATAGTTTCAATAGTAGTACTTATAGCTGTCTATTCTTTGATAGCAATAGTGAAAGTTATCCTTTCCAAAGACGGAGGAGTAGAGGCGAAGCCTGTCATGGGTGAGGCTTTCCCGGAGATAGAGCATCTTGAACCGGAAGAGACGCTTGAAGAACCGTCTATTGTGAAAAATATCGGTAAAAAGAGTAAGGTTAGAGATTTTGCCAAGCTCTCCGATAACCGCACTCTTTCTTTTGAATCTGATGCTGAAGCACCGGAGTCTGTATCAATCGAGAGACGTAACAGTGATAAAGTTATTATGAAGAGCAAGTCCGATGCTAAGAGGGCGTTCATCTATTCCGAGGTCTTTAACCGAAAATATTGACAGACAAACATATAAAACACGAATAAAATGAGCTACCGTATTATTACAGCCCAAGAGGCTGCATGCTACATCAATGATGGTGACGGAGTCGGTATAAGCGGTTTTACACTTTCCGGTACTCCAAAGACCGTGCTTCCGGAGGTTGCGAAGCGTGCCGAAGAGGCGCATGCTGCAGGCAAGCCTTTCAAGATAAACCTTTATTCAGGTGCTTCTACGGGCGATGCCATTGACGGTGCCTTGACACGTGCCAACGCTATCCGTTTCCGCGCGCCGTTCATCTCCAACCCTATTGTCCGTAACTCTATCAATGCGAAAGATATTACATATACCGACCTTCATCTCTCTCTTATGGCGCAGGATTTGCGTTACGGCTATTTGGGAAAGGTCGATGTCGCAATTCTTGAAGCAATAGACATAACTCCCGATGGCAAGGTATATCTTACAACAGCCGGAGGTATCGGGCAGACAGTAGCCAATCTCGCCGACAGAATAATAATAGAACGTAACACATTTCATCATACTATGGGCCTGCACGATGTGTATGAGCCTCTTGACCCGCCTTGCCGCAGGGAGATACCGATATTCAATGCCTCGGACCGTATAGGCAAGCCTTATGTGCAGGTCGATCCTAAAAAGGTCGTGGGTATAGTTGAGGTGTGTCTTCCTAATGAGCAGGTCGTCTTCAAGGAGCTTGACCCCGTAACACGCAAGATTGGCGAGAATGTCGTCGATTTTATAATCGGCGATATAAGGCGCGGCACGATACCGGCTGCCGGTCTTCCAATACAGAGCGGAATCGGAAACGTGGCCAACGCTGTCCTCAAAGGCCTTGAAGACTGTACAGAGATTCCGCCTCTCGACCTCTATTCCGAGGTGTTGCAGGATTCTGTCATCAAGCTCATGGAACTCGGTCGTGTAAAGGCCGGCAGTACCTGTTCGCTCTCATTGAGCCAGGAGTGCCTGCAGCATGTATATGACAATCTCGATTTCTTCAAGGACCGTCTTATTCTGCGTCCTTCCGAAATATCCAATCATCCCGAAGTCATACGCCGTCTGGGAATAATTGCGATGAACACTGCCATAGAGGTCGATCTTTACGGTTGTGTGAACTCGTCACATATTTGCGGAACACGCCTGATGAACGGCATCGGCGGTTCGGGAGACTTTGCACGCAATGCGTTCGTTTCAATATTCACTTGTCCTTCTACCCAAAAGGGCGGAATGATAAGTTCTATAGTTCCTATGGTTACGCATGCCGACCATACCGAACACGATGTACGTGTGGTGGCAACGGAATGGGGTGTCGCCGACCTGCGTGGCAAAGGGCCCGATGAGCGTGCCAAGTTGCTTATCGAGAAATGTGCCCATCCCGACTACAAGAATCTTCTTTGGGATTACCTGAAGATTGCGAAGTGCGGTCATGTATCGCATAATGTAGCTGCTGCGCTTGCCATGCATGCCACATTCGAGCGTGAAGGAGATATGAGAAACACCGATTGGAGCAGGTTCGCATGATTAACAGGAAGAAGCTTGTTACCGAAATGGGCCGCATAGGGCGCGAAGCTTTCATCGAGTCCGAGAAACTGCCGCTTGTAGTGGTGCTTGACAATGTGCGTAGCCTGCATAATGTCGGTTCGGTATTCCGCACAAGCGATGCCTTCCGTATCGAGCGCATAATTCTGTGCGGAATTACTGCAACACCTCCGCATGCCGAAATACACAAGACAGCATTGGGTGCCGAAGATGTTGTCAGTTGGCAATATTCTGAATCGGCTTTGGATGCAGTCGGTCAGCTTAAGGCCCAAGGCTACAAGGTCTATTCAATAGAGTTGTGCGAGGGAAGCATACCTTTGCACTCTTTTGATGCTGTCCGTGGTGAAAAGTATGCTGTCGTGCTGGGGAATGAGGTGAAAGGCGTGCAGCAGGCGGTGGTGGATTCTTCATGCGCTGCAATAGAGATTCCCCAGTTTGGTACCAAGCACTCTCTGAACGTTTCGGTAACTGCCGGAATGGTCATCTGGGAGTTCGCGAAGAAATTAGGGTTGGTAAAGTCGTGAGAACGCTCTATTTCTTAAAAAAGTATTTTTTGTCCGCAAATAAGAATAAAAGCAGTACCTTTGCAAAAATATATTACTATTAAAATAACATTTATATTATAATGAAAGAGTTCCTGAAGGTTTTAAGGCGTTTTGTTCCGCCATACAAGAAGTATCTTATACTTTCGCTGTTCTTCACTCTGCTGTCGGCAATACTGAATGTCTTCTCATTCATGGTCATAATACCTATTTTGCAGATTCTCTTCAAGATAAATGACGTTTCAGGAGTTGCATATACTCCATGGAGCGAAATGACATCGGACAATGCCAAGGAGGTGCTTATGGACAATGCTGCCTATTACATGAACAGTATAACTGAGGAATACGGAGCCTCAACCGTCCTTCTTCTATTGGGTCTTTTCCTTGTCTTCATGACTCTGCTCAAGACTGCAAGCTATTTCGGCTCTTCTGCAGCGATAATACCTCTCCGTACAGGTATTGTAAGAGATATGCGTACGCAACTGTACAATAAAGTAGTGAGCCTTCCTATCGGTTTCTTCACCAATGAGCGCAAAGGTGACATCATAGCCCGTATGACCGGTGATGTTACGGAAGTAGAGAACTCCATAGTCACCTCGCTCGATATGCTCATTAAGAATCCGATTTTCATTATAATATACTTTACAACACTATTGTATGTAAGTTGGGA
This sequence comes from Bacteroidaceae bacterium, assembly GCA_017522915.1. Classification (GTDB taxonomy): domain Bacteria; phylum Bacteroidota; class Bacteroidia; order Bacteroidales; family Bacteroidaceae; genus HGM04593. The sequence goes on from JAFWXX010000021.1 coordinate 21,271, forward strand.
GCTGACCCTCTTTACAATCTGTGTAATACCGGTTCTGGGTTGGATTATGGGAGCCGTAGGCCGAAAGCTGAAGGCCAACTCGCTTGTGGCACAGCAGAAGCTTGGCGAAACTACATCGCAGATGGAAGAGACTCTTGGCGGTTTGCGTATCATAAAGGCATTCCTTGCCGAAAAGAAGATGTCGAACCGTTTTCTTAAGTGCAGCAACGAACTGAGGTCTGCAATAAGAAAAGTGGCGACAAGACAGGCTATGGCGCATCCGATGAGCGAGTTCCTCGGTACCGGGGTGATTGTTCTGGTGCTGTGGTTCGGCGGTACGCTCATTCTGAGCGAGAACTCTCCGATAACGGCAGCGGCGTTCATCTACTACCTGACAATTCTCTACAGCATAATCAATCCTTTGAAGGATTTGTCCAAGGCTTCGTACAACATACCTCGCGGCCTTGCCTCTATGGAGCGAATAGATGCTATCCTAAAAGCTGAGAATCCTATTGTGGATGGCAAGAAGGGTGTTGAGATACCCGATATGAAAGAGGGCATAGAGTATAAGGACCTTTCGTTCTCCTATGACGGGGAGCGTCAGGTGCTGAAGAATATCAACCTGAAGATAGAGAAAGGAAAGACCGTGGCTCTTGTGGGGCAGTCGGGAAGCGGAAAATCTACAATGGTCGATCTCATACCGCGTTACTACGATGTGCAGGAGGGCCGGATAACAATCGACGGTGTAGATGTCAGGGATATGAAGGTGAAGTCGTTGCGTTCACTTATAGGAAACGTAAACCAGGAGGCTATTCTGTTCAACGACTCTTTCTACAACAACATAACCTTCGGTGTCGAGAATGCGACAATGGAGCAGGTGATAGAGGCTGCGAAGATAGCCAATGCCCATGACTTCATTATGGAAACCGAGGATGGCTATGATACATGTGTGGGTGACAGAGGTTGCCGTCTGTCGGGCGGTCAGCGTCAGCGTATAAGCATTGCCCGTGCAATCCTTAAGAATCCTCCGATACTTATTCTCGATGAGGCTACATCGGCTCTTGATACCGAGAGCGAGCGTCTTGTACAGGAGGCTCTTGAGCGTCTTATGAAGACCAGAACAACGATTGCCATAGCCCATCGTCTTTCTACAATAAAGAATGCCGATGAGATATGTGTCCTTCGTGACGGTGAGATAGTAGAGCGTGGAAAGCACGACGAGCTTATACAGCTGAATGGAGTCTATAAGCGTCTTAATGACATGCAGACGCTGTAAATTCTGTTGCAATGAAGAGTGTAGCTTTGTTCTGTGCAGCTTCGGAAAACATTGAGCCATTATATTTTGAGGCTGCAAATGAGGTCGGTGCAATGCTTGGTGCCATGGGTGCGGAGCTTGTGTATGGCGGTGCACGTTTCGGGCTTATGGAGGCTACGGCCAAAGCCGCTAAGGGTGCCGGTGCGCGCATAGTGGGTGTTGTTCCCGACATACTGGTAGAACGCGACAGGGTAAGTACGCTTCTTGATGAAAGAGTCATGTGCCGTAACCTCAGTGAGCGTAAGGATATAATGCTTAAGAGGAGCGAAGTGCTTGTTGCCTTGCCCGGAGGTGTCGGCACTCTTGACGAGATTTTCCATGTGGCGGCAGCCGCAACAATAGGCTATCATAGCAAGCGTGTTGTCCTTTACAATGCCGGCGGTTATTGGAACGCTATCGTCGGGGCTTTGAAAGAGATGGAGAGCAAGGGCTTCTTGCGAGGCGGTTTTGAAAAATATATTTCTGTTGCGGAGAATATTGATGAATTGAGGGATTTTATAGAAAAGGCATGATTATGGGAAAGATTATAGGTATAGGCGAAACTGTCTTTGACATCCTGTTCAAGAATAACCAGCCTGTAAAGGCAGTTCCTGGCGGTTCGGTATATAACAGCATTGTCTCGCTGGGCAGAATGGGTGTGCAGGCATCATTTATAAGCGAGGTCGGTGATGACAATATCGGCCGTATAATACTTGACCATCTGCACGACAGTGGTGTCGATTCTTCTGCTGTGTGCTCCTTCAGCGGAGGCAAGTCTCCGTTGGCATTGGCTTTCCTCAATGAGAGGAACGATGCCGACTATCTCTTTTACAAGGATTATCCCAACAACCGTCTTGAGGTGGATTTTCCGCCTATTGAGCCAGGCAACATTGTCCTGTATGGCTCATACTTCGTGCTTAATCCGGTACTTAGGGCAAAGACAAAGGCATTCCTTGAGTATGCGCATGACAAGGGTGCGCTTCTCTATTATGATATAAACTTCAGGAAGAATCATGTAGCCGAACGCATCAAGCTTGCCGAAGCATTGATAGAGAATCTTGAGTTTGCCGATGTGGTGCGCGGCTCGGCCGACGATTTTACTTATCTCTATGAAATGACCGATGCCGAAAAGATATATCGTGAGAAGATAAGGTTCTATTGTCCGAATTTCATCTTTACGAGCGGAAGCGGCACTGTAAGGCTCTTTACCAAGGAGGGCTCATCGGAATATGATGTCAAGAAAGTTGAGGTTGTCAGCACTGTCGGTGCCGGTGACAACTTCAATGCCGGTGTCGTATATGGAATGGTACAGCAGGGTGTCGGCCGCGATACCCTTGCCGGCTTGTCGCAGGAACAGTGGGATGGCATAATATCATGCGGTCTCGATTTCAGTGCACATGCATGCACGCTCCTGGAGAACTATATCGACAAGGAGTGGGCTGCCAATTATAAAAGGAAATAAGGCAATGGGAGGTTTGGCGCGTAAAATATCATATCTGTTTATGCTCGTGGCAATATCAATGCTCATGGGTGTGCGCGTTATGCCTCATCATCATTGCGGATGCAGTACAGCCGATGTCGCTTCAATACATTTCGGCATTACAGGATGCGACAAGTGCGAACATCATGGCTGTGACGAAGAAGAGGAACATTCAGGAAAGCTATGTTATGATGCTTCACTCTTCTGCTTCAGGCCTGCCGGTGACGATACGTTTGTTGCAAAGAAACCGTTTTCCCCAATACAGTTCATTGCATTGCCGTATATTTCGGCATTGGCTGACATGCCGGCCGTAAAACCGCAATGGTCCGAATTCAGGGAACATACTCCTCCTGAACGGGAGTTCTCTACACTTGCCCTTCGCGGGCCGCCTTCAGCATAGTTTCAGTGATTTGGAATTATGTACAATAAGGTTAAAACATTTTACTATGAAAAGAATATTTCTATTGGCAGCCGTTGCGGTTGCCTTATTGGGGTGCGGTGGCCATAGCCACGGCACGGAAGGTGATGCCCATGAACATGCGCATATTCATGGCTTTACAGCTTATACTCATGCGTTTGAATACTTCTTGCAGCACGAAGGCCTTTCTGTCGGCGAGAAGTCGTGCATAACATTGTATGTAACCGACCTGTCATCCTTCAAGCCTGCAGAATCGGGTGTGGCAGAAGTTGTGCTCACAGTCGGCTCGAAAAGCGTTTCGCAGAAGAGCGAGGCTGGTCATAAGGGCGTGTTCCATTTCGACCTTGTCCCGGAGAGTGCCGGATGCGGAATGCTGTATGTAAAGGTTGGAGATGATGAGGCTCATTTCGATGTAGAGGTACACAAGAAAGGTGAACCGCACGACCATGGGCATGGTTCACATTCGGGGCATGAGCATGCCCATGCTGGCCATTCACATGGCCATGATGCTCACTCTCACGACCACGACGGCCATTCGCATGGCGATGCAGCCCATGAGCATGGGCTTGCCGGTCATGGGATTGCTACAGACGGCAAGCCGGGTGACATCGCATTCAGTAAGGAGCAGAGCTGGAAGATTGATTTTGCTACGGCTGTGGCAGGCAAGAGCTCTTTCGCCGGAGCTGTAAAGGTTGCAGCGAGAGTTGAGTCCACACCCGGAAACTTTACGACTCTTGTGGCAACGGCAAGCGGCAAGGTGCAGTTTGTCGGCAACCTTGTCACAGGCAAGGAGGTTGCATCGGGAGAGCCGCTCTTCTATCTCGAAGGAAGCGACGTTACCGACAACGATGCATCTGTCAAGTTTGCCGAGGCCGAGAGCAACTATAATGTTGCAAAAGCCGATTTCGAAAGAAAGAAGCTGCTGTTTGCCGACAAGATTGTGTCGGAACGTGATTACCAGTCGGCTGAGGCTGCATACAGGCAGGCCGAGGCACGCTATATGAGCATGAAACGCAACTATGGCGGAGGTAAGGTCATTCTGAAGTCTTCGCTTCGCGGGTATGTCTCTTCTCTGCTTGTGTCGAACGGCGATTATGTTACACCTGGTACTCCGCTTGCGACTATACAGCGTGCCGGAGACATGAATATTGTTGCCGAGCTTCCTGTACGATATGCACAGCAGCTGCATAACATATCATCGGTAAATATTGAGCTTGCTTCGGGCAAGGTGGTTTCTCTTGAGGAAGCCGAGGGGCGCGTACAGGCAGTAGGCAGTTCCGTCAACTCCTGCAACATGATACCTCTTACCGTTTCGGCGAAGAACCTCTCAGGTATAGTCCCCGGCAGCATCGTTACATTGTACATCACATCGGCGTTTATCGGTGACTTGAATGTTGTTGTGCCGCGTACTGCGCTTGTAGAGGAGATGGGTGCATTCTTTGTCTTTGTGCAGAACAGCCCGGTATCATTCGAGAA
>JAFWXX010000045.1 GCA_017522915.1 Bacteroidaceae bacterium
AAATTTTTATGTAACAGACGGCACTTTTTGGCTATTGCAGCCATAATGAAACGATTCAGGCCCCGAATCCGGAGCCTGAATCGATAGAAGTTACATCTCTTTCCAAATGTTGTCCCAGTCGTTGCGGTGTTCGCCTGAGAGCTGTCCGCCCGTATCTTCAACAGTCTCATCATCTCCACCTACCCAAATAGAACCCTCTAGTATTGTAGATGGTGATATTTCCAGAATCTCACAAGTTGGTTTTGTATATCGTTTCATAGCTTTGATATTTTCCTTGTTCTTGATTTTATTTTACAAACATCTTTTTACCGTTCACAATGTATATGCCCGGTTCGGTAATTTCGATTAACTTGCGTCCCTGAAGATCATAGATGGTTTCTGTTTCTTCTGCTTCAACTCCGTCAATATCTGTGACATTGTCATCGTCAAATATAAAGTGGAATCCATTGCTGTTCTTCAGTATCTCTCCAAAGTTACCCTCTACAGGCAAGTAAGCTTTGTGGCTGTTGTTCGTGAATGTAGGTGTTGCTCCGCCTGGTGTAAGGTATGAGTTTCCTGCAAGTGGGTACAGACCAACTTTGCCATTCCTTGAAGCCAATATATATGCATCCTTTGTTACACGGGTTGCAGCAACAGTTCCCTCAAGCACATTGCCTATGGCCTCGACTCTTGCCATATCGACATCGGTGTCATCATTGTCGAGAATGACAAAATCATAGTTGTTCGGGGCTCCCTTCAGTATAACACCTGTATTTGGAGGTATTATTCCGTTTTTCAAACTTGTCATTGTTGCGTAAGTACCGGCAGTGAAATTCTGCTCTTTAAGAATATATGCTTTCACTCCGTCCGGGATTATAAGTGCAACTGGAGCGTAGAGTGTCGCATGCTCTGCAGCACTTATTGTTACAGGCAGGGATTCAACCTCCTCAAGGACGAGGTTATGTTCCTTATCACCGTTATCGCTACCGCAGTGGTCAATAAAGTATGTGGTATTGGTTCCGGATGTAAAACTGTTTGCGTGCATATAGCTTGTTGCTGCAATTGTCGATGTTTCGCCGGCCGTATTTATTGTGACTTCTCCGCCTTCAACTCCAATGCCCTGTAAACCGCGTGTGTTGCCAACCTCTTTAATATATGTACCCTTGTCGTATGAGAGCAACTTGCTGTCTGCATAGTAGAAGATTGATGCAGCACCGGTCTCCTGCGTCATAAGCAGGGCGTTTGCCTTGCCTGTAACATTGCTTGCCACGCTCTGCATATAGTATCTTGCTGAGCCGGCTGCTGCAGGTGCAGGGAAGTCATATGCAATGCGGTAGTAAACACCTGCTTCGGCCGCCTCAACTTCAATAAAGTTGGCAACATATTCAACATCGGCCATGTTTGCGGCATTTCCAATGGCTGGGACAGTGTATTCCGCATCTGAGCTTACTACATTTTCGCCCTTTGTCCAGTTAACGAATTTGTAGCCGTCTTTATTGGTGGCTCTTAAGGTTGCAGTCATGTTTAGACCAACTTTGACAGTTGTATCCGAGGAAGTGCCCGATTCTGCTTCTGCAGAACCATAGGCATCATCGTTGGCGCGAACAGTGAGGTAGTAGAATGCCTCTTCAAAGTTAGCCGTGTATGTCACATCTTCTGTAGCCTCAACTACAAGGTTGTCTTCTTTGCCGGCCTCATTGCTTTCATCGTCGGTCCAACTACCCAATCTATACCCATTGTTGGTAAATGTGTTAATCTTGACTATTGTACCCTCTTTTACAACAACTCTGGTTGTGGCCGCGTAGAGTCCTATTTGTGTACCATCTTCATAAGTTATTTGTGTTATATATCCCATACTGTTTTTATTGGATTTTCCCACAACAACGCAACCGCGGAAGAAACGGGCCTCATATGTCGCATTCTCGCTCGCCTTTATAGTATATTCAAGTTCCTTGCTTATGAGTTCACCATCCTTGTACCAACCGTCAAAGAGATAGGCCTTCAGCTCGTAGTCTTCTGTTGCAACCATGTTTACATCAGTACCGACTGTAAATTCTGCCGAAGTAGGCCAAGGAAGTCCCAGGTTATTGAAGATTGCCTTTACATTACCGTCTTCTGCGTTGGTAACAGTTGTGCCGTCGGTCGATGCAACCGTGATGTGTATTGCAACAGTGCCTGTAGCCGCCTCATTGAAACGCGCTGTGTAGTTGATGTCGCTTGTAACATTGAAGGTGTAGGTTGCTTCAGCGCTTACAAACTCCTCGCCATTGTACCAACCTGCAAACTCATAACCGTCGTTAGCCACGGCTTTGAGTGTTACCTCGCCACCGTGCTCAACGGTTGCTGCATTTGTGTTTGCAACACCGTTTCCTTCGGCTGTTACATTAATGGTATATGTGTTTATTGCAAAGTTTGCAGTGAATTCAATTACATCACCTTTATTTCCACTCATTGTTATTGTGGTTGCAGCATCGGTGCTTACAGCGTTGCCGCCGGCATCGGTCCAGTTTACAAAGTGGTAACCCTCGGCAGGAACAGCTGCAAGAGGCAATGCATAGCCATTTGGCACATACTTGTGTACCACATTCTCCTCGCCGTTGATGTTTGTTGTACCACCTTCGGCAGGGTTAATGGTCAAGCCCACAGCCGGCCAGTTGTTCATTGCGTCCTCCATTGTCAAACCGTATGCATTAAGAGTATTAAATGTGATGTTATCGCTGTTATTTGCAATATCATTATTAATCACACTTATTTCATCGGTAATTATGCACTTGCCGTCTCCTGCGCCAAACCTTATGCCAAGTATTATACCCTGGTCCCTTATAATTGAGTAGTAGTCGGGAGCCTCCTTAAACTCTATCCAAGCACCTTGGTGACCGTTACTATTGTAGTGCGTCGCGTAGTTGTAGCCGGTTGCCGATGTTGAGCAGAGGTAACCTTTGGTTTCGCCAAACATTGCAGCAAGTGCATACTTCGCATCTGTATCATAGGTTTGTCCTTCGGGCTTCATCTCAATAGTGAACGCTGTTGCATCCTCGGCATTTTCAACATACTGTACATTTTGAGCATTACCAGTGGCAACATTTATTATCTTAATATACTTCTGAGTAACCTTGTTCTTGAAGATGAACTCAAAGCTGTTATTTACATTGTAGATTGCCCAGCTTATATTGTCATTGCCACTCTTTGTATTATATGTCGGGTGGTCACCATAAGCATAAGAGCCTGTTACCTTTGGTACATAAATATCATCAGCTGTTGACGCCGACAGGTATACCGGATAATCGTAGGCCTTTGTGTTTGACGGCCAGTAGATGTTATGCCAGAGATATGCAGTGTTGGTTACCCTGAATGGCAGTTCAACCATGTTTGTGTAGGTGTATGCTGTGCCATCAATGTTTAGGACTCCAAAATCAATAACATCTCCTTCTTGGTCGGTTGTGCCCAAAGTGATATAAGGATAAGCCTCACGCAATTTCTCTGCAACGGCACCTTTTGTTATTTCTGCTGTAAAGCCGCTCACCTGCATTTCGTATGTGTTGCCCTCTGCATCGGTGAGGGTTGCATTTACCACAATCTGCTCAAAGTTTGCCTCGAGGCTCAGTGCCTCGCTCACAGTAACTGTGTATGGGTTGTCGGTGCTTACAACATCGCTGTTTCTTGCCTCGGCTGTTCTTGCAGCTGCGCTTGCTGCGGCAGCAGGTCTTGTCCAGTTGACAAAACGGTAACCGGCAGCAGGTATAGCCTGAATAGTAACATTGCCCTTTGGAACGAATTTGTGGCTTACAAGCTCATCCAAAATCTTAACACTACCGGGAACAATATCGTTAACCGCAGGAACGGTCAATGTAATCTCGGTATAGCTGTCTTTAACGTTCTGCACTGCTGTTGCCTGTGCGGTCAGGTCGCTGAAAAGCATTGTGCCAAGTGCATCTTTGTCTATACTGCTGATAGCGTCGTTCTCGGTGTATTTGCCATCACCGGCACCGAAGTCGTTGATGTCTGCAAGCAACTTTTCATAGATTGTCCAGTAATCGGGCGACTCAACAATCTTTGCCCAAGCACCGTGGTGACCGTTACCTGTGTAGTTTGTTGCATAGTCATAGCCGGCCGATGTACTACATACATAACCTGTTGTACCATTATACACGGATGTTATCGCAAAGTCACCTTTGTAGGTAGTACCTGTGTTTTTTGTTAAGGTGAATGCTGTTGCATTAGTCTCGTCGGTGTAGATGACATTGCTTGCATTGCCATTGCTTACAACGCCATTAATAGCCATAAACTTGCCGGTCAACTTGTTCTTGAACTTGAATGTAAAGCTGTTGTTGACATTATATACAGCCCAACCGAGTTTGTCGGCATAGTTATATGTGTTGTACTGGCTGTTACCGTAATGAACCTTCTCGGTAATTTTGGCAACATTTGTTGCATTGTCGGCATTTGCCATCATATAAATGGGGTAGAACTCACCTTCACTCGTACCGTTTGACGGCCAGTAAATATTGTGCCATACAGTTGTGTTGGCGTTACTTACCTTGAATGGCAATGTAACGGTGTTGGTGTATGTGTAATATGTGTCACTGCCCTGCAAGTTGCCCTCGCCCAGTTCGGAGATGAATGGGTAGGCTGCTTTCAAGGCTGCATCGATTGCTGCAGCATCGCCCGGCAGATAGTCGAACTGGTGTGTGTAGGTGTTGCCCTGCTCATCGGTGAGTGTAACATCAACTGTCACTGTCTCAACAACAGCATTGGGGTTGAGGAAATTGTCGTTGGTAATCTCCTCAATTGTCAATGGAATATATACCATTGAGTAACCCTTTGTGTAGTCGTCGCCGTAGCAAGGTGCTTCCTCAAAGAAGAGTGCGATTTCGCCGTTTGCCTGCAAGCACATTGTGCTGTATGCGCTGAGTTGGGTACTTACCTGCTTACCCATTGTCCAGTCGCTTGCAATTGTAGCTGATGTATATGTCTCGTCGGCACTTACTTCCTTGTACCAGATGGTCACATCCCTGCGGTCATACTGTCCGCTACCGCCCTTTGGCTGCGACTGCAACAGAATCTTTGTAGGCTTGCCGTTGGGGCGTTTTGCATCCAAACAGATGATTTCGCCGTTTGTGGCGTTGCTGCCGCCGTTGTCGCAACCGTTGACAGCTGCATCGCCCCAAGAGCCTGCGCCATTGGCTTTGTCGTCGCCGTATGTGAATACGCGGAACACACGGCCACCACCACGGCGTGCACTCAGGAGAATCTGTCCGTTAGGCAAAATTTCAACCTTTGGTTCGTCGCCTTTTGCTACAGGGTTTGTGTTGTCACCACCAAGAATTTTCCAGGTAGCACCAAGATCATCACTGAATACACCAAAGTTGTTGTAGCCATCTGTACCAATTCTCACAAGCAAAGCACCATATATGCGCGCATTGCCTGTGCCGTTGAAGTTGGGGTCAACAGCCAATTTACCGCTACCGAAGAATGCCGAACCACCGCTTGGAATGAGACTTGTACTCTGTGAGTACATCTTTGTTGTCATCTCCTCAATGGTCCAAGTAGCACCATTGTCGGTACTGTATATACGTGCCATCTTGTTAGGACTGCTTGTTGTTCCAGCAGTGTAAACCACATCACCGGCTGCTGCCATAACAACGATGTTCTGTCCAACGGCTGCAATGGCTGCATCGCCGTATGCACGCTGGTAACTTCCTACCATGTTGTTGTCACCGGCTGCAATGGTCTTTGTTTCGCTCCAAGTAGCGCCGTTGTCGGTACTTGTACGCATTACAAGGTCAACACGCTTTGTACCTGTTCCGTGATTGTCACGGCCAATATCATCAAGGTTATGACGGTAGTCACTTACTGCAACAAGCATACCGTTATCGGTCTTTGCAATTGCAGGGATGCGGTAAGAGAATTCATCGTCATCGTAGAACAGAGTCACATCGTCGGTTGCTGTGAACTTTGCAATGAGCGGATTGTTCTCGTCAATTGCAGCAATATTCTCTGCGGTAAGTGTTGGGTTTGTACCAAGCTCGGTTGAGCCAATGTAGAAACCGTTGAACTCAAAGCCACGGTACTTGCGTGTGAATGCAAGTGCTGTACCCTCAACAACAGGCATTGTAAGCTCGCTTGCTGTTTGGTGAGCAGGAGTGAGCTTCATAGCTGTTCCACCAATGGTTATTGTACCAAGGTGAGTGTTGGGGTTGTTGTCTCTCCAACCTTCAATCTCGGCCTTGAACATTGCCGGCTCAAATTCGTTCTCAACGTATGTGATTTCAAGCGATTTGATAATAAAACCGGCCTGTGATGATTGGTCCTCTACGCTAAAGGAAATCTCATTATTGTCAAGTCCTGTAACAGTAAGGGTGTTTTCTTCATTAGACTGAGCTATGGTTATTGTTCCTGTGCTCTGTTTGCCATTGGTGTAGGTGACGCTCTTTGAAACCAAATTATGTGCTTTGTAACCCAGTCTGTAACCAGTAATCTTACAATTTGCAGGAACTGAGATTGTGAAGCTGTTGCCATCGAGCAAGTAAGGGTGTCTTACTTCGTTGAAGGTGCTGTAACCAATCTTTGGTGTGCCATCAGTGGTTTTTACAGTAACGGCCGGAGTGGTGTTTGTTACAACAGAAACCCACCAACTGCTTTCCTCATTATTCCAAGTAGCACCTGAGTATGTAACATTCAAAGTTTGCTCGTTATAGGCTTCTACAACCTCTACTGGAATGTCATATACAATACCCTTGTCAAGCTCGGCTGTTCCATTGGCGGGCCAATCTTTCCACGCGTTGGTGTATATCATTCGTACATGTGATGTTCCCAATGGCGCATCTGCTGGCACTGTAATTTCGTGAGTGATATTCATTACACTGCTGTAATTGCCTGCAATATTGTCTGATGGTTTATAACTTCCCCAAGTCTGTACGGCTGCACCAAAGGTGCGGTCACCGTCAAAATCGGTGAATAGTGATGCGTGGCAATAACGCATATCCTCATATACAGAACTTGTACTTGAACTTAATGATTTTGCAACCAAATTAAGTGTGAATGATTTTCCCTGTTCAACACGCACTGTTCCAGGGAGAGTTACCACTTTATTGCCGGGGTGTGCATTTGCGGTGTAAGTGATATTCTCGTTAGCACCGGTTGTTGTTACAGAAGTAAGGTAGTTGTCGGTGTATGTGTTGCCTGTCGGAGTGGGGTACTCGGTAGCTGTTGCTTCTTCCTCAAAGTTTGCAACAAAGTCCGAAGCCTCCGTGATTGTTACGTTGGGTGTGGCATTTGTGCTCACTTCCATACCACCCTTTGTCCAGTTGACAAATCTGTAACCATTGTTTGCAACGGCATAGAGAGTCACCCCTGTTCCGCTTGCTACGTTAGCCGATGTTGTTGCCTGGCCTGTTCCCACAGCAAAAGTCGCTGTACCGCCAGCAGCCGGGTTGGCTGTTGTTGTTACTGCGAATGTAGTTAGAGCTGCAGCCTGGAAGTTCGCAACATAACTGGCGCTCGCATTTGCTGTAAACGAGTAGGTTGCATTTGTGCTTACAGTGGTTGTACCGCTTGTCCAGTTTACGAACTCGTAGCCACTGTTAGGTGTTGCTGTGAGTGTAACGGTTGCGCCTTCGGTATATGTTCCGCCACCTGTAACGCTACCTGCTGTTCCTGGATTTGCTGTTGCGGTGATGGTGTATTGGGTTGGAGTGGGGGTTGAGCCGCTGCCGGCACCGTCTTTTTTAAGGGTGACAATAATCTGTTTTGTGTACATTGACCTGCCGGCGTCACCTTTTACTGTGAATTGTGCTGTTGCAGCATTTACATTGCTTATTGTAATATCCTGCTCTGATGTAGTGAGCGGATATTCGGCGTCAGCAACAATGCTAAGGTTGTATGTGCTTGAGGTTGACTGGCTTCTACATTGAGAAAATTTATATTTTGTGATTGTATATCCTGTTGGAGCGGTTAGGGTATATGTTTCTGAACCACTTGCGCCTGCAAACAAAGATATATACCCGTTGTATGCAATTCCACCATCGTCGGTTGAAAGGGTTAATTTTATTGCATTATGCTCCCAGTAGTTTACACGGCTTGTTGTCAGTGTTGTTCCTGTCGTATTGTCAATGATATAGTCAGTCTCTGCCAATGCAAAATTAGCGGTAACGCTCATTACGCCTGTTGCCACAAAAGTCAACGATGTGCCAGAGTAGTTTGTACTTTCGGTGCCTTTTGTCACTGTCCAGCCGTTGAATACATAGCCGTCGAGCGGTGTTGCGGTGAGGGTTACCTCCTCGTTAAGGCGTGGTGTAAGAGTTGTTCCGTTTGCAACAGTGCCGCTTGTGCCTGTTACTGTACCGTAACTGCTGTTGTATTCAACCGATACATTCACTGTTGTGTTGCCCACTGTAAGGAAGTTTGCAACATAGTCGTTGCCCTCTGCCGCAACAGTTGCTTTATATGTCTTTTCTGTGCTAACCTGTGCACCGTCCTTGCTCCATTGTGAGAATGTGTAACCGCTGTTGGCTGTTGCAACAAGGGTTGCGCGTGTACCTTCCATAACTTCGGCGCTGTTTGCACTGCCGTTCACGGTAACGGTTCCTGCACCTGCAGGTGACACGCTTGCTGTAACGGTGCGCATAGTTCTATTAGGCGCAAGGTTAAAGAGTGCATAGTGCTCGGCACCGCTCTGCCAAGAGTAGTTGTCGCCTTGTGATGGTGTTATGGCATCCAACTTGAACCAGCCGTTGCCGTTGCCGTACCAACCGAAATTGAAATGGAAGTAGTCGTTGGCTGTGTAACCATCGACAACAAACATATGACGTGTGTCGCCAGTGCCGCTGTTATCCGATGCGTATGGTATTGGGCAACCGTTGTCAATGCTCTCCTTGATTTTCTCTTCCCAGGAATCCATAGTGAAGTTTGCCTGGTACGATGCGTTGATGAGCTGGTAGTTGAAATAGTCATTCAGCACCTTGCTTGTCTGTCCTTCATTCACTGTGGTTGCGCCTGTGCCAATCGAAGATGGAAAACAAGCGTGCAGTACGTGGGAGAAGAACTTTGAAACCTCGTCAATTTGCTCCTGAGTCCAATTGCTGTTGTATGTGAGAGGCATCTTGCTGAAGTCATATACTCTGTCAGTTATCTCTACGTATGTAGGTGCCTGGCAATTATAAAGCGTTTTGGCTGTTCCTTCTGTCGGGAAACCGTGATAACGCATTACAATAGCGTATGCCGTAGGCACACAACCGGTAGCGGCATTAGTAGAGCCATTGTACGAGGTAAAGCATTGGGCGTTAAACGGATAACCCTGTCCCCAAGATGCTGTTTCCAAGTAAACCTTATTGCCCATTGTCGTGGCATTGTAGTTGGTCTTCTGCATTGCACTGCGTGCGGCAGCAGCCTTCTGCGGGTTCTCGGCATTGTACTTGCGGAGAGCTTTTACCTGTGCGTCGATGTCGGTTATATAATCGACAAAGCCGTCGGGCAGGTTGCTGGTGTCGATTGTGCCATCGAGCGAGTAACCGATGATAGGGTTCTCAATCTCCTCGCCCGATACAATCACGAAGCCTTCACCGCTTGCAGGGGTGAGAATGTGAAATGTCGGGGCTTCGTTGCTGCTGCCGTTTGAGAGAATGCGGCTGTCGGCGCTCTTTGCCAAAGATACGGTTGAGCGTGCTGCTGCGCTTTTCTGTTTTCCGTTCTGGAAGAATTTGTTTGCAATCTCCTTTGCCTGCTCCGCGGTTATGGTTTGCGCTTGCGCGCCTGTAGCCATGAGGGCAAAGCATAAAGTAATTGCTAGTGAATGTAGAAACTGTTTCATGACAATATTTTATTTTGTTTTTTTTATCTTATGGATAGCAATTTGCAAAGTTAATAAAAAATATAAAAAAATAGTTGGTTCTTTTACTTTATAAAAGAATTTTAATTCTTTTGTGCCGTTTTTTTTTCAATTTGCTTTGTTTACTATTCCTGAGTCTGAGTTTCTGGCACAAAGAGAGCTATACTTTGAGCAATAATATCGCGATTGACTGCAAATCTATAAATCTTAACATTAATATTATATTGAACTGATGTGACTTATTTTATTGAGCTACTGTAACAAGGACTTATTCTATTTTGCAAAACAAGAGTTACAATAGATCGCTGAATGCAAACATTTCAATTTCTGTTTTTTGAGATTCATCATTGTGTATCGGGATGACATTGATTTTCTGGTCAATATCGACATCATTACCTGTTTTTATTCAACTTGTTACATTATAGCAATAAAAAAGTGTGTACGGAATTCCGTACACACTCATAGAATGTAGTATGTTTTTATTTCTTTATAACGACGGTCATACCGTTGACTACGTAAACTCCCGGTATTGTGATTTTTTCTACTCTGCGTCCCGATAGGTCGTAAATATGTTGCTCTTTCTTATCTTCTGCAACAGCGACGATATTTGTGCTTGCCGATTTCTCGAAATTGGCTGTAATAACCATAGCTTCTCTTGCTACAGTCGTGAATATGGGTTCTTTGCTTACAACATCTGTTCCTTTTGTCCACTCTGTGAACTTATAGCCCTCATTGGCTTTTGCCTCGAACACAATCTCGCTGCCGAGTGCAATGGTCTGTTTCTGTTCGCCGTAGATAGTGGCTGTGCCTCCTTCGGTTGATGCAGTTTCTATAGTAACATTCAAATCGGTATCCTCTGTCACGAAGTTTACAAAAAAAGCCGCATCTTCAGTTGCAGTAAACTCATACGGGTTCTTGTTGGTGTGTATTGTCCCTTTTCCGCTGGCGATGGTGTTGCCGGTTGACCAGTAGGCGAATTTCCTTCCAGAGCCTTCAACAGCTGCGGCACGAATTGAAACAGTACTGCCTTTCTCTACTTCCAGTTTCCTGTCTGTACCGTTGCCTACATATGCATATCCTCCGCTGCCCTTAACCTCTATTGTTACTGTCCCGCTCTTCTCTATGAAGATTGCTGTATATATCTTGTCGCTTTGCGCTGTAGTAGAGAAAAAAGCATTTGTGCTTACGATGTCAATGCCGTTTCTCCACTCGACGAAAATGTATCCCTCATCTGGGATTGCTTCAAGAGATACTGCACTTCCGGCTGTTACGGTAATCTCTGCCATTCCATTGACTGTCGCATTTCCGCCTATGGTCGATTCTGCCTTTATTGTAACTTCGGCCGGTGTATTGGGCTCTTTACTCTCCTTGAAGTTGGCTGTGTATTCGGCATCTGCGGTTGCTGTTGTTGTGTATGTGCTGTTGCTGCTTACCTCTTCACCGTTCAATGTCCAGTTCACGAACACGTATCCTTCGTTTGCTGTAGCTGTAAGAGTGATGCTTGCACCTTCGTTCACGGTTACATTATCCTTGTCGTTTACAGTAGCGCTGCCGGCTTCTTCTTCATTTACCGCAACGCTTATAGTGTAAGTCGCAACATCTGGCTTAAGCATGAAATATGCTCTATGCGACTTTGAATAGTCACTGTATGCATCGGGTTTCATCTCATCGAGTTTGAACCAGCCGTTGCCTTGTCCGCCCCAGCCCCAGTTGAAGTGGAAGTAGCCCTTGTCGGTGTAGCCGTCCAGAATGAAGATGTGGCGGCCTCCGCCCGTTGTTGTGGATGAGTAGGGTATAGGGCAGCCGGCATCGAGGCTCTGCTTAATGTATTCTACCCAAAGATTGTCGTTTGCAAGAACATCTCTGTTTGTGGCCATAGTTGCCGAGGAGGTGTTGGGTGACTCGCTTTTGTATTTGAAGATATCGATAAGCTTGGCCGCACCCTCGCCGCCTGCTCCAGATGCTGTATTGCCTGTCCCGTATTCAACTCCGTAAGCCCAACCCAGGTCACGCATGAGCGTTGCCACGGCATTGGCTTCCTCATCGGTGTATGTTCCGCTGTAGCTGCTGAGCATGTTGTCCCAATCATATACATGCCCCAATGTCATGCTTTCTCCGGTGCCGGAGTGATAGACTCTCTTTTCATTGGCTTTTGCCGGCCATTTATGGTAGTTCATGAGAATGGCATACGCTGTCGGAACGCAACCTGTAATGGCTTGTGAGCCATTGCTTGTAAAACATAATTTGTTGTAAGGTGAACCTTGTCCCCATTTGGCTGTCTCAAGATATACTACGATGTTGCCGTATTCCTCTTCTGTCGCTCCGGCCCTATCCTGTGCCTGCATTGGCATGAATAATGATAAAAGGCATGCGATAGCCATTGCTGTGCGTAAGAATTTTTTCATGGTATTATGTCTTTTTGTTCCGTAATGGCAAAAATAGTAAAATCCTTTGATTCTCCGGCAGTTTTCTGCAATTATTCATTATTGAACAGAATGCGGTAGTGTTCTGCTTTTTTCTCAATGGAAAGTGGGTAGGCGCGTGAACTCGATGGCATACGCCATAATCTGATTTTGCGTTTACCTGAAAAGAATATAGTTGAACTACCTACAGAAGGCTCATCGCATAAAAAAGTCTCGGTGATGACTTCTGTGGCTTTCTGTCCTGTGGTGACAATGGCAGTACAGTGGGGCAGGGCTGTCAGCAAGGCACTTATGTCGGTTGGTGTTATCACTTCAAGAAACTTGTCCGAAGCATTCTCTTTCAGCCTTATTACCTCGCAGGCTGTGTCGTAAAGGGCAATGCCTTTGTCGAGGCAAAATTTAATGATGGCATCTTTGTCGAATCGTTTTTCGCCTTTTACCTCAAAATGGTGCTTGTCGTTGTAGAAGATTAACCCCATTATTCGCCACATGTCGTTTATCCAGTTGGGGTAGAAGAAATCCATCGACCAACGTGCTTTGGGCGGCGGAAAGCTGCCGAGCATAAGAATTCTTGCGTTGCCGGGCAGAAATGGCTCTAATGGGTGCTTTTCACTCTTCATTCGGAATCATTTCGTATCGGTGCAGCATCATGGTGGGGTTGTAGGCGCGCTTGACTTGGCGCAGTCCGGGGTCGCCGAGGTCCTCTTCGCGGTTCACATATATGATTTCGGGGTGCTCACCGAGCATGTCATTTATGAACATGCGGTTTATGGCCTCGCTACTTCCTGCAATATTGTGGTTGGCTTTCTCTATGTGTACATATAGAGTGTCCCCGAACAGTTCTCCCAGCGTAAAGGCTGCGATTTCTCCTTTTACACGCAGGATGCCTGCGTGCTGTGCATATAGCGTGAGGTTTCTTACTGTAGCAATGCATTGCCACTGCTCGTAACAGCGCATGTTGTCTTCGCGGTTGTGCTGGCAGTCGCGGTTGCTTGCGAGGAAGCGCACTATTTCCTTAATATCATCGGCAGTACATCGGTTGTAGCTGTGTTCCGGGTTTTCGGCAATGAACTTGTTGTAGCGGTTGCGTTTCTTGTTCAGGGCCTTGCCTTTCAGTGTGGCAAGTGATTCGGCACTGTATATGTAGTCGCTCCAGTTCTCCAATGAAGTGGCTGTGTGTTCAGGCAGCAACTCCTGCAATGCAGGGTATATATCTTCGGGTACGGCTGTAAGGCGAAACCTTTCACCGGCCTCGCAGCAATGCTGCCTAAGAACCTTAATCGACTCCTCTATAGGCAGTGCGCCTATAGGTGCGAGAAAGGCACGGCTGTTCATGTCGAGCTGTGACTTGCACTGCACGAAAAGGGTTCCTTCTTCTATGGCATATCTGTAGTCCATGAATCGGGCCCACATGACAAGGTTGCCCGGCGTGTAGTCGCACGAACGTGTATGGCATGATTGGGCAAACGGCAAAAGCTTGCCGATGTCATCTGTTGTTATTGGCTTGAATTGCAGCATGGTAACGGAGTGTATATCAAAGGGCTACATCAAACGATTCTGATGTAGCCCTCTTTCCCGGTTATTATTTCTTCTCCAGGTCCTCTGCCTTAGGACGTGGCTCTTTTTTTGCAAGTGTAACAATCTTATAGACATACTCTGTCATCCATTCGGGGCTGTGGCCCAGCTTTTCGCGGTACTGGCGCACTGAATATACAGTACGGAACGTAGCCTCGTCCTTCCAGTTGTTCTTTGTGAGGATGTCATTTATTATCTTCTCTGTCATTCCGCGGAGCATCTTGTGCATGAAGCCCGGAACACGGAACTTCCACTTCATGAGGTTGCCTACCAGCATCATGAGGTCGTTGTTGAAGCCCTGGACTGCAAAGAGGTACGTCTGTGCATCCTGCATCTTCTTGCAGTTCTTCTTTACCGACTGGTCAATCTCCTTGAAGAATGCTTCGTTTAACCCGTATATCTGTTCGAGCATCTTCTTGCAACGGCTTTTCTCTGCAACTCCAAGCTTGTTGTTCTGTGTCGCAACCTTAAGCGTGCGCTTGAATGTCGCAAGGTCGGGCAACATGTTTACATTGCTTATGCCGAGGTTCGATGCAAGCACCGACTGGTAATATACACGTATGAGGGTCATGAAATCCTCCATTCCTCCTACACGCTCTGTAGTCTTCTTTTTCTTGAAAAAATCAAATAGTCCCATTTGGAAGCTGTTTAAATTCTAAAAAATATTTTCTTATAGAAGCTGTATCACTTCTTGCCGTTTCTGGCTTTTCTCATCTTCTCCTGCTCTTCGGCAAGCCTTCTCTGCTGTTCCTGAAGAGCCTCAAGGCGTGCCATCATGTTGCTCTTCTTTGCAGGGTTGTTCTTGTTGCTCTCGGCGTAGGCCTCCATTTTCTTCAACAGCTCGTCCTCCTTTACTGCACGTCTAAGGTAGATGAATATGCCCACGCTGATGAGTGTAGATACGAAGTAGTAGAAGTTGAGGCCCGATGAATAGTCGTTGAACATGAAGAAGAACATTACCGGCATGAGGTACATCATCCAGCGCATCATCTTCTGCTGCTGTTCCATTTCGGAACTGCCCATGCTCGGCTGCATCTTGCTTGTATAGTATGTGTTCGCAATCTGTGTAACGCAGAACAGGAGGCAGAAGAGGCTTATGTGATTGCCGATGAGCCATATCGGCTGGTCCCAACTTATGATAGAGTCGAATGCCGAAAGGTCATTTGCCCATAGGAAGCTCTCCTGACGCAATTCAATGGCGTTAGGCACAAAATTGAACAGGGCGATGAATACAGGCATCTGAATGAGCATCGGCAGACATCCGCCCATAGGGCTTGCACCGTACTTCGAATATAGGCCCATTATCTCCTGCTGCTTCTTCAGCGCATCCTCCTTCTTTGTGTATTTTGCATTAATCTCGTCGATGTACGGCTTGAGGGCGCGCATCTTGGCCGAAGATACGTACGATTTCTTTGTGAACGGATAGACAATGGTCTTGATTATTATCGTAAGCAGGATAAGCACAAGTCCCATGTTGAGTCCAAGGCCCGAAAGTCCGTCGAAAAGGTACATGATGAAGTACCGGTTTATCCAGCGTACTATAGGCCAGCCGAAGTATATAATCTCTTCGAGTTCCAGGTCGTCACCGGCATTCAATGACATACTGCTGCACTCCTGGAGAGTGCCGAACTTATTGGGTCCGAAGTAGAACTGGATTCCTGTAGCCTTTACGCCTGTAGGGTCGAACGGTACATTCATGTTGGCCGAGAAGCTCTTGAGCATGTTCTCGCCTTTCTCAATCTTCTTTGAGTCGAGGCTTACGTCGCTGAAGTCCTCTCCGGCAATCATTATGCATGAGAAGAACTGGTTCTTGCACGCAATCCATTTCATAGGCTCGGTGAACTTCTCGCTGTCGTCCTGCATCTCGCTCAGATAGTCGCTGTCGTCATCAACAGGCTTGTATGTCAGGCTTGTGAAACGCTGCTCGAACTCATATCCCGGCTCATGCTGGCGTGCGAGCTGTCTCCACTCGATTCCGGCACTCTTTCTGCTGCTGAGTATGTCGTCCATGTTCTTTGCATCGATATGCATGTCGAGCATGTAGCCGTTGAGCCTGTATGTGAACTCGATGTATCTTTCCTCACCGAGTGAAAGGCGCATTGCAGCCTCGGTCCCGCTCTTTACCATAGGGGTAAAGTAGAGCTCGTCTGTTGCAATGTTCCTTACTCCCTGCTTGCCTTCGAATATAAAGTTTATGGTGTTGCTGTCGAAGTTGCCGGCCTTGTCTCCCTTGTCGAACATTACGAGCGGCTTGCCTTGCTGGTCGTTGTACTCCTTGAGGGTAACGGCCGATACGCAACCGCCGAGAGTTGAAAGGTCAACACTTATGTACTCGTTTGAGAGAGTAATGGTCTCCTCTGTTCCGTTGAGAGCATTGAAAAGAATGTTTGAAGAGTCTTTCTTCTGCTCCTCGATCTCATTCAGTCTCAGTTGTTCCTGAGCCTTCTCTGCAAGTTGCTTTCCTTTCTCTACAAGAGCTATCGAGTCGTTGTATCTCTGCTGTCTGGCAATATCCTCCGGGCTGGGCTGGTTAAGCATGAAGTAGCCGATGAGTACAAAACCTATAAGTATATATCCGATAATGCTTCTTTTGTCCATGTCTGTAAAGCTATATTTGTTTGTGAGTATGCGGAATTTCGTGCAAAGTTAGTAAAAATAACGATAAGGCAGGTTACTTTATCGATATAAAATTGAGTTTTTGAAAGGTCGGGGCTTTTCGGGATTGACTTTATTTTAAATAATGTACTTTTTATATTATCTTCGCGCAATTAAATTTTAGACAATGAAAACAAAACTACTGATATTTTTGTTCTTTATTCTTGCGTCATTCCGTATTGCGGCCCAGCATAAACCCGATTTGGTGAAATACTACAGTGCCGGAATCGACAGCCTCGTAGCGCAGTCGAGAGTCGTGAACGAGGATTACGAGGAGGAAAAGACCAATCCTGCCTATGCCAGATTGTTTGCCTCCCCTGTCCTCTATAGTGATGTGCTTGAAAAGGCTTTTGCTGCCGATGCCAGAAACAGGGATGCCTCCGGTAGTGAGTCTTTGGAGTTTGACAGCAAGCGCAAAGCAGTGATAGACGGCATGATGATGAATATCTATAGGAACTCTCCCAGGAGTGTCGTCATGACTGAGAATGAACTGCGCAGTGCAAAGCCGGTTTCCAATGAGACAAAGATAAATGCTCCGGTAATAAAGATTGAAAATACGATAATGCCGCATGATGTTGCCGGCGACATGAAGACTAATGTCGTGCGTCCGAGCTATTGGAAATTCAAGGGAAAGGTTGCTCTCCGTTTCTCTCAGAACTACATATCGGGCAACTGGTATCAGGGCGGTGAGAGCAACAAGACTATGCTGGGTGAAGTCGATCTCGACCTTAACTACGATGACAAGAACCGTATAACCATGACCAATCATATTGATGTCGATTTAGGCTTTGCTACGTCCAAGGCCGATACACTGCATAGCTTCAAGACCAATACCGACCGTTTGAAACTGGAATCGACACTTGGTTACAGATTGGTCAAGAATGTCGATTTGACGGCACGCCTGAAAATGGAAACCCAGATGTTGCCTAACTATCCGGTCAACAGCCCCGATTTCGTATCGAAGTTCATGGCTCCTTTTGATGCAAATTTCTCTATCGGTCTTACATACAAGCCCAAATGGAAGAACTTTGCTCTGGAGGTGTATCTGGCACCGCTGTCGGCATACAACTACAAGTTCGTGCGTTACGGAGAGCTTGCACCGCGTTATGGCATAAGGGAAGGCCGTCACCATAAAGAGGATTTCGGTACTCAGCTTGTTGTTACAATACCTTCAATGAAGCTCTTCAAGATTGTCGATTTCTGGGCCAAAGGCGAGTACTATACCAATTACGAGCGTGCATTCTTCCATTTTGAATCGAAATTCGACATAGCATTGACACGCTACTTCTCAGCATCCTTGAGCATGCATGCGCGCTTTGACGACAGTGCTCCGGGCCTATACGACAAGGACTACGGCTATTGGCAGTTCAAGGAGCTTATGATGTTAGGTCTTACATACAGCTGGTAAAAAAAGGAATCTTATGAATTTAAGCTCGTTCTTGCCCATAACCGACCCCACCTGGATATTTCTGGGTGTGCTGTGCATTGTGCTGTTTGCACCGCTGATATTCAACAAGCTCCGTTTGCC
Organism: Bacteroidaceae bacterium; assembly: GCA_017522915.1. GTDB lineage: Bacteria > Bacteroidota > Bacteroidia > Bacteroidales > Bacteroidaceae > HGM04593. Next base: position 17,987 of record JAFWXX010000045.1, read on the forward strand.
GCATATCATAGGCATGATACTGGCCGGTCTTCTCATAGGCCCTAATGGCTTTAATGTATTGGTCCGTGACGACAGTTTCGAACTGTTCGGCAAGGTAGGCCTCTACTATATCATGTTCCTCGCCAGTCTTGAGATAAACATGCAGGAGATGAAGCAGGCAAAGGGAGGAGCCCTGCTCATGGGACTTGCCGTCTTTGCAATCCCCATAGCACTCGGTATGGTTACGAATATGTATATACTGGGCTTCAGCTTCATCGCGTCGTTGCTGTTGGCAAGTATGTATGCGTCATACACCCTCATATCCTACCCCATAGTCGCACGTTACGGTCTGTCGCGTCTGCGTTGTGTGAACATTGTGGTCGGCGGTACCATAATAACCGATACCCTTACCCTTTTTGTACTGGCAGTCGTTGCCGGCACGTTCACCGGCGAGGCAAACGTGTGGTTTGTGCTGCTCATGCTCCTCAAGCTCATTGCGATTGCGGCAGCCATAATCTTCTTCTTCCCGCGCATAGCACGTTATTTCTTCCGTACCTACAACGACAGCGTCATACAGTACATATTTGTTCTTGCAATGCTCTTCCTGGGTGCCGGAATGATGGAACTTGTCGGAATGGAGGGTATTCTGGGTGCCTTCATTACGGGTCTTGTGCTGAACCGTCTTATCCCGCACTCCTCACCCCTCATGCGACGCATCGACTTTGTCGGCAATGCCATCTTTATTCCCTATTTCCTTATAGGAGTAGGCATGATGATAAACATACGTGTTCTCTTCAATGGCGGCAATTCACTCATTGTGGCAGGCGTAATGGTCACTACCGCCCTTCTCGGCAAGTGGCTGGCGTCGTTCCTTGTCGCAAGGACATATCGCATGACGGGCGATGAGCAGAACCTGATGTTCGGTCTAAGCACCTCTCAGGCTGCAGCAACCCTTGCCGCAGCGATTGTCGGTCATGGCATAGTTCTTTCCGACGGCTCGCGTCTGCTTAACGAGGATGTGCTTAACGGTACTATTCTGCTTATCCTGGTAACATGCATCGTGAGTTCTATTGTCTCCGACAGGGCATCGCGCAAGCTTGTTGTCTCTGCCGCTATCGACGATATGCCTTCGTCGAACTCCTCCAAGAAGACATTGCTGGCTCTTGCCAATCCCAATATGGTCGATAAGCTTATGGACCTTGCCCTTCTTGTGCGCAAGGATGACAGCAAGATACCTCTTTCGGCCATTACAGTCGTTCTTGATGAGGACAAGAAGCTGCAGGCTCAAGGTACAAAACTTCTTGATTCTGCCGCTAACATTGCGGCATCGGTCAATGTTCCGTTGCTCACGAAGATGCGCCTTACGACTAACCTTGCTCATGGTATTATACACGAGGTAAAGGAGAACGACTACCGCGAGATTATACTGGGCTTCCATAAGAGAGAGACTGCGAACGACAGTTTTTTGGGAAACGTGCTCCCGGAGGTTCTGAACGCTCTTGACTGTCAGGTGGTGATGGCCCGAATGAACATTCCGTTGAACACGGTGCGTACAATACACATTACTTTCCCGGCAAAATCGGAGTATGAGGCCGGTTTCTCCTATTGGGTAGAGGAGACAGCGCGTATGTCGAGCGGTTTGGGCTGCAAGATAATGTATCACGGCCACCCCGACACTATGGACAAGATAAAGGGGCTGCTAAAGGGCTTTCCTCCTATCGAAGCCAGTTTCTTTGAGACCGATGGCGGCAATGACCTGAAGCGTCTGTCCAAGATAATACACGAAGACCATCTGCTCATTGTAGTGAGTGCCCGTCGCGGTTCAATCTCGTTCCGTCCGTCACTCGACCATGTGTTCGTGCAGCTGCAGCGCGACTATCCCAATACAAGCGTTCTGCTTATCTATCCTAACGGCTATAAAGTCGAAGGTGGAGAGACGCATTAAAGCTGAGCCGTAAGGCGAAGCTTCGACAGTGCCGACAGCAGTCGGTCGCAGGCAGCGTGGCGTAGTCACGCCCTGCGGGATGCGATAAGGCGGCACTGTCAAAGAGTACAGATAACAGAGTACAGATAACAGAGAAAGTTGAGAGTAAGCGAGTGCAGAGAAAAAGTTTACTTTTACTATGCCGAGCGAGAGCAACTTGGGCGAAGCCAACAGAGAACAGAGCAAAGAGAACAGAGCAAAGAGCAAAGAGAACAGAGTAAAGAGTAAAGAGAACAGAGAACAGATTTCTTTCTCCTTTCTCATTTCCTCCTTTTTACTTGAACTCCAGTACTCCGCCGTTCATTATGTCGCGGTGTGTTATAGTTGTGCCTTCAAGTTCATTGCCGTTCAGGAATGCTTTTAGAATCCTGCTTTCATTCTCGCTGTGTTCCAAATGGCACTGCACGGTAAAAGTATTGCCGTTGGCAAGGTGCAGTTTCACCTCCTCGAACAGCGGCGCACCCACTTCATACACTCCGCCTACGGGGTCAACAGGGTAGAATCCCATTGCCGAGAATACGTACCATGCCGACATCTGTCCGCAATCCTCATTGCCGCATAGTCCGTCGGGTGTATTGCGATATAGCTCGCGCATCACCTTTCTTGCGTAATGTTGTGTCTTCTGCTGCTCGCCAATTCTGTTGAAAAGATAAATGACATGATGGCTCGGCTCGTTGCCATGGGCATACTGTCCAATCATGCCGGTGCTGAAAATCGGCAACTCTGCATTTTGGGCCGGAGTATATGTGAACATGCTGTCGAGCTTCAGCGCAAATCTCTCCTTGCCTATAAGGGAAATGAGGCTGTCAATCTCATGCTGTACACTCCACATGTAGTGCCATGCATTGCTCTCGCATATATGCTGTGTATATTCATCGGGGTTGAATCCAGGCTGGAATCCGCCATTGCTGTTGCGTGGCTGCATGAATGTCGTTCCGGGGTTATACACATTTCTCCAGTTCCTTGCACGGCTGTAGAATACCTCTGCGATGCTGTCATTTCCCATATCCTCAGCCATGCGTGCAATGCAGTGGTCGTCGTACGCATACTCAAGCGTGCGTGACAATGCCCAGTTGTCGTTGTTGTAAGGGTCTCTTACATCGTACGGAACATAACCTTTCTCCTTGTATAGCCCTATTCCCCTGTAGCTGTCGCAATTTGCAGTTGCTATACATGCCTTCAGAGCCTTCTCTGCATCGAACCCGTCTATACCTTTGAGATATGCGTCGGCAATGACCGGTACTGAGTGGTAGCCAATCATCATATCTGTCTCGCTTCCCCACATGTTCCATACCGGCAAGCGGCCATGCTCCTCGTAGAATGCGATGAAAGAGTTTATCATGTCGGGAACACGCTCCGATGCAATATATGTATATAAAGGATGTGCGGCACGGAAAGTGTCCCATAGCGAGAATGTGGAGTAGTTCTTCCAGCCGTCGGCCTTGTGGTTCTTTCCGTCTGCTCCCCGGTACATGCCGTCAACGTCGCAGTATAGTGTCGGGGCCAGCATTGTGCGGTAGAGTGCAGTGTAGAAGCATATTCTTTCATCGTTGCTGCCGCCCTTTATCTCTATTTGCGACAGCCGGCTGTTCCAATAATCACGTGTCCTCGCACGGTATCGGTCAAAGTCGTTATGAGGTGCTTCTGCCGCAAGGTTCTTGGCTGCTCCCTCGTTGCCTGTTCCCGAAATGGCGGTTATTGCAACAAGCCTGCGGTCCTTCTCCTTTGCAAAACTTAGCTGTACAGTTCCTGCTGTTCTCTTCATCTCCGTGCCTTGCACAAGCGTTATGCTGTCGCACTGCATGGAAATAATAGGGCGCGAGAAACGTGTCCTGAAATATACCTCCTGTCCTCTTGCCCAGCCGTTCGAGTGCCTGTAGCCCTCTATTGTAAAGCTGTCTGTCTGTACAACGTGGGTGGCTGTCGTTGCATCCCAGTTTGTAGCCTTGCCAAGATTAAGAAGAACTGTCGCATCTTCCGTAGGGTATGTATATCGCTGTATTCCGCAACGCTCGGTAGCGGTCAGTTCCACGTCAATGCCATAGCTTTCGAGGTGCACCTTATAATATCCTGCCTCACACTCCTCGCTGTCATGCCTGAAAAGAGAGTGTACGCCGAGCGGTGCTTCCGCTTCGCGCAAAGGAAAGGTGACGGGCAGGAAACTTATATCGTATAGGTCGCCTGCACCTGTTCCCGAAAGATGAGTGTGGCTGAATCCTGCAATCGTGCTGTCGGGGTAGAAGTAGCCTGCAATCCAATCCCAACCCGGCACACCGTTGTCGGGGCTAAGCTGCACCATGCCGAAGGGTGCCTGAGCTCCCGGATACACGTTCCCTTTGTAGTCGGTACCTATAATAGGATTCACGAGAGAAGCATAGTCGCTCTGCTCTTTTGTGTTACATGCAAGCATCAATAGTGCTGCAAATATGGTGAGAGTGTTTTTCATGATGTTCAGGTTATATGCCTGCGAATATAGTAAAAAAAAGAGGCCGTAGCCTCTTTTTTCTATTCGAAATGGAACGGTTCGAACTGAGAATCCTTGTCCACCCAATGCGGTTTGCGCATTGCATATATCACGAATGGTGCTCCTACAACAATTATGCACCCGATGAAGAGCACTGCATACCACACCGTGTTGCTTCCTACCGAGATTTGTGCCGGAGGTATAAAGCTGAGCACGAATGCGAGCAGGCTTCCCAGGAATCCCACACCGGCGACAATCCACATTACCGTGTTGCCGCTCTTGCCCAGGCGGAACGGGCGCGGAGCATCCTTCATGTTGTATCGGAGATATATTCCGGCAGCAAACATCAAGAGGTACATGATAAGGTAGAGAAGCACTGTCAGCTGCGATAGAATCTGGTAGAAACTCTGTACCGACGGCATAATCACGAACAGCATGCTCAGGAGTGTAACTATGCCTCCTTGTATGAGCAGAATGTTCTTCTGCACTCCAATCTTGTTGCTCTTCTGCATGAAAGGCGGCAGGTAACCGGCCTTGCCTACAGCGAAGATACCTTTCGACGGGCCCGAAACCCATGTGAGCACTCCTGCAAGAACGCCGAACGCGAGTGCAATGGCAATTATCGGCGAGAGCCACGACATGCCCACATACTTGAAGTAGTTGTCGAAGCCCACCAGCAGGCTCTGTGTCAGGTTGATATCCTTTTGCGGAATGATGATTCCCAAAGCGAAAGTTCCTAATACAAAGATGAGAACCGTGATTATTGCACCCAGGAACACTGCGCGGGGATAGCTGCGGCTGGGGTTCTCCATCTCCTTTACATGTATTCCGGTCATCTCCATTCCGGCATAGAAGAGGAATATTCCCGATGCCAATACAAGGTTATCGAGTTTTGTTATATCAGGGAAGAAGCTTCCGCCGAAATCCATTTGCGACTGTCCTCCGCTTATCAGGTAGATGATTGCAAGCACCACAAGCAGTGCAGCCGGAATGATAGTTCCTACAAGTCCTCCAATCTTTGCAACCTTGCTCACCCAGCCCAATCCCTTGAGCGAGATGAATGTCGCGCACCAATAGATAGCAAGCACCACCACGAGCGTGTAGAACTTGTTCGATGCTAGTGTCATGTCGGTAGTGCTGTCCATTCCTATGAAAGCCAGTGACACGGCACCGAATGTAAGCACGGTGGGGTACCATATTGTGCTCTCAACCCATTGCAGCCATATTGCAACGAACCCTGTTCTCTTGCCGAACGCTTCTCCTACCCAGCGGAACACGCCGCCTTGCTTGTCCTGGAACATGGCGGCAAGTTCTGCCGCAACAAAAGATGTCGGAATAAGAAATACCAATGCTGCAAAGAGGTAGTAGAAGGCCGAACTTATTCCGTATTCAGCCTCTGCAGGCAGTCCTCGCAATGATACCACTGCTGTTACGTTCATTATGGCCAGCGTGGCCACACCCAGTTTTACGCTTTTTGTTAATGTTGACATGGTTATCCGTTTTTAAATGTATTTATAGCATGGTAGGATAACAATGCCCGTCGGCATTTGGTTCGTGTACTGCTGCTGAATAAGTATATAATAGAACGGGAGTGCTTTTTGGCACTCCCGTTCTATTATATAGTGGCTGTCAGAATTTTACTCTTCTGTCTCAGCAACGCTCCAATCGAGCTTAGCCATGCGCTGGTAGCTTGCATAACGCTTCTTAGCCATGCCTTCGGCAGCCTCGAACAGCTCGTGTGCCTCAGCCGGGAACTGCTTTGCAAGCGATGCGTAACGTACCTCACCCTGCAGGAACTCCTGGAACTTCTCCCACTGCGGTTCCTTGCTGTCGAGTGTGAACGGGTTCTTGCCCTCATCCTCAAGCGCAGGGTTGTAACGCCACAAGTGCCAGTAACCGCACTCTACGGCAGCAGCCTGCTCAGCCTGAGCCTTGCCCATGCCACGCTTGATACCGTGGTTTATACAAGGTGCGTATGCAATCACGAGTGACGGTCCTGGGTAAGCCTCAGCCTCGCGGATAGCCTTAAGGCACTGGTCGTAGCTTGCACCCATAGCAATCTGTGCAACATATACATAACCGTATGTTGTCGCAATCATGCCAAGGTCTTTCTTCTTGATGCGCTTTCCGGCAGCAGCGAACTTTGCGATAGCACCGAGAGGAGTAGCCTTTGAAGACTGTCCGCCGGTGTTGGAGTAAACCTCAGTATCCAGAACAAGGATGTTCACATCCTCGCCCGAAGCGATTACATGGTCAAGACCGCCGTAGCCGATGTCATATGATGCACCGTCACCGCCGATAATCCACTGTGAACGCTTTACGAGGTACTGCTTGATAGCGAGAATCTGCTCGCTTGCATCGCTCTCGAACTCCTCGCAAGCCTTGATGATGGCAGGAGTAATCTCCTTTGTAATATCGGCATTCTCCTTGTTGTCAATCCACTTCTGTGCAAGCTCCTTCATATCCTCAGGGCAGCTGCGGTAGGTCTGAATCTCAGTGAGCAGTCTTTCAAGGCGTGCGCGCATCTTCTTCTCGGCAAGCTTCATACCCAAGCCGAACTCGCAGAAGTCCTCGAACAGTGAGTTGCCCCATGCAGGACCTTCGCCCTTCTCGTTTGTTGTGTATGGTGTAGAAGGTACCGATGCAGTGTAGATAGAAGAACATCCTGTTGCGTTGGCAACCACCTGACGCTCGCCGAAGAGCTGTGTAAGCAGCTTCACGTACGGTGTCTCGCCGCAACCTGAACATGCGCCTGAGAACTCGAAGAGCGGAGTAGCGAACTGTGAGTTCTTCGGGTTGCTCTTCACGTCAACAAGCGACTGCTTGCTCTTCACGTTCTTCACGCAGTATTCCCAGTTTGCAGCCTCTGCTCTCTCCTCTTCCAGCGGAACCATAGTAAGAGCCTTTCCGCCAAGTTTCGGGTTGCCCGGACATATATCGGCACAGTTGCCGCAGCCCAAGCAGTCGAGCACGCTCACCTGTATTCTGAACTGCATGCCCTTCATTGCAAGCGGAGCCTTCATCTCAATCTTGTCGGCGTTGATTCCTGCAGCCTCCTTCTCGTCCATAACGAACGGACGGATAGCAGCGTGAGGACAAACGAATGAACATCTGTTACACTGGATACAGTTCTCGGCGTTCCAACGTGGAACAAATGTACTTACACCGCGCTTCTCATAAGCCGATGTACCTACAGGCCATGTACCGTCCTCAAGTCCCTTGAATGCAGAAACTGGAAGCTGGGCACCCTTCTGAGCGTTGATTGTGCGTACAATCTTTGTGATGAACTCAGGCTCGTTTCTCTTCTCCTCAACGTCGGCAGGGAGCTTCGACCAGTTGGGGTCGATAGCCAGCTGACGGTACTCGCCACCACGGTCAACCGCTGCGTAGTTCTTGTCAACGACATCCTGGCCCTTCTTGCCGTAAGACTTCACGATGAACTTCTTCATCTGCTCAATGGCAAGGTCAACAGGGATAACCTGAGTGATGCGGAAGAATGCACTCTGGAGAATAGTGTTTGTACGGTTGCCGAGGCCAATCTCCTGAGCTATTCTTGTAGCATTGATATAGTAAACCGTGATATTGTTGTCGGCGAAGTACTTCTTGACGTTGTTAGGCAGGTTCTTTACAAGTTCGTCGCCTTCCCATACAGTGTTCAAAAGGAATGTACCGCCATTCTGCAAGCCTTTGGTGACATCGTACATGCGCAGGTATGCCTGAACGTGGCATGCAACGAAGTTTGGTGTGTTCACCAGATATGTACTGCGGATAGGCTTGTCACCGAAACGCAAGTGTGAGCATGTGAAACCGCCCGACTTCTTTGAGTCGTACGAGAAGTATGCCTGGCAATGCTTCTTTGTATTGTCACCGATAATCTTTACAGAGTTCTTGTTTGCACCTACAGTACCGTCAGCACCAAGTCCGTAGAACTTAGCCTGGAACATTCCGTCCACAACTGCAATCTCCTCCTTTGGAGGGAGTGAAAGGAATGTAACGTCGTCAACGATACCGAATGTAAAGTGGTTCTTTGGTTCGGGCAATGCAAGGTTCTCATATACACCCATGATTATAGCCGGTGTAGTGTCGCAAGAACTCAAACCGAAACGGCCGCCAACGATAATCGGGTTGATTGCCTGCAGTTCCGGAGTGCTGTTGAATGCCTCGACAACATCGAGGTACAGAGGCTCACCGTTGCTTCCCGGCTCCTTTGTACGGTCGAGGACTGCAATGCGCTTCACAGTCTTAGGCATCACTGCAGCAAGGTATTTGACCGAGAACGGACGGAAGAGGTGTACGCTTACCAAGCCCACCTTCTCGCCTCTCTCAGTCATGTAGTCGATAGCCTCCTTAACAGCCTCGGTAGCCGAGCCCATTACGATGATTACTCGGTCTGCATCCTCGGCACCGTAGTATGTGAACGGAGCGTATTTGCGTCCGGTGATAGCCGAAATCTCCTTCATGTACTCTGCAACGATGTCGGGAACGGCGTTGTAGAACGGGTTCTCGCTCTCCTTGTGAGTGAAGAATGTCTCAGGGTTCTCAGCTGTACCGCGTACAACAGGCGATGACGGGCTCAAGGCTCTGTCGCGGAACTCCTGTATGCTGTCCCAGTCAACGAGCGGTGCAATCTCCTCCTGCTCGATAAGTTCTATTTTCTGTATCTCGTGTGATGTACGGAATCCGTCAAAGAAGTTCAGGAACGGGATGCGGCTCTTCAATGTAGAGAGGTGTGCTACAGCAGCAAGGTCCATGACCTCCTGTACCGAACCTTCGCAGAGCATTGCGAAACCGGTCTGACGGCAAGCCATAACGTCCATGTGGTCGCCGAAGATACTCAGTGAGTTGCCGGCCAATGAACGTGCCGATACGTGGAAGACTGTAGGCAATTTCTCACCTGCAATCTTGTACATGTTGGGAATCATCAGCAACAAGCCCTGCGATGCAGTAAAGGTGTTAGTCAATGCACCGGCCTGCAGTGAGCCGTGAAGTGCGCCTACAGCACCGCCTTCCGACTGCATTTCCTGTACCGATACAGTCTCGCCGAAGAGGTTCTTGCGGCCCTGTGCTGCCCATTCATCGACATATTCTGCCATTGTTGATGATGGTGTGATAGGGTAGATTGCTGCTACCTCGGAAAACATATAGGCAATGTGTGCCGCTGCCTGGTTTCCGTCACAAGTGATGAATTTTTTTGCTTTTGTCATAACGCATTTGAATTTATGATTTGTATTATCCGTTATATCGAACATCAGTCTGTGCCTTGCCTGCATCGTATGATAATGTTGATGCAAGCATCACAAATCATACAAAAGTACAAAATATTTGGGAACACCTCTATAAAAAAGCACGAAAATGAGTACATTTGTAATTATTTTTATTTATGAAAAAGAATCTCCATATACTGCTTCTTCTGCTCCTTTTCCTGCCGCTGCAACTGCCGGCCCAAACGGGTGCACCTCCCAAGTATGAGTACCGTGCCGTGTGGCTCACGACAGTCGAGAACCTCGACTGGCCGAAGACGATAGTAAAATCCCCTTCCGATATAACTGAACAGAAGAATGAGCTTATTGTTCTTCTCGATTCCCTTAAGGGCATGAATGTCAATACCGTCATGCTCCAGTCGCGTGTCCGTGGCGACCTCATCTACCCGTCAGCCATAGAACCCTTTTCTCATATCCTTACAGGTATTCCGGGCAAGAATCCCGGCTACGACCCGCTTGCCTTTGCAATCGAAGAGTGTCACAAGCGCGGAATGCAGCTTCATGCATGGCTGGTCACCATGCCTTTGGGCAAGGACGACCTCATACGCCGTCAGGGCAAGCTCGCTCTTTCAAAAAGGAAGAAGTCACTCTGCACGCGATACAAGGGTGCCTGGTACATGGAACCAGGCAATCCTGCAACAATACCTTATCTTGTAGAGCTTGTCAGGGAACTCGTATCGAACTATGATGTTGACGGCGTGCATTTCGACTATATAAGATACCCCGACCGCACCAACGGCTATCCCGATGCCGCCCTTCACCGCAAATACGGCAAGGGCCGCTCTCTTGCCAACTGGAGACGTGGCAACATAACCGCATTGGCATCTGCGCTCTACAAATGCGTAAAGGAAATCAAGCCCTGGGTGCGCGTGAGCTGCGCCCCGCTCGGCAAGTACAATAACCTAACCCGTTACAAGTCATTCGGCTGGGATGCCTACAATGCCGTTTTCCAGGATGCGCAGGCATGGCTGCGTGACGGAATAATGGATATGATTCTGCCGATGATATACTTCGACAAGAACCATTTCTATCCCTTTGTCCTCGACTGGCAAGAGAACTCCAACGGCCGTCACGTCATTCCGGGCATAGGAATATACCGTCTTATGCCGCAGTACGGCGGCTGGCCCCAGTTAGAGATTGAACGTCAGCTGAATACCTCCCGCAGTGCCGGTACTGCAGGAACGGCAATGTTCCGTGCCGAACAGCTGCTGGGCCTCGGCCATGCGGCATATACCAAAGTCTATTCCTCTCCTTCGCTCGTTCCGCCCATGTCATGGGCCGGGACAGCACCCCGGCAGCCGCAGGGGTTTAAGGCAGTGCGTGATGCCGAAGGCATTTCCCTTGCGTGGGATAGAGTAGAGGCCGAGAAAGGCTTCCCGGCTATAAAGTACAATGTGTATGTCGCTTTGGATACGGTTGTCGATATTGACAGAATCTCTTCGCTTGCGGCATCCTCTATGGATTCTGTTTCTTACCGTTGGAACTGCATTACAGATGCTCCTGTAACGGTTGCCGTGACAGCAGTCAATGCCTACGGAATAGAGAGTGCCCCGGCCATAGCTTCGTTCCGTGTCGAGGATGTTCATGTAAAGGGAATCTCCCTGCCTGAGTTGCCCGGATGGGGCTACAGGCTTGAAGTGTGTGACCTATTCGGTCGCAAGATATATTCAGGACGTTATGGCACGGATGTCGGTGTCGAAGGATTGCAAGGCGGCAACTACATGCTTAAGGTCTATGACCGTCACGGCGCAGTAGTGCTCTCAAGAACTTTCAAAAGGTGATTAAGCAGGCCGGTGAGCGCGTAGAACGCGCAGTCGGTAATCTGCAGTTTTAATTGTTTCTTTTTGAAGAGCGTTGCGACGAAAGCCTCAGGTTTAGATAATGCTGGTAGTAAATGGTCACGCGAAGCACAGACGAAGTTTGTGCCGCGTGGGTTACGACAAGGCAGCATTATCAATGAATCTCAAAATATTGCAAAATAAGAGATTTCTCACATCTGTTCGAAATGACAGATACGCGATCGTCTTTGCTCTTTCCACTTTGACACCCTTTGCTGTTCGCAACCCACGCGGTGCAACTTGCAGCTGCACTACGCGCGACCTATTGCTGCAAAGGCTATCGAAGCTTCCAGCTTTCATCTTTCATCTTTCATCTTTTCTCTTTGACACCCTCGTCTAATCGCAACCCGCAGGGCGTGACCTTGCCACGCTACCTGCGACCCATTGCTGCCAAGGCTATCGAAGCTTTCAGCTTTCATCTTTGACAACCTTTGCTGTTCGCAACCCACGCGGTGCAACTTGCAGCTGCACTACGCGCGACCTGTTGCTGCAAAGGCTGTCGAAGCTTTCAGCTTTCATCTTTGACAACCTTTGCTGTTCGCAACCCACGCGGTGCAACTTGCAGCTGCACTACGCGCGACCCATTGCTGCAAAGGCTATCGAAGCTTCGCTTTCATCTTTCATCTTTTCTCTTTGACACCCTTTGCTGTTCGCAACCCACGCGGTGCAACTTGCAGCTGCACTACGCGCGACCTATTACTGCAAAGGCTATCGAAGCTTCGCTTTCCACTTTCATCTTTCATCTTTCATCTTTTCTCTGTTCTCTCTCTTCACTTCTCTTTTCTGCCGAAGATTGAGAAATGCACATATCTCTTCGGGTGCTCCTTCAGGTCTTCGAGGAGTTCTGTGGCCGCAGCACATGTACTGTTCAGGTTGTTGTACAGGGTGCTGTCCTTCAGCAGCATTCCGGCAGTTCCTTCTCCGTTGCTGAGAGCCTCGGTAATCTGCTTGAGGTTTGTCGCGCTCTCTTCAAGTGTCGCGAACATTCTCTTGTAATCGACCTCGCTGAGCTGTGACGAAACAGCAAGCATATTATCCTCTATCTTGATAAGTTTCTCTGTAGCTTCAGGAATCTCGTTCTTCAGCAGCGAGTTCAGCATGGCGGTTGTCTTGCCTAACTCTTGTGTAAGCTGTTCCACGTTGTTTACCGACCTGTTTATCGACGGGTTGCCCAGGATATTGTTCAGCGATACCAGTATTGAATCCACTTTCGGTATCATGGCATTTATCTGCGGCAGCATGTTGCCGGCCTCCTGCATCGCACCGCCGTTCAGGTAGCCGTTTATGGTATCTCCGGGAGCCACGAACTTGTTGCCCTTTCCCAGTCGCAGGCTTATTGTGCTGCTTCCCAGCATCTTGTTGTTCACCTCGGCATAGCTGCCTTGCGGAATATTCAGTCTCTTGTCAACGTTGATTTCAACGAATACGCCGTCGGTGCTGTTGAAGTCGTATATGATATTGCTCACATTTCCCACCTTGTAGCCGTTGAGGTAGATAGGGCTTGTGTTTACAATCTCGCCGATGTTGTCGAACTTTACATAGAATTTCTTTCCCTCCTTGAGCACATTCACACCCTTGAAGAAGTTTATCAGCAAGTATATGATGAGCAGTGCCAGAATACCCAACAATCCTACCCAAAGTTCTCTTGTAAAAGTCTTTTTCTTATCCATCATTTAGAGTTTTTGAAAATCCTTATGGCCTCCTGTGTGTCCATTCTCTTGCCGTTCATGAATGCAACGATGAACGCCTCCTTGAACTTGCTCGAAATCTCTTTTCTCTTCTTTAGAATGAGATTGTAGTCCTCGCTCTCGCCATAGGTATATTTATATGTTCCTTTTTCTACATAATAGCTTGCCTTCACGCCTTTCAGCCTCTTGTCCTTGTTGCTCAGTTTCTTGCCCGATGTCAGAATCTGAACCTTGAACAAAGGCTTTCCGCTCTCTTTTGAGGCAACCTGTTTGCTCTTTGCCGGCTGCTTTGGCTCTGCCGGCTGCTCAACGCTCTCAACACTCTCGCCGGCCTCAATGTTCTTCGGCTTGCTTCCGTTTCCTTTATGATATGTCAGGTAGAAGTTAGAGAATCCCTCAAAAATGCCCTTCGCGAGTCTTCTCTGTCCCTCTTTCGAAGCTATTACATTCTCGTCTGCGCTGTTTGTGATGAATCCCAACTCCACAAGAATACTGGGCATTACTGTTCTGTGCAAGACAAGGAAACCGGCCGACGAAACACCTCTGTTCTTCAGTTTTCCATGCTTTACCATGCCTTTCTGGACCATCTGTGCCAAGTCGGCACTCAGTTCCATGTCATGGCTTCTTATAAGCTCGAATATTATGTAGCTCTCGCTTGAACGGGGGTCGAATCCCTTGTAGAGCTCCTCGAAATTTTCCTCCGATAGGATAACCTCATTCTCATACATTGCGGCAGCCTTCGCTTCGGCACTGCTTCCTGCTCCAAGGGTAAAGGTCTCGCATCCGTTCGCGCTTCTCGACTTGCTTGCGTTTGAATGTATCGAGATGAAAAGGTCGGCATTGGCATCGTTTGCTATGCTTGCGCGTTTTACCAATGGAATCTTCACATCTTTTGTACGTGTGAAAATCACCTTCACTTCGGGGTAGCTCTCCTTTATCATGTCGGCAAGCAGCCTCGAAACACTCATGTTTATATCCTTCTCCTTCGATTTCCGTCCCAATGCTCCTGGGTCAACACCGCCATGACCGGGGTCAATCACCACGGTAAATCCCTTTTTCTGTGCCATAGCAACAGGGAATGCCGCTGTCAACATCAGCAGCACGACCGCAATTCTCATAAGCATTAGCCTGCAACTCATATCTGTAATCCGTGTTCTTCCTTGTTTTTTAGGAGCATATTTCTGCAAAATTAGTTTATTTTATAGTAAATGCAAAGTGCTATGCCCTAAATTGATTTCTCTCTGTTCCGAAAAAGACAAAAAATGCGTTGTTTTGTGCTAACCGGTTTCTTGATTCTTCTGCATCAATCCGTTCATTTTATAATCTCATGCTTATTGCATAATCCGCAGTTTGTGCGTATATTTGCCTTACGGCGCATATACTGCCTGCACTCGCTGTAAAAAATTGAAGTAAACTTCATATTTCTTGCTCGTTTGTGTGTATATTCGCCTTACGGCGCATATACTGCCAGCACTCGCTGTAAAAAATTGAAGTAAACTTCATATTTCTTGCTCGTTTGTGTGTATATTCGCCTTACGGCGCATATACTGCCTGCACTCGCTGTAAAAAATATTGAAGTAAACTTCATATTTCTTGCTCGTTTGTGTGTATATTCGCCTTACGGCGCATATACTGCCTGCACTCGCTGTAAAAAATATTGAAGTAAACTTCATATTTCTTGCTCGTTTGTGTGTATATTCGCAAGGTTTATGCAAAAACACGTAAAAATGAAATTTCTGGAGTTCAATATACGTTACGAAGTCGATGACAACAGTGTAGTCTATCTTCGTTACAATCTCGACGACAATGGCAGCATCACCGAAGGTGTTCTCTCTCTACGCGAAGTGCAGCGTGGTTGGTGGCAAGGTTCCATGCAGGTAGATGACAGTTACGACCGCATACACTACGGCTATGAGCTGCTTACCGGCGGCAAGCTGTCGTGCAGGGAGTGGAACGGCACGCCTCACCACTTGCGTTTCAACTGCGTGAACGACAACTACATCGTTTACGACATGTGGCGCGATTCCCCCATCGGCTATTATGGCCAGACCAACCTCTTCCGTTTCTTCGACAAACGTGGTCTCTCGCTCGATGAGCCAAGCATCAACTGGTACAACCGCAGCGTAACCTTCTCGTTATATGTGACCGGTCTTCGCAAGGGCGAGCGTCTCTACCTCTCCGGCGATGCCGATGTGCTGGGCCGTTGGAACACCGCCAATGCGCTCCCCATGCAGCAGCGTGTGCCCAACCGCTGGAGTGTGACATTCGATGTTGCCAACCTATGGAGCGGCAGTCTCTACTATAAGTTCATAGCAATCGGAGAAGACGGTATTGTCCGTTGGGAACAGGGCGAGAACCGCCACATACTGTTGCCCGATTTCGAGGCATCCACAAATTACTACTATCAGCTCGACGAACTCCATTTCGATGCTCCCTCACTTCGCCTGGCAGGAACAGTCCTTCCCCTCTTCTCCATGCGTTCTGCGCACGGGTGGGGCATAGGCGACTTCGGCGATATAAAGCTCATGGCATCCTGGCTTGCCGAGACCGGGCAGAACATTCTCCAGCTCTTGCCGTTGAACGACACTACCGTGTGCGGCGGAAATGAAGATTCCTACCCCTATAACTGCGTTTCGGTCTTTGCATTGAACCCGATATATGCCGACCTCTCCGTTCTTCCTCGTCTGTCGAGCGCAAAGCGCAACGACTACTACAGCAAGGAGCGCGAGGCACTGAACGCACTCCCGACAGTGAACTATTCGGCTGTATATAGGCTCAAGATAAATTATCTCCGCGAACTTTTCGATGAGATATCGGGCGATATCCTCTCAAGCGACAGCTATAAGCTGTTTGCCAGGGAACAGGAGGAGTGGCTCAAGCCATACTGTATCTTCCGTTTCCTCTCTACACGCCTTCACTGTAACATCTGGGAATGGAAGGAATACCCATATTACGACAATACCACTTGGGATAGAGTAGCGGCGGAGTACCCCGATGCCGTTCGTGAGACGCGCTTCTATTCATTCGTGCAGTACATCCTCTACACTCAGCTCAGCGAGGCTCATGCCTATGCCAACAGCAAGGGTGTCGCACTTAAGGGCGATATCCCCATCGGTGTTGCTCCTAACGGTGTCGATGTATGGTGCTGCCGCGAGCAGTTCAATCTTTCGGTTTCAGCCGGTGCGCCTCCCGACATGTTCTCTGCCGATGGTCAGAACTGGGGCTTCCCCACATACAACTGGCAGGTTATGGAAGCCGACGGTTACACATGGTGGCGTCGTCGCCTGCAATACATGTCCCGTTTCTTCGATGCCTACCGCATCGACCACGTACTCGGTTTCTTCCGCATCTGGGAGATACCGCGTACAGCCAAGAGCGGTCTTCTGGGCAGCTTCTCTCCCAACAAGCCATTGAGCCGTGAAGAGATAATAGCATCGGGCTTCGAGTTCGACGAAGAACAGCACACCGTGCCGTATATCGACGATGCGTTGCTCAAGAAGCACTTTCCGCGCAAGGCAAAGCAGATAGTTGAGGCATTCCTCGACCCGCAGCCTGGCGGAACATACCGTTTCAAGCCCGAAATCGCGAATGCGAACCTGCTGGCATATTACATATACGAACGCACTCCAAAGTTATCGGCAGTAATGAAGGAGTCACTTCTGCGAATATACGGCAACGTACTCTTCATGCGTGACCTGTACGAAGAAGGAATGTTCGTTCCGCGTATCCTCGGCAGCGACACCGAAGCCTACGAACAGCTCGATTTTGGCGACCGCATAGCATACGACCACCTCTACGAGGATTATTTTTATAATCGCCACACCATGTTCTGGTATCGTGAGGGTATGCGTAAGCTTGCTCCGCTGTTGGCATCTACCACAATGACAGCGTGCGGTGAAGATCTCGGCATGATACCGGCATGTGTTCCCTGGGTAATGAAGAACCTGCAGATACTCTCTCTTGAGATACAGCGCATGCCAAAGCTCTTTGGCGAGATGTTCGCACGTCCCGAACATTACCCGTATCTCTCTGTCGCCACACCATCGACCCATGATATGAGTACTCTCCGTGGCTGGTGGAAAGAAGACGAGGCACTGTCGCAGCAGTTCTATAACAATGTTCTCGGCTTTGAGGGCAAGGCTCCTGCCGACATGGACGGCAATATAGCGCGTGCAATCCTCCTGCAGCACCTTCACTCCCCCTCTGCATTTGCATTGTTCGCATGGCAGGACTGGATGGCTATGGACGAACGTCTCCGTCGTGCCAACCCCGATGACGAACGCATTAACGTACCTTCTAACCGCGATCACCAGTGGTGCTACCGTATGCATCTCACTATAGAGCAGCTGTTGGAGGAACGTGCATTCAACGATACCGTGCATCGTATGGTTGAGGATTCCGGCCGTCTTGTTTAATTGGGAAATAATGATAGGCAGCCGGGCATTCAGCAGTTGTATAAGAAACGAAAATAATAAACAATTCTCAAAATGGATATGAAAGATACATTCCGTTCTGCAGTGCTCTCAGGCATAGCGGTCGCTATCGCCGGTTGGGGGTATCTTGCCTTCCCGAACATCATTGGAGCCGTTCTATTCTCCTTCGGTCTTCTCACTGTAGTCAACTACAAGCTGAAGCTATATACGGGAACAGCCGGTTTCGTGCCTCTCCGTTACGAGGATGGCCGTTCACGCTGGCTGCGTGCCATAGGTGAGCTTCTTTTCATTCTCTTTGCCAACATCGTAGGCTGTCTGCTCATCTCCCTTCTTGCGCGCATGTCGCCCATAGGGTTGGGAGAGTCGGCGCAGAAGATTCTCGAAGCGCGTCTTGCCATAGGCCCTCTTCGTGCAGGCCTGTTGGCGATAGGTTGCGGTTTCATAATGACAACAGTCGTCACCTTTGCGCGCGAAGGCAAGCCGTTGGCACTCCTCTTCGGTGTACCGCTCTTCATCAACTGCGGCTTTCCGCACTGTCTTGCCGACGCATTCTACTACATGACAGTTCCTCTCTCCTATACAGGAACACATCTGGCCCAGGTAGCAATGCTTTATCCCTGCCTGGTAATAGGAAACTTCATAGGATGTAATCTTTACCGTTTCATTGCACCGAAACATTAAAAAAATGGGGCCCCATTTTTTTAATGTTTCGGTACTCTTTACTCTTTGCTCTTTGCTCTTTGCTCTCTCCTCTCTCCTTTCTCCTTTGTTCTCTACAAAAAAAATGGGGCCTCAGCCCCATTTTTTTGTAGTAGAATTACTTTATCAATCTCTTTTTGCCATTGATGATGTAAATGCCCGGTTTTGTAATCTCGTCGAGCTTGCGGCCGGTGATGTCGTAAATAACATTGCTCTTTGTGTTTTGCTCAATTATCTCCTCTATTCCGGTGTTGTTCGCCTCTACGCGTACAATGGTCCACATGGAGTTGTCAACAAGCTCGGCTGTGCACACGACATTGTATTCGCTGTTGAGAGTGAGGTATGCACCTTCATTCTTTGTGCTGAAGAATACTTTGCCGTCGTTCGTGTAGTTTGCCTTGAATACAACTGCACTGCTCTTGTCCGCACCGCTGCACGATGTGCCAAGGTTCATTTCAAAGTCATTTATATAAAGCCCGTTCTTGTTCTTTATATAGTAGTGGTGCAGCTCTCCTGTGCTTTCGAACATCCACTTCTTGTCGTCCGAGGTGGTTGCTGTCTGGGTCTGCTTGTTTGCCTTAAGCCCATACTTGTCGTAGCACAGCTGGTATGCCTTCTCCTTGGCATTGGTGAGTTTATATACGTCCAGCTCCTTCAGATATGCACGTGCATTGAGGTCGGCCGATATACGCTCTATTTCTGCGCTTAGCAGTGCAGCCCACTCCTTGTATGTGTGTACACTTGTGTCCTTGTTGTCGGCAGCATCCTTTGCATTGTTGTAGAGGTCGGTGAGTGTGGCAAGTGCATCGGTATAATAGTATCCTATATCACGTCCGGTTGCTGTCTGTTTGTTCATGATTGACTTTGCTGTAGAAAGTACCGCATTGAGTGCCTCTATCTGCATCTCTTCGTTGTCGCTCTCTGCAATGTCCTGCAGCTCGGCATCTGTCCCGTCAGCCTGTGCCGCAACAACCCTGAGGTTCGCACCCTGAGCCGAAACCGGAATCTTCAATGAATATTCGTTGTTGAACGAAAGAAGTTCTCCGTTGTCGGCATTGTACAGTTTGAAGCCGAGTGCACCTTTGGCACTCTCTTCGGCTACGATAGTCACATAGTTTGTGCTCTTCTTGTAGTAGTAGCCTTCAGCCTTAACGCTCTCGTCGATATAATCCTCCCACTGGCCGGTGCTTCCCATTGTACCGATAGCGTACTCATCGCTGTAGTCCAGACGGTAACCGTCTACACCGTCTGTTCTCTTCGAGGGCTTTATGCGGTCCTCTATGAACATTAGATGCCCGCCTTTTTTGTCATATTGCTGCATGCGTGCGCGGCTTGCCTCGGCCTCCTCCTCTGTCAGTGATACAAAAAATGTACCGTAATCACCCACTTCGGCTTTGTTCATCGGCTCGAAGAATCCCCATGCATCGAAGAACTCGCTGAGGTCCATCTGTGCAATCTCGCAACACTTCTCGGCGAACTTGAGTTGGTCTTTGACAGCGCTTGTCTGTGGTCCTTTCTCCAGTGGATTCCTACGCAGGGCCTCAAATAGCCTTGGATAGAATGTTGTGTCTTTCTTTGCTGCATGGAAATAAAGATACAGCTGGAAGAACATGCGTGACTTGCCGATTACATCGCCTCTCAAAGGAAAGGCTACCTTGTTCTCAAAATCCTCCTTGCATCCTTTTACGCCTGTACCGCGTGTTGTGGTCTTGCCTACACGGAACAGATGGGCATTGGAGAATAAGTTGTTGCTCGCTTCGGTACACGATACAATGTTGATTGCTCCTTGGTTTATGTGTCCGATTTCATGAGCCGGTCCCCACATCTGTCCGGGGTTCGCATATACTGTGGCCCATGGCAAAATGTCCTTTATCGTGTTGTGCTCGTAGTAGGTGTAGTTACTTGTGGCATACATGTACATGCCTTCGTATCCGTCGCGTGCCATGAGCAGGCTGTTGAAACGGTCGTAATAGTTGTTGACACCCATCAATTCATGTTGCCATGTGAGGCACCGGTCCCACCAGCCAATGGCATCTGTGATAGTGTTTGGGCATACTTTCCTTATGTTATCAAGTTCCATATGAAAGAGTACCCTGTCGCCTTTAACCTGCACACTGTAGTGCTTGAAGTGGTTGGCAAGCATATCGCGCCAGTCTTCATCGGTGTGTCTGCTCTTGTCGAAGTAACCGTTTACGTTACCGCCTTCAATGTGTATCCTTGCTGTCGGGTAGTCGGCAAGTCTGGGACTGTCATCCGTAGTATCCGTTGTTACGGCGTAGCTTATGAAGAGTATAGCATTATCCTGTGCAACGGTAACCATGTTCAGACCCTTGACAAGTGTCTTCTCGGAATTCATTACACCCCAGTCGGCAAATGGCTCGTTTTTTGCTATTTCGTTCAGTTTTAGGAATGTACCTGCCTTTACATTATCTACGAATATAAATAATGTATCTCCCTTCTGGGCGCTTATGCCGGTAGGGTGTTGCAGTGCTGAATATTGGTATGTTTTCAGGGAGTTTCCCCAACTGTATACATTGTTGTGTGGCTTGTAATCTGCAACGCGGAATTCTTTTTCACGTTTTGCCCAACTGTCGTTTTTTACTTTAAGGGCTATCTCGACAAGTTCCTTTGGTGTATCTCCCAGAACTTCGAGCAGTTGCTCATCGGTCATTGCAGAATAGGGCACTGCAAGCTCGCTGCAGCTGCCATCGGTAAAGTACCTTTTGAATTCCGCGTAGCGTCCCTGGGCATTTTCAGGAGTAATAGTGCTTTGTGCATTAATGTTGATACTTATTGCCAAGGCAATAATTGATAGTAGTAAAGTTTTTATTTTCATAAGCATGTCTGTTCTAATACTTTTCAAAAGTACTCTATTTGCTTCTAAAATCCAAATTATTCACCCCTCAGTCACTCGCTTCGTTTTCTTTGCACTTTGACAACCTTGCTGTTCGCAACCCAAACGGCATAACCTACGGCTATGCTACGTTTGACCTGTTGCTGCAAAGGCTGTCGAAGCTTTCATCTTTCATCTTTCATCTTTGCTCTGTTCTACTCCTCACCCCTTGCAAAAAGTTGCAATAGGTCCCGTTGGGGAACTCCTTAGGGAACATAAATGTTCCGCCGTCGCAAACATTGCTCATTCGCAATGGTGTCTCAAACAACTTTTCGTTCAAACAGCGGGGAGAGGACAACTCGCTATTCACGAAAAACATCATCACGTATATGCACCGCTCAAACAATTCCTCTCCTTATCCGCTGTTTGAACGGTTGTTTGCTATAATTTGACTTTGTCTAGCCTGCTTGCGTTCGTGGTGCAATTACAAACGGGTTTGTATTGCACTCACTTACCCGCAGCCTTTATCGGTGACGGATATTAAGGACATTACCTTTGGCTGTCGTATAGCAATGGTAATTCTAAAAAAGAAACCGGCACAGTCTAAATCACAATTCAATGCCGTTGGAATTCATGAGCAAGCGAGGACATGCCTGCAGTGCGGCAGCGTTATCTTTTTATTATAACGCTGGACCGCACAAGTTCCGGAGCGCATGAATTACAACGATTAGCATTGAATGGCACCATTGCGGACGAGCAATGTTTGCGACGAAGGGAGCTTTAGCTCCCCAAAGGAGTGTGCTTCAGCACCCGGCCAACCGAGGGATGTCGCTC
>JAFWXX010000022.1 GCA_017522915.1 Bacteroidaceae bacterium
ACATTTGAGTTAGATGCAATAAATATGATAGGTAGCTATGCTCCTGTTTATGCATCTGCAGGAGACCAAAGCATTATGTTCATGGGTACTGATAAAGTTATATATTATCCCACAGATGATGCCGCATTAAATAGTTTCTATTCTTATTTTGAAATTCCTTCATTGAAAGGAATTGAAGATGTTGCTATTAAGAACTATACAATAGATTTTGATGGTGTATTTGTTGGAATAGAAGATGTATTAAATGATAATGTACTATATCCTGATGGTTGGTACACCATCACCGGTATAAAATTATCAAAAATGCCAACAGAAAGAGGTATTTATATTAACAATGGCAGAAAAGTAATTATTAGCAAATAAGCCTTAAAACCTTATGAACAAAGGCGTTCTACTCGCGAAGTGGAACGCCTTTACTTTTTATTATTAGTGTCCGATAAAAATAATACAAGCAAAAAAAGAGTACTCAGCAGCATTGTAAGAGCGGTCGAGTGCTATTTTTTGTGATACAAGCCCCCTTTTAATGAAATAGTTTTAGCTGAGGAGTACAAGCGTCTGCCAATGAGGTGGGTGGCAGTGATACGGTAGCTCCTGAGGATGTGAGCCGTGAGATGAAGGCTCTGCTTAAATGGTATAATGCCATTAGGCGCAAGTCGTTTGAGGATATTATTGATTTTCACCATCGTTTTGAGGCAATACATCCGTTCCAGGATGGAAACGGCCGTGTTGGGTGTCTTGTTATGTTCAAGGAGTGCCTTGCCAATGGCTTTGTTTCTTTTATCATAACTGATGAACTCAAGTTCTTCTATTATCGTGGCTTGCAGCAGTGGGATAGTGTGCGAGGGTATCTTTTGGATACTTGTCTCACTGCTCAGGATAACTACAAGGCTTTGCTTGATTATTTCAAGATTAAGTACTGATTTCTGCTGCTCGTGTTGTCGAAGCCTTATATAATTAAGTCTCTTAATAACAGCAATTCTTTTTCGTTTATGCCCCTTGCTTTAAGAATTTCTTTATCTTTCATTATATGTTCTGCAACCAGATTGGGATTGTTGCATACTTCCTTTGCTTTGTTGTAGTATTCTATTGCTTGGGCGTTGTTATTTGTGACCCATTCTACATGTCCGGCATTGAGGAAA
Organism: Bacteroidaceae bacterium; assembly: GCA_017522915.1. Classification (GTDB taxonomy): domain Bacteria; phylum Bacteroidota; class Bacteroidia; order Bacteroidales; family Bacteroidaceae; genus HGM04593. The sequence goes on from JAFWXX010000022.1 coordinate 1,140, forward strand.
TCCTCGAAGCTTGGGGAAGGCATTTCTGTAAGACGCTTGTAGTATGCACGTGCCTGTTCGTCCTTGCCGGTGACAAATGAGCACCATGCTATGGCACGTGTTGCGCGCAGTGAGCTGGGCTTGAGGTACTCTACCTTGTAGAAGCGTGCAAAGGCTTTGTCGTACTGCTTCATTGCAGCGAAGCTCTCTCCAGTCTGCAATAGCAGCGATATGTTCTCCGGCGCGAGCTCTTCGGCCATCATGTAGTAGCTCAGTGCCTTGTCCGATTCGCCCTGGAGCCTGTAGCACTGCGCTATGTGGCGGAGTGTCCATAGGGTGTCGGGCTTTATTATGTCGGCTTTGGTGTAGTAGTCGATTGCTTCGTTGTATTCATGCTCCTTCTGCAGGCAGTAGCCCATCTCCTGGCAAAACTGCGCGTCGCACTCACCTCCTTGCTCATATAGCTTTCCTACATTGTATGCTTCGGAATAGTACTCTTTCTCTACAAGGTAACGGAATGTGCGCAGAATGGCTTCCTTGTTCTCTATAAGCTCTCGCATGCCGTCGTGTATGAGAAGGTCGAGAGGTTCGGTGAAGGGGTCGTTGAACTCATGACGGTAGTTCGACAGCTTGAAGAAGCGGTAGAGGTCCTGTATGTACTGGTTGCTCTCTACCTCGGCTCTCTTCTCTACAGGTGCTTCGGCTGCCGTGTCGAGCTCCTGCGACGACGGGTCACCCTCGCCGCCTATCTGGCCCATGAGCATGTCGCGCTGCTGTTGCGGTACTTGCTTGAATGTGAAACAGAAAGAGTACTTGTCGCTGTTGCAGAAGAACTGCGAGTTGCAGATGGCTCCTATAAGGCTCTTGTTGCCGCTCTTGTCTGCCGGCAGAATCTCGGCTATCGAGGGAACTTCGGCATCGAAAGGACGGAACCAGTTCGACATCTCGCTGAAGAAGGGGAAGTTCTTGAGCTGAGAGAATGTGCTCATATATACGTCGGCACCCTCAATCTGCCATTTGGCCATCTCTTCTACCTTGCTCTTTATCTCATCCTTCTCTATCCATTTCTTCCATTCGGGGTTCTTGTCCTCGCTCTCCTCAATCTCCTTCAGGATGTCGATGCTGAACTTCTCCTTGCTAAGCTGAGGATTCTTCATCATTGCCGGTATAATCTCCTCGCGCATCCTGCGGTCTATCTTCTGCGTCTCACGGCAACGGAGAAGCTGTATCTGTATGGTCTGTATGCGGCGCATGACAACGGCGTTCTCTTTTATGGCTTCAATGGCATCGCCCAGCTCCTTGTAGTGCTTTATGCGCTCGCTGTAGCGGTAGAGAACAAGTATGAGACCTATGATTGCGCGTGTCGATAGCATGGTGTCGCTGTTGCCGGCAATAGTGCAGAGGGTTATAACCTTTAGCGGTTCGAAGCATTTTAGCGCACTCAAAGTTATTGCGCTTACGGCAACTGCACGGTCTTTTGCCGGTATCTCGTGGTCGTCCATGATGCGCCCGATGTATTCGGCATCGCTCTTGCTCCACGATATGCTGCTCCATAGCATGCCGAACAGCTGCGGCAGCAGTGTTTCATGCTCTCGTGCCAGCTCGTTGCTTATGCTCTTGCACTCGCTTGCAGGCAGTTCTTTTGTAATCTCCTTGTTGGCTCTGTTCTCCTTTAGCTTGTCGAAGAGTGCCGCGAGCCCGTCAAGGTTCTTGTAACGTCGGCGCATCTGGCAATACACCTTTGTGGAGTGCTCGCTGATGCGTGCAGCTGCTATCATGTCGTTCAGCATATAGCATCGTCCTGTAAGGTTTGCGTACAGTTTCTCCCTGTCGGGGTCGGGCATGCCCATACGCATGTATTCGAGCATGTATTTGTAGGCTGTCTGCATCTCGTTGAACTGAGAGCGGAGCCCCCATTCCTGCAGTTCATCGACAAGTTCTTCAAGGGTGTCGATAGCCTGTTTCAGCCGCGACTCTGAGAGAAGTCCGGCAACTTTGCTTTGTATTTCTATAATGCGCTTTTCGTCCATGTCTGTTCGAGGTGAAAGGTTTAATGTGAAAGCCACAAGGCTTCGACAACTTTTGCAGCAAAAGGTCTCGCATAGGATGGATAATAATCATCCCGCGCGGGTTGCGGATAGCAACAGGTGTCTTTTTGCTTAACAAAATAAACAGCGCGGTGGCCCGCGCTGTTTATGGAATCTATCTGTTCAAGTGAATTATTCACCCTTGATAGCTGCAACGCCTGGGAGCACCTTACCCTCGATAGCCTCAAGAAGAGCACCGCCACCGGTAGAGATGTAAGATACCTGGTCGGCCATACCGAACTTGTTGATACATGCTACAGAGTCACCGCCACCGATGAGTGAGAACGCACCGTTAGCAGTTGCCTTGCCGATAGCCTCGGCGATAGCACGTGAACCGGCTGTGAAGTTGTCGAACTCGAATACGCCTGCAGGGCCGTTCCAAAGAATAGTCTTTGCGTCAACGATAGCTGCAGCGAATGCCTTCTGAGCCTCAGGACCTGCATCGAGGCCTTCCCAACCTTCTGGAATTGCACCTGCCGGGCATACCTGTGTGTTAGCGTCGTTTGAGAAGTCGTCGGCAGCAACGCAGTCCTTGGCAAGAACGAGGTTTACACCCTTGGCCTTAGCCTGCTCCATGATGCTGAGAGCAAGGTCGAGCTTGTCGTCCTCAACGATTGAACGGCCAATCTCGCCGCCCTGTGCCTTAGCGAATGTGTATGTCATACCGCCGCAGAGGATGAGGTTATCTACCTTGTCCATGAGGTTCTCGATGATACCTATCTTTGTAGATACCTTTGAACCGCCCATGATAGCTGTGAACGGACGCTTGATGTCCTTGAGTATGTTGTCAACAGCCTTTACCTCCTTCTCCATGAGGTAGCCGAGCATCTTGTTGTCAGCGTCGAAGTAGTCGGCGATGACAGCTGTAGAAGCGTGACGGCGGTGAGCTGTACCGAATGCGTCGTTGATGTAGCAGTCGGCATAAGAAGCGAGAGTCTTTGAGAACTCCTTCTGAGACTCCTTCATAGCCTTCTTTGCATCGTTGTATGCAGGATCTTCCTTGTCAATGCCTACAGGCTTGCCTTCCTCCTCTGGATAGAAGCGGAGGTTCTCAAGCATCAATACCTCGCCGGCCTTCAATGCTGCAGCAGCCTCAGCAGCCTTAGCGCAGTCGGGAGCAAACTGTACAGGAACGCCCAATTTCTCAGAAACTGCATCAACAATCTGGCTCAAAGAGTATTTCGCATTTACCTTACCCTTAGGCTTTCCCATGTGCGACATGATGATGAGAGCACCACCGTCAGCCAACACCTTCTTCAATGTAGGGAGAGCACCGCGGATGCGTGTGTCGTCTGTGATTTTGCCCTCTTCGTTCAAAGGCACATTGAAATCAACACGAACGATTGCCTTCTTGCCGGCAAACTTGAAATTGTCAATTGTCATAGTTTTAATGATATTATGTTAGTAATAATTACAATTATTCTATTTATAGAATCTTCAGAATGCGAAGATAATGTTTTTTATATAAAAGAGGTAATAAAATAAAATAAAATTTGTGAAACCAAATGATGATATTGTGATTATACTAATAGTTTCTTTCCTAAAAAGAGAAATGCTGTGTATTTGTTCTTTTCGATTATTTTAGACAAGTAGATGCATACAAAGAGTAATAATACAGACATTATTGGAGATATAATTAAGTTAAAAGCAATACTATTTATACTATCCATGTTTATATACTGCGCCATAATTGTTTCTAATATGAATGATTGTAATATGTATATGCCAATGGTATATTGTCCATATTCACAGACTTTGTCTATAAATTTGTTTTTGGCACCATTTATACACCAATGGAATAAAGCAATAAAAAATACAGAACCAGATATACCAATTGCTATTCTGTATATTCTGAGGTATGCAAGGTAAAATCCTTCGGAGAATTCACCGGCTTTAAGCATATATATCATTGCATGCGTGTTTTGCCAAAAATCTTTGCTCCAAAATATAAGCATTGCAGCAAATATTAATCCGGCTGTTATAGCGATGGTCCTATAATTTCTCTCAACAACATTCCAATAGTTCTTTATTATAACTCCAATAACGAAACAAGGATACATAATCTCAATGTTTGTTGTGAAATAGGGTATCCTGTATATATGCGGAATTTGAGTCAATGTCAATGTGGCAAGGAAAGCAATGATTTTATATTTTCCGAATGAATATGATATCCTAGCGAGAAGAAAACAGAAGAATGCTGTTTTTAAAAACCAGAATGCATACAATAATTGAAAATCAATTCCTTGCCAGAAATCCTCGCCTTTGATAATGTACACTAATGCAGCCATAATAATAGATGAAATTATGCATGGCAATAGTAACTGTCTGGTTTTAGTAATAATACTGGAGATAAAACTGCGTTTTAATCCGGATATTGCAAAAAAGCCTGATATCATCATGAATAACGGCATATGGAACGAATATATCATAATATACCCGGTTTCGTCAAGATGGTTGCTGCTCAGCATATATTGTATGCAGTGACCCCATATTACCATGAATATAGCAAAAAGCTTTAGTGCATCGAATTGTTGTAATCGCATTATGTTTTCGTTATTTGTTTTGCTCTATTGAACTGAAATATCTGTATAGTGGGGCGACCATTAGGGCTTGGCATATTCCTCCATTATCAAGAAGTGACTTAACCTCATTTTTGCTCATGAGGTGTACCGTCAGTTCTTCGTTTTCGTCGAGCGATTGCTCCGAAGTCTTTTCGACACCTAAGGCAAGGAAGCAATGTGCCATGTTGCTCATGGAACCGGGATTGGGGGATAGTATCATCAATTTGCTCCATGTACCTCCGCTATAACCGGTTTCTTCGAGCAGCTCACGCTTTGCTGCTTCTATAGGCTCTTCGCCTTTTTCGATGACACCGCATGGTAACTCAGTGCTATACACGCCTAAACCATGACGATATTGTCTTTCCATTACAAATTCTCCCTCTTTGGTAATGGCAATTACATTCACCCAATCGGGATACTCAAGAACGTAATATTCATCCATTATGCGACCATCGGGCAGTTCTAACTTGTCGCGTCGTGCTGTCAACCACGGACGTTTTATAAGATACTCCCTGTCAAGGACCTTCCATTTTTTATCTTCGTTGTTCATCGGTTATACTTTTTGGTGCCTATTGTACTCTTTGCACACACCGGTCAGTCCGCATGCCGAGCACTTGGGGGATCTCGCCGTACAGACATAGCGGCCATGCAGTATGAGCCAGTGGTGCGCCTTTGGTACAATGTCGTGCGGAAGGTACTTCATCAACTCCTTCTCTACGCTGTACGGGGTTGTGCATCGCTTCGGCACAAGCCCTATGCGGTGGCTCACACGGAATACATGCGTATCGACCGCCATCGCGCTCTTTCCCCAAACAACCGACTGTATTACGTTCGCTGTCTTGCGCCCCACGCCTGGCAGTGTTACAAGCTCCTCTAAAGTGTCGGGCACCTCACCTCCGAAATCACTGCACAGCTTCTGCGCCATACTGACAAGATGCTTTGCCTTGTTGTTGGGGTACGATACGCTCTTTATGTAGTTATATATCTCGTCGGGGTGCGCCTGGGCCATTTCTTGGGCATCGGGGTAGCGTGCAATGAGGTCGGGAGTGACCATGTTCACACGTTTGTCGGTGCATTGGGCCGACAGAATGACTGCGACAAGAAGGTCGAAGGGAGTGGAGTAGTTCAGCTCCGTCTCGGCAATAGGCATCGCAACTTCGAAATATTCAATAACCTTTTTGTAGAGGTCGGCTCTTTTCATGATTCTTAAGGTGATAATATAAAGTAAATCAGGGCGGGGCCCTGATTTACACTATGAATTCTCTTATCTCGCAATTCCCGAACAGTGTAACATCGCGGTGAGTGACACCCTTTATCTCGGCCTCCATGATACGGCAGAAGAAACCGTGGCTGAAAGCAAGAATCTTTTTGCCTGGGTATTCGCGGCGTACTTTGTCAAGGAACTTGTGTGCGCGCTCCTTCATCGACTCCTCCGTCTCTACAGTGTCGTTATATACGGCTCCCTTGATTGGAGTGCCGGCGAGGTTGCCGAGATCGCGTTCGCGCAGAAGCGGCTCTTTTATGAATGTGCACTCTATGCCTTTGAGTGCAATCTCTGCCGTGTCTAAGCAACGCTTGAGGTCGCTGCACAGCACTACGTCGAATTCCAGTTCGGCAATGCGTGGGCGCAATGAATGTGCCTGCTCAATGCCAAGTTCCGAAAGGTGTCCGGGAGTCTGTCCCTGAAACAATCCTTTTGAGTTCTCGATGGTCTCGCCGTGACGAGTCATGTATATCGTTGTAGGCATAGCTCTCCTTTGATGGTTTAGTTCGCGCTTTCGAACAGCTTGAGGAAACGTACATCGTTTTCGCTGAACAGGCGAAGGTCCTTTACCTGATACTTCAGGTTAGTGATACGCTCGATACCCATACCGAATGCATAGCCCGAATATTCCTTGCTGTCGATGCCGCAAAGCTCAAGCACATTGGGGTCAACCATGCCGCAACCGAGAATCTCTACCCATCCGGTATTCTTGCAGAACGGGCATCCCTTGCCGCCGCAGATGTTGCAGCTGATGTCCATCTCAGCACTCGGCTCAGTGAACGGGAAATATGAAGGGCGCAAGCGTATCTTGGTCTCTTTTCCGAACATCTCCTGTGCGAAGAGAAGCAGGACCTGCTTCAGGTCGGTGAACGATACGTTCTTGTCGATATACAGTCCTTCGAGCTGGTGGAAGAAACAGTGCGCGCGGTAGCTGATAGCCTCGTTGCGATATACGCGGCCCGGAGCGATGATGCGTATCGGCGGCTGGCTTGTCTCCATTACGCGGCTCTGCACGCTGCTGGTGTGTGTGCGCAGGATGATATCGGGGTGTGCCTCGATGAAGAATGTATCCTGCATGTCACGTGCCGGGTGGTCTTCGGCAAAGTTCATGGAAGAGAATACATGCCAGTCGTCCTCAACCTCAACACCGTTTGCGATAGAGAAACCGAGACGCGAGAATATATCCACTATCTCGTTCTTTACTATTGACAATGGATGGCGTGTTCCTAATACAGTAGGGTAGGAAGGACGTGTAAGGTCAATCTCGCACTGTTCCTCTTCCTTGTTCGAAAGTTGCTCCTTAAGGTTGTTGAAATGCTCCTGTACTGCGTTCTTCAACTCGTTGAGCTTTACGCCGACTTCTCTTTTCTGCTCGGCTGGAACCTCGCGGAACTGGGCAACGAGCCCGTTTATCAATCCTTTCTTGCTCAGGTATTTCAGGCGCAAGGCCTCAAGCTCTTCGGCATTTGTGGCTGTAGTGCCCTTAATCTCTTCGAGCAACTGGTTTATCTGTGCTATCATAATTCTTAAACTGTTTTCGTAGTCGATTTGCAAAGTTAAGCAAATAAGACGAAAAATAGAAGTACGGGGCTCCTTTTTTATTTATGCCGTCAGGCTATATCCCTATTTCTATAGTGTGTATGCTTAAAATATGTAAAATCGTTTGAGGTTTTACGTTTTTTTGTCAATTTTGTACTTTATGTGAGCAATGTTTTTAAACGGTTATGGAGTATCAGAAAATTGACAATGAAGTCCAGGAACTTCTAACGCGCCTCTCGCGCCGTCTGTCGGCCGAGGACGTTGAACGTATTGAGCTGGCCTACAGCCTTGCACGTGAGGCACATATGGAGCAAAAGCGCAAGTCGGGAGAGCCATATATAATGCATCCGGTAGCAGTGGCGAAGATTGTTGCCGAGGAGCTGCGCTTGGGAGCGAACCCGATAATTGCCGCATTCCTGCACGATGTGGTTGAGGATACACCATATACGATAGAGGATATACGAGAGCGTTTCGGCGACGACGTGGCATTCCTTGTCGATGTCGTAACAAAGAAAAAGAAGAAGCCCGCTTTAAGCCCTGCCGGCTCGTCGAGCCAGATAGACAACTACAAGCAGATGCTCAACTCGCTCCATTACGATATCCGTGCGCTGCTCATAAAACTATCCGACCGTTTGCACAACATGCGTACCTTAAGTAGTATGCGCCCCGATAAGCAGATGAAGATAGCCGGCGAGACCGACTACTTTTATGCTCCGCTGGCTCATCGCTTGGGTCTGTACTACATCAAGCGCGAAATGGAGAACCTTTCTTTCCGCTACCGTTGTCCGAGAGACTATGCATATATAGACGAATGTCTCGCTAAGGAGCTTAAGGAACGCGAAGCCGGCCTTAAGTCGTTCATGTTCGAGATAGAACGCCTGCTTGAGAACAACGATATCTTCATGGCGCGTACAGAGGTCTATTCGCGTGGCCCTTACAGCGCATGGCGCAAGATGCACAGCACCGGTTGCGACTTCAAGCATGTCGAAGGAAAGTATTACATACGTATCATATATCCCAATACCCATGAGTACTCCGAAAAGGATATGAGTCTGAAGATATACTCTATCCTTACCGACCGTTTCAAGGAGAAACCGGGCAGCGTTGCCAACTTCATCGATTCTCCAAAGGAGAACGGTTACCAGAGCTATCATGTACAGCTGCTCACACAGCAGGGAACATGGGAAGAGGTGCATATATCATCGGAGCGCATGATACGCAAATCGCAGTTCGGATGTATTGCGGAGAGCACTGAAACCAACATAACCAACTGGCTGGAGAAGTTCAAGCATGTCCTTCAGGAGATGGCTACACGAGGCAAGGAGGTTGAATACATGGACGGTGTGACCTCTTCGTTCTATAACGACGACATAACTGCATATACCCCCGACGGAAAAGCTGTCATTCTGCCAAAGGGAGCGACTGCTCTTGACTTTGCGTTCGAGATTCACAGCGAGCTTGGCTTGCATGCACAGTATGCACGTATCAATGGCCTGCTTGTCTCTGTAAAGACAGAACTGGAACGTGGCGATGTGGTATATATAGGGAAGAACGATAATATAATACCAAAAAAGGATTGGCTTGAGCATGTATCTACATACAAGGCTAAGTCGCATATAAGTACATTTCTGAACAGACAGCGTCAGTTGCAGTTTGTGCGTTGCGAGGTGTGCCATCCTCTTCCCGGTGATGAAGTTATAGGCTTCAAGAATTCCGATGGCTCCATAAGCATACACCGTCGCGACTGCAAGTCGGCTATCCGTCTGGCATCGCAGCGAGGTGACGATATTGTAGCCGTGAACTTCGAGAGTGACAGCGATTTCCTTTACAATGTGAGGATTGACATAAGGGCTGTCGATCGCTATCATCTGCTTGTTGACCTCATAGACTGCATTACAAACCGTCTTCAGCTCTCGCTAACGCATATACTCACAAAGAGCAAGGACGAAATAGTCGATTGTTCAATGGGATTCCAGGTGCATTCGGCAGCTGAGTTGCAGGAGGCAATATCAAATATCTCTGAGATTGACGGTGTTGACGAAGTAAAGCAAAGAATAGAATATTAACTTAAAATGAACTATGAAAAAAATTCTACTTTTATCAATGATTTCAGCTGCATTCGCATTAGGCTCATGCAGCAGTGACGAAGAACAGGATTTGCAGGCTCCATCAGTGTCAGTGGATAGCAATGAGGCTACTCGTGCTCAGTTTGCCGAAGATGATGGCAAGAAAGTCATGAGCGGTGCTCCGCACATTCAGGCAAAGAATCTTATAAATAAAGTGCCAACTGATTATATTGCAGAGATGACAGATACTCTAGGCCGTGCAAACATTACTAAAGAGCAGTATGCCGAGATTCAGGATTTTGCTGTAGAGCTTACAGTCGGTCTTTCAACCAATAAGGATAAATATCTTAAGTGTTTCAATTGGGTTGTGGACAATATTAAATATGAGTATGCCAACAATGACCCATATCCTGTTTTTAAGAATAAGGTGGGTATTTGCCAGGGTTATGCGAACCTCCTATTCATTATGCTTCATAGCCTTGATATACCGGCATTTGTATGCAATGGAATACTTAACCCGATAGGTGCTCATGCATGGAACTACGTTTACTGTGATGGCAAATGGTATGTAAGTGATCCAACAAATAACGGTTCATGGATTCTGGCGGCTACATCAAACTATTCACACTTGTTGCCTTCTTCATTCGACGTGGTGCTTGCCAAGGAGAACGGTGTATGGTTCAACTATAATGAATATCACCTCAATATATGCAGCGTCGAAAGCAGTGAGGAGATTTTTGTCGTTCCATTCAGCGCATTAGGATATCAGGTGACTTCGTTCAGCCCGACAAAGCCTCTTAATCCTAATATCAAGCAGATAAACATAGGCAAGAATATAAAGAGCCTTGGAGAAAGTTATATGGGTCTTATGTATAATGCCCCAAATGTGGAGCATGTAGAGGTTGACCCTGAGAACACAACATTCGCAAGCTACCTTGGTGTCGTATATCGTAAGGACGGCAACGAGTTCCAGCTTACATACATTCCTGCAGCCATGAAGTGCGTAGAACTCATGCCAATGGTGACGATGTACAAGAATACAGTTTACAGACACGATGCAATGGAGGTGCTTATCGTGGCTCCAGGTACTAAGAAGATAGAGGCATGGGGAGTTGAGAACTGCCCTAACCTCAAGATAGCATACGTTCCTGAAGATACAGAAATCGCAAACAATGCATTTACAGGCGTTCATCCCGATTTCCAAATCATACGCGGCGACTATACAAATATACCTGAGATAAGAGAGGATTGATAATTGATTAGATATCCAAAAGGAAGTGACTTCTACAACAAAAGATGGCGACCCAAAAGAAAAATGGGTCGCCATCTTTTATAACAGTTCAGCCTATTTTAACGTCGGTTCGATATAAACTCGTTCAAATTGCGAACCTGTCATTTCGATGGAGCGTAGCGACGAGAAATCTCAAAAACATTGCAAAAAAAGAGATCTCTCACATACGTTGCCTTTGGCTCCTTTGGGCGGCGAACTCCGTTTCGAGATGACAAACACTATACAAACACACCAATTTATAGCGAAAATTTTATATCGAACTCAGGTTATTTTAAGCTGAATCTGATTCCTGTTGAGATAATGAAACTGTTCTTGAACTTGCTTCGGCTGTCGTCATCGGTTATGCTGTCCCAGAATCCTTTCCAGCTCCTCTCGTTTATCTTTATTGTTCTTCTCCAGATGTAGCCGGCATCGGCAACCCATGTGGCTCTCTTCGATATCTTGTATTGGAAGGTGAATGTGGAACCCATTGAGTTCATGCTGTAAACAAGGTCCTTGCCTTTCTGTTCCATTACGGCAGTCTCGCGTTGCATCATGAATGGCTTGAATGCAAGGCTCATCCTCTCGTTTATGTCGGTAGAAATCTTTATTTCGGGAACACCTCTCATATTGAGTTCGATTCTGTATTTGCCGTCCTTGTTCCATGCGATATAAGGCAACGGAAGAATGAGCGGAGTGTCATATTGTGTTGTCACTGCAGTTCCTATGCCTATATGCAGCTCCTTGCTTACGCTGTACATGAATATAAGTCCGCCGCTCAGTGTGATGTTCTGCCAGCGGATGTGGTCGGGTATAGCATTCAGCGATACTCCAAGTGAGGCTACCATGTTCCACTTCTTGCCCAATGAGCGCACATGCGTCAGCATGGCTCCGCTGTTTATTATCTCATCAGGATAAACGGTGCCTGCTATTCCTTCATAATCCATGCGGGCATACTTTGCATTGAATGTCATGTCCCATTTCCTGATACCCCCGTTCTCTTTACGTTTCATTGACAGCGGAACCCTGAAAACGGTATTCATTCTCAATTGGTCACCCTTTCCGATTTTCTCGCCATTGCTGCCTTTTAGTGTGGATGGGGTTATATAGTCGATGCTGAACTCCTGCGCCAATCCGGCAAATAACGTGCATAGAAGAATGCACAATACAAATACTCTTTTTATCATCTGATGTGTAGTTTGAATAGTGATATTCTCTAAACGCGCTTGCTTTCGATATGTTGTATTATTTTTTCTATATCATTCGGATGGAACCACTCTATATCCATGTCTTTGCGGTACCATGTTGTCTGTTTGCGTGAATATATACGTGTGTTCTGCTTTATTTTTTCAATAGCGAACGGCAATGACCATTCGTTGTCAAGATATTTGAATATCTCCTTGTATCCTACAGTATTCAGCGAATTATGCTCTTTAAGGTGCATGAAACCTTTGACCTCCTCCACAAGGCCCTGTTCTACCATTGCATCGACTCTGCGGTTTATGCGGTCATAAAGTTCTTCACGTTCACGTCTAAGCCCGACTTTTATGATGTTGAACGGGCGTTCTTTCTTCTCTTTCCTGCGGAACGAGCTGTAGGGCCTGCCTGTCATGTAGCATATCTCAAGTGCGTGCATAACGCGCTTGGGGTTCTTTATGTCGGCCTCATTGTAGTATTCCGGGTCGAGCAGGCGCAGTTCAGCCGCAAGGCTGTCAAGTCCCTCCTTTTCGTATTTTTCGAGAATCATCGCGCGTGTCTCGCTGTCAACTGTCGGGATATCGTCAATGCCGTTGCATACAGCGTCGATATACATCATCGAGCCTCCCGAAAGAAGCATTGTAGGGTGGTGCGGGAACTCCTCTTCCAGCAGCTTCATAACCTCCTCTTCGTATCGTGCTGCGCTGTAGTAGTCTCCGGGTGATAGGTTTCCTACAAAGTAGTGCTTGTGACGTTCGAGTTCTTCCTGCGTGGGCATGGCTGTCCCTATCTGCATTCCTTTGTACATCTGTCTTGAGTCGGCCGAGATGATAGGACACCCGTAATAAGAAGCTATGGCAAAACTTGTTTCAGTTTTGCCAACAGCTGTAGGTCCTATTAGTACTATAAGATTGTTCTTCTGCACCGGGACTTGGTTATCTGTCCAGTTGTTGACTGAACATTAATAAATATCGTCGATTGAACTTATCTCCGACAGACTGCCGATGTCGTAGCCATCCGGGTCGAGGTCGTCCTCGTTGTAGCCGTCGCTGCCGTAGAAATCTTCATTGTAATCCTCCGTTCCTGCTGTTGCCGCCGGTGTCTTGTTTATAAGTTCCTCAAAGTTGAGAACCTGGGCAGGTGCTTCGCCTGTGCTCTTTACACAAACCGGAGCATCAATATCCTTCCCGAATTCTATCTTGCTCAGCTCCATGTAGAAAACACGGTCGCCCAGCGGGTCGAATACATAAAGCAGCTTCTGTTTCTCCTCCTCAACGAGGTCGCCTATTACGGTATCTGCCATTATATAGTTGTCCTCTTCGGACATGCTTCCCATATCCTCGCGTGTAATCTCAATCTCCTTAATCCATCTGTCATTGCAGATGAAGAACGATGTCATCTGGTCGTCGGGGTAGTTGACCGACTGCAGAATCGCATTATGCAGTTCGATGAATGTTGCATCGGAATCGATTTCAATATCTCTTCTGAAATCTTCAACCTCATCCGACAAAAGTCTGAACTTGTATATCATAGTTTTGATTTTTTATCCGATAATACCTCTTTCCGCCTCTTTCTCTACGAACCTTATTATGTTCTCTACTTCAGGCGTTATCTCCATATTCTCCTTTATACGCTCGATTGCCTTTGAAACGATGGTTCCGCTTTCATATATATGGCGGTAAGCATCGTGGATGCTCTTTATCGTCTCGTTGCTGAATCCCCTGCGGCGAAGGCCTATAATGTTCAGTCCGCTGTATCTAGCGGGCTCACGGCCTACAATTATATAAGGTGGAATATCCTTGTTCAAACGGCTTCCGCCCTGTATCATTACATAGCTTCCGATATGCCCGAACTGGTGTACAAGCACGCATGCGCTGAGAATTGCAAAATCGTCGATAATCACCTCGCCGGCAATCTTTGTCGTATTTCCAATGATACATCCGCTGCCTATGATGCAGTCATGGCCGATGTGCGAATTCTCCATGAAGAGGTTGTTGCTGCCGATGACAGTCTTGCCTCTTGACGCAGTACCTCGGTTGAGAGTAACATTCTCACGTATCATGTTGTTGTCGCCTATCTCAAGGGTTGTGTCCTCACCGACAAACTTCAGGTCTTGAGGAATACCGCCTACTACGGCACCATGGAAAACCCTGTTGTTGTTGCCCATGCGTGTTCCGCTGAGAACCGATGCGTTTGCCATGATGTGGCAGTTGTCTCCGATTACAACATTGTCGTCGATGTATGCAAAAGGCTCGACTGTACAATTCTCCCCAAGTTTGGCTCCGGGATGTATGTATGCTAATGGACTTATCATAATGTTATCTTTATTCTTTATTCTTTATTATTTGTCCGATGAACTGTGCTTCGGCAACAAGCTTCTCGCCAACAAAGACATATCCTTTCATCATTGCTATGCCGTGACGTATCGGTGACGGCTGCTCAACCTTGAATATCAGTGTGTCACCGGGAACTACCTTCTTGTGGAATGCAATCTTGTCAATCTTGAGGAAGTAGGTTGAATACTTCTCAGGTTCGTCGAGCATGTTCATTACAAGCAGGGCACCGCACTGCGACATTGCTTCTATAAGCAGAACACCAGGCATCACCGGTTCGTCGGGGAAGTGCCCGACAAAGAACTGCTCGTTCATTGTGACATTCTTTGTGCCGACAATGTAGTTCGAGCCGAGTTCTGTCACCTTGTCAACAAGAAGCATCGGGTTACGGTGCGGTAGAAGCTCTTTGATGCGCTTGATATCCATTACCGGCTCACGGTTCGGGTCGTATATCGGCGCCTGAATCTGGTGTTCGCGGATAATCTTGCGCATTGCGCGTGCAAACTTGTTGTTGATGGTGTGGCCGGGGCATGTTGCAATGATGCGTCCCTGAAGCGGCTTTCCTATGAGGGCAAGGTCGCCTATTATGTCGAGCAGCTTGTGTCGTGCCGGCTCGTTGTTCCAAACGAGAGGCTTGTGGTTCAGATAACCGAGCTTCTTTGCATCCATGTGCGGAACTCCGAGTACATCGGCAAGCTGGTCATATTTGTCCTGAGGCATCTCACGCTCATATATTACAATGGCATTGTCAAGGTCGCCTCCCTTGATTAGTCCGAGGTGAAGCAGCGGCTCAAGCTCGCGTACGAATACGAAAGTACGGCTCGATGCAATCTCCTCCTTGAAATCGTTCATGTCCTCCAGTGTGGCATACTGGTTGTAAAGGATGCCGCTCTCGTAGTGTACGAGCACATTGAGACTGAAATTTTCGTCGGGAAGGATGATGATTGAGTTTCCTGTGTTCTCGTCCTTTATCTCTATCTTTGATTTGATGACAAAGACATCCTTCTCTGCGTTCTGCTCCTTGAGACCTATGCGCTCGATGTTCTCTACATAGAGTTTCGCGCTTCCGTCGAGGATAGGAAACTCCGGACCGTTGACCTGCATAAGACAGTTGTCAATGCCTAAGGCAAACAGTGCTGCCATTGCGTGCTCGACAGTGCTTACGCGTGCCTCTCCCTTTGTTAGTACAGTGCCTCGTGTCGTCTCTGTCACGTTCTCTGCGACTGCATCTATTATAGGCTCGCCTGGCAGGTCGATGCGCTGTATCTTGTAACCATGGTTCTCCGGGGCCGGGTTGAAAGTTACAGTGAGGCTCAAGCCTGTGTGCAAACCCTTGCCGAATAACGAGAAACTTCCGTTGAGTGTCTTCTGTTTGTTCATAGAAGTTGTTTTATTTGTTTTTCAATGCTTCAAGTTGCCTTGTAAGCTCTTTAATTTTCTTGTCCATATCGGGCAGGCGTCTCATGTAAGCCGAAAGGCGTATGTACTCCTTTGCGTCAATGGCAGGAGCTCCGAGTACGGTTCTTCCGCCCTCAAGGTTTCCTATTGTACCGCACTGCGGGCCGACAGTTGTGTGGTCTCCGATAGTGCTGTGGCCGGAGATTCCTGCCTGTCCGCCGAAGATGCACCATTCGCCAATCTTTGTCGAACCTGCAATGCCTACCTGCGCAGCCATGGCTGTGTGGCTGCCTACCTCGTCGTTGTGGGCAATTTGTACAAGGTTGTCGAGCTTGACTCCCTTGTGTATTGTAGTTGCTCCCATGGTTGCACGGTCGATACATGTATTGGCACCAACCTCGACATTGTCTTCGATTACGACGATACCTGTCTGCGGTATCTTGTTGTAGCCCTCGGCTGTCGGTGCAAAGCCGAAACCGTCAGCACCTATTACGCAACCGCTATGGAGTATGCAATCGTTGCCGACACGGCAGTCGTGGTAAACAGTGGCATGTGCATAGAGTATGCAACCGTTGCCTATCTTTGCTCCGTCGCCTATGGAAACGCCGTCATGAATCATGCAGTTGTCTCCTATTTCGCATCCCTCGCCTATGACGACGAATGGGGCGATGTAGCAGTTCTCTCCGATTTTTGCAGTTCCGGCGATTGATGCCAATGAACTGATGCCTTGCTTGCGTGGCTTGCTCGATTCGTACATCATCATGAGCTTTGCAAGACTCTCGTATGCATTATCTACCTTTATAAGTGTAGCTGCAATCTCTCCGTCCGGTTCAAAGTCGCGGTTCACGAGAACTACCGACGAGCGGGTAGAGTAGATGTATTCTGTATATTTAGGGTTGGCCAGGAATGAAAGTGCTCCCGGCACGCCTTCTTCTATTTTGGCAAAAGTAAACACCTCTGCATTCTCGTTGCCTACAACTTCTCCGTTGATGAAAGATGCAATCTGCTTGGCTGTGAATTTCATATACCAGTGTTCTTTTTACTTTATAATATTGCGAAGATAACTATTTCGCGCAAATATGAGCTGTATTTTTGTATAAATTATTACACAAAGACGATTTTGGATATTTTATATAACATTTCTTGCTTTCAGCTCCCGCTCCATCTGCTGCTGGTAGTCGTGTGCCTTCTCTGCTGCCGTTTTTGCGAAGTTCTCGCTGCTGTCGGCAAAGATGATTGCACGGCTTGCGTTCACAAGCAGGCCGCAATCGCTGTTCATGCCATACTTGCATACCTCCTCAAGGGAGCCGCCCTGTGCTCCTACTCCTGGAACAAGGAGGAAATGGTTAGGCACTATGCGGCGTACATTCTCGAATGACTTGCCCTGTGTCGCGCCTACAACATACATCATGTTTTCGTCGCTTCCCCATTTCTGTGATGTTTCAAGAACCTTCTCGAAGAGCATTGTTCCGTTCTCGTCCTTTGTGAGCTGGAAGTCGTGTGAGCCGGGATTAGATGTCAGTGCAAGCACAATCACCCAGCTTCCTTCGTATGCAAGGAACGGCTTTACGCTGTCTTCGCCCATGTATGGGGCAACAGTGATTGAATCGACCTTCATCTCTTCGAAGAATGAACGTGCATAGAGCGATGATGTGTTTCCTATGTCTCCGCGCTTTGCATCTGCGATGATGAATATTTCGGGATAGTTCTCCTTTATGTAGTTCACTGTCTTCTCGAAGCTTATCCAGCCTTTCACTCCGCATGCCTCGTAGAATGCAAGGTTCGGCTTATATGCCACTGTGTATGGTGCTGTAGCGTCTATTATTGCCTTGTTGAACTCAAATACAGCATCCTCGCTGCCCTGAAGATGAGCCGGGAGCTTCTTGATGTCACTGTCGAGTCCTACGCATAGGAACGAACGCTTCTCCTTAATCTGTTTTACAAGTTCTTGTCTGTTCATGGCTTGTATTGTTTTATTTATAGTTCCTGTTCTTTCATCCTTTCGGCATTCTCGGCAATTATCAGGTGGTCTATGCAGTCCTGTATGTCGCCGTTCACGAATGCGCTGAGGTTATATATCGTATAGTTTATTCTATGGTCTGTTATACGCCCCTGAGGATAGTTGTAGGTACGTATCTTTGCCGAACGGTCGCCTGTCGATACCATTGTCTTGCGCTTGCTTGCAATGTCATCGGCATACCTCTGGTGCTCGCGGTCGTAAATAAGTGTCCTCAAACGTGCCAGAGCGCGTTCCTTGTTCTTGGGTTGGTCTCGCGTTTCGGTACATTCGATGAGAATCTCCTCAATCTGGTTCGTTTCGGGATTGAGCCAGGGGTAGCGCAGACGCACTCCCGATTCAACCTTGTTGACATTCTGTCCTCCGGCGCCGCTCGAACGGAACGTATCCCATTTTATCGCGCTTTCGGTTATTTCCACGTCGAAAGCCTCCGCTTCGGGTAGCACTGCTACCGATGCTGCCGAGGTATGTACGCGGCCTTGTGTCTCTGTTGCCGGCACGCGCTGTACGCGGTGCACTCCCGATTCATATTTCAGTGTACCGTAAACCTTTTCTCCGGTCACGGTGCATATAATCTCCTTGTATCCGCCCGAAGTGCCCTCGCTGCAGCTTGACACCTCGATTCTCCAGCCCTTGCTCTCGCAATATTTTGTGTACATGCGGAACAGGTCTCCTGCAAATATGGCAGCCTCGTCGCCTCCGGTGCCTCCGCGTATCTCCAGAATCGCGTTCTTGTCATCCTGAGGGTCGGCAGGGATAAGCAGCAGCTTTATCTCCTCCTCGGTCTGCGGTATTGCGGCTTCGCACATATCAATCTCCTCGCGTGCCATTTCGCGCAGCTCGTTGTCGCTTTCGTTTGCAAGCATCTCTTTGGCCTCGCTCAGCGAAGTGAGCAGCTGGATATATCTTTTTCGTGCGTCCAGAATCTGTTCCAGTTCGCGGTATTCCTTATTGAGCCTGACATAACGCTTCATGTCGGCCACCACTGCGGGGTCGGTTATAAGCGTCGAAACCTCCTGGAAACGTGCCTCAAGGTCGTTCAGTTTGCTCAAAAGTGAATTGTTTTCCATTATAAATTATTGTTTATCTGCAATTTATGCCCTGCAAATTAATGCAAGGCATAAATGTTAGTACTTGAATGTGCCGTAAGGGCTTTCGATTATAAGCTCGTTCTTTTCGGCCTCTTCTACACGTCCTATTATCTGCGCATCCACGCCGAAACTCTTGCTTATGGCGATAATCTCCTCGGCGTGTTCAGGCTTGACATACACTTCGAGCCTATGGCCCATGTTGAATACCTTGTACATCTCGGCCCAATCGGTTCCGCTCTGCTCCTTTATTGTCTTGAATAGTGGCGGTATCGGGAATAGATTGTCTTTAATAACTCTCTTACCCTCAACAAAGTGCATAACCTTTGTTTGAGCACCTCCTGAACAGTGTACCATTCCGTGTATTTCGGGGCGCAGCGCATCGAGCATCTTCTTGACGATGGGGGCGTATGTACGTGTCGGCGACAATACAAGCTTGCCGGCATCGAGCGGTGAGCCTTCAACCTTGTCTGTCAGCTTCAGCCCTCCTGAGTAGGTAAGTTCGCTTGGAACAGCCTTGTCGTAGCTCTCCGGATATTTCTCTGCAAGATATTTGCTGAACACGTCGTGGCGTGCCGAGGTGAGTCCGTTGCTTCCCATTCCGCCGTTGTACTCCTTTTCGTATGTTGCCTGCCCGTAAGAAGCCATTCCTACAATGACATCGCCGGCTGCAATGTTCGCGTTGTCTATCACATCGCTTCGTTTCATTCGGCATGTTACAGTGCTGTCAACGATTATGGTGCGTACAAGGTCGCCTACATCGGCTGTCTCGCCACCTGTTGCATATACTCCCACTCCCATTTCGCGGAGCTCGGCAAGCAGTTCGTCAGTGCCGTTTATTATTGCCGATATAACCTCTCCCGGAACAAGCAGCTTGTTTCTTCCTATAGTAGATGAAACAAGTATGTTGTCTGTCGCACCTACGCAAAGCAGGTCGTCGATATTCATTATGAGTGCATCCTGGGCAATTCCCTTCCATACGCTGATGTCTCCGGTCTCTTTCCAGTACAGATAAGCCAGAGACGACTTTGTGCCGGCACCGTCGGCGTGCATTATGTTGCAGTACTCCGGGTCACCGCCGAGAATGTCGGGGATAATCTTGCAGAATGCCTTTGGAAACAATCCTTTGTCAATGTTCTTTATGGCGTTGTGGACATCCTCTTTTGATGCCGATACGCCACGCATCATGTATCTTTGGTCGCTCATTGTATGTTGTTTTATCGTTTTCCTGTAAAAAGTAGTTGCATTTCCATGCGAAGATAATATAAAACGCGCGAAAGGCAAAATAAAAGCCGATTTTTCGTCGTGCCAACTCTGTAATTCCCGTTGCAGTGCTTTTGTCTTGATACGGCTTGTTTTTGTTAAATAGTTGTTTGACAGGATGTAATGCGGTGTCTATTCAAGTGCTTTGTTGAGAATGTTCTTTGCATCTTCCTTTGTTATGCCACCTTGGTGTATCAGCTCTCCGTCGATAAGAAATGCCGGCAATATGAAGTATTGTCCAGCGTCCGGAGTGCCAATACCGATTGTGGCTTCTGTCAGAACCGGTTCGATTAGCCTGTATGTGTCGTTCTCCTCCTTGAGCGCGTCTATCAGCGATAATGCCCTGTTGCATTCTCTCTCGTTTTTGCGGTAAATGATTTCTAACTTTTTCATGCTTTCTTGAATTTGACAATATGTAAATGTTAACTGTTTTCTCGTTGAATTTGTTTGTTTAGTGGCGAATGGGTGTGCATTGCTTTACAAGTATGGGTATGTTGCTTGTTTTTGCTTCGATTTTGCACAATGTTCATTCTTTTCTTCTTTTTTGCAAGTTTTTAACTGTCATATATTTTAAATTATTCGTCATATTTTCTATATTTGCGAAAGTTTCCCGAAAACGGCATTCCGGAACAAGTGTGATAATGAACGTTTTTTATTGTTCGCTGTCCGGTTGTCAACGAGAATGGCTCGCTGGCATGCAGCCGCAAGGAGAATCGGTGGCATTATGTCAATCCCGGCCTTGGCCGGCAACGGCTTTGCCCTGCACGGCTTTCCGTGCTTGTTTTGGAGACAATTTATTAACTTTTAATTTATTCATTATGTTTGAAGGACATCCTAAAGGTCTATGGGCGTTAGCCCTTGCCAACACCGGTGAGCGTTTCGGCTACTACACCATGTTGGCTGTGTTCCTGTTCTTTTTGCAGGACAACTTCGGTTTCTCTATGGGAACCTCAAGTACAATCCAGGCTATCTTCCTGGGCGTAGTTTATTTCGTGCCTCTTTTCGGCGGTATGCTCGCCGACAAGTTCGGTTTCGGCAAAATGGTAACAATCGGTATTCTGGTAATGTTCCTGGGTTACTTCCTGCTTGCATTGCCTCTTGGTGCGGGAACACTTGCGCTTGGCGTCATGGCTTTGGCATTGATGTTCGTGTGTGTGGGTACCGGTCTTTTCAAGGGTAACCTTCAAGTGCTTGTAGGTAACCTTTATGACGAACCGAAGTATGCTGCAAAGCGTGACGAGGGTTTCAGCATCTTCTACATGGCTATCAACATCGGTTCTATGTTCGCTGCTGCCGCTGCTCTTGGCATCATGGCATGGATGCAGGAGAGCTATGCTGTTTCAAAGGCCGATTCCTATCACTTCGCCTTTGCGGTAGCTTGCGTTTCTCTGGTTGTATCAATCATCATATACTACACATTCCGTGGCACATTCGCTCATGCCGACCGTGCTAAGGCTGTGGCAAAGGGCGCGACAGAGGCTGTAGAAGAGCAGCTTACTCCTGCACAGACAAAGGAGCGCATCGTTTGTCTCTGCCTTGTGTTTGCCGTGGTTATCTTCTTCTGGATGGCATTCCACCAGAACGGTATCACAATGAACCAGTTCGCACGTGAATATACCGCTACTTCAGAGAGCGGTTTCATGAGCCTTTTCCTCAGCCCGTCATTCAGTTTCACTGATATGAGAAGCATCTGGAACCTTGTTTGCGTTATTCTCGTAGTGTATGGTCTTCTCAATGTATTCCAGTCAAAGACTTTCAAGGGCAAGATGATTGCATTTGCAATGCTCGTCGTTTTCGGCGGTGTTCTTGTTTACAGAGCAATGAACGTTACTGGCTCTGTTGGCGTAGAGGCTCCTATCTTCCAGCAGTTCAACCCATGCTTCGTTGTGGCATTGACCCCGATTATCATGCTTATTTTCGCTTCTCTTGCAAAGAAGGGCAAAGAGCCTTCTTCTCCAATGAAGATAGGTCTCGGTATGCTTGTTGCTGCAGCTGCATTCGTTATCCTTCTGGTGGGCTCATGGGGTCTTCCTGTTCAGGCTGAGCAGCTGGCGAATATCGAGGCAGGCACTGCAACACTCGTTTCTCCGAACTGGCTCATCAGCACATACCTCGTGCTTACAGTAGCCGAGTTGCTCCTCTCTCCAATCGGTATTTCTTTCGTGAGCAAGGTTGCTCCTCCAAAGTACAAGGGTATGATGATGGGCGGCTGGTTCGTAGCAACAGCTATCGGCAACTTCCTCATCTCAATCCCAGGCCTTCTCTGGGGTATGGAACTCTACATCGTTTGGGGCGTGCTTATTGCTGTATGTCTTATATCGGCAATATTCATATTCTCAATCCTCAAGCGTCTTGAGGCTGTTGCGAAGTAATATTGCGCCACATAATTTCAAATGGTGTGCATCCTGCCTGGGTGCACACTTTTTTTGTCCTTTTTTTCATTTCTCCGTTTCATTCTAAAAAAATGTTATAGCTATTGTTATTGATTTTTTCTTTTTATAAATTTGTGACGATAGGTTCAAAATTCAATGCGAATGTTCCGCTGACACGAGATGACATACGTCGCATTCCAAAAAGAAAAGGAGTACAACCTGCCGTTTTATCTTGCAATGGAGGAGTACGTAGCACGGGAATTACCCGCGCAGGACTATTTTTTCATGTGGCAGGTAGAGCCTACAGTCATCTTCGGGCGCAACCAGCTTATCGACAGCGAGGTTGACATGGCCTACTGCAGCAGGAATGGAATCAGGATGTACCGCCGCAAGAGCGGAGGCGGATGTGTCTATGCCGACAAGAGCAACATCATGCTCTCCTATATCACTCCTTCCACAAATGTCAATTTCACCTTCAACCGCTACATGCTTATGGTCGAGCATGCCCTGCAGAAGCTGGGTGTCGATGCCCGTACTACAGGCCGCAACGATATCCTTGTAGGCGGAAAGAAGGTCTCGGGAAACGCATTCTATCATCTTCCGGGGCGCAGTATCGTGCATGGCACAATGCTGTACGATACCAATCTCGAACACATGGCACGTGCAACCACTCCGTCCGACGCCAAGCTCAAGAGCAAGGGCGTAAGTTCCGTGCGCCAGCATGTAACCACGCTGAACAATCATATATCCCTCTCTATCGAAGAGCTGAAGGCCTTTTTCCGCAGCGAGCTCTGCAGCAGCGAGCATTCTCTCAACGCTGCCGATATTGCAGCCATAGAGGAGATAGAGAAAGAGTACTATACGCCCGAATTCATCTACGGCAACAACCCGGCCTATTCCATTGTCAAGACAAGGCGCATCGAAGGGGTAGGCGAGTTCCGTGCAAGCATCGATGCCAAGGATGGAAAGGTGCGCAAGATAGACCTTGCCGGAGACTTCTTCATTACAGGAGACATCGACAGTATGCTGCTCTCCCGTCTTAAGGGTGTTGAACTTGAACCTGGCGCGCTTGCATCCGCGCTTGACGGCGTCGATTGCGGTGCAGTTATAATGAATTTGAAGAAAGAACAACTTATAAACTTATTAACTGACTGATTATGGAAAACAAAAGGACCTGTCTCTATGACAAACATGTTGCATTAGGCGCGCTCATAAGCCCGTTCGGCGGCTTTGACATGCCTATACAGTACACCAACATTGTCGATGAGCACAACGCAGTGCGTAAGGCATGCGGTATCTTCGACGTTTCGCACATGGGCGAGGTGCTTGTCACCGGTGCCGAAAGCGAGGCATTCGTAAACTACATCTTCACGAATGACATAAAGGATGCTCCCGACGGCAAGATATTCTACGGAATGATGTGTCATCCCACAGGCGGTGTTGTCGATGACCTTCTGGTATATAAGATGGAACCGCAGCGTTACTTCCTTGTCATCAACGCATCGAACATCGACAAGGACGTTGCATGGATTATGGAGCAGTCGAAGAAATTCGATGTTGTGGTCGAGAACCAGAGCGAGAAGTACGGCGAGGTAGCAGTCCAAGGCCCCAAGACCGAAGAGATAGTAGAGCGCATCCTGGGTATCGAGTGCAGCGACCTCACCTTCTATACATGCAAGGAAGTAGAGTGCAACGGCGAGACAATAATCATAAGCCGTACAGGCTACACAGGCGAGGACGGCTTCGAGATATACGCTTCCCATGCATTCACCAACGAGGTATGGGACAAGCTGGTAGGCAGCGGCGAGGTGAAGCCTTGCGGTCTCGGTTGCCGCGATACTCTGCGCTTTGAGGTGGGCTTGCCTCTCTATGGCGACGAGCTTACCGACGAGATTACTCCTCTTGAAGCAGGCTTAGGCATGTTTGCAAAGCTCGACAAGGATTTCATCGGCCGCGATGCCCTTGCAGCGCAGAAGGCCGAAGGCCTGAAACGCAAGATTGTGGGTATCGAGCTCAAGGACAAGGCTATTCCGCGTCACGGCTACGAAGTTGAGGCCGACGGCAAGGTGATAGGTGTCGTTACAACAGGCTATAACTCCATTTCTACAGGCAAGAGCGTCTGCATGGCAATGCTTGATATCGAATACACCAAGCTCGATACCGAGGTAGCTGTACGCATCCGCAAGAAAGTATTCCCCGGTGTTGTCACCAAAAAGCGTTTCTATGACAAGAACTACAAGAAATAACCAACTTATAAACTAACCATTAATAGAATTTATTATGAGCACAATTTTGGAAGGACTTTATTATGCAGAGTCACACGAGTATGTAAAGGTAGAGGGTGAATACGGTTATGTTGGCATCACCGATTACGCACAGCACGAGCTTGGCAACGTGGTATATGTTGACATGCCCGATGTTGACGACGAGGTGACAGCAGGCGAGGACTTCGGCGCAGTAGAGAGCGTGAAGGCAGCCAGCGACCTTATCTCTCCTGTAAGCGGAACTGTAGTAGAGGTCAACGAGGCTCTTAACGACAATCCGGAACTTGTAAACAGCGATCCTTATGCAAACTGGATAATCAAGGTTCAGCTTTCCGACCCTTCAGAGGTAGAGAATCTTATGGATGCAGATGCATATAAGGCTGCTATCGGCGAATAATGCCTGAAATGGCTAAAAAGCGGATAAGTATGAAATATTTCCCTCATACCCAACAGGATATTCAGCAGATGCTGGCCGTCGCAGGAGTGAAGTCGCTCGACGAGCTCTTCGGAGAAATCCCTCAGCAGCTGCTGTTCAATCGTGAGTTTGCGCTTCCAGAGGCTATGTCCGAGGTTGAGATACGCAAATTCTTTGAGACACTGGGCAAACGCAACAGCGACCTTGTATGCTTTGCAGGAGCCGGTGTCGAGGACCACTATTCGCCATCGGTGATAGCACCCGTTATCTCACGTGGCGAATTCCTTACAGCCTACACACCATACCAGCCCGAAATATCACAGGGCACACTGCAGTATATCTTCGAGTACCAGTCGATGATATGCGAGCTCACCGGCATGGATGTCACCAATGCATCTATGTACGACGGCACAACAGCTACAGCCGAGGCCATGATGATGTGCGTAGCCATAGCAAAGAAACGCAACAAGGTTCTTGTTTCGGCAACCATCGACCCTAAGGTAAAGCGTGTAGTAGAGACTTATGCCAAGTACCAGGGCGTAGTTGTAGATACCATAGCCGAGAAGGACGGCATAACCGACCTTGCCGACCTTGAGGCAAAGCTGGCAGCCGATGATGTTGCAGGCGTGATACTTGCTCAGCCCAACTTCTACGGTATTGTAGAGGACTACAGCGGTGTTGCCGACATGTGTCATGCAAAGAAGGCCCAGTTCGTCATGAATGTAAAGCCATCGGCTCTTGCCGTGCTTAAGAGCCCGGCAGAGTGGGGTGCCGACATCGCATGCGGCGATGCCCAGTCATTGGGTATTCCAATGGCTTATGGCGGCCCTTATGTAGGCTTCCTCGCATGTGTCAATGCACACGTGCGCAAGCTCCCCGGCCGCATTGCAGGCGCAACGACCGATGTTGACGGCAAACGTGCATTCGTGCTCACCCTGCAGGCGCGTGAACAGCATATACGACGTGAGAAGGCCAACAGCAACATCTGTTCCAACCAGTCGCTTATGGCTCTCTATGTGACAATGTACATGTCTGTCATGGGGCAGAAAGGCCTTAAGGAAGCCTGCAGCCTCTCCTACAGCGGTGCACATTACCTTGCCGAGCAGCTTGTGGCAACCGGAAAGTTCAGCATGCTCTACGACCGTCCGTTCTTCAATGAGTTTGCAGTAAGGACAACTGTTCCTGCAGCAAAGGTACAGGAAGCATTGCTTGCCGAAGGCATTCTTGGCGGTGTACGCCTTGCCGACGATGCATTGCTGCTATGCGTAACCGAGATGCGCTCGAAAGAGGAGATAGACAAGCTTGTTGCAGTAGTTAACAATATATAATAAGGAGGATATGCTATGATACGCAATTATGACAAATTGATATTTGAGCTCTCAAAAGAGGGCAGAGTAGGATATTCCCTTCCCGACAACGGGCTTAAGGAGAACTATTGCATCTGCGGCTTGCCGGCTGCACTCAAACGCGAATCTCAGCCCGAACTTCCCGAAGTTACCGAGTTCGATGTGGTGCGTCACTACACCAACCTGTCGAACAAGAACTTCGGTGTCGATACAGGCTTCTATCCTCTTGGCAGCTGTACCATGAAGTACAATCCCCGTATCAACGAGGAGATAAGCGCGATGCCGGCGTTTGCCCGCCTGCACCCTGCAACCCCGGTAGAGGCAGCTCAGGGTGCGCTTGAAGTTTATTACAACCTGGCAGCATCGCTTGCCGAGATAAGCGGCCTTTCTGCATTCACGCTCAACCCGTATGCCGGTGCACACGGAGAGCTTACCGGTCTTATGATTATGCGCTCCTATCACCTGCAGCGTGGCGACGCAAAGCGTACGAAAGTCATTGTCCCCGACAGCGCGCACGGCACAAACCCGGCCAGTGCAGCAGTCTGCGGCCTTGAGATAGTTGAGGTGAAATCGACTCCTGACGGAACAGTCGATGTCGAGGACCTCAAGCCATTGCTCGACGATACCATTGCCGGAATCATGATGACCAACCCGAACACGCTCGGCATCTTCGAAACGGAGATTCCCGAAATCGCGCGTCTCGTTCATGAGTGCGGAGGATTGCTCTACTACGACGGAGCGAACCTCAATGCCGTGCTCGGCAAGTGCCGTCCCGGCGACATGGGCTTTGACATCATGCATATCAACCTTCACAAGACCTTCTCTACGCCTCATGGCGGCGGCGGTCCCGGTGACGGCCCTGTGGGCGTGCGTGCCGGTCTTGAGAAACTGCTTCCCAATCCGCAGGTCAAGAAGGATGCTGCAGGAAAGTTCTACATCGACACCGACGAAGCATCGGCAGGATACGTATCGAACTTCCTCGGCAACTTCGGTGTTCTCTTGCGCGCCTATACCTATATACTCACACTTGGCCGTGAGAATGTGAAGATGGTAGGCCCTCTCGCAGTCCTCAACGCCAACTATGTAAAGGAATCGCTCAAGAACGAATACTACCTGCCAATCGAAGGAATCTGCAAGCATGAGTTCGTCTTCGACGGCCTGGCCGACAAATCGACAGGCGTCACAACGCTCGACATTGCAAAACGTCTTCTTGACTACGGCTATCATGCGCCCACAATCTACTTCCCGCTTCTGTTCCACCAGAGCATCATGATTGAGCCTACCGAAACAGAAAGCAAGGAGACACTCGATGAATTCATTGCAGTGATGAAGAAGGTAGCGCAAGAAGCCATAGAGAACCCCGATGTAGTCAAGAGCGCACCGCACAGCACACCTGTACGCCGTCTCGATGAGACTACAGCAGCACGCTTCCCGAAGACCACATACAAGCAGCTGAAAGGGTAAGAGTACAGAGTACAGATGAAAGATGAAAGAGCAAAGATGAAAGATGAAAGATGAAAGATGAGCCGTAGGCGAAGTTTAGACAGCACTTGCAGCGATAGGTCACGCGTAGCACCGCAACCGTGGTGCCGCGTGGGTCGCGGAAAGCAAGAGGGGTCAAAGAAAACAGAGTACAGAGAGCGAGAGCAACTTGGGCTAAGCCAACAAAGTACTGAATTGTAATCAGCCTCCCTGGGTCAGCCTGGGGAGGCTTTTTCTTTGCAAAACTCCAGCAAACATACAAAAACCACTGTCCCCAAACTTCTAAATCTCAGTACCGGTGTCATATCGAGTGCACACGAGATATCTCAATCATTGTTTATTCAGAACCTCCTCTCTAAAGTAACATCCTCATTTTTGTTAATAGCAATAATTGATGTATTTTTGTGCATAATATTATCCCTATAACAATATACATATATGCTGAAAGAAGGATTAGAATATACAAGCACAACAGTAGTAGCACGCGGCAACTGCGCATCAGCAGTCGGCTCAGGCGGTCTCGATGTCTTTGCCACACCCTCAATGGTCGCACTCATGGAGAACGCAGCAATGAACGCTGTCGCACCCTTCCTGCCCGAAGGCTCAACAACCGTAGGGGCTGAGATAAATACAACACACATAAAACCGTCGGCATTAGGCTCGGAGATAAAAGCAACAGCACTCCTCACCGCAGTCGAAGGCCGCAAGCTCATGTTCAACGTAGAAGCAAGCGACGGAGCCGGCATCATCGGCAAAGGAACACATGTACGCTTCATCGTCGATACCGAACACTTCATGGCCAAACTGAAGTAACGCACAAGTACAAATAAAAAACAATCCCCCCGAAACCGCCTACATAATCAATTATATGTGGGCGGTTACGGGGGAGTTTATTTTAACCAGTCGGAAATTCCGACAAGTTCTTTTTTAGTTTGAGAATAATTTTGTTCAATCATTTGTTTTCTAAACAATATTGTTTATTTTTGCGATATGAATGCTACAATAGAAATACTCAAAGGATTACATCCAGGTTTGTTTTTGCAACGAGAATTAAAGAAACGTAAACTCAGAAGCGGACATTTTGCTGAATCAATAGGCGAACATCCGCAAACGCTCAGTGCTATAATCCGTGGACGCAGATCTATGAATATTCCGCTTTCACTTCGCATTGAAAGAGCCTTAGGATTGGAAGAGGGTTTCTTGATGACTTTGCAAGTGCATTATGATATTTCAGAGGAGAAACGACGGTTGTCAACAAACAATCGTCCGGATTGCAGCAAGTTCCGTTCTACACTATTTTGGGACACATCATTTGAGCATATAGATTTTATAGCACACAAACGTTATGTTATAAATAGGATATTTGAACGTGGTACAGAAGAGGAGATTTTAGAAACAATTCGTTTTTATGGTAAAGACACAATTTTGGCAACAATAGACTTTGCTGCAACTTCTCCTTTTGCCGAAAATATCAAACAAAACTTGAAAGCATACCTTGAATATGAAGCATAAAGAATTACAGTTTAAAACGGTAAAGCCTATTCTTCGTTCAACACTGGAGCATCTTATGACAATAGAAGATTTTGCTCCTTTTCGTCTTGTTGGTGGTACCTCACTCTCATTGAGATATGGTCATCGAATGTCAGATGATATAGACCTTTTCACCGATACAGAGTACGGTTCATTGGATTTTCATAAATTGCAAGATATTCTGAGAAAAGAGTTTCCATATTGCTCCGGTGATTGTGGAACTGTTGTCAGCTTTGGTGTATCTTATCTCGTTGGCAATTCAAAAGAGGATTGCGTAAAACTCGACCTTTTCTACACAGATCCATTCATACGCCCAATGGAACTGCAAGGCAATATACGCATTGCATCAGTTGATGATATTGTCGCAATGAAGATGGATGTCCTTTCTCGTGGTGGACGTAAAAAAGATTTTTGGGATTTGCATCTATTGCATAATCACTATACAATAGAACAGATGCTTTCATTATACGAAGAACGATATCCCTATGGTGCTACACGTGAGGAATGCATAAAAGGATTGACAGATTTTACATTTGCCGATTCTGACCCCGACCCGATATGTTTACAGGAAAAGGCTTGGCAGTTAATCAAACTCGACTTTACCGAGTGGATTGCTGAACTATCAAGATAAGGATGTGCTAAAACTTTCTATCGCTTAATTATCTAACTATTAAACACAATAATCCCCCAGGACTACCTTGTTATATAGGCCTTGATTATGTAGGCTGTTCCGGGGGGATATTTATTTCATTCAGCACCTAAGGCCATCCTCGCTTTGGTAGATTGCGATGCTGTTATTTTCGGTCATTATGCTATTTATTATTTACACCACCGAAAGAAATACTAACAATATTAATATATCTGTTCTGTTTGCAACCTGAAAGCATCTGCATCTACTCTCATTTGATATATCTTGATATCAGGATTTAGTTTCTTGGCCGCTTCAATTATTTGGCTTCGATTATCTTCATCTATATTCACTCCCAAATAAACAGACTCAAAACATTCACAGCCTATTTTATGATATGCTCTTACCTCTTTCCAGTCAATCGTTTTATTTATATCTTTATGTTCATAGGGCAAAGCCATTGATACCATACTTGAGTGATTAGGAATAGTTGACGGAGTCGGATTTATTAACACCAACCGAACCTCTTGTTCGTGTTCCCATTCTTTAGCCTTCGTAGACAGCTGATATCTCAACAAATCAAAACCATTTTCCTGCTTAAAGTAATCTGGCTTTTCAATAATTTCCCTGTATTGAACATCAAATTCTAATGCACCTATAAAAACTGTACACATAATCTTAGAAAGATACTTTCTGGTCTTCTCCATATCCAAGCCAATACAAACCCCTCGATGATTGCTGTAATAACTCCACATTAAAAGAGAACTATTAACTTTCGACAAACTACATACCCAAGCACCATCTCTGTAATGTTCGTATCGGTTAGATTCCGCCTTCATTACTAATTCTTGTCCCCAAACTTTCATTTGCTTTTCCGGAACATTTGAAAAGTCTATTAAACTTGGATGGCAATCAAAAGGGTCATTCAATTTTGTTGCATTAGTAAACTGTATATTACTGTTTGACAACATTATCAAACCTCCATCTACATCTAAGTATTTATACAGTTTATTTGCTTTCATACTCCTTGCACCTTGTTTAACAAATCATCATACGAAGCTACTGCATCGTAACGCACAGCACTTGTCGATACGTCATTAAATAGTTTTCTCGCGCAAGCAATCTTTGCTTTCTCAACACCTCTCAATTCCATAGAATCCAAAGAGCCTTTAGTTTCTGCAACAAAGAATATGTGCTTTACTGTTCCCTTATTGAATGCAATAGCCCAATCGGGAGCGTAGTTACCGACAGGTGTAGGTATTTGGAATGAACGAGGCAGTTTTGCATATACACAAACTTCTGTTGCTCCGTCAAGTGCTTCTGCAAATTTGCGTTCACCATCTGAATCGCTGAACACATAATCCATAATATGTTTTTGTGCCGAATAGGCCTTGTCTATCTTCTGCGAGTGCTTTTCTTGGGTAAAGATAGTGCTATCATATTGTCCCTCGATAAGATTATATGATATATGTTCCACTATCATTGTTGCCTTTTGCTCTTTAATGAGCTTAACCACATTGCGGATAAACTCTTCGGGGTTATTCTGGAACATTACCAACTTTTCACCTCTCAGTTTCTTCAATATCTCTACAACTGTTCTACGTGTCAAAGTTGCACCTTTTGCTATTTCTCCAACAAGGTCGTATTTTACGGTAGAAGTTGAAATGGTAGCGACTTGCTTTGATGTAGAAGTTGTGTTACCAAATGCATCTACACTGTCTTGTTCACCGGTTACTACTACATAGCGAAGTTGATTCACTTCAAGACTTGCATTGATGCTTATAGCAGCCTTTTCGATTAGCTCATTGCTATTGTAATGAACGGTGTAGGCATATTTATGGTTAATCTCTTTCCAAAGTGCCTGGAATTCAATTTTTGAAAAGTTATCGTTAAGTTTGTTTTCTTTAATGACTGTAGCATTTCCATCCTCAAACATATTGTCAATAGCTACCGATTCATCGTACAATGCACGAATAAGCAAGTGAATACCATCTGCCATCGGAGCTATTTTGCGGGACATTTGGGCAAGGTTGCCTCCTGCCAAATCACTTTTGTACAACTCTGTAACTTGCCCTTTGTCATCGATATAATCGTTCTCCCAAAGGTATGCACGTATAGAATTTGCCTCATCGGCGGTTATAGCGTGTTTTTCATCACCCACAAATACGAGTTTACCTATAAAATATGCTTCATCTGCCTTTGTTGGACGGTCACGTAATGCTTCTCGCGTTTTGTCTTGCAAGTCCTTAACAAATGAGCTATAGCTTTCATTGGCAATAACGGTTAGCTTATTCAATTCGTGTACACTCTCGCCCAATGTTTCAAAGTCCATACGATTTCCATTCGCATCAACACATATACGGAGACCGCGACCAACTTCCTGACGTTTGGCAGTTTCTGAATTTGCGTGTCTAAGTGTACATATCTGGAATACATTTGGATTATCCCAGCCTTCACGCAATGCCGAGTGCGAGAAGATGAATCGTGTAGGCTCATCAAAACTCAGCAAGCGTTCTTTGTTTTTTAGGATAAGGTCGTATGCTGAAATATCGTCTGAAGTATCCTTTCCGCGCTTTACCTCACTGTTTATTGAGCGTCCTTTCTTGTCTATTGAGAAATAACCATTATGTATCTCGCTTACATCGAATCTGCGCAAATACTGCTGATATGCAGAATCGAACAGCGAAAGGTTCTCATTAAGGATGTTGGTGTATTCCTCTTCGAATATCTTCCAGAAGACACCTTTCTCAACCTCACCGTCCTCACCATAGCTCTTGTATTTAGCGACTTCATCAATAAAGAATAGGGATAGCGTTTTTATGCCACGTGCAAACAGTTCACGTTCCTTTTCAAAGTGCGAAACAATAGTCTCACGAATCTGTACACGCTGCATTGCCAGTTCATTGGTGTCACCAAAGACCTCGCCTTTTCGCAATGTAATTCCGTTTAGGAATGTTACAGTGTCGGTGTATGGATTTATTTCTGTTATTTCAAACCCGGCATACTGAGCAAGCCCGCTTGCACTTTGCAATTTATCACCCTTTCCGAACTTCATTGACTTGCGCCGTATTCCCGTAGCAGTGTTCACCTCAAGGTCAATCTTAGCCATTGGCGGCTCGGTCTTGGATAGTATGATGCTATCAATGTAGAGATAACTCGATGCGCCTTTCAAGTTCTTTACCTCAAAGCCCTTCACCTGAATTTTCTTTACAAGTTTATGGTTATATGCATCGAGTGCATCAAGTGCATATACTGTGTTGTGCTTGGTCTTATGGGTTGCCGAGTAGTTGAGTATGAACAAAGGATTAAAA
This sequence comes from Bacteroidaceae bacterium, assembly GCA_017522915.1. Classification (GTDB taxonomy): domain Bacteria; phylum Bacteroidota; class Bacteroidia; order Bacteroidales; family Bacteroidaceae; genus HGM04593. The sequence continues at coordinate 34,550 of JAFWXX010000022.1, forward strand.
TGTTTGAGTGCAGTTTGTGTTGCCTCACCTTCCATTTTTTGTGGCTCGTCCATTATTATAATCGGACGGTTTGCTGCAATAACATCAATTGGACGGCGACTGGCAAAATCATCACGCTTTGAGTAGATAATCCTGCTTTCCTTGCTCTTTCCTCCCTCTTTAAGCGAAGCGGCAAAGGCCTGAGTATTGATAATCATAACATTGATGCCGGCATCACTTGAAAAGTCATCGAGGCTTTTCAAACGGCTGCTGTTATATATAAACCAACGGGCCTTCTTGCCGTAGTGCTCCATAAAATGGTCTTCAAGCATTCGGAAGCTCTTGCCTACACCCTCACGAATAGCTATGCTTGGAACAACAATGATAAATTTACTCCAGCCATAACGCTTGTTCAGCTCAAACATCGTCTTGATATATACGTAGGTTTTACCCGTACCGGTCTCCATTTCAATATCAAGGCTGCATTTACCAATACTTGGAAGAAGTTTATCTGACAGTTTGATATCTCCTTGTGCCTGTACTTTGCGAATATTATCAAGCAGTTGGGCCTGTGACAATTCTACATTGGCATTGCAATAGGCATCATCATCACCTGCATATTGCAACTTTCCATCACGTTTGCCAAGGTCCATACGGTACTTCATTGGTGCATACGACGGTTGCCCTGAAAATACCTCAACAGTACGCTCTACTGCATCGGTCTGATATTGCTGTATTTTGAATTTGAATTTCATAAAAATTCCATTTTTATAGAATATTGGCTGCACTCGGCATAGCAATCAAGTTTGCTCTGCCATCATTTGCACAATATTTCATAATTCATTTGCTCTTCTCTTTTGCCTCTTTTCCAATCTTCTTTATTGTATCCAAGTAGGCCTGTTCAACCGGTGAAAGAGTGCGTAACTCATATTTGCGATATTCGCTCTCAGCCTTTGAAATTGCTGCGGTATGACTTACCTTGCCTGCACCCGACAACAACTGCTCGCCTGTTGAAGAAAGAATATTGTCGAGCTGCTGTATATAATCGCTCATATACATTGGGCGATGCTTCATTGCCTGAATTTCAGCAAAGTCGAAATATCCCGAAACAAGATTATTCAAAACCTTCAATTCGTCTTCATTTAAATAGTTCTTTGCTATTTTTGCATCGGCAAGCGTTGGGTGCTCCCCTTTAAAGGTGGTCAATCCCATAAAAGGTTGCTCTGCATCAGCACGTTCATAAATAACCTCGGCTGCTGTGTGTCCGTGTGCTGCATAGTGCAGTTTGTTCTGCACAATCTTGAAGAACTCTATTGAAAGTTCGCTACGCGGGTCGTAATCCACAGCTGTTGCATAAAGGTCAAGCACCTGACGATACATTACCTTCTCCGATGAACGGATATCCCTTATACGGTTGAGCAACTCTTTCCAATAGTTACCGCCACCCAACTGCTTCAGGCGTTCATCATCCATTGTAAAGCCCTTTATGATATACTCCTTCAATCGCTCTGTAGCCCACTGACGAAAACGGGTTGCAGTAACTGAACGTACACGGTAGCCAAGCGAAAGAATCATATCGAGGTTGTAATGGTTTACCTCGTATGTTTTACCGTCAGAAGCAGTTGTTCGGAATTTCCGAACAACTGAACTTTCAATCAGTTCTTCATCCTCAAATATATGCTTAATGTGCTCACTTACATTCGATTTGCTCGTTTGGTACAACTCGCAAAGTTGCTGTTGAGACAGCCACATTGTCTCCTCATTATACACCACATCAAGATGTACCTTGCCATCCTCGCTTTGATAGATTACTATGCTGTTGTTGGAATTATTCATAATATAGCCATTATGCAGTCCGTCTGCCTTTTATTACAATATCTTTCTTACGGTCTCTTTACTATATGCGTTGAATATTTGGTCGAAGTTGTCTGCAACATTGTCTGTTGCTATTGAGCGGTCACACATTACAAAGTAATATGGTTTCTCTTTTGCTATCGCGGTGATTACAGACTCGTTTATATCCTTGTCGAAACAGGCAATCAAATAACCATCTTCAACAACAAACACCTTCTTTCCGTGTATCTCTCTTTCTTCAATCTTGCTCGACAAGGGCAAGTTACATTCGGGTAATACTTGGAATAGCAAGTCTTCGGGAGTACGTCCCTCGTTCCACTTGATGTTATCCACCAATTCTTCAAACCCAAGTGTCTTTTGAATAGGTGTTTCGGCAGGAGTGTAATAAACATCCTTCATATTGGATGTATCGAGTTTCAATACACGGAAGCCTGTATCAAACGATTCTATTTTAGAGTCTAAATCTATAAGTTCTTTGTTTAATTGTGTAGCTTTATTCTTTTTTGTTTCATCGGCTTTTGTCATAAAATAACTCATACTCGAAGGGTTAGAGTCAAAAGCGGCACCTCCTGTAATGTTGTATAATTCTGTTTTTATATTATCTCTCTTTACTATTAGTTCTTCCCTAATTTTCTTTCCTGCACGGCGGATACGCTCTTTTGCTACATCACTAATAGTAAATAATCCTTTATCTAATGCTTCAGGATTATTTTCAATCTTTTCGTTAATCTGAACTAATATGAATTTACGCCTTGATGATTGTTCGACATTTAGTTCAAAAACTGATTGTGCAGTTGTAGCAGAACCTGCAAAAAAATCAAGTATTATATCGTCCTCATTTGTGCCTATTATTCCCAACATCTTAATTAACTTCACGGGTTTAGGTGTATCAAATGGCACTTTTTCATATTCGGGAAAGAGTTTTATAATATCCTTCTTTGCCATATCGGTATGTCCGTAATCGTTATATAGCAATAGGCTTGATGGTCTTCGACCTGATACATCGCTGAGGAACTGTTTTACAGCAGGGAAAGAATTGCCATCCTTGCCAAACCATATACGATTGTCCTCTATCATCTTTTTCATATTCTCAGGTGCATATACCCAATGTTTGCCCTGCGGAACATTGAATACCTTGCCGCTTATTGGGCTAACAACATCATAATAGCCATTCTTACGAACTCCGCTACCCACACAATCTCCTGCCTTCCAATCTCCTCGTGGGTCGTTATCAGGATTCTTGTAACGAGCATTCATTTCTGCAGTTCGAGGTAATGTATTAACGCTAAAGTGGTTTATGTTACGACAGTAGCACAATACAAACTCGTAATCATTCGAGAAGTATCTTGCTTGATTTTTAGGTGAATATACTTTTTGCCATCCTAATTGAGATATGAAGTTTTGCTCACCGAAAATCTCATCGGCAATTTTCCTCATATTCTGAATCTCATTTTCATCTATAGATATAAAGATTACACCATCATCAGCAAGAAGGTCTTTGGCGACTTTAAGGCGAGGATAAATCATATTAAGCCAATCGGTATGGAAACGGCCATTGCTCTCGGTATTCTGCACCATAGGGTCTGCCATACGATTGCCCTCTTCATCGAAAAGACCACTTTGTGCATTAAACTCATCAGCACTTTTTGCAAAATCATCGTTATAGACAAAGTCGTTACCTGTGTTATATGGTGGGTCGATATAAATCATCTTCACCTTACCCAAATAGTTCTCACGCAACAGTTTGAGCACTTCAAGGTTATCGCCCTCGATATAGAGGTTCTCTGTATTATCAAAATCAACACTCTCTTCACGACAAGGACGAAGTGTCATTGTTGTAGGCGTATTTGCCAAGCGAACAGCAGCACGCTTATCAGGCCAGGTGAACTGATAGCGTTCTTCTCCCTCAGTAATGATTTCGTTGGATAACTCTGCTTGTAACTTCTCAAAGTCAATAGCCAATTCAGGCTTACCATCTTTGCCCAAGCGTTCAGTTACGCAATCCGGAAACAGTTGGGCAATCTTCTGTGTATTCGAGCCTATTACATCGTGGCTCTGCATTTTTAATTTATTCATCAGTAATTATTAATAATCGTTCTCGGTCTCTTCAAATGAAGATATTTTACTTATGATTTTATATTTAAGTTTACTGTTGCGCTCTATTGGGAAGCCAAATAACTTTTGGGTATTCAATATAAATTGAATAATAGAATCTCTTTGATAATCATTCTTGACTATTATGTGCGAAATTGCATCATAGCAATTTTGAGGGATAGTAATATAGCTATCTTCCCACTTAGAGATTTGAGTATTTAGTTCATCTCTATTAGTTAAAAACTCATTGCGAGTACATGGAAAATACCAATAATAAGGAACTTCATTGGCATGAGGATAAAACGCTCTCCACTCTCTTTCGTCATAGAAAACTTGTTCCTTGCCAAAAGAATTTATCCCTTTGTACGGTTTGTATAGAGCTAAAACAATTGAAATATTGTAACTCTCCTCTAAACGTTGTTTGAATTCATTTTGTAGAGTTTGAGGCAAATATTTTAGAGCCTCTAAAGAACTCTTATGTTCAGCAACCTTTAAAAATTCATTACACAAATTCTTTTCCATATGTGTTGTTGTATAGTCTAATATCCTATCCATAGTTCGCAAACGTTCTGAAGAAAAGAAATGAATCGCTTTATCAAGGGAATCCCCCGACGAATAAATTACAGGATTAAAAAACTCTTTATAAAAATACAACATATAATCTTTTTCAATCCCTATACCGTACTTACCATATAATTTAGAATGTTCCGATGCACGAGTCAAAGGAATATCACAGAATGAGACCATAGGGAGAGCTACTCCGTAACTATTATTGTAGTTTAGAGTTAAAGTTGGTATTATTGTTGTTTCGTTTAATAAATTATCTAATACACCTTGTGGTAAAGATTCGAAAGCATATGAATATCTTATGCCATTACGCAAAATAAGTTTGAGCGTTGACATCTTGTGTGTAAAATGAATCAAAGATGAAGAATTCGCAGAAATCATAATAACATTTTTAATTTCTTAATCTGTTCAAAGTATTCTCGCTTACGGCGTGGTTGCTTTTCGTTTGCCATTTTGCGTTCAAGCATGGCTATCTGGGCAAGCACCTTTGCCCGTTGTTCATCGCTCTTAATCTGCTCTGTAAGGGTGTTACCCTCTTGAACGGTGATTGAGCCAATGGTGGCAACAATGTTTTCCCAAACGGCATCGAGGTCGAGGCCTGTAAGCGGAATGTTCAACGTGTCGCACTGTTGCCAGGCAGAGCATATCAACTTTGTATGGTGAATGGCAAGCTGTGCCTGTTCTTCAAAGTGCAGTACAAAGAGGATTTTCCGGGGTATGAACTTTGCCAAGAGTTCAATGTTCTTCGGGGCATATTCGCGCCGTTTGAGTGATATTTCTATGATATAGAAGTCGGCAATTTCATTTCCGGCCTTTATTGTGGGTATGGTGCTTTCGGCAACAACGTGGGTGATAAACATACGGCTTATGTCGGCATCGAAACTGTCTCGTTGCGACGCTGTCAAGTCGAACTTCTCAAAGACTTTTGTCTTATGAAGTGGCTTGTTTATTTCGGTTCGTTGCGGTAGGCCGTACATAATTATTTTATTACAAGGAAACAAATCAATTCAAAATCATCAAGGCCTTGTATCTCTTCGGTGAAGAGTGTGCCTTGTGTACCACTCAAAAAGCTGTCGATGTCGCTCTCTTCCTTTACATTGATAATTGAGGATATTGCCTCGCCAAGCAGTGTGGAATAGTGCTTCATATTCCGTCCGTCGCGTGTTATGCGGTTGAACTCACGGCATAGTTCTGTATGCGGTGTGCTGTGTGGCTTGCAGAGCTGACGCATACGGTCGAGCATATCTTTCGGGGCAAGGTGGTTGATTATAACCTCGCCGTCGTCCGAGATATACACCATGTAGAATGGGTGTAGTTGGTTCTTGTGGTCAATGTTCACTCCGTCTGAACGGTTCTTGAGTATATAGATTACTCCGGGCGGTGTGTTCTCTGTCGAGGGCACAACGGCGTGGAGTCCAAACGGGGTGTGTTCTACATCGTGGTTGGTACGCATATACTCCAAAAGGTCGAGGCGGAATTCATTCAAGCCTAAATCCATTATGCTGACACCGCTGTTCATCTCTTCCAAATCTACAACCTCTTCCTGCAAGCGTTTGAGCTGTGAACGGCGATATTCAAGGTCGCCTTTCTCTTCTTCCGAAAGCAGGTTGTCATCGCCTGTCGAGGTCATAACAGATACTTTCATTCGTGCCTCTACACGCTCTTTGAGGTTGATATAATCGTCGAGTGTCATATCCGGCCAATAGTTTACGAGCTGTATAACATCGTTCTTTGAGCCGATACGGTCAATTCGCCCGAAACGCTGGATAATACGCACCGGGTTCCAATGAATATCGTAGTTTATGAGGTAGTCGCAATCCTGCAAGTTCTGTCCTTCGGAAATACAGTCTGTGCCTATAAGCACATCTATCTCCTCACTGATGTTGGGGAGCAGTGTTGCCTTGTCCTTTGACAGCGGCGAGAAGAGTGTAAGCACGGTATTAAAATCGAGCTTCTGACGGAGCTTTAAGGTGCTTCGTGCCTCTACATCGCCTGTGATAAGTGCAACATTAAGCCCTGTGCGCTGTTTGATACGCTCGGCAAGATTTTCGTAAAGATAGACGGCTGTATCGGAGAAGGCGGTAAAGATTATTACCTTCTTGTTATTGCCGTTTATAGGATTAGCGAACTTATTTCGCAAGTCCTCTATGAGCTGTTGCAGTTTGCAGTCGTGTTCAGGGGTGATGTCTTTAAGCATCATTATGAGCAACTGCAATGTTTCGAGGTCTTGTGCAAGGTAGTGCTTCCACTTTACAAAGTCTAAATCGTCCAAAAGGATTTGCGACTTTTTACCGCCAATAAAAATGTCGTTCTCTCTGTCGTCCATTTCCAAGCCCTCGGTAAAGTCGTAATCATCTACGGCTGCTCCTGCGCGGTTGCCTGTCCTTTCGGCAAACTCTATCTTATCTACCACGCCTTTGATAAGTGCCTCTATGCGCGACAATGTCAAACGGAAGGAGTTTACGGAACTCTCCAAGCGTTTAAGCATATTTATTCCCATAAGGCGACGAATACCTTTTTCGCGTCCTGACATTCCTTTGCCGGCAAAGTTGCGTCCTTCGCTGTCGGTGGATATATACTTATCCCTTGCACTCGGCAAGAGGAAATCAGACGGGGTATATATGGCAAGATTGAGATTGTTTATAAGCGTGTAAATCTCGTTATATGTGATAGCAGAATCAAGGTCGGTAAGGTGTGGCCGACGGGAGATAGGCTTTAACCTCTTGGGGAACTTGCCAATATCGGTAGTGTCATAATACTGCTCAATGTGCCGACGACTGCGTGCAATGGTAACGGAGTCGAGGACTTCAAAAAAATCGAAGTCGAGTTCTTGGAGCAGCTTTGCAGTGGTGCGTTCTTCTGCCGGTATGCGTGTCCAGCGGTTATACGCTGCCTGTGCCTGTCGGAATATATCGTCAATGCTACGCGATGTGTTCAGCAGGGAGTCGATATTTGCGCTGTCGCCCTCGTATGCAAGTTGCAGTTGGTTTTTAAGGTCGTTGAAGCGGTTGTTTACGGGTGTGGCCGAAAGCATAAGCACTTTGGTCTTTACTCCTTTGCATATAACCTTGTTAAGCAAGCGAGAATAACGGTTCTCACGTTGGTTGCCGTCGTCATCTGTTGTAACCTTGCCACCGTTGCGGAAATTGTGGCTCTCGTCGATAACGACAAGGTCATAATTGCCCCAATTTATCTTGTCAAGGTCGTACCCGTTGGAAACACCGTGTTCACGCGATAGGTCGGTATGGAAAAGAACATCGTAACGCAAGCGGTCTTTCGCCAATGGGTTGTTTATGTAGTTGCTTCGGTATGTAGTCCAGTTGTCATAGAGTTTCTTGGGGCAAAGTACAAGCACATTGCGGTTACGGCTCTCATAATACTTCACTACCGAAAGTGCGGTGAAGGTCTTTCCCAAACCTACGCTGTCGGCAAGAATACAGCCGTTATACTTCTCCAATTTGTTGATTATGGCAAGTGAGGCATCGCGCTGGAAATTGTATAGTTTGTTCCATATAACGCTGTCTTTGAAGCCGGTTGCCTCGTTAGGCAGTACATCTTCGGAAATATCTTCCAAAAACTCGTGGAATATATTGTAGAGTGCTACGAAATAGAGGAAATCGGGGGCGTTCTCCTTGTATGCGTTGGTGATGTTCTCTATTACCTCGTCGGTAACGACCTGCAATTTGCCGGTGTCGTGCCATAACTGCTCGAAGAGGGTGAGATATTGCTGTGAGTATGGCGCGTCGAGCTTGTTTATCATCGTATAGGCATTGTCGCCTCGCTCACAGCCAAGTTCTACTGTTGTAAAGCCGTTCAACGGCATATAGGACTTGTCATCGACATTGGCAAAGCCCATCATATTCTCGCCTGTTCTGTTGGACTTGAAGCAGGCTTTCTTCTTTATCCACTCGGCGCACTCTTTGGCAACGGCACGCTGGGTAAGTTCATTGCGGAGCTTTACTTCAAACTCGGAGCCGTAAAGATTGCGTTCACGGTTGAGACGCGGAATGTAGAATTCACGCTTCTGCTTGCTTGCCTTTTCGGTGGTAAAGGTGGGAGAGGTAAACACAAAACGTAACTCTTCAATATCTTTCAACTGCTCTTTCAATTTCTGAAAAGCATAGATAGAGAAGCAGGAAGCTGCGATAGAGAGTTTACTGCCCTCGCGCAACTCTACAACTAAATCTTCTTTTAGTGTTTTGTGTATATTGTCGATTATCTCCATATTACCACTTTTGCAAAACTACATTAATGCAAAAATAACTAAAAATCAATATACTTCCATGCCAAATATCAATTTTGTTAAAAGCAGATTGATTCTCTCTGTATAACATTCTGCCATTCGTGGCAATTTTGAAATATACTTTGTGTATATATCATAATTCCCAGGCGAGGGGTAAATAAAAAGAGAGAACTGAATTAATCGGTTCTCTCTTGTGCTTTTGGGGTAGTGGTTGAATGTTGAATTTGAAAGCGATGGAGCGTGGAACTCCTTTGCTGTTTTTTTATCTTTTTAACACCTTGTGTGGAACAATTCTTCTATGCGGGGTGTTTCATTATTGCAAGTCACCTTAAGCGGTATGCGGGTATGTGAATAGCTGTATGCAGCTTGTTGTTAAGACGCAACAGGTGAATGTTTGCATAGTAGTTTTGTCGTGTTTTATTTTGTGTTTGTGTTTAGGTTGCTCTCTGATGTGAATCACGGGGCAACCGTTTTTTTAAAGTACTTTGCTCCAGCAGAACATGCCGGGGAAGTGTGTTTCAATCTCCTTTATATCCTGCTCGGTGTCGAATATGCCGAAGAACGATGAGCCGCTGCCCGACATCGATGCATATACGGCTCCCATTGCATATAGCTCTTCTTTTATCTTCTCCATTGACGGGTGCTTTGCGAAGACGCTTTTCTCGAAGTCGTTCTTCATTGCGCCTTTCCATTCCGTTGCCGGACGGCCGGCTATGCTTGTGAGCGGTGTGGCCGGTGCTGCAGGGGTGACAAGCGAGTAGGCATCCTTCGTCGAGATGTGTATGTCGGGTTTTACAAGCACCAGGCAGTAGCCGGTAAGGTCACATTCCGTAGGGGCCAGTATGTTGCCTATTCCGGTGGCGTAGGCAGGGGTGTTCTTTATGAAGAATGCGCAGTCGGCACCAATGGTGGCAGCATACTCTTCGAGCTTTTTATCACTTAAGCCAAGTTTGGCTAATGCGTTGAGCATCTTCAATGCGAATGCTGCATCGGCACTGCCTCCGCCTAATCCGGCACCTGTTGGGATGTTCTTGTAGAGTGCCATATCGACTTTTGGCAGCTTGTGGTCGGCAGCAAGGGCTTTGTATGCCTTTACTACAAGGTTGTCGTTGTCGTCACCGTCGAAGAGCGCGTTGTGCATGGTGAATGTGTAGTCGGGCGCATCGTCCTCCTCGGCCGGGGTTATTTCGAGTATGTCGCACAGTGGAATGGGGTAGAAGATGGTTTCGAGGTTATGGTAGCCGTCGGGGCGTTTCTCTACCACATCAAGTCCAAGATTTATCTTTGCATTGGGGAATGTTACCATAATTGTGAATGTTGTTCTCCGGCAAATGTACTAAGAAACAGGCGAATTCATGCAAACAAGTGAAAAATAATGAATAGAAATTTTAGGCATAACCTTCGGCTATGCAACTTGCGACTACTGCTGGCAGCTTTATCGATAGAGTTGCTTTAGTTGACAAATCTGCCTAATCGCATCCCGCAAGGCATAACCTCCGGCTATGCTACTTGCGACTGACTGCTGGCAGCTTTATCGACTGAGTTGCTTTAGTTGACAAATCTGCCTAATCGCATCCCGCAAGGCATAACCTTCGGCTATGCAACTTGCGACTACTGCTGGCAGCTTTATCGACTGAATTGCTTTGGTTGACAAATCTGCCTAACCGCATCCCGCAAGGCATAACCTCCGGCTATGCTACTTGCGACCACTGCTGGCCGCTTTATCGACTGAATTGTTTTAGTTGATAACTTGTCGGTTTTTGTTGATAAAGCCACTGCTGCAAAGTCGTTCGCTTCTGGTTAATATAGCTATCTTCGCAGCCGGAATTCAAGAAAAATGGAAGAGACAAATACACCAAAACGAAAAACTGCACGCCGTCAGGCTGCAGCACCGGCAGTCCCCAAGCTCAGCGAGTACGGGCATGTCCAGCCGCAGGCTCTCGAATTTGAGGAAGCCGTGCTCGGTGCGCTCATGATTGACAGCGACGCAATAGGCCGTCTGGGCGGAATGCTGAAGCCTGAATCGTTCTACGACAAACGTAACCAACTGCTCTTCGATGCGATACAGCAGATGGATCTCAGCGACCGTCCTATCGACATCCTCACCGTTACGGAATATCTGCGCAGCAACGGAACGCTCGAAGAGGTGGGAGGCCCGGTATATATTGCTCAGCTGACAAGCAAGATTGTGTCATCGGTAAACATAGAGTACCATGCCAATATCATAGCGCAGAAGAAACTGGCGCGCGACCTGATAAAATTCACAAGCAAGACTCAGGTGCAGGCGTTTGACGAGACTCAGGATGTCGAGGAGCTGATGCAGCAGGCCGAATCGGAGCTATTCGAAATCTCGCGCCATAACATGAAGCAGGATTTCACGCAGATAAATCCTGTCATCGAACAGGCTTACCGGCAGATACAGACAGCGTCGAAGAATACCAGCGGCATCAGCGGTCTCAGTACAGGATATCACCGTCTCGACAAGGTGCTTTCGGGATGGCAGCCTACCGACCTCATTATCCTTGCTGCACGTCCTGCGATGGGTAAGACTGCGTTTGCGCTCTCACTCATCCGCAACATGGCGATAGACCAGGGTATTCCTTGCGGAATGTTCTCTCTTGAGATGGGTAACGTGCAGCTTGTGCAGCGTCTTATCTGCAACGTGTGCCAGATACCGGGTGACAAGATACGCAGCGGACAGCTTGAGCGTTACGAATGGGGCCAGCTCGACAGTAAGATTGTGGCTTTGCAGAATGCTCCTCTTTATATTGACGACACACCTCAGCTGTCGGTGTTCGAGCTTCGCTCCAAGGCGCGCCGCATGGTGCGCGAGCATGATGTCAAGATGATATTCATCGACTACCTGCAGCTCATGACGGCCAATGCCGGCAAGGGCAGCCGTCAGGAGGAAATCAGTACAATTTCCCGTGCGCTGAAAGGACTTGCCAAAGAACTTAACATCCCAATCATGGCACTCAGCCAGCTCAACCGTAATGTCGAAGGACGTGAAGGTCTTGAAGGCAAGCGTCCGCAGCTGAGTGACCTCCGCGAGTCGGGAGCCATAGAGCAGGATGCCGATATCGTCATGTTCGTTAACCGCCCCGAATATTTCCACATATACAAGGACGGCGATTTCGACTGGCGAGGAAAGGCCGAGATTATCATTGCCAAGCACCGTAACGGTGGTCTTGACAACGTGCCGCTTATCTTCCGCAAGGAGTATGCGCGCTTCATGAACCTCGATGACGAGTCGTTGGCACCTCCTCCGGGTGACATGCCGGTGATGCGCGGTTCAAAGATGAATGTATCTGTTGCTCCTGAGCCGGAGTATATTCCCGACTTGCCCGATTATCTGCAGAACCCCGGTTCGCAGGCTATGCCTCCCGAACTGCGGGGCAGCGGCAACGAACCGATGCCGTTCTAAAGAAGATATTATGAAAAACAGCGACCCATGTTCTTTTGGGCCGCTGTTTTTATGTGGTGGAACAGATGATTTACTTTCCTTCGGCAAATTTTCTTGCCTGCTCTTCGATAAGCTCCTTGTCCTCGAAATAGTTTATCTTCATTGCACGGCGCACATCGGCAAGAGTGTCGGCAGCAACTGCGCGGGCAGTCTCGCAGCCCTGCTGGAGCAGAGCATATACCTCAGGTATCTTAGCCTCCCATTCCTTGCGGCGGGCACGTATGGGGGCAAGCTCCTCTTCGAGTATGGCAATGAGGAATCTCTTCACCTTGACGTCGCCCAATCCTCCGCGCATGTAGTGTGCCTTCAGCTCGTCAAGGTTAGGGTAGTCGGGGAGATATTTCTCGAAGTGCTCAGGGCGGCAGAATGCGTCAAGGTATGTGAACACGGTGTTGCCTTCTACCTTGCCTGGGTCCTGGACGCGCAAGTGGTCGGGGTCGGTGTACATAGACATGACATGCTGCTTCAGCTCCTCGGCTGTGTCGGATAGATAGATGCAGTTGCCGAGCGACTTGCTCATCTTTGCCTTTCCGTCGGTACCCGGGAGACGAAGGCATGCTGCGTTTGTGGGCAACAGAATCTCCGGCTCCACAAGTGTCTCGCCATAGATGCCGTTGAAGCGGCGCGCAATCTCACGGGCCTGTTCTATCATCGGCTGCTGGTCCTCGCCTGCCGGCACTGTAGTAGCACGGAATGCAGTGATGTCCGAAGCCTGGCTGATGGGGTATGTAAAGAAACCTACAGGGATGCTTGTCTCGAAGTTGCGCATCTGAATCTCTGTCTTTACGGTAGGGTTGCGCTGCAGGCGCGATACTGTAACAAGGTTCATGTAGTAGAATGCAAGTTCGCACAACTCCGGAACCTGCGACTGTATGAATATTGTACACTGCGACGGGTCGATGCCTACCGAAAGGTAGTCGAGCGCAACCTCAATGATGTTCTGTCGCACCTTCTCAGGGTTGTCGGCGTTGTCGGTGAGTGCCTGTGCGTCGGCAATCATGATGAATATCTTGTCGTAGATGCCTGAGTTCTGCAACTCGACACGGCGGCGCAGAGAGCCTACGTAGTGTCCCAAGTGCAGACGGCCTGTCGGGCGGTCTCCGGTAAGTATAATCTTGCTCATATATTGCTGAATTTTAATTTGGATGCAAATATAGTAAAAACGAGCGAAAGTTGTACAAACGTGCGGGTAAGAATTGATTTTTACTTCCAGCGGGCGGAAAAAGGTCAAACAGCATCTATTCTGGCAATCTTGTCAATTGTTTATTGTGCATGACCCTGAATGAGATTATGATCTTTGATTGTGACAACCCAAGAGGCTTGAGTCGTGTCTGAATCAAATCGAGTAGATGCTCGTTGTTTCTGGCATAGATCTTGACAAAGAGGTCGTAGGCTTCGTTGGTGCAATGGACTTCCACTACTTCGGGTATCGGTTTCAAAGCATCTACAATTACATCAAGAGCAGCTTCCTCTTTGAGCGTAAGCCCGACGAAGGCACATGTATCATAGCCGATCTTGGCAGGATTGATTATGTATTCAGAACCTTGAATGACACCTAATGACATCAGCCTTTGTACGCGTGTATGGATTGTCGTACCTGAAACGCCACAGGCACGAGCTACCTCCTGGAAGGGTACACGGCCATCTTTAGCCAACATTTGAAGAATTGTTTCATCTATTTCATCAAATTGGTTATTCTCCATATGCAAATCATTAGTTTGATGCAAAATTACATATATTTCTCCGAAATTTGATGTTCGTAGCTTTTTATATTTTATCTAACCATAATTTACAACATGCATCACTTGGCATTCGCCAGTCACCACGGGGACTAAGAGATACACTGCCAACTTTAGGACCATCGGGCATACAGGAGCGTTTGAACTGCTCGAAAAAAAATCTACGAATGAAAATGGAAAGCCAATGCTTGATGATGGTTTCATCGTAGAAACCGGCAAAAGCGAGGATAGCCATATCCAGTATTCTTTGGGGAGTTGCTCCATAGCGCATGAAGTGGTACAGGAAGAAATCGTGCAGTTCGTAAGGACCTACGACTTCTTCAGTACATTGTCTTATTTCCCCATTTGCTCCTGAAGGCAGTAATTCCGGGCTTACGGGGGTGGAGATTATATTCAATATAATCGTTCGAAGCATAGAGTCTGGATTGTTGTCAGCCATCCATTGAACCAAGTATTTGACCAAAGTCTTCGGTACACCACAATTCACTCCATACATCGATATATGGTCGCCATTGTATGTGGACCAGCCAAGGGCGATTTCGGACAAATCACCGGTTCCTATGACAATTCCATTGTATTGGTTGGCAATATCCATCAGGATTTGGGTCCGTTCACGC
>JAFWXX010000053.1 GCA_017522915.1 Bacteroidaceae bacterium
AATTTCTTTAGCCTAATATATTTATTCGTCAGAAATAAATATATTCATGGAAATAGGCCGTAACGCAGTTTAGGCCAATTTCTTTAGCCTAATATATTTATTCGTCAGAAATAAATATATTCATGGAAATAGGCCGTAACGTAGTTAGGCCAATTCCTTTATCCTAATATATTTATTCGTCAGAAATAAATATATTCATGGAAATAGGCCGTAACGTAGTTAGGCCAATTCCTTTATCCTAATATATTTATTCGTCAGAAATAAAGGGCCAAATGGCCGAAGGCAATAAAAAAAGGATTCCATGCGGAATCCTTTTTTTAATTCTATTTTATTGATTTTATGCTTTCTCCATTTCTGTGATAACCTTGTACCAGCCAACAATGCTCAATGCGATTGTTGCAAGGGCAAGTACCGGGCATACAAAGAAGTCAACACCTGGGATAAAGTCGAATACTTCCTCTACGACAAGCACGATAGAACCGATGAAGAGCAGGTTTGCTGCAGGAACGGCTTTCTTGTAGTTCATGAATGCGAGGAGTACGAAAACAACGAATACAAGGTAAGGAATCCATGCAACGATGCCTGCTATCTTAATCATGTAGAGAACAGATGTTACGATACCGAGGATTGCAGCAATCTTGAGCTTGCCCAATGCCTCAATGCCTGTCTTAGGTGCGTTCATGATGATGAAGACATAGGCAACGATTGCTGCAATGTTCATAAGAACAGCGTCGTCGTTGATTACTTCATAGAATGCAACTACTGTAGCACATGCTATTGTTACAATAGGGGCTGTTGCCGCGTTGTTCCACTCTGCATTGTATGCCTTGCGTGCCATAACGATAGAGATGATGCCTGCAATGGTTCCAATCCAGCTGATAACGCCTACAAGAGTAGTGATGATTGAGATGAAGGCCATCACTGCTGTCACGATTGACAAAACAATGAATGCTGTCGGTTTGTTGTTCTGCCACTCGCTGTTCTGCTTTACAAGTGACATTACGATAAGTACGATAGCTCCGAGCTTGCATACGGTTGCACTGAAGTCGAAGATGCTGATAGAGAACTCTGGAATCATGGCTGCTGTACCAAGACAAAGGCCGAGGAGCATCAGTACATAGTTGAACTTGCTTTTATTTTCCATTTTCTTAAGATTACGGGTTAAACAAAAATATTTACATTATTCATTTTGTGGCAAAGATAGTTAAAATAATGTAAAATCAATGGTTTTATGCGTGTAAATGAAAGTTATGGCGCATTTTATTTTGCTCCCATCTCTTTTACTTTCTTTACAAGGTCCGAAGAAAAGAGGAAATTGTTCAGTGTTTCGTTGTTGGAACTTAGGATGTTCTCTTTGTTGCCTTCCCATTCGAGTCTTCCGCCGGAAAGGAAAAGAACATGGTCTCCTATGCCCATTACGGAATTCATGTCGTGGGTGTTGACGATTGTGGTGATGTCGAAATCTTTTGTTATGTCATGAATGAGCTCGTCAATCTTGAGGGAGGTCTGCGGGTCGAGTCCTGAATTCGGCTCGTCGCAGAAGAGGTACTTGGGTTCCAGAGCGATTGCGCGTGCTATGGCTGCGCGCTTCTGCATGCCTCCTGAGAGCTCGTCGGGGTTCTTGTACTGGGCTTCGATAAGGCCTACCCTGTCGAGGCAGAATCTTGCACGCTCCCTACGTTCATTATAACTCATGGCTGAGAACATGTCAAGAGGGAACATTACATTCTCCAGCACGCTCATGGAGTCGAAAAGGGCTGAGTTCTGGAACAGCATGCCTATCTCCTGGCGAAGCTTAAGTGTCTCTTTCTTGCCCATTGCCGATATGTCGCGCCCGTCGTAGAGCACCTTGCCCTCTTCGGGTGTGAAGAGTCCTACGATGCATTTGAGCAACACCGTCTTGCCGGCACCGCTCTGGCCGATGATGAGGTTGGCCTTCCCGTTCTGGAATGTGGCTGTTATATCCTTGAGCACCTGCTGCCCGTTGAACTCCTTGCAAACAGAAATTACCTCTATCATTGCATCAACAATTGGGTTAGTACTATGTCGGAAAAGAGAATCAGCACGCTGCAGCTTACAACGGCGTTGGTACTTGCCTGCCCTACCTCAATCGAACCGCCGGTAACTCTGTATCCGTAGAACGAGGCTACCGAGGTGATTATGAATGCGAATGCAAATGACTTTATTATGCTGCACCATATATACCATTGCCTGAATTCGTGCTGCAGGCCGGTGGTGAGGTCTTCGGCAGTGATTATTCCGGTGAACTCGCCAATGGCGTAAGCTCCGGCTATGCCGGCCGTTATGCTGAATGTTACCAGTATGGGCATCATCGATACCAGTGCGGTAATCTTTGGCAATATGAGGAAATTGGCCGAATTCACTCCCATTATTTCAAGGGCGTCGATCTGCTGGGTTACGCGCATGGTGCCTATTTCCGATGTTATGTTGGAGCCGACCTTGCCCGAAAGTATGAGGCACATGATAGAGGAAGAGAACTCCAGCAGGAGAATCTCTCTGGTGGCGTATCCGACGACGAATTTAGGCATCCAGGGGCTTTCGACGTTGAGCTTCATCTGAATGCAGATGACTGCTCCGATGAAAAATGAGATAAGAAGAACTATTGGTATGGAGCTCATTCCCAGCTGATATACCTCGTGCAATGTCTGGCGGAAAAAGACACTCCACCTCTGCGGGCGCGACAGTACACGTCTCATCAGTATCAGATAGCTTCCGAAACTTTTTATGGAATTGGCCAGAATCATTTGTTCGTTATCTTTTGTTTCTCTTTGCGCCATGCTCTTCTAACACTATGGCATCCCATAGGTTTGACAAAATGCACGGTGCTTGTGAATTTTTTGCAAATGTAATAAAAAATGGCAATGCCGGGTGCCGGTTTTGACGGTAAAGTTGTCATAAATGCCGATAATTGGCCATAAGTAGAGGAGATTTTTTGCGTGAAATGCAAAAATGCACTATCTTCGTACATCTAAACTTTATTCTTCGTGGCTATGGATGCTGTAAATGAGAATGTTAATGCCGGTGCTGAGGAGCAGATGGTGCTGCGTACCGAGAATCTTGTGAAGCGATACGGCAAGCGCACTGTCGTGAACAATGTCTCTTTCAATGTGAAGCAGGGCGAGATTGTGGGTCTGCTGGGGCCTAACGGCGCAGGAAAGACAACTTCGTTCTATATGACTACCGGTCTTGTCGTGCCGAATGACGGCCGCATATTCCTTAACGACGAAGAGATTACGAAGTTCCCGGTATATAAGCGCGCAAGGGCCGGAATAGGCTATCTGGCTCAGGAGGCAAGTGTGTTCCGCAAACTGAGTGTTGAGGATAATATCGCTGCTGTGCTTGAGCTTACAGGCAAGCCTAAAGAGTATCAGAAGGAGAAACTGGAAAGCCTTATCGAGGAGTTCCGTCTGCAGAAGGTGCGCAAGAATCTCGGCGACCGCCTGTCGGGAGGAGAACGCCGCCGTACCGAAATTGCCCGATGCCTTGCCATAGACCCTAAGTTCATCATGCTCGACGAGCCGTTCGCAGGTGTCGATCCTATTGCGGTAGAGGATATCCAGTATATCGTGTGGAAACTGAAGGACAAGAATATCGGTATCCTCATTACCGACCATAATGTGCAGGAGACTTTGAGCATTACCGACCGTGCATATCTGCTGTTCGAGGGAAGAATCCTCTTTGAGGGAACTCCGGAGGTGCTTGCCGAAAACAAGGTCGTACGTGAGAAGTATCTTGGGCGTGACTTCGTGCTGCGCAAGCGCGAGTTCCAGATAAACGATTGAGAATACCGGCACTCTCCTCCGATGCTTGCTTTATGCCGCTGGCCGTCATATGATAAAGAATCATCGGTCAAGTTTTCAACAAAATCGGTTTTTGCTTGATTTTGTGTTCGATTTGTTGTATTTTTGCAGGCCCTAAATTAGGTATATACTATGCCTCGGCGGGGCATGCATTGCCATGCAATGCGTTTTTCAAAGAAATTATTAAAATATTTTATAATGGAATTTACACTTAAGAATCAGGACGCTACAAGCGCAATCCTCTCTGTAAACATTCAGGAGGCAGATTATTCGGCTTTGGTAGAGAAGCAGTTGAAGAACTTCCGTCAAAAAGCAAACATTCCGGGTTTCCGTCCTGGCATGGTGCCTATGGGCCTTATCAAGAAGCAGTACGGTACAGCTGTAAAGGCTGAGGAGATAAACAAGCTTCTGCAGACAAAGATTTTCGAGTACATCAGAGAGAATAAGGTGGATATGCTCGGTGAGCCTCTTCCAGTCGAGGAGCAGCAGGCTAACATAAATATGGTCGAGGATAAGGAGTTTACTTTCGAATTCGAGATTGCCCTTGCTCCTAAGTTCGATGCGGTGCTCGACAAGAACGACAAGCTTGCATACTACAGAATACAGCCTACCGATGAGATGATTCAGGGTCAGGTGAATGCTTATGCACAGCGTTGCGGCGAGTACAAGCAGGTTGATTCTTACGAGAACGGCGACATGCTCAAGGGCACTCTTGCCGAGTCTGTTGAGGATGGCATAGTAGTGCGCGAGGCTGTAATGATGCCGTCATATATGAAGAACGATGAGCAGAAGGCTCTTTTCGCAGGTGTAAAGGTGAACGATGTGGTTACATTCAACCCGTCTGTTGCTTTTGACGGAAATGAGGC
Organism: Bacteroidaceae bacterium; assembly: GCA_017522915.1. GTDB lineage: Bacteria > Bacteroidota > Bacteroidia > Bacteroidales > Bacteroidaceae > HGM04593. Next base: position 4,688 of record JAFWXX010000053.1, read on the forward strand.
TGAGCTTGCATCTCTCCTCAAGGTTGAGAAGGGTGAAGTTGCTGCCCATAACGGTGAGTTTACTTTCACTGTTGCCGAAATTACACGTTTCGTTGCAAGCGAGTTGAACCAGAATGTGTTCGATGCTGCTTTCGGCAAGGATGCTGTCAAGAGTGAAGAGGAGTTCCGTGCAAAGATTTCCGAGCAGTTCGAGGCCCGCTTCGAGGTTGAGAGCGACTACAAGCTTCTTATGGATGTACGCAAGTACCTCATGGAGAAGGTCGGCAAGCTTGAGTTCAACGAGTCTATCCTCCGCCGTATCATGGATACAAACAAGGCTGAGGGTGCTGAGGCTGTCAGCGAGGAGGATTTCCAGAAGAGCCTTACAGAACTTACATGGCACCTTATCAAGGAGCAGCTTGCAAGAAAGTTCGAGGTTAAGGTTGACGACAACGACGTGCTTTCTGTAGCTAAGGACGCTACACGCGACCAGTTTGCTCAGTATGGCATGGCAAACGTGCCTGACGACCTTCTTGAGAACTATGCAAAGGAGATGCTCAAGCAGGACAAGACACGCGAGGCTCTCATCAACCGTGCTGTTGACGTGAAGCTCATCGGCGCAATCAAGGGTGCTGTGACTCTCGAAGAGGAGAAGGTTTCTGTAGAGGATTTCAACAAGAAGGTTTCGGAGAACGCCTGATTGTTGTTGACATAGAACACGTTCTGGCTCATTTCTTTGCAAATGAACCAGAACGGTTTTTCAATTATTAAGTATATAATAAGTATAAAAAGAGTGTTGTATGGAGAGAGATGATTTCAAGAAGTATGCTACCAAGCACCTGGGCATGAACAGCATGGTGCTTGACGATGTGATAAAGGCTCAGTCGCAGTATCTTAACCCTTATATCCTGGAAGAGCGTCAGCTCAATGTAACACAGATGGATGTCTTCTCAAGGCTTATGATGGACAGAATCATCTTCTTGGGAACCCAGATAGACGATTATACTGCCAATACGCTTCAGGCACAGCTGCTCTATCTTGATTCTGTGGATAGCGGCAAGGATATTTCAATATATATAAATTCTCCCGGCGGTTCGGTTTATGCCGGTCTGGGTATCTATGATACTATGCAGTTCATAAGCAGTGATGTCGCAACAATCTGTACCGGCATGGCTGCAAGCATGGCTGCGGTTCTGCTTGTTGCCGGCACCGAGGGCAAACGCTCGGCTCTTACACATAGCCGTGTTATGATACATCAGCCTCTGGGCGGTGTGCAGGGCCAGGCAAGTGACATTGAGATAACTGCACGTGAGATACAGAAACTGAAGAAGGAACTTTATACAATAATTTCAGACCACAGCAAACAGCCTTTTGACAAGGTGTGGGCCGATAGCGACCGTGACTACTGGATGACTGCTTCTGAAGCTCAGGAGTATGGCATGATTGACCGTGTTCTGATACGCAAGAAGTAATCGAATGGCAGAAAAGGGGAAAAAACGTTGCAGCTTCTGCGGAAGGACTGAAGATAATGTAGGGTTGCTTATGACCGGCATGACCGGTTATATATGCAACGATTGCGTAGAGCAGGCCCACGCGATTTTGCGTGAAGAGGCTATGCTGCCTAAAAGCGACTTCCGGATGGATGAGCTTCCTAAGCCTAAGGAAATAAAGGAGTTCCTTGATGGCTACGTCATAGGGCAGGATGAGGCCAAATGTGCGCTTGCGGTGTCGGTGTACAATCATTACAAGCGTCTGATGCAGCGTGACGCATGTGAGGATGTGGAGATAGAGAAGAGCAATATAATAATGGTGGGCAGTACCGGTACGGGAAAGACCCTTCTGGCGCGTACAATCGCACGATTGCTTAAAGTGCCTTTTACCATTGTCGATGCTACGGTGCTTACACAGGCCGGTTATGTGGGTGAGGATATAGAGAGTATTCTTACCCGTCTTCTTCAGGTTGCCGACTATAACGTGGAAGAGGCTGAACGCGGTATTGTATTCATTGATGAGATTGACAAGATTGCACGTAAGGGCGACAATCCTTCGATAACGCGTGATGTGAGCGGCGAGGGTGTGCAGCAGGGCTTGTTGAAACTGCTTGAGGGTTCTGTAGTGAATGTGCCTCCTCAGGGTGGGCGCAAGCATCCCGAACAGAAGATGATTCCGGTAAATACCAAGCATATACTGTTCATCTGCGGCGGTGCCTTTGACGGTATCGAGAAGAAGATTGCGCAGAGAATGAATACTCATGTAGTGGGCTATGATTCAGTGCAGAACAGCAAGCAGGTTGACAAGAGTGATATGATGCGTTATATAACTCCTCAGGATTTGCGCTCGTTCGGCCTTATTCCGGAAATCGTTGGCCGCCTGCCCATACTCACGGCACTGCGTCCTCTTGACCGGGAGGCACTGCGCAATATTCTTACAGAGCCCAAGAACTCTATAATCAAGCAGTATGTAAAGCTTATGGAGATGGATGGTGTCGCGCTCTCGTTTGATGCCGATGCACTTGAGTATATTGTAGATACGGCAATGGAGTATAAGTTAGGTGCGCGCGGCTTGCGTTCTATCGTGGAGACAATCATGATGGAGAAGATGTTCGAAGTGCCGTCAAGCGGTGCCAAGAGCTGCAAGATAACGAAAGCATATGCGAAAAAGCAGATAGACAAAAGTGCGGCTCTAAGCCTGGCTTAAGGCTTGACCGGATGTATGCGTAAATCCTCCCCTTGCAACACAAGAGGAGGATTTGTGTAAATTGTTTTTGCGCTTCTTCCCTTTTTGCAACATTTATGAAAATATATTTGAAAAAAATTGCACGTTTCATTGATATATTTATAACTTTGTTTGCAAATAGGCATATTGTAAAATGACGAAGATGCGCAATTTGACGGAGGTCCTAAAAGAGAATTTCGGTTTTGATACGTTCAAGGGGGATCAGGAGGCTGTCATCAAGAACTTGTTGGCAGGCAACGATGCTTTTGTCCTGATGCCTACAGGTGGAGGCAAGTCCTTGTGTTACCAGCTGCCATCGCTTGTCATGGATGGTACAGCTATAGTAATATCGCCGCTCATAGCATTGATGAAGAATCAGGTCGATGCTATAAGAAACCTCAATGAAGAGGATGGGGTCGCACACTTCCTCAACTCGTCACTTACAAAACAGGCGATTGAGGAAGTAAAGGCCGATGTGCTTTCGGGCAAGACAAAACTGCTCTATGTCGCTCCTGAGTCTTTGACAAAAGATGAGAATGTGGAGTTCCTTAAAAGTGTCAAGATCTCATTCTATGCGATTGATGAGGCTCATTGCATATCGGAATGGGGACACGACTTCCGTCCGGAATACCGTCGTATCAGGCCTATAATAAATGAATTGGGGAAGGCTCCGGTCATTGCACTAACGGCTACAGCTACAACAAAGGTACGCGATGACATAAAGAAGAATCTGGGGATACAAGGAGCACCCGATTTCAAGTCTTCGTTCAACAGGCCGAACCTCTATTATGAGGTGCGTCCTAAGACAAAGGATGTTGACAAGGAGATTATAAAGTTTATCAAATCCAATCCCGGCAAGTCCGGAATCATATATTGCTTAAGCCGCAAGAAGGTTGAGGAACTTGCCGAAATACTGCAGACAAACGAAATTTCGGCAAAGGCCTACCACGCAGGAATGGACTCCGCGCTGAGGTCGCAGACTCAGGACGACTTCATAATGGAGAAAATAGATGTCATTGTGGCTACAATAGCATTCGGTATGGGTATAGACAAACCGGATGTGAGGTATGTAATACATTATGATATCCCGAAAAGCCTGGAGGGTTATTATCAGGAAACCGGCCGTGCCGGCCGTGATGGCGGAGAGGGCTTGTGTATAGCCTTTTACAATAACAAGGATTTGCAGAAGCTGGAGAAGTTCCTCGAAGGCAAACCTTTGGCGGAGCAGTATATCGGGCGGCAACTGTTGCATGAGACTACGGCATATGCCGAGTCTTCGGTGTGCCGAAGAAAATTATTGTTACATTATTTTGGTGAAAATTACGACGTGGAGAATTGCGGAAACTGTGACAATTGCCAGTCACCTAAGAAGCAGGTTGAGGCAAAGGAACTGCTTGAGGCTGTTTTGGAGACAGTCCAGGCGTTGAAAGAGAATTTCAAGACCGATTACGTGATTGATGTCCTTCTGGGCAAGGAAACGGCTGATATCCTTTCGCACAAGCATGACGAACTGGATTGTTTCGGCTGCGGCGATGATGAGGATGCAAAACGCTGGAATGCGGTGATACGTCAGGCCCTCATTGCCGGTTACCTTGACAAGGATGTTGAGAATTACGGCTTGTTGAAAATAACGAAACAGGGAAAGGCTTTTCTTGATAAACCGGTTTCTTTCAAGATTGTAGAGGACCGAGATTTTGATGAAGAGGAGACTGTTGTGCAGACATCAAGCACATTTGCTGTCGATCCCGAACTTTATGCGATGCTCAAGAATTTGAGAAAGAAACTTTCGAAGCAACTTGAGCTTCCGCCATACGTGATATTCCAGGATCCCTCGTTGGAGGCAATGGCTACAACATATCCTATTACTATTGAGGAACTGAAGAATATTCCTGGCGTAGGTGAAGGCAAGGCAAAAAGATACGGTGAGGAGTTCTGTGCTTTGATAAAGCGTCACTGCGAGGAGAACGAGATTGACCGTCCTGAGGATATACGCATACGTACAGTCGCGAACAAATCGAAACTTAAAGTCGCGATTATAAATGCAATAGACCGTAAGGTTGCATTGGACGACCTTGCCATAAGCAAAGGGGTCGAGTTCGACGAACTGCTCGATGATGTCGAATCTATCGTCTATTCCGGAACAAAACTGAATATAGACTATTTCCTTGAAGAGATTCTTGATGAAGAGAACATGACCGAAATATACGACTATTTCAAGAATTCCGATACAGACAACATCGATGTGGCTATAGAGGAACTCGGAGGTGAGTACAGCGAGGAGGAAATCCGTCTTGTAAGAGTGAAGTTCATCTCGGAGATGGGGAACTGATTTAATGAATAAAAAGAAATAAAAACTATATCTTATGAATGACTTTATTAAAGAGAAAATTGTAATGGATGGTCTTACCTACGATGACGTGCTGCTTGTGCCGGCATATTCGGAGGTTCTTCCTAAAGAGGTTTCGTTGAAGACTAAGTTTTCAAGGAATATTGATTTGAATGTCCCGTTCGTGACAGCTGCTATGGACACTGTTACAGAGGCAAAGATGGCCATAGCCATTGCGCGTGAAGGAGGTATAGGTGTCATTCATAAGAATATGTCCATTGCCGAGCAGGCACATCAGGTTGCTATTGTAAAGCGTGCCGAGAACGGCATGATATACGACCCGGTTACAATCCTTGCACATTCAACAGTCAAGGACGCCCTTGATATAATGGCTGAATACCACATCGGCGGTATTCCGGTAGTTGACGAGGAGAAGAAACTTGCCGGTATCGTTACAAACCGTGACCTGCGTTTTGAAACCAATATGTCGCGTCCTGTAAGTGAGGTTATGACTGCTGCCGAGAATCTTGTGGTTACACACCAGAAGACCGATATGGAGTCGGCTGCAAAGATTCTTCGTGAGAACAAGATTGAGAAGCTTCCTGTAATAGACTCAGAAGGCAAACTCGTTGGCCTTATAACATACAAGGATATAACAAAGGCTAAGGACAAGCCAATGGCGTGCAAGGACAGCAAGGGCCGTCTGCGTGTAGCTGCCGGCGTGGGAGTGACTGCGGATGCTATGGACCGCATAAAGGCTCTTGTAGATGCAGGCGTCGATGCCATTGTCATTGATACGGCTCATGGCCACTCTGCCGGTGTAGTAAAGAAACTCAAGGAAGCCAAGGCTGCTTTCCCGAATATCGATATCGTTGTAGGAAACGTAGCGACAGGCGAGGCTGCAAAGATGCTTGCGGAGGCTGGTGCTGATGCAGTAAAGGTTGGAATAGGCCCCGGCTCAATATGTACCACACGTGTGGTTGCCGGTGTCGGTGTTCCGCAGCTATCTGCTGTATATGACGTGGCAAAGGCTCTTGAGGGTACAGGCGTGCCTTTGATTGCCGATGGCGGTCTCCGTTACTCTGGCGATGTGGTGAAGGCTTTGGCTGCCGGCGGCTACAGTGTTATGATTGGTTCTCTTGTAGCCGGTACTGAGGAGTCTCCAGGTGATACTATAATATTCAATGGACGCAAGTTCAAGTCATACCGTGGCATGGGCTCTCTTGAGGCTATGGAGAATGGCTCAAAGGACCGTTATTTCCAGGCCGACACGGCAGACAAGAAGAAACTTGTTCCGGAGGGTATTGCAGCGCGTGTGCCTTATAAGGGAACTCTGTTCGAGGTGATTTATCAGCTTGTGGGCGGTCTGCGCTCTGGTATGGGCTATTGCGGAGCTAAGGATATCGTGGCACTTCACGATGCCAAGTTCGTGCGTATAACGAATGCCGGTGTTCTGGAGAGCCATCCGCACGATGTGTCAATAACAAGCGAGGCTCCTAACTATAGCCGTCCCGAATAAAACAGGTTTTCATTATGCGATATAAGAGTCTTGTAGCGTTTGCTTTGTTGGCGGTTTATTCGGCTGTTGCCCAGGTTGCCGACCCTGTGTTGATTAGGATAAACGGGAATGAAATCCGTCGTTCTGAATTTGAATATGCATTCAACAAGAATAACGGTAACCTCAGCGGTAACGAGCAGAGTGCAGAAGAGTATCTGCCTATGTATGTTGATTTCAAGCTTAAGGTGGAAGAGGCGAAGTCCTTAAGATACGACACGCTCTCGTCTTTGAAGGAGGAGTTCCTTAAAGACCGCACTCAACTTGCCGAAACTTATCTCATAGACAATGATTTCATTGAAAATGAGGCATACAGCATCTATGCAAGAGATTCTGCTACAATAGGCAAGGACGGATTCGTCAAGATGGCGCATCTCTTCTTCCCGGTAAAGCAGAAAGCAGAAAAGGCTGCGGTTGAACTTGCCAAGGCGCAGGCAGACTCTGCGTATGCAATGGTGAAGGAAGGCAAGAGTCTTGCGGATATTGCAGGGCATTTCAAGCTCCAGCCCCGTTCTGTAGAGCCTTTCGAGATTATAAAGGGCCAGGTTTATGCCGAATTCGAGAGTGTGGCTTTCGCTCTTGCCGATGGAGAGTTCTCTGAGCCTTTTGAGTCTCCTATAGGCTTCCATGTAGCACAACGCATATCTACACGTCCTTTCGGCTCTTTTGATGAGTATAAACCCGCCATAATAAAGATGCTTGAACAGAACAATATACGTCAACAGGCACGCTTCAAGAAAGGTATGGAACTGGCGGTGAAGTTCGGCGGCAACATTACGCCCGAAGAGGCTCTGGCACGCGAGGACAGTCTTCTTGAGACAACTTATCCCGAATTCGGGAATCTTATGCGTGAGTACTACGAGGGGCTTCTCTTCTTTGCTGTTTCAACCAGTGAGGTCTGGAACAAGGCTTCGTCTGATGAGGCCGGCTTAAAGAAGTTCTTCAAGAAGAACAAGAAGAAATACAGCTTCGAGACACCGCGTTTCCGTGGTGCGGTTATATTTGCCAACTCAAAGGAGAATATGGACAGCATAAAGCTGGTCGTTGACGGAAAGCCGGCAGACGAGTATAAAGGGCTTCTGGAGAAGGGAATCTCAAAAGATTCTATCAAGGCTGCCCGTGTTGAGGTCGGGGTGTTTGCCGTGGGCGACAATCCATGGGTTGATAAATTGGTGTTCTCGCAGGGTGATGGCGGCAAAATGCGCCGTGGTTTCTCGATTGTAGATGTTGCCGGTAAGGTTATTTCCAATCCTGAAACATACAAGGATGTGAAGGGTGTTGTCGTTAACGACTATCAGAAGTTCCTGGAGGAAAAGTGGGTGAAGTCGTTGCGCAAGAAGTATAAGGTGTCTGTTGATAAAGAGGTACTAAAAACTGTTAATAATCACGATTAAAGCAGTTTATTCAGTACCTTTGCCAAAATAAAGCGGATATATGAATCTCTTCCGATACGTTGAAAACGGTTTGTGCACAGCAGTTATGGCTATATTGCTTTTTGCAGCATGCCACTCTGCCGACCCTCACAAAGGACGTATTCCTTTGGCGGGGGTAGATGATACGTATCTTTACAAGGATGAGGTCGATTTGATGTATGCGGTGAACGGTAATGGAGAGGACAGTGTGGCATATGTTGAATCGTATATCAAGAAATGGGTCATAGAAACGTTGTTCTATAATAAGGCTCAGGAAAATGTTGCGTCGGACAACGATATTGAGAAACGTGTCGAGATGTATCGTCGCAACCTCATACTGAACGATTATCAGGAGAGACTTGTTGTTCAGCAGCTTGAACCGGAGTTGAGCAATTCGGAGATTAGGGATTTCTATAACAGCAATCTTTCGATGTTCGATGCCGAAGAGTCCTTGATGAAGGGGTATTTCCTTAAGGTGCCGTCAAATTCTCCGAGAATCAACGATTTGCGTAAATGGTGTGTGGGCAAGACAGAGGAGGATCTTGAGAAGATTGAGAAATATTGCCTTACAAAAGATGCTGTCTTTGAATGCTTCTTTGAGGAGTGGCACCCGGTTGCCGTCATAGCTGCCAGGACTCCGTTGACAGAGTATCAGTTGAAGGAGCGTCTGTTGCGTAAGAGTACAATAGAATTCAATGACAATAGCCATGTCTATTTCATAAGTGCCGATACAATGGTTCTTGAAGGTGACAGCAAGCCTATAGAAATGGTGTCGGGTGAAATTAAGGAGTTGTTGCTGAATTCCAAAATGGCAAGGTTCATAAAAGAGAAGAAATCTGCCCTGTATAATGAAGCAATGCAGAATAACAGTATAAGAATATATAAAGAGAATAAGCCTTGAACGGCACGATGATTATGGTAAAAAGATATGTTTTAGGGGTATTTTGCTCCTTTATGGCTCTATTCAGTACCGGAGTTTTTGCTCAGGATAATGTTATAGACCGTGTTGAATGGGTTGTAGGTGACAAGTGCATCCTACGTTCAAATATTGAAGAGACAATACGTTATTGGCAGAGCAATGGTACTAAAATCGAAGGCGACCCATATTGTGTAATAGGTGAAGACCTTGCTGTCCAGAGACTTTTCCTTCATCAGGCTGCGCTTGACAGTATAGAGATTGACGAAACCCAGCTCTTGCGTGACGTGGACTCACAGATGGATTATGTCACCCAGAGAATCGGTTCAAAGGAGAAACTTCAAGAGTATTTCAACATGAACTCTGCCGAAATCCGCGAGATGTATCGCGAGCAGTTGTACAACGTGCGCATGATGGAGATGATGAAGCATAAGATTATCGGTGAAATCAAAGTTTCTCCGGCTCTTGTACGCCGTTTCGTTGACTCGTTGCCGGCAGACAGCTTGCCTTTCATTCCCGAGCAGTACGAAGTGCAGGTGTTGACCCTTGTTCCTCCGATAGACCAGGAGGAAATTGACCGTGTAAAGGGTGAATTGCGTGATTATACCGAAAGAATATTGAATGGTGAGACATCTTTTTCCACGATGGCCCTGCTCTATTCCGAGGACCCTGGTTCGGCCCGCAGAGGCGGTGAACTGGATTTTATGGGGCGTGCACAGCTGCAACCGGAATTTGCGGCCGTTGCTTTCAACCTTACCGATCCGAGCAAGGTGTCAAAGATTGTTGAGACAGAATACGGTTTCCATATCATACAGCTGATGGAGAAAAGAGGCGACCGAGTGAAGGTCCGCCATATCCTTAGGACACCTCGCCGTTCAAGCGAGAATATAAAGAAGATGCTTCTGAGACTCGATTCAATCTCAGAAGGCATAAAGGCCGGGGAGGTTAGCTTCGAAGATGCTGTAGGCCTTTATTCTCACGATAAGGATACTCGTAACAATTACGGTGTAATGTATAACAAGATGAGTGCATCGTCACGCTTCGGTATCGATGAACTCCCGGCCGATGTCGCACGCGTTGTTGATGGCCTTAAGCCAGGTGATGTTTCACAGCCATTTACATGGACGCTGGACAATGGAAAGACTGTATGTGCTATTGCAAAAATGAAGGCTAAGGTTGAGGCACATACTGCAACTATGAAGGATGACTATGAAATTCTCAAGGGAATGTATCAGGCAAAACTCAGTGACGAGCGTATAGAGGAGTGGATAAGGGAGAAGCAACGTGTGACTTATGTCAGGATTAATCCGGAGAGCCGCAATTGTGAATTCAAGTACCCTGGTTGGATATTTTACGAAGAGAAATAAAGGATGCGCAGGTTCTTGCTGGGTATAATTTTTCTGTTCTCTGTTATTCCGTCAATAGCGCAGGAGACGGTTGCGGATGATAGCACTTCGGTAAAGAAGAAGAGCTACATCCGTATGCTGCATACCGATGTGACACGTTTCGATGAGAAGATAAATCCGGATGCCTGGATTCTTGTCGGTGACGTCCGTTTCCGTCGCGACAGCATGTATATGTTCTGTGACAGTGCCCATTATTTCCAAAAGAAGAATGCGTTTCAGGCTTTCGGAAATGTGAGGATGGAGCAGGGTGATACCCTTTTCCTATATGGAGATTATCTGGATTATAACGGCGATACCAATCTTGCCCGTGTCCGCAGGAATGTAAAGCTTATAGACAAGAATACTGTTCTTGAAACGGATAGCCTTGATTACGACAGGAATGCTAATCTCGGTTACTTCTTCGATTATGGTATCTTGTCCGATGAGGAGAGCGTGCTGTCGTCCTTCTACGGCGAGTATAATATAAGTTCCAAGACAGCGTTGTTTACCGATGACGTTAGTCTTGAGAATCCCCAGTTCCGAATGCTTTCCGATACGCTGTACTATAATACAGGCAACAAAATCGCGACAATTGTAGGACCGACAAACATATACACAAGAGACAGCGAGGTATATTCGGAGCGCGGGCGATACAATACATCTTCCCGTCACGCATTCCTGCTTGACCGTTCCGTTCTGTACAACGATATGAAGAATGTTGTGGCCGATTCGATTTTCTATGATTCGGCTCAAGGCTATAGCGAGGCTTTCGGCAATATTGTATATAATGATACAGTCAACCGCAATATGCTTACGGGCGAGTATGCATATATAAACGAGATAGTGGATTCGGCTTATGTCACCGACCGCGCAGTAGTTGTCGATTACTCTCAGAAGGATTCTCTCTTCATGCATTCCGATACTATTTGGGCCGTTTCGTATAATCAGGAGACAGATTCCTTATATCATCTTGTAAAGGCATACCATAAAGTACGTGCATGGGGCCCTACGATGCAGGCTGTCTGCGATTCCATGGTTTTTGATTCGCGCGATACCTGTGTTACAATGTACAAGGACCCGATACTTTGGAATGAGAATGTCCAGTTGCTCGGTGAAGTTGTCAAGATATACATGGACAGTACGTCAATCGATTGGGTCAATGTGATAAACCAGACGCTCTATGCCGAAGAGATGGATTCCGTGAACTATAATCAGATAAAGGGTCAGGAGATGAAGTTCTTCTTCAAGGAGGGCAAATTGAGCGAAATGCAGGTTATCGGCAGTGTGGAGATCGTATTCTATCCTCTTGATGAGGACAGTACGTATGTCGGTATGAACACTACTATGGCCGGCAGTGCTGTGGCATACTTGAAAGAAGGACAGGTTGATAAGGTTATTGTGCCTAAACAGTCAAAGGGCGTCTTTTATCCAATGAGCCAACGTCCGGCCGATAAAAGGTTTCTCGATAATTTCGTGTGGTTCGACTATGTGCGCCCTACCAGTAAGGAGGATATATTCAATTGGAGAGGAAAGAATGCCGGTGAGGTGCTTAAGGTCATAAAAAGAGAGAAAGTGCCTTTGCCGACTTTGGACCGTTTTAAGAAGGAGTAAGTATGGGATTTTTCAAGATGAACGAACCGCGCAAGTTCAATCACAAGTATATATTTGTTGACGAGCGTAAGGAGAAATTGGACAAGATTGTCGAGAATGCCAAACGCGACCTCGGTATGCTGCCTCCGCGGGAAGACGGTTATCGTGAACGTCTGAAAGGTGCATTTGCGAATGAGGGATCTCACCTTTCCCGGCGAAAAGATAACGGTGAACGCATATCCTCCCGTGTTGCTGTCGGGGCATTGTTTGTCTGTTTTCTGATACTCTATTTTTTGCTTAAGGAAACTTTCGTCTTTTAATCTATGAATGACATTATACATCTTCTGCCCGATTCGGTTGCTAACCAGATTGCAGCCGGAGAGGTTGTGCAGCGTCCCTCATCGGTAGTAAAGGAACTCATTGAGAATGCTATAGATGCCGGTGCAACAAGGATTCAAGTGAATGTCTCGGATGGCGGAAGAACCCTTATCCAGGTTATTGATGACGGCAAAGGAATGTCGGAAGCAGATGCGCGTCTGGCCTTTGAACGACATGCTACTTCAAAGATAAGTTGTGCCAATGACCTGTTCTCTCTCTCTACCATGGGATTCAGAGGCGAGGCATTGGCTTCGATAGCGGCAGTGGCCGAAGTGGAACTGCTTACGCGCCGTCCAACTGATGAGTTAGGTACCCGTATTGTGATATCAGCATCGAAACTGGAGTGCCAGGAGCCGGCTATGACATCTGCCGGATGTAACTTTAAGGTCAAGAACCTCTTTTACAATATACCGGCACGCCGCAAGTTCCTGAAGACAACCCAGACAGAACTGAATAATATAGTAATGGAATTCGAACGCGTTGCGTTGGTAAACTGCAATGTCGAGTTTATGCTTACTCACAACGGGTCGGAAATGATTTCTCTCCCGCCATCTTCATTCCGCCAAAGAATCGTGAATCTTTTTGGAAAGAAGATAAACTCCCATCTGATTGAAGTAGGTGTTGAAAGTCCTCTAATAAATATAAAAGGCTTTGTAGGTGCTCCTGAGAGCTCCAAAAAGAAGGGTGCTCAGCAATTCTTCTTTGTAAACGGCCGCTATATGCGTAATCCCTATTTTGCAAAAGCTGTAAGCGAAGCATACGGTGCAGTCTTGCCCCAGGGCGAGCAGGTGCCGTTCTTTCTCTGTTTTGATGTAGAGCCTTCTCGCATTGATGTAAATATACATCCGACAAAGACCGAAATCAAGTTCGAGGACGAGCAGAGTCTTTGGAAAATAGTTTCTGCTGCCGTACGTGAGTCCTTAGGGCGTTTCAATGCTACTCCTAGTCTGGATTTTGACGATGACGGAATGCCCGACATTCCTGTAATGGATATTTCTTCGGCCGGCACTGTGCCGGTTTCTGCGCCAAAAATAAAATATACTCCAGGGTACAACCCCTTCAAGAGTGGTGCAGGAAAAGGAAAACCGGCACGTGAATCATGGGAGCTTCTATATGAAGGTGTCCAAGGTGAGGAGAAACCTCTTGACCTTTCTCCATTCGAAGATTCATGTTGCTCAGAGCCTTCTCTGCCTTTAGAGAATGAATTGGAGAATGGGGCACTTGTAAAAGAAGAGTTTGTTCCTTTGACACAATATAAGGCGCAATATATACTCATTCCAGTGAAATCGGGGCTGATGTGGGTGCATCAGCACAGAGCCCATGTGAGGGTGCTTTATGAAAAGTATCGTACCCAGCTTGTTGAGCATAGTGCGGTTTCGCAGAGGTTGCTTTTTCCGGAAAGATTGGAACTGGGTGTCAATGAAGCTGTTGCGCTGGAATACGTTTCCGGCGAGTTTGCGGCTTTGGGGTTCGATATCGCACCGTTAGGTGGCAATACATACGCGGTTAATGGGGTGCCTGCAGGTGCTGAGGGGCTCTCCTACACCGATTTGCTTATGGAGTTGTTGCATTGTGTTATGGAAGAGACGCATGGAGCGAAAGACAATGTTTATGATAGAATCGCAAATTCTATGGCAAAGCAGGTGGCAATAGTAAAAGGGCTGGTGCTGTCCGCAGATGAGATGAAAACACTCATAGATGACCTTTTCCGTTGCTCAATGCCTTCCCGTACCCCCGATGGGCATCTGATAGTTTACATTATGCCGGACACTGATATAGACCGCTATTTCAGTAAACGATAGCATTTAGGTTTTGAATGCATAAATATATTGTTAAAAAAACTTAATTACAAACTCTTTTGCTTTGTATGTGTATATATATTTGTGAAAAATATGTAATTTTGCAAATAAATAGGTGAACTATAAGTGGGTTGATGGGGCGATGTTCCCTTGTGACCGAAACAAATATCCTGTTTTATATGTTTTTAGTAAGTGTTTTGGAATAAGAAATAATAATTGAAGATATAATTCTAATTGATTTAAGCGTATGAAAAAGTTTATGATTTCACTGGCTATCGCTAGTATTGCAATGTTCTCTTACGCACAGGAAACTGCCAGCGAGGTTGTAGTTCCTACAATTGAGAAGTCTGTTGTTACAAACAGCTTCGGCAGCAACTGGTTTGTAAGTGTGAATGGCGGTGTTAACCTTTACAACGGCGTCTTCACAAATGGTGAGAGTCCTTTCAAACATGTATCTCCCGCACTTAGTATCTATGGCGGTAAGTGGCATACTCCCGGTTTCGGTTGGAGAGTTGCTTATCATGGTATGAATATTCAGCCATATAAGGATTCATCTCACTCAACATTCATGAATTTCCACTTCGATGCAATGTTTAACCTCAGCAACCTTATCTTTGGTTACAAGGAGGAGCGCATCTGGAATGTGATTCCTTATCTTGGAGTAGGTTGGGCCGGCCGTAAGTCATTCAACCACGAGGAGGGATATAAGGACAAGACTTTCAGCGGAAATACATTCGCAGGTACTCTTTCTGCTAACTACGGTATCATCAATACATTCCGTTTGGCGGAGCGTTGGGCTCTGAACCTTGAACTTGCCGGTTTCTTCTTCCGCAATGGTTTCAGTTCAATTACTGGTTCAAGCGGTCATGACATGATGTGGTCTATTATGGCCGGTGTAACTTACAGAATCGGTAAGGTAGGTTGGGAGAAGGCTGTTGATGTTCCTGCTCTTCAGGCAAGCTATGCAGCTATCATTGATGGTTTGCAGAACGACGTTAACAACGCTAATGCTCTTAACCAGAAGTCACAGGCTGAGATTGCGGCTCTTAAGGGTCAGCTCGGCGACATGACAAACAAGTACAACCAAGCTAAGAATGACAAGAAAGTTGTAGATGTTAAGCAGTCTGTATTCTTTGCTTTCGGTTCTGCAAAGATTGACTCAAAGAAGGAGGAAATGAATATTGCGGCATATGCAAAGGCTGCTGCTGATGCAGGCGTTAAGCTCCGCGTAATCGGTTGGGCAGACGTTATCGGCAGCGATGCATATAACAAGGAACTTTCTCAGAAACGTGCTGATGCTGTTGCTGAGCTCTTGAGAGCAAACGGTGCAACTGTTGAGTCTGCAGTTGGTAATGGCGAGACAAGCGAGTACAGCACAAAGTTCTTGAACCGTCGTGCCATCATTGAGGTTATTAAGTAATAGATAATATCATTGATATAATATGAGGAGCAATTCAGCTCCTCATATTTTTTTGTTTATATTGTAAAATTGTTGCCTAAAAATTTGGCGGTTATTCCAAATTGATATACCTTTGCATCGCAATTAAGGTTTGCGACATATTGGACGTTTAGCTCAGCTGGTTTAGAGCATCTGCCTTACAAGCAGAGGGTCGGCGGTTCGAATCCGTCAACGTCCACTGGTTTAAAGAAAAGAATATTGGACGTTTAGCTCAGCTGGTTTAGAGCATCTGCCTTACAAGCAGAGGGTCGGCGGTTCGAATCCGTCAACGTCCACGATGCTCAGCCTGCGCAGTGCGTAGGTTTTTTTTATCTCCCTTATGCTGTTGTTCGATAAACTTTAGGCCAGTATAAGGTGTTTATAGCTAAAAAGTACTATTTTTGCATAGAAAACATTTATCATAAATAAAAAACGATGGAACTTGATATTCTGACTGCCGTTTCCCCAATTGATGGACGATACAGAGGTAAAACAGAACCGCTTGCCGGTTATTTTTCGGAGTACGCGCTTATAAAGTACCGTGTCTTTGTAGAGATAGAGTATTTTATAGCATTGTGTGAACTTCCGATTCCGCAGCTGGCAGGTCTTGATAAGGCTCTATATCCCCGTTTCCGTGAGATATACGGTAATTTTACCCCTGCGGAAGCATCACGTGTGAAAGAGATAGAGAAGGTGACAAATCATGATGTCAAGGCTGTAGAGTATTTTATAAAGGAAAAGTTCGATTCTATCGGAGGCCTTGACGAATACAAGGAGTTCATCCATTTTGGTCTTACATCGCAGGATATCAACAACACATCTATACCTTGCTCGATAAAGGATGCTCTTGCAGAGGTCTATTATCCGGCTATAGAGGAACTCATCTCTCAGTTGAAGGAGTATGCAGCAGCTTGGGAAAATATTCCTATGTTGGCACGTACACACGGACAGCCGGCTTCACCTACCCGTTTGGGCAAGGAGGTGATGGTTTTCGTGTACCGTATTGAGACGCAGTTGGCAGAATTGAAGAAGTGTACAATATCGGCAAAGTTCGGAGGTGCAACAGGAAACTTCAACGCTCACCGCGTCGCGTATCCTTCTATTGACTGGAAAGCCTTTGCCAACAAGTTTGTTAGTGAAAGCCTTGGTCTTCAGCGTGAGCAATATACAACCCAGATATCCAACTATGACAATCTTGCGGCTCTGTTCGATGCTATGCGCCGTCTGAACGTGATAATCATGGATATGGACAAGGATTTCTGGCAGTATATCTCCAATGAGTTCTTCAAACAGAAGATTAAAGCGGGCGAGGTAGGCTCAAGTGCAATGCCCCATAAAGTGAATCCTATCGACTTCGAGAACAGTGAGGGTAATTTGGGCATAGCTAATGCAATCCTTGACCATCTGTCAATGAAGTTGCCGATTTCACGCCTGCAGCGTGATCTTACCGATTCTACTGTGCTACGTAATGTCGGTGTTCCTATGGGGCACATGCTCATTGCTATAAAGAGTTCACTTGTAGGTCTGCGCAAGTTGCTTCTCAATGAGTCGGCAATCTATGACGAACTGGACAACTGCTGGAGTGTGTGTGCGGAAGGTATCCAGACAATACTTCGCCGTGAGGCATATCCTAATCCCTACGAGGCACTCAAGGCTCTTACACGTACAAATGAAGGTATAAACCAGAATACCTTGTTGCAATTCATTGACGGCTTGGATGTGGCAGAAAGTGTAAAGGAAGAACTGCGTGCAATAACACCGCACACCTATACAGGTTTGTAAAAATATAATTTGGACCGTGAGGTTCGTAAAATATTTCATCGATGAGTAATTATAGAGAGAAGCGTCAGGGTGACTTTACCCCACGCGGCAATAGGGAGAGAAGTTCATTCAACCCTAATTTCGGGAGTGACAACAGACTGAAGTCACGTCCGCATTTCAACAGGAATTCCGACGAGCGTCCTCAGTTCACACGCCCCGATCGCAATGAGTCAAACGGAGGTTACAGGTCATATAACCGTTCTGGCCGTAACTTTGACAATAACCGTTTTGATAATGATAAAGGTTACAGGCCACGTTCCGGCGGCGAGTTCAGGCCGCGATACAATGCTGAGCAGCAGGGTGGTGAAAGGAACTTCCGCAAAGGGGGATACCGTAGTGAAACGCAGAGTTCCTATTCCGGCAATAGCGAGAACAGGTCGTACGGAAACTACGGTGCCGAACGTCGTGGTAGTTATGGAGCAAGAGGCAATAGAAAGGCATACGACCCTAACTCAAAATACAGTACCAAGAAACGCGTTGCATATCGTGAGGCTGCAATAGACCCGAATGCGCCTGTACGTCTGAACAAGTACCTTGCCAATGCCGGAATCTGCTCACGTCGCGAGGCTGACAACTACATTGAAGCCGGTCTTATTACTGTTAACGGTGAGGTCGTTACAGAACTGGGTACAAAGGTCGTGCCGACAGACGATGTGCGCTTCAACAGTGAGCGCATTAATCCGGAGCGTAAGGTATATGTTCTTCTTAACAAGCCAAAGGATTGCGTTACAACTGTTGATGATCCTCAGGAGCGCAAGACTGTGCTCGATTGTCTTCGTGGAATCGGCAAGGAGAGAATATATCCTGTAGGCCGTCTCGACCGCAATACTACCGGTGTGCTTCTTCTTACCAATGATGGTGATATGGCAGCCAAGCTTACTCATCCTAAATTCATGAAGAAGAAGATATACCATGTAACATGTGACAAGAATGTCGCTATGTCCGACATGGATATGCTTGTAAATGGAATAGAGCTTGAGGACGGTCCAGTTTATGCCGATGAGGTTACTTATGTGAATGAGGCCGACCGCTCCCAGATAGGTATTGAAATACACTCCGGCAAGAACCGTATCGTTCGCCGTATGCTTGAACATCTCGGTTACCGTGTCAACAAGCTCGACAGGGTTCTGTTTGCAGGGCTTACAAAGAAGAATCTGAAGCGCGGTGACTGGAGATATCTGACTGAGAAAGAGGTGAATATGCTCCGTATGGGTGCTTACGAATAATTAGAAACAAGAACAGGAGGAAACTCCGACACAAATAAAGATTCAATGAAAACGATAAAGCGTACAAGAATATCGGATGTTCTCAAGAGCAAGAGTGCCGGTATAGAGGTTAATGTAAGGGGGTGGGTCAGAACCCGCCGCAGTAGCAAACAGGTCGCTTTTGTGGCTCTTAACGACGGTTCTACAATCAATAATATTCAGGTTGTGATAGATGCCGACAAGTTCGATGAAGAGCTTGTAAAACAGTTTACTACAGGTGCATGCCTTAGTGTCAACGGAATGCTTGTCGAGTCTATCGGCGGTGGTCAGGCTGTCGAGATTCAGGCTACCGAGATTGAACTGCTCGGTGCATGTGACAATACTTATCCTTTGCAGAAGAAGGGACAGACTATGGAGTTTATGCGTACGGTAGCTCACTTGCGTCCGCGTACAAATACTTTCGGTGCAGTGTTCCGCATACGCCACAATATGGCATACGCTATACATAAGTTCTTCCATGACAAGGGTTTCTACTATTTTCATACTCCGCTTATCACAGCTTCAGATTGTGAAGGTGCCGGTCAGATGTTTCAGGTTACAACCATGAATCTCTACGACCTTAAGAAGGACGAGAACGGAAATATCAAGTATGACAGCGATTTCTTCGGCAAGCAGGCAAGCCTTACCGTTTCCGGCCAGCTCGAAGGCGAATTGGCAGCAACTGCGCTGGGTGCAATCTATACATTCGGTCCGACATTCCGTGCCGAGAACTCAAATACTCCACGCCACTTGGCTGAGTTCTGGATGATAGAACCAGAGGTCGCGTTCAATGATATATACGACAATATGGAGCTTGCCGAGGAATTTATAAAATATTGTGTGCAGTGGGCTCTCGACAACTGCATGGAAGATATAACATTCCTCAATAACATGATTGACAAAGAGCTGATTGCCCGTTTGCGTTCAATCGTTGATACTGAGTTCGTTCGTCTCAGCTATACCGACGGTATAAAGATTCTTGAAGATGCTGTTGCTGCCGGCCACAAGTTCGAGTTTCCGGTATATTGGGGTGTTGACCTTGCTTCGGAGCATGAGCGTTATCTGGTTGAAACTCACTTCAAGCGTCCGGTCATCCTTACCGACTATCCGAAGGATATAAAGGCTTTCTACATGAAGCAGAATGATGATGGCAAGACCGTACGTGCAATGGACGTTCTCTTCCCGAAGATAGGGGAGATTATCGGTGGCTCGGAGCGCGAAGCCGACTATAACAAGCTGCTTGCACGTATTGAAGAGATGAATATTCCGATGAAGGATATGTGGTGGTATCTTGACACACGCCGTTACGGCTCATGTCCGCACTCCGGTTTCGGTCTCGGATTTGAGCGTCTTCTGCTCTTTGTGACCGGTATGGCAAATATTCGCGATGTCATACCTTTCCCAAGAACTCCGAATAATGCAGAATTTTAAATGAATAACGAACAATCCCCTGAACTCTTTAAAATTATATCAAAGTCCAGGGGATTGTTTCTGTAAATGCAGATATTGTAGAGTATTATATCTGATTCTTTTTAAAAAAGTTGTCAAGTAGTGGAAACAGCTCCTTGCATACCTTGTCGGGAGTTATTGTATTGAAGATTTCATCGTTGTTCATTCCTTCCGGGCGCGGATAGTCGGCTTCTATTCCATAAGCAGGTACATTGTTTGTAGGTAACCATGTTCTTTTGCTTATGTGCGGGGAGAAAATTGCATAAGACGGAATGCCTAGTGCCTGTGCAACATGTCTTGTGCCTCCTTCGTTTCCAAAGTAGAATGTGCAATTGGCGCATAGGGCAAGCAATTCACGTAAGGAAGAGGCTTCCACATCAATTTTTATAGCCGAAGGAGAACCAAGGTTGCTGAATATTTCCTTTGCGTCCTGTTCTTCTTTTCCTGGTGCATAGTTGAAGATTATCTGTACGTCGCTATATCTTTGTATTATACGTGAGATAGTTTCCTGCATATACTCCAAATTCCATCTTTTAGGCAGGAGTTTTGTCGTTACGCCGGCCAAGAGGACAGGGCGTGAGAGATCCATGCCAGCGTCTTCCATCCGTTTTCTCATCGCATTCTTTTCATCTTCGCTGACAAAAAGACGGAAATCATCTGCAACAGCAATAGGTGCAATATATGAAAGTGTATTGGCGAATAGCTGGTTCTTCTCAATCAAACTTCCCTCGATGTTCTTTACGGAATGGTTGAAAAACAGTGATGAGTACCATTTTTTATAACCTACGCGTATAGGTCTATGGAGCGAAAAAAGCGACAATAGTGAGAAGAGCAGCGTCTTGACAGTACTTCTCATATCGATAATAATATCATACTTGCCATGCTTGATAACCCTCCACACATTCCTTATATATCTAAAGGTGCTCCTGTTCTCGGCAACGTTAAAAGGAATAGCCTTGTCTATGTCGGGATGACCGGAAACAATTGGTGCAATGCGCTCATTCAGAATTATGTGTATTTCTGCTTCGGGGAAACTCCGTTTCAGGCTACTGCATAAGGCCGTGGACAGGACTGTGTCTCCAATCTGTCGGAAACGTATGACAAGAATCCGCTTTATGTTTCTTTTCTTCATATACTATAATCAATTTACAGTGATTCCAGATTTGTACGTTCATTGCAGTATAGCTGTGAACTGACTGGCTCCTAAAGTAATACAAGACAAAGATATGCAATTCCTGTTATGTAGCAAGGTTTTCATTGCATAACTTCTCAATAAAACTTCTACTATGGTAGAATGCTCGTGTAATGATGTGGGTATAAAAGAAATTGCATAACATGCTGAAATTTCAATGGAATTTGAAATTTCTTCTTATTTTTGTAAAACCATTGTTTGGAATGTCGGTTCCATTTATACAGAATGGGAGATGGGTTATTGTAATAATGCCGAAACATTAGCTTCTCTTGTTGTTGTAATGGCCGGCAATATATAATTAAGTATTGATGATATGGACAACAATCGTTATTGTGTGATTATGGCCGGTGGGCAAGGTACGCGTTTGTGGCCGTTGAGCCGAAAGTCACTTCCTAAGCAGTTTCTCGACTTGCTGGGCTGTGGAAGAACACTGCTTCAGCAGACATACGACCGTTATTGCCGTATTGTTCCGCACGAGAACATAATAGTTGCTACTCATGTCGATTATACCGATATTGTCCGTGAGCAGCTTCCGGATTTGCCCGACTCTCAGGTGATACATGAGCCGGCATTCCGCGGTACAGCTCCAAGCATAGCAAATCTGGCATGTCATATACGCACACTTAATCCCAATGCCAATATTGTGGTGGCCCAGAGTGACCAGCTGATACTCGACGAGAGCAAGTTCGTTGATGTAATAAGCAAAGGACTTGATTTTGTGGCCGAAAAGAAGAAACTGGTTGTCGTAGGCATTAAGCCAACATGTCCTGAGACACGTTACGGATATATCCAGGCGGAGGGTGTTCCCGAAAATGACATTTTTTATAAAGTGCGTACATTTACAGAGAAGCCCGCACTTGAATTTGCAAGAATCTTTATGGAGAGCGGTGAATTCTATTGGAACTCCGGTATATACATCTGGAATGTGCAGACAATCATAGATACCATTTCTACGTATCTGCCTGATATGATGGCTATGCTGGAGAATATATACAGCGAGATTCCTGACAGGGCGCAGCGTCGTCGCAAGGGGTATGAGATATATACATCCTTCCCGAATGCATCGGTCGATATGAGCGTTATGGAGCGTGCCGACAATGTGTATGTCATGACGGGTGAGTTCGGATGGGCCGATATCGGTACCTGGGATACTCTTTACGGAACTCTTCCCAAAGACAGTGACGGAAATGTCTTGATCGGCTGCAAGACCCTGAAATATTCCAGCCATAACAATATGGTTGTGTTGCCAAAGGACAAGCTTGTGGTAATGCAGGGCGTAGATGACCTTGTTGTGGTAGATACTGATGATATACTTATGATATGCAAGAAAGGCAATGAACGCGATATAAGGAAATTCCTCAACGAAGCTAAGATGAAGCTTGGCGAGAAGATGGCGTAGGTGTATAAAATGATTGGCGGATTGAGTGTATTCAATCCGCCAATCATTTTATTATTCAACGACCCATCTGCTGTCGTGCGCCTTAGTCCTGTGCGGGTCGTATTCAAGTGTCTTTGCATCTGGAATGTTTACCGAATACTCTTTCATGTTTTTGTTTGTGAGTGCAGTACCTCTTATCCAAGGGTTGGCTTCACGTAATTGAAGGTATGTCACTCCATGCTCCTTTGCGAATGTACCCCAGTTTGTTATTGCAGAATCCACTATAATAGTATCCTTGTGTGGAATCAATGGGTATAGGTCGCTGCTTCTCAGGCAGAATCCATAGGCCTTCGGGTCGGAAAAGATAGTCTTTACTGCAAGAAGGCGGAATATGTAGCGCGATGTTTCCGGCAGTAGCTTAAGGTTAATGGCCTTTTCCTCCTTCTGCCCCTCAATGCGTTTTGCTACATTGCCACGTCCGGTGTTATAGCTTGCAGCAACTGTGAGCCAGTCTCCGTATATGCGGTACGATCCTTTGAGATATTTGCATGCGGCGCGTGTTGCCTTTTCAATGTGGTATCTTTCGTCAACCTCCTTGTTTACCTCCAGTCCGTACTCGCGTCCGGTGCTTTCTAAAAATTGCCATAAGCCCCCAGCCTTTGCCGGTGAAACGGCTTCAGTATCACCGTTGCTCTCAATTATCATCAGATATTTCAAGTCTTCGGGTACACCGCACTCTTTCAGTATAGGCTCTATTATAGGGAACAGACGGTTGGCGCGCTTTATCTGCAGCATTGTGTTTATATGCGAGTAGCTGAAAGCCAGCATCTCCCTGTCCATGCGTTCACGACGGTCCTGTGTAGTCAGGCTTATCTCTTCTCCTGCGAATGTAACGCTTGCAGGAACATCCGGTGAGAGTACAGTGCTTGGCTGTGGCCGCTCCATTGTCTCTGTCGGCTTCTGTTCCGTAACTGTCGCGCTGGAAAGAGCTGCTGTTATGCATGCAGTGGCAAGTATTGCAAAAACTGTTGTTGCTGTCTTTAGTTTCATGTTATTTCGGCTTTTCTTTTCCAATTATCTTCTTGTTATATCCATTGTGTGGCATTTGAAGCCAAAAGGATTGCAAATGTAGCTTATTCCTGCTCAAATAACAAGTCTCTTTTGTTGATTCGCATTGCTTTTTTTTGTTCCTTTGCAAATTATTAGGGGAGTATCTCTTTATTTCTTTTTGACATTCTTATGGGTGAATTTGAAATGATTGCAAAGACCTTTCAGGGTCTCGAAGAGGTTTTGGCAAAGGAGCTTGTCGCTCTTGGTGCGAATAATGTGCAGTTGGGGCGCAGAATGGTCTCTTTTACAGGAGACAAGGCATTGATGTATAAGGCTAATTTCCATTTGAGAACTGCCGTGCGTATCCTCAAGCCTATAATGCACTTCAAGGCTGCCGATGCCGACGAGGTTTATAATGTTATAAAGTCCGTAGAGTGGGAGCAGTATCTTGACAGCCGTTCTACCTTCTCTGTAGATTCTGTGGTTTACAGTGATGTGTTCCGTCATTCCAAATTTGTGGCATACCGTGTCAAGGATGCCATTGCCGATTATTTCAATGAAAAGTCAGGAGAACGCCCTTCGGTCCGTTTGAATAACCCGGATTTGGTGTTCCATATACATATTGCCGGCGAGGATTGTACTTTGGCTTTTGACAGTTCGGGCGAGTCCCTGCACCGTCGTGGCTATCGTGTCGAGACTGGAGCTGCTCCTATAAACGAGGTGCTGGCTGCCGGAATGATTATGCTTACAGGCTGGAACGGCGAATGCGATTTCATAGACCCTATGTGCGGTTCGGGAACAATCCCTATCGAGGCAGCACTTATTGCCCGTAACATAGCTCCCGGTGTCTATCGCAAGGGATACGCTTTCGAGAAGTGGAAGGATTTCGACAGCGAACTGTTCAGGTCGATATATGAGGATGACTCTGCTGAACGCGAGTTCAACCATAAGATATACGGTTACGATGTTGACGGCCGAATGGTTGCATGTGCACGCAAGAATGTGAAATCGGCCATGATGGGCGATATCGTTGAAATCGAGTGCCGTGACATAAAGGATTTCGTTGAGCCAAAGGAACGTGCTTTGATGGTTGTCAACCCTCCTTATGGAGAGCGTCTTGTACTGGAGAATCTTCTGAGCGTGTATAAGGAACTAGGCTCGCGCCTGAAGCATGCTTTCCAGGGCAATGAGGCATGGATAATAAGCAGCAGTTACGATTGCTTCGATCAGGTGGGTCTTAAGGCATCGGCCCGTATTCCATTGTATAACGGTGACCTTGACTGCGAATTCCGCAAGTACGAACTTTTTCAAGGAAAATACAAGGGATTCAGGGACGAAGGCAATGAACTCAAGAAAGATTTTGCACCTCTTAAGCGCAAGTCCCGTCTGACTGGGCTTGACGGTGAGTTGCGCCCGTCGCGCAAGGAACGCGAAGAGGATGGCTTCTCGTCAGATATAGACAGCGACTCTATGCGTCGCCGTAGGGAACTTGAATCGTATTTCGGTACAAAGAATGCCAAGCGCATAGTTGCAGGTCGCGAGCGCAGGGAGTATGACAAGGAGCGTCCTCAGCGTGAAGACCGCAGGAATGGCCATTACGAAGATAGGCAAGATAACCGTTATGGCAATCGTAAGGAGACACGTGGCGGTGATAGACGTGAAGGACGCGGCGGTTATGGCAACAGAGAGCGAAGCGGTGCACAGAGAGACCGTTATGAACGCCGTGATGGGGCCGGCAAGCGTCAGCCGTCTCGCGGCAACGGTGATTTCAAACCATTGCGTGGAGGAAAAAGAGATAGTAAAAGAAAATAATCATTTCAACATTAGAAAACATATATTATGAAGATATTGCTTTTAGGTAGCGGAGGCCGCGAACATGCTCTTGCGTGGAAGATAGCTCAAAGTCCAAAGGTCGATAAACTGTTCATTGCTCCTGGCAATGCCGGAACAAAGGAGGTTGGCGAGAATGTAGATATCAAGGTTACAGACTTTGATTCCATTGCGGCCTTTGTGCTCGAAAATGGTGTTGATATGGTTGTTGTCGGTCCTGAGGACCCGCTGGTAAAAGGCATCTATGACTATTTTCAGGATAGTGAGGCTCTTAAAGGCATCTCTGTCATTGGGCCGACTAAGGCTGCGGCCGAGCTTGAGGGAAGCAAGAGCTTTGCAAAGGACTTCATGCAGCGTCATTCAATTCCTACAGCAGCATACAAGGCTTTTACTGCTGCAGAGAAAGGGGATGCATACCAGTTCCTTGAGGGGCTTAAGGCTCCGTATGTCCTGAAAGCCGATGGCCTTTGTGCAGGAAAGGGAGTGCTTATTTTGCCTACATTGGAAGAGGCAAAGAGCAGTCTTGATGAGATGTTCGACGGTATGTTCGGAGACTCTTCGGCAACAGTTGTCATAGAGGAGTTTCTCGATGGCATTGAGTGTTCTGTATTTGTTCTCACCGACGGAAAGGATTATGTAATATTGCCGGAAGCAAAGGACTACAAGCGCATAGGTGAGGGAAATACCGGGCTGAATACAGGAGGTATGGGTTCTATCTCGCCTGTTCCTTTCGCAACGCCTGAGTGGATGAAGAAGGTCGAGGAGAGGATAATACGTCCGACTGTCGATGGCCTTGTAAAGGATAATCTGCTGTATAAGGGATTTATCTTCTTCGGTCTGATAAATGTTGATGGCGAGCCGATGGTAATCGAGTACAATGTGCGTATGGGTGACCCTGAAACAGAGTCAGTTATGCTCCGTCTCAAGAGTGATATTGTAGAACTGTTCGAAAAGGTTGCATCCGGAACTCTGGCCGGAACCTCTGTTGAGTTTGACGAACGCAATGCAGTATGTGTGATGCTTGTGTCGGGAGGATACCCCGAACATTACGGCAAGGGCTACGAAATAACCGGTTTCGAGAATGTGAAGGATAGCATCCTGTTCCATGCCGGAACCGCCGATAAAGACGGCAAGGTTGTTACAGCCGGTGGCCGTGTCATAGCTGCTGTGTCATATGGTTCTACTCGTGCCGAGGCTTTGGAGAAATCGTTCAAGGCTGCAAATGCGATTGATTTCGAAAAGAAATACTTTAGGGGAGATATAGGCTTTGATTTATAACAAGTCGATACAAGGACGTTTCGTTACAGGAATATTTACAATGCCGGTGCTGCTGTCATGCGCTCTGGCATTGTGGCTTTTTGTGGCAATAGCCGGAGAATTCAGGGATGATGTTTTGTCGTCATCAGCTCCCTCATGCAATTTTTTGACAAGATCGTTGTCATTGCTGTGTTACATAGCTGTTGCCTTTATATTGAACCATCTTCATCTTTTTGAGAGAAGGGTGGGGTGGCTCATGTCGCTATTTATATGGCTTATTGCCCTTTCAATGCATGTCAGCTATGATTTCCATGTCGCCTTTTCTGCAATGGCACTGGCTGCATCTGTAGCTATGCTCTTCTCGTGTCAGGTTACGGCTGAGCATGAGAGGGTTCTGTTTGCTGTTTTTGCACTTATAGGAAGTGTGTCATTGCTCACTCCTGTCTTTTTATTGATATTGCCGGTACTGGTGTCATTTACCTTTATCTCGAATACAATTACTGTGAAGAGGGGCTTTGCTATGCTGCTTGGCTTGTTGACGCCTTTCTGGTTGATTTTCGGTGCTTCTTATGTGTATGAGCCGGCTCGAATGCTGTTTTCGGGCATGCAAGGCTTCTTTACCGGCGGAATGTTCATGGTTGCAATGCCTCCGTTCCATATACTATTGTCCGTAGTTGCCGAACTGTTGGTTCTTGTCCCGGCATCAGTGCTTTTTTTTACCTCTTCATCTCCCGGCAAGCCTGTATTGAGGAAGAGACTCAGTCTTGTACTTTTGCTCAACAGTTATCTGATGTTGTTGTCGTTTCTCCTTCCTTTGCATAGCGAACTGCTTTATGCGTGCCGTATTCCGGGTACAGCGGTTCTGATGTCGTATTTATTTATACAGAAAATAACAAAGTTGTCAAATATATACTTTATATTTGTGAATCTGTTTTGGGTTTCTTTTGCATCATATAGCCTATGGATGGGACTGTTTTAGAATTTTTCAAGGATTATGGGTATCTTGGGATGGGAGTGCTCTCATTCCTCTCCGGAACAGTTGTGCCGATAACAAGCGAAGTTCTTCTGGTCTTTTTCCTTAATTTGGGACTTAATGCAATAGGCATTACTCTTGTCGCAACACTCGGAAATACTCTGGGTGGCGTGACATGCTTCTTGATGGGCTACCTTACAACAAAAGAGCGTGCACAGAAATTCTTCAAGATATCGGACAAGAGAATGAAACGTGCCGACAAGCTTATCCAGAAGTATGGATATTGGGCAGCAGGAGTTTCGTTTGTTCCTATTTTCGGTGAAGCACTGCTGGTGACTTTGGGTGTGATGCGTGTTGACAGATATAAGGTAATAGCTGTTATGGCTGCGGGAAAGCTAATCCGTTATGCGTTTATAACAGCTTCATATACAGGCCTTTCTTCTTTTTTTGATTTCTAAAGGATTTTTGCTTCCGGTATTTTTAGTATGATGCCGATGCCTTTATTCCGGATTCTTGCAGCAGGGCTACGATTCTGTCAAGTTCTTCCTTAGTTGCTTTTGACAACCCGTCTTGTGGGGTTTCGCGGTCTATTGTATATATCATCACTTCGCGCGGTACAATTTTCTTTACTGCTTCAAGCCAGGGCAATACGTATTTGTCTGTAGTGTTGTCAAGCTCCTTGCCGTCAACAGTACCTTTGAGGAACATGGTCTGTATAACGGCTCTTCCATTGAAAGCCTTCATCTTTTCGATGATTGCACTAAGGTCGTATCTCCCCGTAGGGCGGTCAAGCGTCCTTATGTAGTCTGCATCAACGGTGTCGAGTTTCAGTATGTTGTTGTCGACCTTGCATAGTGCTTCAAAAACCTTCTCCCTCGTTATCAGTGTGGCATTTGTCAGCACACTTACCTTTGCTTTCGGGCAGTACCTGTCACGCAACGCAATGGTGTCATCGATTATATCATTGAATTGCGGGTGGATGGTGGGTTCGCCGTTGCCTGCAAATGTAAGGACATCAGGCAGTGCATCTTCTCTGCTCATTTCTATGAGTTTTTTCTCTAATGCATCAGCGACCTCTTCCCGTGTAGGCAACGGAGACTTTGCTCTTCTGTCGGTGTTGAATCCGCATTCGCAATAGAGGCAGTCGAATGTACACACTTTGCCGTCGTTGGGCAATAGGTTTATTCCTAATGATATTCCGAGTCTGCGGCTTTTTACCGGGCCGAATATCGGAGATGGGAAGAGTATTGTAGGCATAAGTCTATAATTGTTGTCTTGTACAAAGATAGCAATAAATATTTAACATCAATAGGTTGTAAAAGGATGTGATACGAGCAATGATACCAAATTGCAGGGCATGTCTGTATTTTTGCCGTTGCAAGTGTTGAAAAAGAATATTTTTTCGTAAGTTTGTGGATGATAGCAACATTATTGTCAATTCCGTATGAATCTTTTTATGGGATTGCGTTGTGTGCAGGCAGAAAGACGGTTATGGTATGAAAATTGTTATAGCAGCAGAATTCGAGTATCTTAAAGGATGGTTGTCCTCCATAGACAGGCTTATGGAGGCACCTGATGACAAAATACTTTATAATGGGCGTAATAAGATTGTTCTGTGTTGTTCTCCGCAGGGAGACAAACTTGTTATAAAAAGATATAAAAAGCATAATATAATAAAAAGGATTGTTTATACGCTTTTCAAGCCTAACAAGGCAAAACGTGCATTCAGGAATGCCGTGGAGTTGAGAAACAGAAACTTTGATACGCCACACGAGGTTGCCTATGCCGAGAAAAGTTGTTTTGGCTTTATAACCCAGGTCTATTATGTATGCGCTTTTACAGACGGCAAGAGTGTCCGTTCGGAATTGATAGAACGTGAACCCTATAATGCAGATCTTGCTGGTGCATATGCCGGATTTGTTGCATCTTTGCACGATGCGGGGGTCTTGCATAAGGATTTGAATCCAACTAATGTCTTGTATAGAAAGGAACAGGGTTCCTACAGGTTTGAATTGATTGACATCAACAGGATGCGATTTTACGAAGAGGCGGTGCCCAAAAAGGAGTGTATGGAGAATCTTACCCTTTTCTGGTGGCTTACCGACGTTTACAGGTATGTTCTTGGCAAGTATGCCATGAATAGGGGATGGTCGCAGAATGATGTGGATGAGGCTGTGCGTGTCAAGCAGCGTCACGACCGTAGTTGGGTTAGAAGAAAGAAATTTACAGGATTAATAAAGAAGTATATTTTAGGAAAGAGATAGCAGTGATGAAAAAGGTTCTTATTTTGACACAAGACCCCTTGGTCAGCCTGAGGCAAACTGTTGGTGGCAACGGTATCAGTGATGATGGGAAATGCCGTTTCTATATAAACGATATTGACTCGTCTCCCGATTTTATTGTTGTCAAGGGTAAAGGTATAAGTTCTGCTAAACAGTTTCAGCTCCCCAAGAACAGGACGATGCTTGTCACATGTGAACCTTACGGGATAGTGGAATACCCTAGAGGTTATTGTGAACAGTTCGGAACAGTCCTTGCATGTCAGCCGGGTCTTAAGGTTTCTCCCGGAAGCGGAACCAGAGTGATATATACTCCAGCCGTATTGCCATGGTTTGTCGGCGGTATTTTTGAGAATGGCGGCTGCAGAATAACGAGAAACCGTGAGGAGATACTGTTGTCTGAGCCAAAGAAAGAGAAATTTATGTCTGTCGTGACAAGCAAGAAGGCATTCACAAAAGGTCATGTTGACAGGCTCCGTTTTATAAGAAAACTGAAAGACAGGTTCGGTGACAAGGTTGATATCTTCGGTGGAGGGTTCAAACGTTTTGATGACAAATGGGATGCAATAGCTCCTTATAAGTATCACATTGTCATAGAGAACTCTGAATGCGACTATTATTGGACTGAGAAGCTGTCCGATTGTTATCTGGCAGGAGCCTATCCTTTGTATCATGGCTGTACCAATGTGAAGGAGTATTTTCCTGAGTCGTCATTTACCCCAATAGACATATGCGATTTCGATAGTGTGGCGGAGATAATAAACAAGATAGACAAAGAAGGAACATATGAAAAGAATCTTGATGCTATCAATGATGCGAAGCTTAGGGTTGTAGGCGAGCACAATATGTTCAATATTATTGCAAGGGCTGTTTCTGAGATAGAAATGGACAATTTGGAGGGAACGACCGAAATAAAACCGGCTTCATCTTTCTTCTCTCTCCATAATCTCTATCTTCATACAATAGAATGGAGTTATTATAAACTCCTAGGCAGATATTTTTTGTAATGTACAAGAAAACCGGTACTGTATGATGAAGAAGTTTACTGTAGGAATAGTCATCTCAACGTATAATAATCCCCGATGGCTCGAAAAGACATTGTGGAGCTATGAGGTACAGAGTGTGGTACCCGATGAGGTTATAATTGCCGATGACGGTTCGGGTGAAGAGACTCGTATGCTTATAGACAGCTTCAAGGCATCATTGCCGATAAAGCATGTATGGCACAAGGATGAAGGCTTCCGTAAGACAAGGATTTTGAATGAGGCATTGCGCGTAGCGACATCCGATTATCTAATCTTCACCGATCAGGATTGTGTCGCAAGGCCCGATTTCATCGAGACGCATCTGCGTTTTGCACGTGAGAGGTATATCCTGTCGGGGGGATATTTCAAGCTGCCAATGGATATAAGCGAATGTATTACACGTGAAGATATCATGTGCGGACGTGCCTTCACTCTTGATTGGCTTGTAGGCAAGGGATTGAAGAGGAACTTCAAATGTACTAAACTTTTCAACAGCAGATGGTTCTCGGCCTTCATGAATTTTATTACTCCGGCAAAAGCGACGTGGAACGGCATGAATTCAAGCGGGTGGAGAAGAGATATCTTGGCCGTAAATGGATTTGATGAGCGAATGCAGTACGGCGGTGAAGATAGAGAAATGGGTGAGCGTATGTTCAACAACGGAATACGGTCGAAGCAGATACGCTATTCTGCGATAATACTTCATCTCGACCATAAACGGCCTTATGTTAACGCTGAGGCTCTTGAACGTAATAAGGCAATACGCAAAGAGACAAAACGTCTTAATAGAGTGACTACAGAGTTTGGTTTAGGCATGAGAGAGGATTGCGAATGAGGTGTCTTTCTTGTTTAAGGTGTGCTGAACGGCACTTTGATACAAGACGTAGCTATGTGGATGTGCTTCTTGAGGTAAGAAGAGAGTATAAATAAACGCTCTATGTTTAGAAGATTAAAGAACAAAAGATTCAAAAATAAATAGATATGAGCAAGAAAGTTTATCTTGGCATGATTGCAGATATCATGCATCCGGGACTTACAAATATCATTAACGAAGGAACCAAGTACGGTGATGTTGTAATAGGCCTCTTTACAGACAAAGCAATTGCAACACATAAGCGTCTTCCCTATCTCAACTATGAGCAGCGTAAGGAGGTTCTGATGAATATAAAAGGTGTTAGCGAAATTGTCCCGCAGGATGAGTGGAGTTATGTCCCTAACCTCTTGAGATATAAACCGGATTATATAATCCATGGGGATGATTGGGTTCAGGGCCCCGACAAGTATATCCGCGATGAGGTCTTCAAGGTTATGGAGAAGATAGGCGGAAAGGTGATAGAGATTCCCTATACCCAAGGTATAACCTCTTCGGGGTTGGCAAATGAGCTTGCTTCTCTTGGAACGACACCTCAGGCACGTCTTTCATCTTTGCGACGCTTGATATCAGCCAAGCCGATAGTCCGCATCCTAGAATCGCATAATGGTCTTACCGGCCTTATTGCAGAGCATACCAGTGTTGATGTTGACGGCCAGCATAGGGAGTTCGACGGAATGTGGTCCTCTTCGTTGACCGATTCTACAAGCAAAGGCAAGCCCGATATTGAAGCGGTTGACCTGACAACACGTTTGCATGACCTTAACGATACCCTTGAGGTAACGACAAAGCCGATTATCTTTGACGGTGATACAGGCGGCAAGGTAGAACACTTCGGTTTTACTGTACGTACACTTGAGAGGTTGGGAATCTCGGCTGTCATAATAGAAGATAAGGTCGGTCTTAAGCAGAACTC
The DNA here is from genome assembly GCA_017522915.1 of Bacteroidaceae bacterium. Classification (GTDB taxonomy): domain Bacteria; phylum Bacteroidota; class Bacteroidia; order Bacteroidales; family Bacteroidaceae; genus HGM04593. Next base: position 37,466 of record JAFWXX010000053.1, read on the forward strand.
ACTTTTTGGTACGGATGCAGTGCAGACACAGGACACGATAGAGGGGTTCTGCACAAAGATAAAGGCCGGAAAGGATGCCCAGATAACACGTGATTTCATGATAATTTCGCGTTGTGAGTCGCTTATAGCCGGAAAGTCTGTGGACGATGCGCTAGAGCGTTGCCATGCCTATGTAGAAGCCGGCGCAGACGGAATCATGATACACTCAAAGGACAAGAGCGGTGAGGATGTCAAGGAGTTCTGCAAGCGTTTCAGAGAAAAAGACAAGCATACTCCAATAGTTGCAGTTCCCACTACATACAACCAGTTTACCGAGGAAGAACTTGCAGAGTGGGGCATAAACATTGTCATTTATGCCAATCACATGCTTCGTTCGGCATATCCTGCAATGGTAAAGTGTGCCGAAACAATTCTCACCTGTAGCAGAAGCCTTGAGGCTGCCGACAAGTACTGTATGCCAATCAAGCAGATACTTAACCTTATCCCCGGAACAAAGAAAAAGTAAACCAATATGATAAGTCCAAAATTTTTCATTGACAAGCTGGGCTCATTAGGCATTGATTTCTTTGCCGGTGTGCCGGACAGCCTTTTGAAGAATATATGTGCATATATCTCGGACAATGTTGACTCAGAGCATAATATAATAGCTGCCAATGAGGGCGGTGCTGTCGGCCTTGCTGCCGGATATCATCTTGCGACAGGCCGTATAGGTTGCGTTTATATGCAGAACTCCGGTGAAGGAAATGTGATAAACCCTCTTGCATCTTTGACAGATAAAGAGGTCTATAATATCCCGGTTCTGTTGCTCATAGGCTGGAGAGGGCGTCCGGGTGTGCACGATGAGCCTCAGCATGTGAAACAGGGAAAGATAACAACAGGCCTTCTCAATACTATGGGTATCAACTTCGATGTTCTTAGCAAGGATGAGGAAAAGGCTTCAAGGCAGATAGAGAAGGCTGTTGAGGCTATGAAGGAGACGAATGAGGTATATGCGCTGGTTATAGAGAAGGATACTTTTGATACATATATGCTTCAGAATGCCGAGCAGAACGGCTATACAATGACACGTGAAGAGGCTATCGGCCTGGTTGCATCATCAATGGACAAATGCGATGCTGCAGTGGGCACTACCGGAATGATAAGCCGCGAACTGTTTGAGTACCGCGAGAGTGCAGGTGAAGGTCATGAACGCGATTTCCTTACTGTCGGTGCTATGGGGCATGCTTCACAGATAGCTCTGGGTATCGCTCTTATGAAGCCGGAACGTAAGGTTTGGTGTTTCGACGGTGATGGAGCAAGCATAATGCATATGGGTTCTATGGCCATTGTGTCGAGCAAGTCACCAAAGAACTATGTGCATGTCATTTTTAATAATGGAGCACATGACTCTGTCGGTGGCCAGCCGACAGTAGGTCTTAAGATAGATTTCCCTATGATTGCCAGGGCTTTAGGGTATAAGAGTGTGCTGAGCGTCGATAGTAGGAGTGCTCTTGAAGAGATTCTCCCTTCGATAAAAGAGTGTGAAGGTCCGGTTTTGCTCGAAGTTAAGGTCAAGAAGGGCAATAGAAAGGATCTGGGAAGGCCAACTACTACGCCGGTGCAGAATAAAGAGGCTTTGATGGAATTCCTTGAAAAACAATAAGCTATGAATATAAAGAGAAATGTCCTTTTGAATCCGGGGCCTGCAACGACGACCGATACTGTCAAGCTGGCTCAAGTCGTGCCTGATATCTGTCCTCGCGAGAAGGAATTTGCCGGGCTTATGAAAAAGCTCCGTTCCGACCTTCTTAGGCTTGTACATGCCCCGGAGGGCGAATATACATCGGTGTTGTTCTGCGGTTCAGGAACCATAAATATAGATGTATGTATCAACTCTCTGTTGCCGGAGGGTAAGAAGATTCTTATAGTAAACAACGGGGCCTACAACTCACGTGCCGTAGAGGTATGCGAGATGTACCGTCTTCCGCATATAAATCTTCAGTTCAGTGTGTATGAACAGCCCGACCTTGATGCTGTAAAAGCAGCTCTTGATGCTAATACCGATGTTGCTGTTGTCTATTGTTGTCACCATGAGACCGGTACAGGAATATTGAACCCAATAAGGGAAATCGGTGCGATGGCACATGAGCATGGGGCAATCTTTGTCAGCGATACGACATCGACTCTTGGCATGATACCTCTTAATGTGGTTGACGATAATGTTGACTTCTGCATGGCGTCGGCCCAGAAGGGTCTTATGGCTATGTCGGGATTGTCGTTCATAATAGGCAAGACCGATATTATAAAGGCTTCTAAGAACTATCCTACACGTTCGTACTATTGCAACCTCTATCTGCAGTATGAATATTTCGAGAAGACCGGGGAGATGCACTTTACTCCTCCCGTACAGACAATCTATGCAACAATACAGGCTCTGAAAGAGTATTTCGAGGAGGGTGAGGCTGCTAAGTTCGCCCGTCATAGAGCTGTCTATGAGGCGATACATGATGGGCTTGACAAGCTCGGCCTTGAAACAGTAATCGACCGCAACATCGAATCGGGTCTTGTTGTCTCTGTAAAGTATCCCGATGACCCGAACTGGGATTTCGAGAAGGTACACGATTACTGCTATGAAAGAGGATTTACAATATATCCGGGCAAGATAAGTACCACGAATACTTTCAGGTTATGTTCGTTAGGCAAGATATTCCCGAAGGATATCGAAGATTTCTTTGTCGTTTTGGGTGAGGCTCTTGACGTGTATGACATAAAAACAGCTAGAAATGGTTAGGACAGCAGTAATAATGGCTGCCGGTCTCGGTACCCGCTTCGGCAAGATGACCGAAACACAGCCCAAAGGTTTCATAGAGGTCGGTGGAATCTCAATGATAAGGCGTTCCATAGAAACTCTGCTTTCATGCGGAATAGAGCGCATAGTAATAGGAACCGGATACAAGAAAGAGTGCTACGAGGCTTTGTGCGAGGAGTATCCCCAAATAGAGTGTGTATATTCTCCACGATATGCCGAGACAAACAGCATGTACACGCTGTATAATTGCCGTGAAGCAATAGGTGACAGTGATTTTCTTCTTCTGGAGTCCGATATCGTGTTCAATGCCGATGCAGTCAAGGAGATACTTTCCGATGTGCATGAGAACATAATGCTTATAACACCGGTAATAAAATTTCAGGACCAGTATTATGTGATGCATGATGAGAATGGCACGCTTGTTGCTTGCTCTACCGACAAGGATGTGCTGGATGCGCAAGGGGAACTGGTCGGAATACATAGAATATCATCACTGTTCTATCATGTAATGTGTGACGAATATGCCGGCATTGTGGAGGAGAAACCCAAATTGGGTTACGAGTATATGCTTCTTGATATGTCCCGGAATAAAATTCCGGTATATGTACTCAACTCAAGCGTTGCCAAGTGGTATGAGATTGACGACGAGCGGGATTTGAAATACGCCGAAGAAAATATTATAGGACTTTTTTGAGTGTCATTTAAATTAAGAATATGGCAAATAATTCTACAAAGGCAGGATACGACATAAAAGAACTGCATGCCAAGATGCTTGATATACTTTCGGCTATTGACGAGACTTGCCGCAAGTATAATCTGCGTTATTATCTTATTGCCGGTACGATGTTGGGTGCTGTACGTCATAAGGGCTTTATACCTTGGGATGATGATGCTGATATCTGTATGCCTCATAGTGATTATGACAAACTTATAGCACATAGCAATGAGTGGCTGCCAGAACGCTATGAACTTATTTGTGCTGAGAATGACAAGGACTATCCGCAGCCCTTTGCAAAGATACAGGATTCCCACACAACTATAATTGAACATGCTCACTTGAGGTATTTGGGCGGAGCATATATAGATGTCTTTCCTCTTGACGGCATGCCGGACGGGAAATGGGCGCAGCGTTGGCACTATTTCAAGTACAAGCATTTTTGCAAGTTGCTCTATTTTACATACCGCGATCCATACAGGCATGGCCGTGGCCCCAGTTCATGGTTGCCTCTTCTTTGCAGGAAGCTATATACTGTCGAAGGATTGCAGAAGAAGATACGCAAGCTGTTGACAAAATATGATTTCTATAAATGCAAGAAGGTTCTTTGCTTTGACGATGGTTTAAAGAGCATTGTTGACAGAGATGTTTACGGCACTCCAAGCCCATACACATTCGAAGGACGTGAACTGTTAGGTGTAGAGGATTATGATACCTTGCTTAAGCAAATGTATGGCGATTATATGAAGCTTCCTCCTGTAGAACATCAAAGGCAGCATAATTTCTATTATTTGGATTTGGATACTCCTTATCGTGAATATAAGGGTGACAAGTAAATAGAAATCGGAAAAGCAGTGCTTTTCCGATTTCTATTTACTTTCTGCCGAAGTCGGCAGGTATCTCTCCCCATTTGTCTGTCTCCCACTTGAGGAGTGTTGTGGTATATCTGTTCTCTTTTAGCCACTTCTCGGCTCTTTCGATGTAGCCGAACAGTTCTTCGCTCTTGCTGTTGCGCGGCAGCTTTGTCTTGCACTGTTTCTGTTTCACCCAAAGGAGCGCATTGCGGCTGTCGGAATATATAGGAAGCTCTATTCCTTTCTGCTTCAGCAGTGCCAAGCCGTGTACAATGGCAAGGAACTCTCCGATATTGTTGGTTCCGTACATGGGCCCGAAATGGAATATCTCCTCGCCGGTCCCGACATATACTCCCCTGTATTCCATCTTTCCCGGATTGCCGCTGCATGCCGCATCTACGGCAAGGGCATTGGGTATAACCTCTGCCGGCAATCCGTCGGGTTTCCTGTTGCTCTTCTCTTTTGCAGAATTGCCAATGTACTGCTGCGGTGTGGAACTGTAGGCCCTTTCGGCCTCCTCCAGCGTGTCGAAAGCCTTGTAGAGTGCCTGCTTTACACCTTTAATCTGTGCCTGGCACTCATCCCAGGTGTTGTATATGCCTGGCTCAAGGCCGTTCCACACAACATAGAATCGCTTCTTGCCCATAGACGGTTATTATATGTATTGCTTGCCGTGCCCGATTACATTCTCTCAGGAACCTCTATGCCCAAAAGGTTCATAGCAGTCTTTATAACCTTTCCTACATTGCGTGTCAGCAATACACGGAATGCCTTTGAATCCTCGTTCTCTTCGCGCAGAATGCTGAAGTCGTGGTAGAACTGGTTATACTCCTTAGCAAGTTCATAGGCATAGTTTGCAATACCAGACGGTGAGTAGTCTGTTCCGGCCTGCTTCACTACTGCCGGGAATTCGTTCATGAAGCGGATGATAGAGCACTCCTTTTCGCTTATGCTTTCAGGAACATTTGCATTTTCTATATTTACTCCGGCCTCTGCAGCCTTGCGCTCAATGGAACGTGTGCGAGCGTATGTGTATTGGATGAATGGGCCGGTGTTGCCGTTGAAGTCGATAGACTCCTTAGGGTTGAAGAGCATGTTCTTGCGTGCATCGACCTTGAGCATGAAGTACTTGAGTGCTCCAAGACCTATAATGCGGTTTATCTCGGCTTTCTCCTCTGCTGTAAGGTCGTTGAGCTTGCCGCCAAGCTCTTCCGATGTCTCACGTGCAGTATTTATCATCTCGTCCATGAGGTCATCGGCATCCACTACAGTTCCCTCACGGCTCTTCATCTTTCCTTCGGGCAGTTCAACCATGCCGTATGAGAAGTGTACCAGTCCTTTGCCCCAAGAGAAGCCCAGTCTGTCGAGAAGCAGTGACAATACCTGGAAATGGTAGTTCTGCTCATTTCCCACAACATAAACCATCTTGTCAATAGGGTAATCGCGGAAGCGCAGCTGAGCTGTACCGATATCCTGTGTCATATATACCGATGTGCCGTCGCTTCTGAGCAGCAGCTTCTCGTCGAGTCCGTTCTGTGTGAGGTCGGCCCATACAGAGCCATCCTCTCTGCGGTAGAACTTGCCCTCAGCAAGCCCTCCGAGCACAGTCTCCTTGCCTACAAGATATGTGTCGCTCTCGTAGTATATCTTGTCGAAATCGACACCAAGACGCTTGTAAGTCTCGTCGAATCCTTCGTAAACCCAGTTGTTCATCTTCTCCCAGAGTGCGCGCACCTCCTTGTCGCCGGCCTCCCATTTTACAAGCATCTCGCGTGCTTCGGCCATAAGGGGTGACGCCGCTTCCGCCTCCTCCTTGCTCATGCCTTTCTCCATCAGCTCATTCAATTCGGCCTTGTAGTGCTTGTCGAATGCCACATAATAGTCGCCTATGAGGTGGTCACCCTTCTTTCCGCTGCTTGCCGGGGTCTCGCCCTCGCCCCATTTCTGCCATGCAAGCATAGATTTGCATATATGTATTCCTCGGTCATTGACAATGTTTGTCTTTACAACCTTATTGCCGTTTGCAGCAATAATGTTCGACAGGGCATATCCAAGCAGGTTGTTCCTTATGTGTCCAAGATGCAAAGGCTTGTTGGTGTTAGGTGACGAGTACTCTACCATAACCAGCGGTGATTCCTCTGTTACGGCTGTAGTGCCCCATTTCTCCGTAGAATCTATTTTCTTGAGCAACTCAATCCAGTACGAAGGTGAGATAGCTATGTTAAGGAAGCCTTTCACGACGTTGAATGAAGATATTACAGGCTGGTTGGCCTTCAGGTATTCTCCAATCTCCTGAGCAGTCTCCTCAGGACGCTTCTTTGAGAGCTGAAGGAAAGGAAAGACAACCAATGTGAAATCGCCCTCAAACTCCTTGCGTGTCTTCTGTAACTGTATCTTCTCTTCGTTGAATTCTGCACCGTACAGGCTTTTGATTGCTTCTACAGTGCTTTTTGCCAATGTTGCTTCAATACTCATCTGTTATAATAGTTTTATTGTTTCTTTACTTTTAATCTTTTGCAAAGATACAAACAAACGAGCGAAATAGACAAAGCTTGCTTTGGCATTTTGCAGCGAGTGCAGTGTATTTTCGAGGTTTTTCCCTCAAAGATACAAACAAACGAGCGAAATAGACAAAGCTTGCTTTGGCATTTTGTAGCGACGACGCGAAAAAAGCGTCGTTTGCGACGAAGGAAACTTTAGCTTCCCAGAGGAGTGCTGCTTGCAGCCAGTGTATTTTCGAGGATTTTTTTAGAGATACAAAGCCATATTGTTCTTTCGCATCTAAATATTGTAAAAACCGTTATAGAAATTTAAATAAAACTCTTTAATGGCAATTCGTGAAAGATTAACTCAACGGTTTGTATTATCTTTGTCCCCGAAATGGGCTTGCACTCTTTTGTGCCGGCCAGGCAAAGAATAATATCCTATGGACAAGATACCTACAGTTACCAAAAACCTTCTGGCGATAAATATCGTCATGTTCCTGGCTCTGTTTGCTGCGGAAAGATGGGGAATCGACCTTAACGACCTGCTTGGGCTTCATCTGTTCGCCTCAAGCGAGTTCTACCCGTTCCAGCTTGTTACATACATGTTCATGCATGCAAGCCTTACGCATATATTCTTCAACATGTTCGCGCTTTACATGTTCGGGCGTGTGCTTGAGCACGTCTGGGGGCCAAAGCGTTTTCTCATATACTATATCGTGGCTGGTATCGGTGCGGGCCTTCTGCAAGAAGCGGTCGGTTTCCTGCGTTATAGCTCCATCGCCGACGGTATGTCTCCCGAAAGCATATCTATAGTGTTGAATGAAGGTGCAGCAGCATTACAGAGGCATATGAATTTCGTCGATTCAAGAATGGCGGAACTGAATCTTGTGCTCAATGTTCCTACGGTGGGTGCGTCAGGTGCTGTATATGCTATCCTGCTGGGTTTCGGAATGTTGTTTCCCAACGAGCGCATGTTCGTGTTTCCTTTGCCGTTCCCAATCAAAGCAAAATACTTTGTTATCGGGTATGCGATTATTGAACTTTACCTCGGCACAACCGGGACGCGTGACGGAGTAGCACATTTTGCTCATCTTGGCGGAATGCTGTTCGGCTTCATGCTGATAATGTATTGGCGCAAGAAAGGTAGGATAGGAGGGCCTTATGTTTAGTCAGATATTTCGTAAATTAAAGTGTTCCAGTATTGTTGAACGATTCATTTTTGCCAATGTTGCAGTGTATGTAATCGTCGTTTTCATCGGAGTTTTTTCGGTTCTTTTCAACCTCCCGTCCGTAGCTTCCGATGTGGTGGACTTCATTGAGCTGCCGGCATCGTTCGTGCAGCTTGCATGCCGTCCTTGGACATTGGTTACATATATGTTTCTGCATGAACATCTGTCGCATATCCTATGGAACATGCTGGCGTTGTACATTTTCGGCCGCATATTCCTTGGCTTCTTTTCCTTGCGCCATTTTGTGGGTACATATTTGCTTGGCGGAATTTTCGGCGGGTTGGCGTTTGTCCTTTCCTACAACATCTTCCCCTATTTTGCACCTTTTGTCAACAGCTCTTGTCTTGTTGGTGCTTCAGCTTCGGTGCTTGCCGTTGTTGTGGCATCGGCGGTGCGTGCTCCGGGCTACCGTGTAAACCTGCTGCTCTTCGGCAGCGTAAAGCTTTCCACATTGGCATGGGTTACTGTAATAATCTCGTTTCTGATGCTCTCCGGAGAGAATGCCGGCGGTAACTTCGCACATCTGGGCGGTGCTTTTGCCGGTTGGCTCATGGCCTCCATGCTCAACAAGGGCATTGACATTACGGCGGTAATAAACAAGCCGATAGATTTCTTCGCTTCTGTTTTCAGGAAACGCAAGGCCGGCCAACGCAGAAAAGGAAAGTTTACCTATTCGTCCTCTTCGGCAAAGCACTCGGTCGACTACAGCTACAATGCACGGAAAAAGGCTTCAGAAGCCGAAATAGACCGCATCCTTGAGAAAATAAAGAAGGGTGGCTACTCATCATTGAGCGATGATGAGAAGAAGCGTCTTTTTGAGGCATCCTCCAAGTAATCCCTGCCAGTTCTTGAAACGTGTTATAGTATGCTTGCCTCTTTCCGGCATGCTTTTTCTTTCTTCTGCCGTGTCTTGCGTATTGGCAGAATCTTCCTCATTTACACCTTTAAAATAAAGAAAAATAGCGAAATGTCGTAATGTTTAAGAAAAAAGCACTATATTTGCGCGATTTTAGGCAAGGAACAAATAAATCATAATAAAAATTAATAAAAATGCAGAACAAAGGATTTGTAAAGTTGTTTGCACTGCTGCTTTCTGTCGTGTGTCTGATATATCTGTCATTCACAGCGGTTACAAGCTATCATGCAAGTAAGGCTGAAGCATGCCCTCAGGGCAGTCAGCACTATCTCGATTCAGTGAAGAACGAGAAGGTTTGGCTTGGCATATACACTCTTGAGCAGTGCCGTGAATTGGAAATTGGCCTGGGTCTTGACCTTAAGGGCGGTATGAACGTGATAATGGAGGTCTCTGTACCCGATATCATCAAGTCATTGTCCGGAAACAAGAATGATTATGCGTTCAATACAGCAATCGAAAGTGCACGTATGGCATCAATGAGAGGCGGTGACGTGGTTACAGAGTTCGTAAAGAGCTTCAACGAGGCCGATACTACAGGCCGTGGCTTGGCTTCTCTCTTCGCTACCCACGCTCTCAAGGACAAGGTAAAGCCTAACTCTTCGGACAAGGATGTCGAGGATGTGCTCCGAAGCGAAATCAAGAGTGCCGTTGACAACTCTTTCAACGTTTTGCGCTCACGTATCGACCGTTTCGGTGTGGTACAGCCTAACATTCAGGCTCTTGAGGGTGGTGTAGGCCGCATCATGATTGAGCTTCCCGGCGTTAAGGAACCCGATCGTGTACGCAAGTTGCTTGAGGGTTCTGCCAACCTTGAGTTCTGGGAGACATTCACAGCGGAGGAGATAAACAGCACAGTTCTTCCTTCACTTGTTGACCTCGGCAAAATGTTGTCAAAAGATTCTACAAACTCAATCCTTTCAAGCCTGAAGAGCGTTCATCAGTTCAAGGACAGGAACGGCTATTCAGGTGCATCGTTGAGCGTTGTGGCTTTGGCACACTATAAGGATACAGCTGCAATCAATGCAATGATTGCTACCGACGAGGCTAAGAGACTTCTTCCACGTGACCTCCGTCTTATGTGGAGCGTCGAGGCACACGACAACGACTCTACACGCACACACTTCGAGCTCAATGCTCTCCGCAGCTCAGGCCGTGACGGCAGTGCAGCTCTGTCCGGCGATGTTGTTGCCGATGCATCTGCAGGCTATGACAGCTACAACCGTCCATGCGTTGACATGCAGATGAACGCTGAGGGCGCAAGAAAGTGGGCAGCCTTGACAAGAAAGAATATCAAGAAGGCCGTTGCAATTGTACTTGACGGTTATGTTTACAGCGCGCCGACAGTTCAGAACGAGATTCCTAACGGAAGTTCTCAGATTTCTGGTAACTTTACAATCGAGGCTACCCAGGACTTGGCTAACGTGCTCCGTTCAGGTAAGATGGCCGCACCTTCACGTATCGTGCAGGAAGAGGTCGTAGGTCCGTCACTTGGCCAGGCATCAATTAACCAGGGTATCGTGTCGTTCATCGTTGCATTCGTACTCCTTATGATATACATGTGCGCGATTTACGGTTTCATTCCCGGTGCTGTTGCGAACCTTGCACTTATACTCAACCTCTTCTTTACAATGGGTATCCTTGCATCATTCCAGGCTGCCCTGACAATGTCCGGTATCGCAGGTATCGTGTTGACATTGGGTATGGCGGTCGATGCCAACGTGCTTATCTACGAGCGCACTAAAGAGGAACTCCGTGCAGGCAAGAATGTACGTCTTGCACTTTCCGACGGTTACAAGAACGCATTCTCTGCAATCTTCGACTCAAACTTCACATCAATCATAACAGGTATCATCCTGTTCAACTTCGGTACAGGTCCTATCAAGGGCTTTGCTACCACATTGATTATAGGTCTTCTCTGCTCATTCTTTACAGCAGTGTTCGTTACACGTGTAATATACGAGCACTTCATGAACAAGGGCAAGTGGCTGAACCTCACATTCACCACAAAGCTGTCCGAGAACCTCATGAGAGAACCTAAATACAACTTCCTCAAGTCTTCTAAGACAGCAGGTGTCATCTTTGCTGTTGCAGGTTTGGTTATGATTGGCTCATTCGCTCTCCGTGGTCTCAGCCAGAGCATCGACTTCACCGGCGGACGTAACTTCGTAGTTCAGTTCGAGCAGAAGGTTGAGCCCGAAACTGTCCGTGAGCTTCTGAAGACAAAGATTACCGAAGACAACGTACAGGCAATAGCATTGGGTACCGACGGCAGAACAATCCGTGTATCTACAAACTACATGATTAACGACACAGCAAAGGTGGCCGATGAGAAGATTGAGGTATTCCTCTATGAGGCATTCATGGAGGGCGGCCTGTTGAGCAAGAACCTTACATTGGATACATTCCGTGATTATGAGAACCGTGAAGGCGGCTCAATCATACAGTCGCAGAAGGTTGGTCCAAGCATTGCTGACGATATCCGTGACGGTGCAATCGTATCAGTGATTCTCGCACTCATAGCAATCTTCATCTACATACTCGTACGTTTCCGCAACGTAGCATACAGCATCGGCTCTATTGCAGCGTTGGCTCTCGACGTGCTGTTGATTATCGGTTGCTACTCACTGCTCTATGGCGTTCTGCCAATGTCATTGGAGGTTGACCAGACATTCATCGGTGCTATTCTCACCGCTATCGGTTATTCTATCAATGACAAGGTGGTTATCTTCGACCGTATACGTGAGTTCACATATCTCTATCCTAAGCATGACAAGTACGAGCTGTTCAACAACTCTTTGAATACAACTCTTGCACGTACAATCAATACATCATTGAGTACTCTCATCGTATTGCTCTGTATCTTCGTGCTTGGTGGCGACAGTATCCGCAGCTTCTCATTCGCAATGATTCTCGGTGTAGTATTCGGTACACTCTCATCATTGTTCGTCGCTGCCCCAATTGCATACAGCATCATCGGCCGCAAGAAGTAATAACAGCGGTTCATATATAAGACAAAGGGATGCCGTTCGGCATCCCTTTGTCTTATTATAATTATATTGTCAGTTTTCCTCCGTAATTCTCCTCTTTATGTAATGGTATGCAAAATGGCACTCCTCGCAGTTGCATACCGAACAGTATCTCCTGTTCAGTTGCAGAAAAGCCTGTGAATCGGCAGCGCAGTCAATCTCTATCCCCTGTTCCTTCCAGCGTCTTACAATACTGTTCTCTTCGCTTTTCAAGAAGTGCAGGAAGTCTTCGGCCTTGTTGCAAAGAGCAAGGTCATTATGCCTTTTGCCGTATATGAACAGTATCGGAACAATCGCATTGATTATAATTATGTCGCAATGCCTTGCTTTCATGGCACCGTTGCCGCTCGTTTCCGTTCCCCCGAAGCAAGTATGGTTATACCAGTAGCCTTGAAGGGGCGTGTCCAGCAGCTTGTTCAGCTCTGCTGTTGTGTCGCATGCTGCAATGCTGCTTATGCTTGCCTTCTGGCCGAAGTAGAGTGCTGCCAGCCTGGCTATCCTCAGGTGAGGTGTGTTGTTCGACATTCCCCACTCCTTGTAACTCATCTCCTTTAGGCCGAACTTCCGTGAAAGGAAACGGTACTCTCGCTGCAACTCCTTGAAGTATGTGCTGCATATTGCATTCTCGTAGTAGTAATAGGGAATGCTCTCTTCGTTGAGCAGTCCTGCCTGCCCGAACATTATAGCCTCTACCTGTATGGCTCTGTCGCGGTGCTTTGCCAATGCCCTCATATCGAGTATGTTTCCCCACTCCTCGAAGATGTCGCTCTGTATGCCGAATCCGAAGCTTCTTATAATGGTCCTGAACAGAGTGTCGTCCCATTTGCTGTCGCTGGCCTTGAATATTTTCTCAATGTTGGCAGCCTTCTCTTCAATCCGTTCCATCAGCAACCTCGACATAATGCTATGCAGAACAACATCTTCAAGTTCTGCCATCACCTCATAGCACTGAAGCCGGCGTTCCCGTTTCTCCATCGCATCGTATTCCTTTATGAGGCTGTCGTCGCATTTGAGCTGGAGCCTGTTTATACTGTCGAGTTCATATATCTCGTCATCATCCCCGTTCAGCATTATCTTCAAAATTATATTCTCTCCTTTCATGTTCACCCCTTTCGTTTCTTTATTGTTGCACACCAGCAGAACATTGCCGCTAAACATCTCGTCGCCAATCCTTACCTTGGCATTCTTTACCATATAGCACTCTTCGTCCCACGAACCGTAGTCAATGATTTCGGTCTTCTTCCCGTCAGCCGTGTACAATCCTCTTCTATTCAGAAGCCGATGCTGCCAAACATAATAAATTATCCCTTTCATCATTTGTGTAGTTTTTCAAGGGCAAAGTAAAATGGTAAACCGTTGAAAGTCCTTCTATCTTTCAAGGTTTACCATTACGTTTTAACATTATTTTGCAAAACAGGCTTTTGCTTCTGCTTTATCCTTGCTGTTTCTTGTCGCTCGGATAACTTATTCTGGTGTGATATATTGCTTCGAGCCTCTTCATGAACACCTTCTTTATTTTATCGATATCCTGGAATGTTATCGGGCTGTGGCTGAGTTCTCCCTCTCTAAGCTTGCTATCGACAATCCTGTTGACCATCTCCTCGATTTTCTCAGCCGTATATTCCTTGAGGCTGTGTGATGCAGCTTCCACGCAGTCGGCAAGCATGAGTATAGCCTGTTCTTTGGTATGTGGCTTAGGTCCGGGGTAGGTGAACAACGATTCGTCTATCTCCTCGTTGGGGTGCTCTTCCTTGTATTTGGCGTAGAAGTAACCCGTCTTTGACTCTCCATGATGTGTCGTTATGAACTCCCTAATCTTCCTTGGCAGGTGTTCATGCTCGGCTATTGCAAGGCCGTCTGTCACATGCTTCTTTATTATGGCAGTGCTCTCCTGCGGTTCAAGCGAGTCGTGCGGGTTTATTCCTCCGCTCTGGTTCTCGGTGAAGTAGATGGGGTTCTCCATCTTGCCCAGGTCGTGGTAGAATGCTCCTGTACGCACTTCAAGGCTGTTCGCTCCTATAACTCTGGCCGCTTCGGCCGCAAGGTTTCCTACCTGCATCGAGTGCTGGAATGTTCCGGGAGCCTCCTGCGACATCTTCTGCAAGAGCTTGCAGTTAAGGTTCGACAGCTCGATGAGGGTGACGTTCGATATGAAGCCGAAAGTCTTTTCCACAAGGAACATCATCGGATATACGAAAAGCATAAGCACCGCACTTACGGTGAAGTATATGTACATGTTGTACTTCATCTTCGAGAAGTCCGATTCTATAATCAGTTCATAGCACATATATACTATTGCGTATGTCATGAACGTAATGAGTACGCACCTGAACATCTGCGAGCGTGACGAAAGCTCCTTGAGGCTCAGTATCGCGCTCGTGCCGGCAAAGAGCTGCAGCATGACGAATTCATAGGGTGAGCCAATCATAATAGAGCATATCATTATGGTGATTGCATGCGTAAGAAAAGCCGTGTTGTTGTCGATGAAGAGGCATAGCATCATAGGGACAATTGCAAACGGAAGCACGAATACGCTTATTCCTCCGTGGTCAAGAACCAATCCTACAATAACCGGGAATACCGTTGCGGACAGTATAGTGAACGTGAACTTGTTCATGCTCGCAGCAATATTGCTGCGGTAGGTATATATGTATGCCAGCAGCAGGAACATTCCTATTATTACGAACAGCACTTGCCCCATGAATATGTTGAACTTGTTTCCGCTTGCCTTTGAGTTCTCCAGCTCGTGCATCTTGTCAAGATATGTCTCTATTGTTCGGTATGCCGTTGAATCAATACGGTCGTGCTTGTTTATTATTCTCTGCCCTTTGAGAATAGTTCCTATCTGCGTGCTGTGTTCCTGCAGTTTCTTGTTGAGCTCTCTGTTTGTTCTTGCCGTGTCGCAAATGTAGTTCGGTCTTATAAGTTCCGTCATTCCAAGCTCCGAAATTGTACTGCCGGGTATGCTGTCTGCCTTAAGCAGAATGTCATATGCTTCGGACACGCTTGTGAACATGCTTGCGTTCATTCTTGTGCTATTGCCGTTGTGAATGACATTAATCTGGCTGTTTCGGCCTTCCCTTATGATATGTATATCCTCGTCCGATACAATTCCGTCGTTATAAAGGTTCTCCAGGCATATCCTGTATTCCTCCATTGAATAGGGAAAGAAAGGGATGTTGTATCTGCTGCGGAACTCCTTTAGCATCTCATCCTTTATCTTTTCCTTATATGTGAAGAACGGTATATGTCCCGATTTTATGTTCTCCTTCTCCTGGGTCACCTGCTTGTCGCTCTTCTTTACAATGAAATCGAATTCTGCAATAATCTGCTCATGGTTCCAAGTCTTGTCGTATTCGAAACTGTAACTTGTAAATTTGTCTCTTGGCATGAAGAAGACAATTATGCCAATGCATATCACTACAAGGCTCACCTGTGTTATTATTCGTGTATGCTTCCCGAAGAAACTGTTGTTCTGGCTGGTCATAGCGTAATGTTCAATTTAACAATCCTGAATATTGATTATTCTTGTCTGCGGGCTGTCCGGCTCTCCTTGTGGCCTGTTAATCCATGAAAGAGCTGTGCCGCTACTTCGCAAATGTACTAAAAAATAACAAATAACAATGGCAAAATGTCATTTCTTGGCTTTCATCTTCTTTTCTTTCAATGTATAATCTGTTTGCAGAGCCTTTGAAGCGTCTGTTTTGCAGATAAGTGAAAAATAGAGTGATTTATTTTGTTAAAAACTCAACTTATACTACTTTTGTGTAGCAGTTAAGATGCCTTATTGGGTCTTTGTGTCCGGTATGGCAGTTTAAAAATCAAAGACATGAGTGAAAGAAAAGTAAGAGTACGTTTTGCACCGAGTCCTACAGGCCCGCTTCATATTGGCGGTGTAAGGACTGCACTATATAATTATCTTTTCGCCAAGCAGCATGGCGGTGACCTGATTTTCCGTATCGAAGATACCGATTCGAACCGTTTTGTGCCTGGTGCCGAGGAGTATATCCTTGAATCGTTCCGCTGGTTGGGAATCAAGTTCGACGAAGGCGTAAGTTTCGGAGGCGACAAGGGCCCTTACAGGCAGTCGGAGCGTCGCGACATATACAAGAAGTATGTTCAGGTTCTTCTCGACAGCGGCAAGGCATATATCGCATTCGATACACCGGAGGAACTTGAGAGCAAGCGCGCTGAGGTTGAAAACTTCCAGTACGACGCATCGACACGCTTGTCCATGCGCAACTCTCTGGCAATGCCGGCCGAAGAGGTCGAAGCCCTTATAGCAAGCGGCCACCAGTATGTGGTACGTTTCAAGGTAGAGCCGGGCGAAAAGGTTGTAGTGAACGACATTATCCGCGGCGAAGTAACGATAGACTCTTCGATTCTCGATGACAAGGTGCTCTACAAGTCGGCCGACGAACTCCCTACCTATCACCTCGCTAACATCGTTGACGACCACCTCATGGAGGTGTCGCATGTTATCCGCGGTGAAGAGTGGCTTCCTTCGGCTCCCCTGCATGTACTTCTCTACCGTGCTTTCGGCTGGGAGGATACCATGCCCCGTTTCGCACACTTGTCACTGTTGCTGAAGCCCGAAGGAAACGGCAAGCTCAGCAAGCGCGACGGTGACCGTCTCGGCTTTCCCGTGTTCCCGCTTGAGTGGCACGACCCCAAGAGCGGTGCAGTCTCATCGGGCTTCCGTGAGAGCGACTATCTTCCCGAAGCTGTCATCAATTTCCTCGCCCTGTTGGGCTGGAATCCCGGTGACGATGTCGAGATGATGTCTATGGAAGACCTCATATCGAAGTTCGACCTGGCGAAGTGCAGCAAGGCCGGCGCCCGTTTCGACTATAAGAAAATGATTTGGTTCAACCATGAATATATTCTTCAGAAGCCCGACAGGGAGATTGCCGAAATATTCATGCCTGTTGTCGAGTCGCACGGCATTGCAACAACAATCGAGCATCTTGAGAAGATTGTATCACTTATGAAAGGCCGTGTCAACTTCGTGCATGAGCTATGGGATGCAAGCAGCTTCTATTTCGTGGCTCCGGTTGAGTATGACGAGAAGACCGTGAAGAAACGCTGGAAAGAGGATTCTGCAGCAAAGATGACCGAGCTTGCCGACCTGCTTGAGAGCCTCGATGACTTCTCCATCGAAAATCAGGACAAGGCTGTCCACGAGTGGATAGAGCAGAAGGGCTACGGAATGGGCGAAATAATGAAC
Source organism: Bacteroidaceae bacterium (assembly GCA_017522915.1). Taxonomy (GTDB): domain Bacteria; phylum Bacteroidota; class Bacteroidia; order Bacteroidales; family Bacteroidaceae; genus HGM04593. The sequence goes on from JAFWXX010000053.1 coordinate 54,707, forward strand.
GCTTTCCGTCTGGCTCTTGTAGGCGAGGGAAAAGGTCCTCAAATGTTTGATATCTCAGGTCTTATAGGCAAAGAGGAGACTCTTGCACGTCTCCGCAGGGCAATCACAATCTTAGGATAAGCAATGTACACATTCGCAATATATCTGTATATATTCTTTGTGAAGCTTGTAGCTCTGTTCGGGCACAAGAAGGCAAAGCAGATGTTGCAGGGGCACAAAGAGGTATTTGCACTCCTTAAGGAGCGTGCGGTGCCCGGTACCCGTTATGTCTGGTTCCATGCCTCATCGCTCGGCGAGTTCGAGCAGGGACGTCCGATGATAGAGAAACTGCGTGCCGAGCATCCCGAATACAGGGTAGTGCTCACATTCTTCTCCCCTTCGGGCTACAACACGGCAAAGAACTACCAGCAGGCCGATATCGTATGCTATCTGCCTTTCGACACTAAAAGGAACGCAAGGCGTTTTCTCGATATCCTCAAGCCTGAGATGGCTTTCTTCATCAAATATGAGTTCTGGCTCAATTACCTTGTAGGTCTCAAGAAACGCAATGTACCTGTTTACAGCGTATCGTCAATCTTCCGCAAGGATCAGATATTCTTCAAGCCCTGGGGCGGAAGATACCGTCTTGCCCTTCACTGCTTCGACAGGCTGTTCGTGCAGAACGAGAAGTCAAGGGAACTCCTGAAGATGCTCAACGTAGAGAACGTCTCAGTAGTAGGCGACACCCGTTTCGACCGTGTTGCAAAGATTCTCGAACAGGCCCGTCAGCTGCCCCTGGTCGAGGCTTTTGTCGAGGGTAGCCGTAAGGTATTCATTGCCGGCAGTTCATGGGGAGGCGACGAGGCGATATACATGCCCTATTTCAACAATCATAAGGAGTGGAAGCTCATAATAGCGTCACACGAAGTCAATGAGGAACGTATAAAGGCTATAATCGGGCAGTATGACGGCAAGTGTGTGCTTTATACACGGGCGACAATGGAAGAGGTCCGTATGGCCGACTGCCTCATCATCGACTGTTTCGGGCTGCTCTCTTCGATTTACCGTTACGGTGATGTCGCTTACGTGGGCGGAGGTTTCGGAGTCGGCATCCACAATGTGCTTGAGGCAGCTGTCTATGGTGTTCCGGTCTTCTTCGGTCCCAATAACCGCAAGTTCCAGGAGGCTCAGGCTCTAAAGGCATGTGGCGGAGGCATTGAGATTTCGAGCGCGTTCGAGTTCGGGCAGAAGATGGATGCCTTTATGGCCAGCGAAGCTGTGCTTGAGGCAGCAGGGAAGGCTGCCGGGGAGTATGTGTCGGAGAACTCCGGTGCAACAGCGAGAATCTTCAAGGAACTTGGGTTGTAGAATCGGATTAAACAATGTTAATTGTATTGCAACGGAATCCGAATCTGCTATTTTTGCAGTAAGAAACAATAATAAGATTAATATAAACCTTTAAAATCTAAGATTATGCAGTTTTTGACAGATGAAAAATTGGTGATTGTAGGTGCTGCCGGCATGATCGGCTCTAACATGGCACAGTCGGCTCTCATGATGGGCTTGACAACAAATCTCTGCTTGTACGATGTGTTTTCACCGGAGGGTGTTGCCGAGGAGATGCGTCAGAGCGGTTTCGACAATGTGAACATAACAGCAACAACCGATGTTGCCGAGGCTTTCAAGGATGCAAAATACATTATCTCTTCAGGCGGTGCTCCACGTAAGGAAGGCATGACACGTGAGGACCTTCTCGCCGGCAACTGCAAGATAGCCGAGGAGCTTGGCAAGAATATCAAGACATACTGCCCCGATGTAAAGCATGTTGTAATCATCTTCAACCCGGCCGACCTCACCGGTCTTGTAACCCTTCTCTACTCAGGCTTGAAACCGGGTCAGGTTACAACTCTCGCCGGTCTCGACTCAACACGCTTGCAGAACGCTCTTGCAAAGAAGTTCGGTGTTATGATGAATGAGGTTACCGGTTGCGCTACATACGGTGGCCACGGTGAGCAGATGGCAGTGTTCGGCAGCGCAGTGAAGATTGCCGGCAAGCCATTGACCGATATCATCGGAACAGCTGAGTTCCCCGAAGAGGAGTGGGAGCAGATGAAGAAGGACGTTACACAGGGCGGTGCAGCAATCATCAAGCTCCGTGGCCGTTCATCTTTCCAGAGCCCTTCATACCTCTCTGTTGAGATGATACGTTCGGTTATGGGCGGCGAGACATTCCGTTACCCTGCCGGTACATACGTTTCAAACGACAAGTACGACCACATCATGATGGCTATGGACACTGTTCTCGATGCAAACGGCTGTTCATACAAGATGCCTGTAGGTACTCCTGAAGAGATAGCAAAGCTCGATGCAAGCTATGCTCACCTATGCAAGATGCGCGACGAGCTTGTTACATTGAACATCGTTCCTGCAATCTCAGAGTGGAGCAGCATTAATCCAAACCTCTGATAATCGGATTTGACGTTTTTCAAATAATGTGGAGAGCGGCCCAAAAGTCAAAGGGCCGCTCTCCACTGCTTTTGCATCAATCTTTTTAAAAGCTCCCGTATTTATAATTAAGTGGGTAAGGAACTAAATGAAAGTTCTAAACCCTGCACTCTGCACATTAAACATCACCCTTGCACCTTTTGCCTTGCGTGCCCTCTTTCCCCTTTCTTTCATCCTTTTCTGCAAAAAATAGTGTAAAAGTTTTGCCAATTGAGAAAATGTCCCTAATTTTGCACCGCATTTTGTATGGAGTGAAATAATATAAACTAAAAAATAAATAGGAAATGATTGTAGTACC
>JAFWXX010000023.1 GCA_017522915.1 Bacteroidaceae bacterium
CGTGCGTGAAATAATGGACATCAATTCTACTGTTTCTGATGCTTCAACTTTAATCTGTGCATCTGCAAAACTCACTGCTGACAGCATTGCCAGCAGAAGCAGGAAACGTTTTGTCTGTTTATAAAATCTCATATCTAAATTGGAATTTACTTGTCTTGTTCCTTAATAATCGGAATAATAAATTCCGATTTATCGGTGCAAATATAACAAATCTACAGCAAATTGTATCTTCATCGAGTTTTTGGCAAAGGTAGTAAAACTTTTCTTGTCTTTTACCGCCCACAGTATCAACAATACTTTTACGTTGAGCCAACCTTGCGGCTCACCTGCAAACTCTAGGGGGGGAGTCTTTTATAAATAATTCTCAACCTTCACACGACTGTCTTGTATTCCATTTCTTGTCGTTCTATTCTCTTCTTTCATAACTGAAAGAAGCAAAGGTTCCGCCACAGAACAAAATCAGTCGAAACACCCTTCTGCTTAGGAGTTGGTAAACCAACATCCTTCGTTTGGTTGTTTCTTGGCGCTACGCTCTTCTCGTTTGTGATTAGGCACTCCGGAAACGCTCGGTATTGCGTTTTGGGCAATATAACGGCATACCTCGCTACGTCCTCGCTTTCTCCTAATCACTAACGGAGCTACGCTGTGATTTTGACAGTGGCGGGAGTCTTTTTAAAATTACCTATGCTGGTGTAATGCTTGTTATATAAATGCTTTCCTTGACAAGTAAGCTGTGGGTCACAGATGTTCTGATAAGAATAAGTAGTTCAGCCCACATGCTTTTTCTACTGAACCTAGCCCCCCAGACTTTGCAGGTGAACCTACCTTGCCACGCTTCTGCATACGAAAAAAAAGGAAAGTAAGCGTTTTCCTCTTACTTTCCTTTTTTGTGATCCCGACAGGATTCAAACCTGTAACCTTCTGATCCGTAGTCAGATGCTCTATTCAGTTGAGCTACGAGACCGAATTGTTGTCGTTTGACGTGTGCAAAGGTACGACTTTTTTTTATACTTGCAAAGTTTTTGATGTTTTTTTTCAATATAAAATGAAATTATCCTTTATCCTATTGTTCAATGAAACGTTCATTGAACATGAACCACCCAAGTGTGACTCCTACGTTTATGCTTTTATCGTGTGAACTATAATAGTTTACGAATCCGCTTATGGAAATCTTGGATATTTTTGCAGCTATTGTCAGGTCGCAGATGTATTGGAAGTCGTTGAAGCGTTTCTTGCTGAAACTAGCGGTCCCGTCTGCATTTTCTTCAATTTTTCTGTAGGGTAGGAAGAAATATATGCTTGGACGAATCTGAAACAGTTGTCTGAATTTTATAATTGGTGTCAATCCTCCGGCAACATACTGGTGTGCTCTGAACTTGGGGTCGTAATTGAAGAGACTGTTCATGGTTGGGGTAAATGCACTGGCCTGCATCATTGTTGCCTGGTATGTCTTTGCCAGGTGGCGGGTTGAGTAGTGTATCTGCATGTGAGTTCCCAATCTGAAGTGTTCGGATATCCTGTAATGGTCACGACGTGTATATGTAAGCTGCAACCATGAGAGGTTCTGGCTTCCCGTTTCTACAGGCACTATGCCTCTGTATCTTTCTTTTCCAACGAAAAACTGTGCTATCAGTGATTCGAATGAGCCTGAAGTAGGAAAAACTTTTGTATCGAATGTGTTCCCTCCAAACTTTACAAATCCGCCATAGAGTGTCATGTCGTTCTTGTCGAACTGAGGACTGTTCAGGTCTATTATGTTCATAGGCATGTATTTGTCCTTGATGTCTGCAATTCCTATTCCTATTTCGGCTTTCTTCTTGGTGAGGAACGGAAGCGATATCTTTACCTTAGCAAACATCTCTCTCTGGTGGTTCAGTGCTATTGAATTCTCTTTTGAGAATACATATTTCATATTGTAGTAGTGTATGGTAGAGTAGGAGCCTATTACCTTGAGCGATATTGGCAGGCTTGTCAGGAAGTCTATACGGCCGGATGCCTGTATGTTGTTATATACCTTACCTACCTGACCATCTACAATGAACTCCTTTGAATGGCGATGCAGGTTGCGGAAATGGAGTCCGAGATATATTTGGTTAGATATGCTTGTGGAAACCGCTGCACCCATTTTAATTGTGAAAGCCGGGTTCATTGTTACATCGAGGTGGAGTGTGTATGTGCTGTCCTGCTCATTGTATATGGCATGAGGTATTATGGCTTCGATGATTTCTCCGGACAATAGGCTATAATAGCTTCTCTTGCAATCCTGATAATCGAAGATCTCTCCGTTTCTCTTGAATTCCTTTATAATGTGTTTTCTCTGTTCTTCATTCACTCCATTTACTACAATATCCTTGAACTTGAATTCAGGGATGCGTTCCTTGAATTTTCTGCGTTTTTCGGCAAGGAGGTATTTGTCTTCACGGCGTGTAATACGTTTCTTGATGGAATCTATGTTGTTTTTCGCATGGCTGTAACCGATCGCTGTAATGTCATCTATCTTATGGAAATCGAGCAGGTTTACTCCTTTTACCTGCATGTTCAGCAACACTCCTTTCTCCTCTGGCAGCGAGTAGTCGCTGCGCCCCATTATAAGGTTTGTGGCCTGTCCCATTATATCTCTCTCGCCCGGAGGTTCGGGATTCTCGCTTACAACGCTGCCTATGATTATGTCGGGATTGAAGTCCCTTTCCATGACATCTCTGGGGAAGTTGTTGTATATGCCGCCATCGTAAAGCAATACGTTGTTGACTTTAATAGGCTTGAAGAAGAACGGATAGCTCATTGATGCCCTGACCGCATCGCCGAGGTCTCCTTTAGAGAATACAACCTGTTTCTTTTCATATACATCGGATGCAACGCATCGGAAAGGAACCATTAGGTTGTCGAAATTTCCATTGCATGCAGCATTGGAACCTGCGAATATCTCAAGGAAGCCAAGGTTCATCGGGGTTGATTTTACAATGTTTGCCGATGGCCTTACTATGCGTAAAGAGTCCTTGATGTCGAAGTTTATGCGTAGTATATCGGGTACATCGTTGTTTTTCCTGAAATAGAACATGTACTTCTGGTCCATTGTTCCAGTGTACCAGCGTTGGAAATCCTCGCTTTTCATCTTCTCAATCATCTCGTCCGGAGTATATCCCATAGAATATAAGGCTGCGACAATTGCTCCCATTGATGTACCTGCTACATAATCAATAGGTATATTGTTCTCTTCGAGTACCTTTATTACACCGATATGTGCCAGGCCTCTTGCACCGCCTCCGCTCATGACAAGCCCAACGCTCTGTGCAAACAGCATGGACGGCAACAGGGATATTAGTATAATAGTGAGAGTTATCTTCTTCATCTGGTCGTTTGTGGAATATCTTTGTCCTGTAGGCAAAAATATCAATAATTTTTTAATTATAATGTACCAAATGCATTGATTAATGTTCTTTTAGCTATTTTGGATCTCTTTGTGACATGGGATATGATTGCTTGTATATCTCAATCATTATGGCGGCATGCCGCCATAATGATATTTCTGTCAATCAAATATCAGTTTTCCGAACTGTTCGGGACGGTGGAAGCTGGGCTCTTTCCATTCTATGGGGCTCCATGAGAGGAAATGAGGTGTGGGGAGTTCGTCACCGCATTTGTAGAAGTTCGCACTCATCTCCTTGCCGTCGAAACTGACGACATCGCTACGGAACAGTGCTGTTGCCGGTATTATTTCAATTACACTCCATGAGTGTTCTCCCTCTCTCAGTGCAAAAGGCTCTGTCCCTAATGAGGGAGTGCGTTCAACGCTGTCAAGAATTTCTTTGTCTGCAGCCTCTTTAGGAGCTTCGGCCGGATGCCATGCAAGCAAGAGCTTGCCGGTACATGTACACTCGAAGTTGTAGTAGTCAAGGTTGCCTTCCGGCGATACGAAGAACTCTACACAAGGGTCGGTCCATGTGCGGCCCTGGTCTTCTGTTACAGCAGCCTTTATGTCATTCTCCGTGACAATGAACTTTATGTATATTCTATTGCCGTCATGGAATATCTTGAATGTTGCCTTTGGAGTGTAAGGAAACTGTTCAGGCCAGTTGCAGCAATCTATTGCATGCTCGGGCAATCTGTCGAAAATCTTCTCTAAATCTTCTGTTGAAGCAATCTTAGGAACGTTTATTGTTTTCATATCTGCACTATTATAGTATGATTATTTCTTAATAGATATTATCTTGCTAATATATATTAAAAAAAGCGTTAATCACTTTTTTTACATGAATAATTAATTTTTTTTCAGTTTGTTTGTAACAATTTTCTTTTTTGTTCGTCTTTAAGGTGAAGACGGCAAACACAGGATAAATTGACACACGCAGAATTCAAAAGAAAGTTCCTTCCCTTGCAACGGGCCTTGTTCCGCGAAGCATTCAGATTGCTTTGCGACAGGTTCGATGCCGAGGATGCTGTACAGAATCTTTATCTACGTTTGTGGGAGCGACGCGGTGAACTTGTCAGGATTGTTTCACCGGAGAATTATTGCTACACTCTGCTGAGGAATATCTGCATTGACCGTATAAGGCAACTTAAGGTCAGGGATGAGGAGCATGTTCCGATAGATGAAATTCCCGATACAGCACCGCCGGATGTTGAAGTTTCGGAAACGAGGCAGTGCATTGAGCAGTTCTTAGGTTCGGTTCCGGAACTTCAACGCAAGATAGTTCAGATGAGAATCAACGGTTGCAGTTACGAGGAGATAGAGGAAATAACCGGTTTGTCGGCCGTAAATGTGAGAGTAATAGTCTCACGTATAAGAAAACAGTTCAGAGATTATTATAACAATGTTTTATAAGGGGTTAGATTATGGATATCAATTATATTGAAAGTATGATAGAGCGTTTCTTCGATGCGTCGCTAAGCATAGAAGAAGAGCGTGAACTATGCCGCTATCTTCGTGAAAACGATGTCCCGGACGAACTCCGCAAGGAGAAAGAGGCTCTCCTTGCGCTATGTGACGATGAAATATCTGTTGAGATCCCCGAAGGCTTTGAAGATAGGCTTGAGACAATGATAGACAGCTTAGAGAAAGAAGTGAAGCATCAGGCTGTTGCAGAGAAAAGAACGGAGAGGAATACAAGCGTGCTATTGAGGGTGCCGCGTTTTGTTTGGCGCAGTGCTGCTGCCGTGGCTGTGTTCGCAATAGGCTATATATTCATGAGTGAAAGCTGGGAACACACTGAAAACGATGATACTATTCCGGTTGTAGTGGCCGAACAGCCTGAGAAGGATACATTTGACAATCCGGAGGATGCAATGAAGTGTTTCAAGGCTGCATTCGGAGACATTAAGATAGCAATGAATGCTACTCTGCGGAACGCTAGAGGTATTGGGAATGTGATTGAGCTCTCTTCTGCTTCTAATAGAAATGAATTAAAAAAGAATATATAAATATAATAATATGAGACGTAATGCTTTGGCTATACTTATCCTGTTTGTGGCATTTGGGGCTTTTGCCAATATTCCCAATCGTCTCCAGCAAGCAAAGGATAAAAGTGAATCGGAAAGGTTTGTACGGAATCTGGCAAAGATTAAATGTGATGAAATCAATTATGCCTATATCTCCTTTAATATGATAAGGCAGATGTTTGCAGAAATGACAGGGGGCAATGTGGCTGAATTGACCAGAATGTTTTCTACGCTAAAGAGCATGCGCCGCTTTGTCACAACAGGCGACGAAGGTTACAAGGTCTTGAAGAATGCTCTTTCTCCATTTTTGCAAGGAGAGGAATCCGTAATGGGTATGGAACTGATGGCATTCAACAGGGGTGATGGAGTCTCTGTTGTGTACAGCGGTTCGGGAGATATACTTGTGATAGCAGACAGCGGTGACAATGAGATTGCCCTTGCATATTTTGTGGGGTTACGTTATGACGTCTTCATGAAGATGAGCAACGGTGGCATTGACATTGATTTAGGCTTCTGATTTTATTGATTTTTAATTTGTTGATTATTATTATGAAAAAGATATTATTGGTATTTTCCTTAATGTTAGCTCTTGTCAACTGTTCTTTGGCGCAGAATTTTCATGAAGCCGGTTTTAGGAAGTTTTATGCTGAGATAAAATCTGCCTGTAGTTCGGGAGTGGAGCATATGAGATCCCAACAAGAAAAAGTACTTCAACTTCACTTCCGGTCCGACGACCTCAAGTCTTACAATAAAATTTCTGCAATAATAGATAAATATGATATATTCTTTGCAGATGAGCTTTTCGGTTTGTCTCTTTATTATGCCATAAGAGAGGCCGGTGTCATGATGTATGTTTTTTACAATGACGGTATCGCCCTATTCATTCAGGATGTTGCCTATGATTCTGTGGTAGATATTGTGTTTATACGTGACATAAAGGTTACGCAGTTGGCAAGTGTTGTAAAACAGCCTGATTTGAGTCTAGTACAATTTGATTTGAGTCCAGTACAATTCAAAACCGATGACAGCGACGGTGTTGCTGCCGTAATGGAAGAGGCGAAAGAGGAGTGTACTTTGTCGGAATCTGAAATTCAGTGTCATATACCCAGATGTGTAATGCAGGCTCTAAGCGGATACTATGCTCCTAAGATTGACAGCTTGAGAAGTGAAATGAAGAATGCTTCAGAAGAAAGGGCCCTGGGAATCAAAGCTGAGATAAACGCTATGGAAAAACTCTATGTCGATGAGTGCAATGCTATACGTAAGAAGCTTGAAGGAATTGCCCGTACCTCTTTTGTTGAGATTCCATGCATTGGCGAGAGCTATCTCGTTGCTCCTGTGCTGAGCGAGGAAGAGAAACTGAATGCCGAGCCTCAGGCATGTGAAGGCATACTTGATTGGATTAACGGCACCGGCTTTTACAAAGGATACGACAAAGGCATAATAGGCAAGAACGGACAGCGTTCGTGCATCCTGCGTCCTACGGATGTTGTAGTCGAATATGTCAGGAAGCATAGTGACAAGAAGAGCTGGAATGCTTATGGATATTCACCATTAATGGAGGCGATATTTAAAAAGGAGATTCAGGGCGGTGAGCCTTTGTATCTGTACCGTGTGTCAGATACAGAAGAAGGTTACAGATGTATGGTGAAAGACCTTGAACCGATTCTTGACCGTAAGGTGGGAGAAAAATACATGAATATGAAAGTTACTGCCCGTATCGAAAATAACGGCATGCGGTTTGTACAGCTTTACAGTGCTTCAGGAACAGTGCTGGTATTTGATTCTCCGGCTGAGAAACTATGTCGGATGGATATCATAATAGGCGGAATAGGTGCTTTCGAGGCTGCTGTAAATGATTTTACGGTAGATGGTGTTGCCGGCGTTGCCCAGAAGTGCAACATCGTGATCGACCTGAATGATATCGAGATAATAGAAGGCCCATATAAAAAGAACGGTGTTTTATATGAATTTGGCGTACATTTCGAGACAGGATATTGGGATAAGCTGAACCAACGACAGATGAATAAGTAAAATATTAAAAACATAGATTTATGAAAAACAGATTCTTTATTACTATTGCAGTATTGTTCTGCGTTGCACTCTCTTCTGTTGCACAGACTACGGCTCTTGTGGTTTATGACGGCGGTTATTTTGTAAAGAACGGAAAAGAGTGGGCCGAGTACCGTCCTGGGGACAAGATTGGGCCATGGAATGAATATGTAGAATACAATGAGAACGACCGGTTTTACTATATAAGAAGCAAGAGGTGCAATGTTGCAGTACCTAAGATTGCTCGTGACAAGATTCTTGTCGATCGCAAGAAGCGTGGTGCATGGGAGGTGGTGTACAATACGATAAGCGTTCATCCTATCTGCCCTTATAAGAATGGTCTTTTCTATTGCTATACGACTTCCAGTACGGAATATGACGGCTATTTTGTGCGTGACAACGACAAGTGGATTGAGTTCCGACCCAACATGAAGCGTGAAGCATGGGCCGAATTCAAGCAAACAGGTGAGGATGAGAATTTCTTTATTCTTAAAAGTGTACATAATACGGTATATGTCCCTAAATCGATGAATAACCGGTTTGTTATAAAGAAGAACGGCAACAACAGTTGGAGAGGTGGCTATACGACGTCTGCAATATACGACCGTTCCGCAATGTATGATTACAATCTTATATACCGGAATACCTTTACGGTAAAAAGAGAAAAGGATTTCAGGCCGGCAACAGGAAGCTCCCGTGTGAGTTTCGACCGTAATGGCAATGTGCAGGTTGCTACCGGCGGTAGGTTCTACGATTTCAAATACAGGAGCATAAAGCACGGTATGTACAATAATACTCCAGCTATACATATATCGATAGATGACAAGAATAATATATGGATTCTCTCAAAAGAGCAGTGTATCGTCGATTGCAGAAGCGTGGGCAAGAAGATGAGCCTTTCCGGCTCCGACAACAAAGCTGCATATAATGAGATACGTGAAATCTTCAGGATAAATCCGATAATATTCTGGGGTGAATGAACGGTTTTGTCTTTTTACGTTTAAATGTTATATTTGCAGTAAACAAAAATATTGGATAATGAAGAATTTGATATTCGTGGCTTTGCTTCTCGTTTTATCTCTTACGGTTTCGTGTACATCAGACCCTAAGGATAGGCTTGAGAATCTGCTTGAGAGGGTAGAGAATAATGGCAATTCATTCAATGAAGAGGAGTGGGAATCTGTCTTCAATGAGCTTGATTGTATAGAAAACGAGATTGACAAGAAAAATTACAGCAAGGAGGAGCTGCGTGAGATTGGGCGACTTAAGGGCCGGTTGTTAGGATGCATTACAAGAACTGCATTAGGCGATATGCAGGAACAGTTGACTGGCCTTTCTGCAATTCTGACAGGGGGACTGGTAGGTTTTCTTGAGGCCTTTGATGTTGATGTGAACAAATATGAGTTGAGTGATGAGGAACTTGAGAACATCGAGATGCGTCTTAAAGATGAAATTCTGAAGATAAGAATGGAACTGAAACTCGGGCTTGAAGAGGCATCAAAGTATGTTGAGGATATCGCAGAATAGTTTATAATAAACAAATCTCATTATAATATACAAATCTCCCCATTGCACAATGGGGAGATTTGTATATTATAATGTTACAGCCTTCTCTTCTACCATAACGGCTCTTTTGCCGTTGAATATGTGAAGCCCAAGATTATCCATTATCTGTTTCAAGGCAAGCTGTCCTTTTACAGAGTTTCCCGAACTGTCTATTGGCGGCGCAAAAACGGCGATACCAAAGATGCCGGGAAGCACACCTATGATGCCGCCGCTCACGCCGGATTTGGCAGGGATTCCACAACTGAACATCCAGTCACCGGTGTGCTCATAGAGCCCGACCGATGCAAGCAACGAAGTTACTTTCTCTGCGTATATCTCATCGAAGACTCTCTTGCCGGTTGTTGGGTTATATCCGCCGCAAGCGATGGTTCCGGCCATAATGGAAAGTTGTGTGGCAGTGACACCCAAAGAGCATTGACGAGTGTAGAGGTCGAGCGACATCTCCGGTTCGTCGTATATTCGGTTGTAGCTCTTCAAGAGCCATGCTATGGCGCGGTTGTTATGGTTGCTTACACTCTCCGACCTGTACAGTTCGTCGATAAGAGTCACCTCACTGCCGCACAACTCTGCAATGTTTTTTACAATCGCATCCCACTTCCCGCGGCCGTTGCCCACCGGGCATACCATGCTTACGGCGGATATTGCCCCGGCATTTACCAGAGGGGTAGAAGGATGCTCGTTTTCGAGCAGGATAGCAAGCACCGAGTTGAACGGCATGCCCGTGGCATCGGCACCAATCATATCGAGCAGCGTCCCGGAACCGTAATCCTTGAGTACAAGTATGGCTGTCGCTACCTTTGAAATCGACTCTATGCCAAAGCGGTAGCTGCAGTCGCCTACTGTTATCATCTCACCGTCGGGCAAGCATACTGCTATTCCGAACAGGTCTTTATCGACGCTGGCAAGATATGGTATATAATCGGCATTCTTTCCATCCTTGTTGTCCTTGAGACCGAAGTATGCATCATGCACGGCAATCTTCAGCTCTTCTCTCGTAATCCTTCTATCCCTATTCATGACTTATCCTTTTCCTGTGTGAGTATATACAGTTCCTTTAACCTTAATGTTGCTCTCTATGCTCATGCGAGACGGTGTCGGGTACTGCAGCTTGTCGAGTTCGGCAACGGCATCCCTGATATCGCTCATGAGCTGGTCGGCCATGTCGCGGCTGAAGCCTTGACGCACCACAATTCGCATGACAATAGTATCCTGCAGCGTGTCGGGAAGAGTGTATGCCGGTACCATCCAACCATTCTGTTTTAGCCTGTCCTGCAAATCGTAAAGTGTCCATTTGCAATTCTTTGCATGCTCTTTCTTCATCTCCCAGATGAAGAGAGGGTTGGTCACTTCGCTGCTATAGTTGGTGAACTGCTTCATCTTTCCGATCTCCTGATGCATGTATTTGGCAATCTCCATAGTATTGTGCTGTATGCCCTTGTAGCCTTCGAAACCAAGACGTATGAACTGGTAGTATTGTCCGAGTATCTGCGCTGCAGGGCGTGAGAAGTTAAGGCCCACCTGTGTCACTTCGGCACCAAGATAGTTGACGCTGAACGACATGCTGTCGGGAAGGAACTTCTTGTCTTTCCATACAATCCAGCCGAGGCCCGGATATACAAGTCCGTACTTGTGTCCGCTGGTACTTATGGATAGTACCCATTTCAAGCGGAAGTCCCATTCCAACGATGGCTGGAGGAACGGCAGGATAAAACCGCCTGATGCAGCATCGACGTGGATAGGAATATCGTAGCCGGTTTTCTTGTTGAACTCTTCAAGCTCGTCGTTCAGTGCCTTTACGTCATCGTTCAGTCCTGTCCAGGTGACACCCATTATAGGAACTACGCATATAGTATTCTCGTCGCACTTCGCAATGGCTTCTTTGGGGCATAGAGTAAGCTTTTCGGCACTCAATGGCACTGTTCTCATCTCAATCTGCCAGAGTTGGGCAAACTTCTCCCAAACAACCTGGTAGGCCGATGATATTACAAAGTTGGGCTTGTCGTACGGCTTGCCGGCCGCTATGCGGCGTTTCTTCCAGCGTTGCCACGCTGCCACGCCACCAAGCATACATGCTTCGCTCGAACCTATTCCCAATGCTCCGGCTTTCCATTTGGCCTGTTCTGGGGTGTTCCATAGGTTTGCGATGATGTTGATGCACTTTGCGCACATTACTGCTATTCGGGGATACTCTGTCTCGTCGATATAGTTCATGGCAATGGCATCGTTCATCAGCTTGGTGGCGTACGGGTCCATATATGTAGTAACGAAAGTGGCCAGGTTCAGGCGAGGCTGTGTCTGGGCATAAGTCTCATCCTTTACCATGCGGTACGCAATCTCAGGCATGGTGGGGTGCTGTGGAATCTTGTCGCATGGCGAACTCTTTAGCATCTCTTCCGATCCGAATACGGATGTTGTCACTGTTGTCTTGCAATCTTCTTGCTTCATCATACTTGAATTTTAATAGGTAAAACAATTGTTCAGAATGTAACTATGGAACATTGGATGTGACAAAAGGGTTTACGGTTTTATCTTTTTTTATGACGATTCAACATTCGGGCTTGAATGTTTGTTATGCAACTTGTAAACATTTGCTGTTATGAAGATGATTAATACTGGAAAGGGCAGTATAACCCTTTTGGCCTTGTTGGGTATATGGTCGGTATCGGCTTTGACTTCATTGCCTGGTCTGGCGGTATCGCCGATATCGGAAGAGCTTGCGAAGATTTTTCCCTCTGCAACGGAACTGGATATACAGTTGCTGACAACATTGCCGTCGCTGCTTATAATACCTTTTATATTGCTGGCCGGTTATATGAGTGAAAGAGTGGGGCATATCAGATTGTTGTACATTGGGTTATATCTGTTTCTTTTAAGCGGCGCATTGTATTTTGTGTGCTCCTCCATAACGCAGCTTATTTTGGTCAGTGCCATGCTTGGAATAGGTGCCGGAATAATCATACCGCTATCGACAGCTTTGGTCTCAATATTCTTTACAGGAGATGAGCGTACAAGGCAGTACGGATATGTATCGGCAATAATCAATGTGGCATTGGTGCTTGCAACTGCAGTTACCGGGTGGCTGGCCGACATACAATGGAGATTGCCATTCCTTGTATATCTCCTGCCTTTGGTATCAATACTGCTGGTGCCGGCAATTAGAAAGGAGGAAAGGGGGATGGATGTCGCGGACGGAACAGGCAGGAACTGTGGCGGAAGAATAGATTATCACCGTCTGTACAAATATATGCTTTATTACTTGCTTATTACATATCTTGTTATAATAGTGAGCATAAACCTGCCGTTCCTGCTTGGGAAATATGGATATGACAGTGCTGTCTCCGGGCTTGTTACATCGCTCTTCTTTCTTGCAATGATGCTGCCGGGGCTCTTCATAAACCGCATACTTGCTGTTTTGGGGCGTAATGTACTGCTTTGGTCGTTGCTGCTTATAGGGTTGGGATTGCTCGATGTATATCTCAACAGCTCATTGGCATTTATAATATTAGGTTGTGCTGCTGCCGGTTTCGGGTATGGGGTTGCGCAGCCTTATATATATGACAAGGTATCGACGCTTGCGACAGGGAGTAAAGTAACCTATGCGCTTGCACTTGTAATGGTCATGAACTATGTGGCGATAGTAATCTCTCCTTTCATTGTTGAATGGGGGCAGGAGTTGGCCGGTGTAAAAGGTGAGGGCTTTCCGTTTCTTATGAATGCAATAATAGCTGCTTCTGCATTGGCGATGATATGGATGCGCAGGGCTGTAGTTAGCAGGGATAAACATATTATGTGATGAACAACTATACAAAAGGCTCTTTGGCACTTTTTGTGGCAAGGATTTTCAGCGGATTGAACGTAAATGTGTTAGGATATCTGCTGCCATTGTGGATTGCTCCACTGGCATGTGTCACCTTGCGTTTGCTTTTCGGGTCGGCAGTTTTTCTCATTGTCGGCATATATACGAAACCTGAGAACATTGCATTGGGTGACAAACTTAAACTTGTAGCTCTTGGCGCATTCGGAATATTCGGTTATATGTCCTTGTATGCGTTGAGCCTGAGTTATACAACACCGGTCAGTTTTGCGATATTCAATGCTATGCAGCCTCTCTGGGTTGTGATAGTTTCGGCTGTAATTTACCGTGAGAGTGTCGATTACCGAAAGCTTCTAGGCCTGGCACTGGGTTTCGCCGGAGCATTGCTATGCATACTTTCCGAACCGTCGGGCAGGGCTGCCAGCAATCCTTTGCTAGGTAATATGCTTGCTATTGCCGCTTCTGTAATATATGCAATATACCTTGTCTTTTCGGCAAGGTTCGCCGGGCGTTTCGCAAGTACCACAATCCTGCGTTACACATTTACTTCAGCCGCAACAGTATCGTTGTTTGCAACACTGTTTTTCGGGTTCACAGCACCTATGTTTGAGGATGGTTTCAAGGTTCTGCCATTTGCTCTTCTGGCCTTTGTTCTTGTTTTCCCTACAGTCGTTACATATTTCCTTATACCAATAGGGCTCAAGTATCTTAAGAGTGCGGTAGTGGCCCTGTATGGCTATGTGACGCTTATTGTTGCAGCTGTTGTCTCATTCATAATGGGTGTTGACAAATTTGAACCGGTTGTCCTGCTTTCATTGATACTCATAGGGGTGAGCATATATCTGGTTGGCATTTCGGATAATTGACGGGTTGTTGCGTAATTGTTTATTGACTTCGATTTAAATAGTTGTCATATATGGATGTTTCGGAATTTTTGATTATTTTTGCACATTAAGGATTTTATTGCAAATAATCATTTTCCTGAATATGAAGAAAATATTTTTACTCATTATCATGTTGGGTGTTATGGTGTCGGCCTTTGCTGCGCCTGCATACCGTAAGCCTTTTAAAGTAAAACAGTCCGATGGTACGGAACTTACAGTCGTTCTTGCCGGTGACGAGTCCATTCATTATTTCGTTACTCTTGACGGCAAGCCGTTGGTCAAGGAACCGAACGGAGACTATATGTATGCGTCATTCTCCGAAGAGGGGCACTTCGTCTCATTGAAGATGCTTGCCCATGATTCCGGAAACCGCAGTTTGCTTGAAGAGGCATTGCTCTCTTCTGTTGACTATGAACAGATGGCTGCATCGGTAAACAAGGCTGCAAAAGCCCGTTCAGCATCATTCAAGGCTGCAGCGCAGAAGGCCGGTTCGCAGATAACCCCTGAAGGTGATGTGAATGTTGCTGTTGTTCTGGTGCAGTTCAATGATGTGAAGTTTACATACACCAAGGAGGATATAAATAACCTCTTGAATACAGAAGGCTATAAATTGGAGAATCCTTTTGCCGAAAGCGTAGGAAGTGCGCGCGATTACTTCCTTGCACAGTCCGATGGAAAGTTCCGCCCGAACTTTATGGTGACAGATATTGTGACTTTGAGCAATAATATGTCGTACTATGGCGGAAATGATGCAAACGGTGATGATGTAAAAGCAAGCTTTGCCGTAAGAGAGGGTATTCAGAAGGCCGATGCTGCATTTGATTTCTCAAAGTGTGACAACAACGGCGATGGCGAGGTGGAGTTCGTGTATTGTATCTATGCAGGTTATTCTGAATCTTACGGTGCTGACGAGAATACGATATGGCCACACCAGTGGGCTCTTCGTGCACAGGCCGGTGCTATAACTGTTGACGGTGTCAAGTGTGATACTTATGCATGCAGCGGTGAGTTGGTGTATAACGAAAGCTATGAATCAGAAATAGGTAAGGTACTTGCGGGTATAGGACTTATCTGCCACGAATTCTCACACTGCTTGGGATTGCATGATGTGTATGATGTTACATACGAGAGCGGAAACTGGGGTATGGATTATTGGGATGTTATGGACCAGGGCAATTATGCTGCAGAAGGTTATGTTCCTGTAGGTTACAGTGCGTATCAGAGAGACTTCTGCGGTTGGAGAGACCTTGTTGTGATTGACGGGAAAGGTGACTATTCAATGGAGCCTCTTACTCGCGGTGGTGTAGGATACAAAGTTGTGAACGATGCCAACAGCAATGAGTATTATATATTGGAGAACCGCAAGCAGGAGGAGTGGGACAGCTATCTGTTCAACAGCGGAATGCTTGTAATACATGTTGATTACAACAAGTCGGCTTGGGATAACAATACGATCAATACGACAAAAAATCACCCGCGATATACCTTGATTCCAGCAGACAACAGCTTGGATGCTTACGGCGATGTCTCTACGCAACAGTTTGTTGCCAGTCTCAAGGGTGATGTGTGGCCTGGAACGAGCGGAAGTACAGAACTTACAAACACGTCTGTTCCTGCTGCCAAGGTATATACAGGAGGTTATATGAACAAGCCGATACGTGATATAAAGTATGAGAATGATGTTATTTCATTCAATTTTAAGGGCGGTGTGTTTGATTCTGCTCCAACAGTGCTGCCTGCAACAGATATCACAGAGAATTCTTTTATAGCCAACTGGGATGTTCTTGAAGGTGCTGACGAATATTATGTTGAGGTAAGCAAGCTTGCAGATGTTGAAGAGGGTACAGGTGACCTTGTAGAGATATTTGCTGATGACTTTATAGGATGTACAAAAACAAATACGGACATAACTTCGACGCTTGATTCATACACGGCGGTAAAAGGATGGACAGGTTATAAAATTTACAGTGAAGGTGGAGTTATACGTGTCGGGACAGCTGCTGTTTCAGGTTGGCTCAAGACTCCTATGATGGATGCTTTCGGCTTGCTCAATATTGAGTTCACAACAGCTTTATATAATGCAAATGATAAGGGTGTTGTGCTTACCGTATCTGTTAAGGATGCAAATGGCAGCATAATAGCAACAGAGAACTTTGTTCCTGTATCAGAGCATGTCGAGCACAGCATGTCTGCCAATGTGAACGGTAATTTCTATATTGAGTTCAGTACAGAGAATGTAGAAAATGTTGAGGGAGTTACTGAGAGGTACCGTGCAAACCTTGATAACTTGATTATCTCTGCAGCGTCTTCTGTGTCATCGGAGGTTGTTGCCAGTGTCGTGACAAGTGAGACAAGTCATAAGTTCGAAGGCTTGGAGAAAGGATGCAACTATCGATATAGAGTTCAGGCAAGAGACGAATACGGTTCTTCCGATTTCTCTGTTTATGAATCTTTGCCATACGCTACATCAATTGGTGATGTTGTTGCCGAAAACGGTTCTGTAGAGATTTATACTCTTTCGGGTGTGAAAATCTATTCCGGTAGTGCAGATGCGGCTCCGGCTCTTGTAAATGGTGTATATATTATAAAATCAGGAACGGTAGTGAAGAAAATAGCTGTCAAGTGACAGATAATATACGTACTGTATAAAAAGCCGCCTTTGTGCGGCTTTTTTTGTTTGCATCCGGTATTGTTCGGTTATTACAGCTGCAGAAACAGATAGGTAAGCAATATTTCGCATGTGCAGTTCCTTTTGAGAATGGTCTGAAATCCTTACGGCATGTATGGAGATTGGATAATATGCAAATGGACAACTGCCATTCTGGTGTATAATGGCATGATATCGCTTGTTTTCTCTTAATCAATTCGGTATAGATTTTTATATATCTTGTTTCTTGCTAAAGTATAGTGCTTTATCATTCTTTTTGCTAGGTTTTAAATTCTTTATAACGTCGATTTTGGAGCTAAATTGTTGTTGTATAAGTAATTGTGACGGAAAATACTCTTTGAGAATTGATTATTTCCAATGTTTCCCTATAATTGGTCGGAATTTTGGAATTATTTGAATTATAGCGATTATTTCCAATGATTTAACATTGTATAATAAGTTGTTTCCTATGTAATTCTATAAATATTCACAAATTTGTTATTCTTGTTGTTTGTTGTTTTGTTTACAAGTGTAAAACTTTTGCAAACAAGGTAAGGTTTGATTGTCGAGCACATAGGGTAGTGCGGTCGTTGTTGTCATTTGTATAATGTGCTGAAAAGTGCAATAATAGAATAGTGTCACTGTTTTGTCCAGGTTTATCAACAGGTGGTTATTAACCGTGTCAATAACTATATGCAGTTTTTATGCAATTTAAGATATTTGAATATAACTGATTGAAAACCAATAGATTTGTATTTGTTTATTCTCTTTTTTGATTAGTGATTACAGTGCTTTAGAGACGTTTTGCTTGAGGTTTGTGAATAAAAAGTGTCTATAATTGCTTTTAAATTGCTGTAATTCAATATATAAACAAAAAAATGTAATCAAAATTGTACTTCTTTTTTGCTTCCCACTGATAATCTGCATGCCGTTGCTATTATAAGACGCAGCTGTTGAAGTCTGTTTTAAAATAGCATTATGTATTCCTGTTGTATAATTTATTAATGTAAATAATTCTTTCGCGACTGTTTTTATGATCTGTTTTGTTGAGCGAAATATTTGTTGTATATTAGCGGTGTTAATTTGTAAACTCATTTGTAAATTACAAAAACTGCATAAAATTTATGAACGAACGTGACAGAATTGAACTGCTGATGAAGTGTTATGAATTGTCTCCATCGCAGTTTGCCGACAGGACCGGAATACAGCGTGCTTCTGTATCACATATCTTAAGCGGGCGAAACAAACCCAGTCTTGAGGTTATGCTGAAGATTTTTGATGCATTCCCTGGGATAGATATGAAATGGCTTATGACCGGTATTGGAGAAGAGCCTGTTAATGAAGCGCTTCAGCCTGCATCCCAGAATACTCTTTTCCCCGACGACAACTCCTTGCGTTCATCTGTGCATAAGAATGAAGTGCAGCAAGAGGTAGCAGCTGCAATGCCGTTGGTTCAGCAGCCCAGGCAATATCAGCCCAAGTTGCAGAAGAAAGCCCCTTCAAGCCGCCAGCAAGCACCTCTGCAGCCTAATGCACGCAGAATAAAGGAAGTCCGTATTTACTATACAGATGGCACGTACGAGATTCTTTTGCCGGAAAAACAGTAATGGATTTCTCCTCTCCTTTTTGCATATAGGGCAAATTTGTGCTATCTTCGCAAAATAGAATGAGCAAATCTTTTATAACAGTTATTTTATGAAAAAGGTTCTTGTTGATATGACGGTAAAAGAGGTGCAGCATGTTAATGCCAACTGTGTGTTGTTGGTTATGGGATGTGACGAGCCTCTTCCGGAAACATTTCCCGGTCAGTTTGCAGAGTTGCGTGTTGACGGTACGCCTTCTGTTATGTTGCGCCGCCCAATCTCTGTGCATAGCTTTGATGCTGCCAGGAATGAAGTTGGCTTCCTTGTACAGGTTGTAGGAGAAGGTACACGCTGGCTCGGTTCTTTGAATATAGGTGACAAGGTGAATGTAATGATGCCTCTCGGCAACGGATTCACTCTGCCTGAGACTGCCGGAAAAAGGTACCTTCTTGTAGGTGGTGGCGTTGGTTCTGCCCCTCTTTATTATTTGGCTCAGGAGCTCAATGCTCGCGGATGTGACTTTGTTATACTGATAGGTGCACGTTCGGCCAAGGATCTCTACCGTCGTGATGCATACGAGGCTTTAGGCAGGGTTGAATATACGACAGAGGACGGCTCGTTGGGAGAGAAAGGCTACGTGACGAACCATTCGGTACTTGAAGAGAAGTTTGACTGTATATTTACATGCGGCCCAAAGCCTATGATGCTTTCTGTTGCCCGTTATGCACGTGAGAAAGGCATTGCCTGTGAGGTATCGCTTGAGAACAGGATGGCATGTGGCCTTGGTGCGTGTCTCTGCTGTGTAGAGGATACTAAGGAGGGACATAGGTGTGTTTGTACAGATGGTCCGGTATTTTCAATAGATGAACTCAAATGGTAAAGACAGATGTAAAAATAGGCGGTCTTGAACTGAAGAATCCTGTTCTTACCGCGTCGGGAACTTTCGGCTACGGCCTTGAATTTGCCGATTTTGTTGATTTGAACAAGTTGGGCGGTTTCATAGTAAAGGGAACTACTCTTAATCATCGTGAAGGCAATGCATATCCGCGCAGTGCTGAAACTCCTATGGGAATGCTTAATGCTGTTGGATTGCAGAACAAGGGAGTCGATTACTTTGCACGGAATATATATCCCCAGCTCAAGGACCTTGATACCAATGTCATAGTAAATGTTTCGGGAGCCTGCATCGAGGATTATGTAGCTTGCGCGGAAAAGGTTGCCGCGCTTGAGAATATTCCGGCCATAGAGCTTAATATTTCCTGTCCTAATGTAAAGCAGGGAGGAATGGCTTTTGGTGTGCAGGCCGCGTCGGCTGCAGAGGTGGTTGAAGCCGTGCGCAAGGCGTATCCGAAGACTCTGATAGTTAAGCTTTCTCCTAATGTTACCGATATTACAGAGATTGCACGTGCGGTCGAAGGAGCCGGTGCCGACAGTGTGTCGCTTATCAACACTCTTCTTGGAATGGCTATTGATTCTGAAAGACGTCGTCCTGTTCTATCGACCATTACCGGTGGCATGAGCGGACCTGCTGTGAAGCCGATAGCTTTGCGTATGGTATGGCAGGTCGCTAAGGCTGTCAATATACCGGTAGTAGGTATCGGTGGTATTACAACCGGTGCCGATGCTGTAGAATTCCTGCTAGCAGGTGCTTCGGCCATTGAGGTCGGTACTGCCAACTTCATGAATCCTGCGGTTACCGGTGAGATAGTTGATTACATAGAAGATTATCTTGTACGTCACAAGATGAATTCAATAGAGGAGCTTATCGGTGCTCTTGAGATTTAAAAATCATTGTTTTTTTGTATATTGGAAGGGGCTTCGTTCTTTGTGAATGAAGCCCCTTTTTTATGTGTTTACTTTTGTATATACAAATGTAATCTGTAATGATTGTTTATTTATTTCAGCAAGTCCGGACGCAGACGCTTTGTTCGTTCAAGAGACTGCTCAAATTCCCATTGGCGTATCTTTGCTTCGTGTCCCGATAGCAGAATGTCGGGCACTTTCCATCCGTTGTACTCTGCTGGCCTGGTATATACCGGCGGTGCAAGCAAATTATCCTGAAAAGAGTCGCTCAAAGCCGATGTTTCGTCCGAAATTACACCAGGAATTAGGCGAATAACTGCGTCGCAAATTACCTCTACAGCCAATTCGCCACCCGTTAAAACATAGTCTCCGATACTTATTTCTTTGGTAATCAAGTGTTCGCGAATTCTGTGGTCGATTCCTTTGTAATGCCCACACAAAAAGATAAGATTCTGCTTCATTGAGAGTGAATTTGCCATTGGCTGGTCAAAAACCTTGCCATCCGGTGTGGTATAAATGACTTCGTCGTACTCTCTTTGCGATTTAAGATGCTTTATACAGTTGTCAATCGGCTCAATTTTCATGACCAGACCTGCGCATCCGCCAAACGGGTAATCGTCGGTCTTTCTGTGTTTGTCATTTGTATAATCCCGTAAATTATGTAAACAAATTTCGGCATATCCGTTTCGCTGTGCACGGCCCATTATTGAAGAGTTGAAGAAGCTCTCCATCATCTCCGGGAAGGTCGTAATTATGTCAACACGCATAGTAAATATATTTTTGTAAATAGGGTTTCGGCTTATATATGGTTTCCTGTATCTTCTGCGAAGATAGCGAATTTATTTGATAGGTTGTGCATCATTGGGCAGCAAACTGAGAACTGAGTAAATGGCAATACAACAATCGGATTTTTTTCCTTCGATTTTATTTTTGCCTAAAAAATGAAAATCTCAAGAGGTTTAAGAAACAACAATCCGTTGAACATAAGACGGAACAAGACCAAGTGGAAAGGTCTTGCTGAAAAGCAGAATGACAGCGCATTTTTCTGCTTCAGTGACATTGCATGGGGTTATCGTGCTGCATTCATTACTTTGCGTAACTATCGCAAAAGACATGGCATAAAAACGCTTGCCGGATGGATATCGCGTTGGGCACCTCCTGTGGAGAACGACACCGATGCTTATGTACGTTTCGTTTCGGAGAAATGTTCACTTGCTCCGGATTCAGAACCCGATGTTGACAATGAGAAGCAAATGTGCTCAATTGTCGCAGCAATGTCCCAAATGGAGAATGGAGTGCCGGCCGATTTCGAAAGTGTTAAAAAAGGTTGGGAACTTGCATCGCGTTAAAGGCCTTTTAAACCGCTTTTTAGAGCTTTTTGCTTTAAAAGGCGGTTTAATGCGTTCTGAGAGCTTAATAAAATTTAAAATAGTTGTGCGTTAGGTGAATTTTGAGTAATTTAGCAGTGCATATATATTAATAAGGTGTAGATACACGACAATAACTTTAAATTATAATTTATTCAGATGATTGAAAACGACAGAATCATTAAGGTCAATGTAGAGGAAGAGATGCGCTCTTCATACATTGATTACTCAATGTCGGTAATTGTAGCGAGAGCTCTGCCTGATGTTCGAGATGGCTTGAAGCCCGTTCATCGCCGTATTCTTTACGGTATGATGGAGTTGGGAAATACTTCGGATAAACCATACAAGAAATCGGCGCGTACAGTAGGTGATGTACTCGGTAAGTATCACCCTCACGGTGACTCATCGGTATATGGTGCATTGGTACGTATGGCGCAGGATTGGGTGATGCGGTATCCGCTTATTGACGGACAAGGAAACTTCGGTTCTATTGACGGTGACTCGCCTGCTGCGATGCGATATACTGAGGCACGTCTGCACAAGATTGGCGAGGACATGGCTCAGGATCTTTACAAGGAGACCGTTGACTTCCAGCCTAACTATAACGACGAGTTCGTTGAGCCGACAGTGATGCCGACGCGTATTCCTAACCTCTTGGTGAACGGTTCATCGGGTATTGCAGTAGGTATGGCAACAAATATCCCGACACACAACCTCAGTGAGGTGCTTGACGCATGTGTCGCATATATCGACAATCCCGATATTGATACTGACGGCCTTATGGAGTATGTAAAGGCTCCGGATTTCCCGACAGGATGTGATATCTTTGGCCTGAATGGTGTACGTGAGGCATACGAGACCGGCCGTGGACGTGTCATTATGCGCGCGGTTGCAGAAATAGAGTCCGGCACACACGACAAGATTGTGGTTACAGCAATTCCATATAATGTAAACAAGGAAGAGCTTATCAAGGACATAGCCTCAATGGTTAACGAAAAGAAGATTGAGGGTATATCGAACATCAACGACGAGTCGGACCAGTCGGGTATGCGTATCGTCATCGACATCAAGCGCGATGCCAATGCCAATGTGATACTGAACAAGCTCTACAAGATGAGTTCATTGCAGACATCGTTCAGCGTGAACTGTATTGCTCTTGTAGGCGGCCGTCCTAAGCTTCTCTCACTGAAGGAGTGCATAGGCTGTTTCGTGGAACACCGCCATGAGGTTGTTATCCGTCGTACTAAGTATGAATTGCGTAAGGCCGAAGAGCGTGCGCACATTGTAGAAGGCTTGATAATTGCATCGGACAACATTGATGAGGTGGTGCGCCTGATTAAGGCAGCCAAGTCTCCTGCTGATGCAAGAGCTGCACTTATGGAGCGTTTCACTCTCTCTGAGGTTCAGGCTGCTGCAATTGTCGAGATGCGTCTGGCACAGCTTACAGGCATTCAGCAGGACAAGCTGCATGCTGAGTACGAGGAACTCATGCGCAAGATAGAGTACTATAATGCAATCCTGACCGATGAAGAGCTCTGCAAGAAGGTTATCAAGGATGAGTTGTACGAGATAAAGGAGAAGTATGGTGACGAGCGTCGTTGCAAGATCGACTACAGTGCATCGAGCGACTTCAACCCGGAGGATTTCTATGCCGATGACGAGATGGTAATTACAATCTCCCACATGGGTTACATCAAACGCACTCCGCTTACAGAATACCGTAGCCAGAACAGAGGCGGTGTAGGTTCAAGAGGAAGCGACACACGTGACAGTGACTTCATAGAATATATCTATACAGCCACCATGCACAATACAATGCTCTTCTTTACACAGAGAGGAAAGTGTTATTGGCTCAAGGTGTATGAGATACCCGAAGGCAACAAGAACTCTAAGGGACGTGCTATACAGAACATGCTCAATATCGATGCCGATGATGCAGTGAATGCATTTGTACGTGTGAAGACTCTTGCTGACAAGAACTTCATAGAAAGCCACAACATTGTATTCTGTACAAAGAACGGTATCATAAAGAAGACAAGTCTTGAGCAGTATTCACGCCCACGTACAAACGGTATCATTGCCATAACAATCCGTGAGGATGACAAGGTGATATCAGTAGCCCTTACCGATGGTGAAAGCGATATAATCCTGGCTAACCGTGGCGGAAAGGCTGTACGCTTCAACGAAAGCACCGTACGTGCCATGGGACGTACAGCAACAGGTGTAAAGGGTATGGACATAGCCGAGGATGACGAGGTGGTAGGCATGGTTGTGCTTCCGAAGAACGATGATGCAGAGCATAGCCTTCTTGTACTTTCGGAGCAGGGTTACGGAAAGCGTTCGGCTACAGATGACTATCCGACCGTGAGTCGTGGATGCAAGGGTGTCAAGACACTTCAGGTTACAGAAAAGACCGGAAACCTTGTTGCTATCATGGATGTCAACAACGATAATGACCTGATGATTATCAACAAGTCGGGAATCACTATCCGTACATCTGTAGAGCAGATTCCGGTTCAGGGACGTGCGACTCAGGGTGTACGCATCATAAACCTCGGAAAGAAGAACGATTGTATAGGTTCGGTATGCAAGGTTACACGTGAAGAAGAGCTTCCCCAGGATGCTGAACTTGAGGGTCAGGAGCCGGGTACAGAACCACTTGTTGAGAATACAACTATAGAATAAAACATAACAACTTAAAATGAGATTAATATGAAAAAAACAGTATTATCTTTCGCTTTTGTTCTTGCCGCAACATTCGCTTTCGGTCAGGAACTTACAAAAGAGCAGTTGAAACAGCAGAAGAAAGAGATTAAGGCTCTTATAGGTGTTGCTGAGGATGCTGAATCCAATATCGCAAATGACCCGGAAGCTGCAGTTGCTGCAATTAGGACAGCTACAAGCAACCCATTGGTAAACAAGAATGCATATGTATGGTATGTAAGTGCAAGTGCCAAGAAGGGTGTAATGGACAATGAGAACCGCAAGCGTGCCGAGGGCGGACAGTTCGACGAAGAGAAACTCTACAACTACACTTTCGAATTCGGTAATGACATTGCTGAGTGTGACAAGTGCGATAACCTCCCTGATGCAAAGGGTAAGATTGCTCCGCAGTACACCGATTTCGTAAATAACTCATATGGTCAGCAGTTCGGACAGTTCTACAATGCCGGAGCATATTTCTATGGCAAGGAAAATTATGAGAAATCTTATCATCTTTTCAGAATGTTCATTGAAGCTGCCGACAGACTTTACAAAGCCGGCATGATGCCAAAAGACACAGTTAATGTTCCGGTTGCTGCATACAACATGTCGCTTTGCGGTATGCAGCTGAAGAAGTACGACATGGTTCTTACACATGTTGATATGGCTATGGCTAATCCAGACTATGCTCCTACGGCTTACCGTTATAAGACAGCAGCCTACCTTGAGCTCGGAGATACAGCAAAGTGGCTTGACCTTTGCAAGGAGGGTGCAGTGAAGTTCCCGCAGGATTCATACTTCAACCAAGCTCTTATGCAGTATTATTATGACAGAAACGAGAGTGAGAAACTCGACGCATTGGCTGATGATCTTATTAAGTCGGATCCTAAGAATCCTCAGTTCTTGTTCCTGAAGGGTTACATTGCACAGAGCAAGTATGAGAAGGAAGATGTAAAAGATTTGCTTGATGTGGCTATGGAGTGGTACAAGAAGACTCTTGATGCCGACCCTAACTATGAGTCTGCACTTGTAAATCTCGGACGTTGTTACTTGCTTAAAGCGCAGGAGTATAGCAATGCCCAGTCTTCTACAAAGATAAACGACAAGAAGAAATTGGCTCAGGACAGAGAAATTCTTGACGGTTTCTATAACCAGGCACTGCCTCTTTACGAGAGACTCCGTACTATATCTCCCGATCGTAAGGACTTCTGGTTCAATGGTCTTATGAACTGCTACTACAACCTTAGAATGGATGACAAGGTTGCTGAGCTTGAAAAATTGGAATCGGCTGAGTAATAAATATCACAACAAACCAAAAACAGAGGAAACTTTTGAAGTTTCCTCTGTTTTTGGTTTGTTGCTATCTACCTTACGGTGTCACGCGTCCGGGATACTGTTCAAGTGCTTTTCCCAGCAGGAATATTGCACGTTTGAGGTCGGCTTTGTCAATAGCGTATGCAATACGTACTTCATTCTTGCCGTATCCCTTCTCGCTGTAGAATCCTGAGGCTGGCGCCATCATGATTGTCTCTCCTTCGTATTCAAAATCGGTCAGACACCATTCGCAGAACTTGTCGCTGTCGTCGATAGGCAAGCGTGCAACAGTGTAGAATGCCCCCATTGGAATAGGGGAGTACACTCCCGGCAACTTGTTGAGCTCATCTATAAGGCAGTTGCGTCGTTCGATGTACTGTTCGTATGTGTTAATGGCATAGGAGCGTGGAGCATCAATTGATGCTTCGGCAATAACCTGCCCAAGAAGAGGAGGGCTCAGTCGTGCCTGGCAGAACTTCATTACAGCTTCCCGTACAGCCTTGTTCTTTGTTATAAGAGCACCGATACGTATTCCGCATTCCGAGTAACGCTTTGAAACAGAATCGATTAGAACAACATGTTCTTCAATTCCTTCGAGGTGGCATGCCGATATGTATGGCGAGCCGGTATAGATGAATTCACGATAAACCTCGTCGGAGAAAAGGTACAGATTGTGTTTCTTTACCAGGTCACGTATGCGGTTCATCTCATTGCGTGTGTAAAGGTAGCCGGTAGGGTTGTTCGGGTTACAGATAAGGATACCCCTGGTGCGTTCATTTATAAGCTCTTCGAAGCGTTCCATTGGTGGCAATGCAAAAGAGTCATCAATGGATGAACGTATCGGACGAATTACAGCACCGGCCGAAATTGCGAATGCCATATAGTTGGCATAGGCCGGTTCTGGAACAATAATCTCGTCACCAGGGTTAAGGCAGGTGAGCAATGCAAAAAGAACAGCCTCAGAACCTCCGGCTGTTACGATAATGTCCTCTGGCTTAAGTTTAATCTGGTACTGGTCGTAATATCCGACAAGTTTTTCACGTAAAGAGAGAAAACCGTCGCTCGGACTGTATTCAAGAATTTTGCGGTCGAACTTTTTGATTGCTTCCAATGCAACTTCGGGCGAATCGAGGTCGGGCTGACCAATGTTCAGATGATAGACCTTGATGCCACGTGCCTTAGCTGCATTTGCAAATGGTGCCAGCTTACGAATAGGTGAAGACGGCATCAGTATGGCTCTTTCCGATAGATTTGGCATAATATTTCTGTTTCAGTAATTCAAGTCGCAAAATTACTTAAAAAGGATGAATTTTCAATCCAAATGAAAAAATATTATCAATAGCCATATACATATGGATTTCTCGCACGAACCCCCTATTTCCTTTAAAGCACTTTTGAATGATAATAAATATTATGTTTAATATGGTTTTGATATTTTACACTATTCGTGCAGTTTGAGAGGATTTGTCGGAAATTTAAAGATGTAAGGTTTAAGTAGGAAACTATAAAGCAACTATGTCTTATGTTTAATATAGTTTTGATATTTTACACTGTTCGTGCAGTTGAGAGGATTTGTCGGAAATTTAAAGGTGTGAGGTTTAAAGTAGATAGAAAATATAAAGCAGCTATGTCTTATGTTTAATGGGTTTATTTATCCAATAAGTTCCTTTGCTTTTTCTGCATCCTTGCTCATGACTTGAAGTTGTATGGGAGCATTGCTTTCGCTTTTGATGTACATGGGATTTTCTTTCATTACTGGGATTGACTCAATGCCTTGCGCTTTTAGAACTGTCTGTTTGGCTTCTGCCTCGGATTGTGTAGTATATTCAGCAACTACAACAAGTTCGTTTCTGTTCTTTACCTTGCCATACAACTTGCATCTTTCATTGAGAAAATTGAATATAACCAATGAAAGGCATAATGCCAATCTCTCGTCCCACGCATAAACAAAAGGATTCTCATTTTTCCAATCAACAAGCCATTCTAAAAACGTGAATCCGCAATATAGAATTGTTGAAGTGCATGTGATAACTGTTATTGTGCTTGCAATCTCCTTAATGCGGGATTTGTTCTTATTGCGTCCTATCAGCTTGCTTATTAATATTAATATAATAGACATAGCTCCAAGGATTATCATTACCTCCAGCCAGTCAAGAACACACAATTCTTCTAACCGCTTGAAGAAGAATATACATGGAATCATAATGGCTACTGTTACTGTCAGATTAAGGATAAACCTAAGAAGCGTCTTCATCTTTGTGTATATTTATTAATATTTATCGCAAATATATAATAATGCTGATAAAAAATATGTACATTCGTTGAAAATATTAATAATGCAGTTGTTTAATATGGTTTTGATATTTGCACACAATCCTGGATTACGTACAGTTTTTCGAAATTTTCGTAAGCAGGTGAAATTTGCACACAACCTGAATTTGTTGTAACTTGCATAATAAATTTCCTATGATTATGAACGATAACAGAATTCTTAGACTTATTGACTCCTCGTACAAGGTGTGTGAGGTTACCGGTAGAGATATGGGTGGAGATTACACATTTGAGATTCCTGTAGCAGACCTTGCCCTTGGATATGTTGAGTGGACTTCTGATTTTAGGCCAGACCATGGTGTCAACATTGTTGAAATTGCTGAGAAATATATAAAGCTCGAAGTTATATATGTTTCGCGCCAGTCCAGAGATTCCTATACACTCTATGTTGGAGACAAAAAGAGTGCGAATTATATGTTCGGTGAATGGAGTTATGGCTATATGATATCTGTTGAGAATAGATAATGAATCAACAGTATGCCATGAAAATATATTCAGCTCCTCTTCAGGGATTTACCGAGGCTGTTTGGCGTAATGTGCATGACAAGGTTTTTGGCGGTATCGACGGTTATTATACACCGTTTTTGCGTTATGAGCATGGCGAAATTCGGAGCAAGGATATACGTGATGTAGAACGCAAGAACAATACAGTAAAGAATCTTGTGCCTCAGGTGATTGCTGCAACGCCTCAGGAACTTGCTCCGCTCATGGAGCTACTGGCCAAAGAAGGCTATTCGCGTGCTGATATAAATATGGGGTGCTCATTTGCATTGCAGGTACGCAAGAAGCACGGAGCCGGGCTTCTCCCCCACCCTGACATGATCGCAGCTCTGCTTGATGCTGCTGCCGGCTACAAGGATTTTGAGTTTTCTATAAAAATGCGCTTAGGATGGGAAAGCAAGAATGAGTGGCGCGAGCTTATTCCGATACTTAATGCAGCTCCGTTAAAGCATGTAACAATGCATCCTCGTCTGGGTATTGAACAGTATAAAAAGCCGGCTGATTTTGATGCTTTTGCCGAATTCCTCGAAGCCTGCAGACATCCTGTCATATATAACGGTGATATTCTCTCACTTGCCGATATTCAACGGATTGAACATTCTTTCCCTTCTCTTGAAGGAGTGATGATAGGTCGTGGCTTGCTTGCTAACCCGGCATTGGGAATCGAGTACAGGAATGGCGGTGAACTCTCTTGTGAAGAGAAACGCAATCTTGTACTGGCTATGCACGGCGAGATGCTCCGTGAACTTGCTCCCCGACTGCAAGGCAATACCCAATTCCTCACGAAGATGAAGCCTTATTGGGAATATCTGCTTCCCGACATGTGCAAACGCGACAAGAAGGCAATCTTGAAGGCAACCACAATCGATAAATATCTATCAGCTGTCGGCAATGCGCTTGCTGGATATTAGATGAGAGTGGTTTTAGATAGAAAATTTCTGAAAATCCTTATTGTACATTTGCATATTTGCTGCATAATATGCACCGCGTTCTGTTGCCATTCTGGAGGGTCTTGGCAATATCCCGACACGTGTGAGATCCAACCTGTCTGCGTCGAAGCAGGTGTCAATTGTAATATTGCCGGTTCTGTGACATACGGTATGAAGCTCGCATGCTTTGCATAGCAGCTCAAACTCCTCATCGCTTAATTCTGATAGCAGGCTGCCACGCAATGCAGGCAGGTTTTCGGCAGCGCGCATTCCATGCTGCAAGTCCTCTCCATCGTCAATGCGCCACTTGTCGTGCAGGTAAGCGAAAAGTCTTACTACGGTCTTGTTTGCCTCTTTTGTCGCTAGAAGAAGTCCGTTCTTTTCCACACGTTCCCAATGGGATATGCCATGAAGATCCCCCAGTTCCCAGCCTTGTTGTGCAAACTCCTTTACTTTATCAATCATAGCGGATTTTCCGTCATACAACTCGAACTTAGGCTTGGCAAATTCGATCCTTGCTGCGCAGTTGTATCCCTCTTCGTACAGTGCAAGAAGCTTGTTCGTGTCGCGTTCCATACGGTCAACTTCAATAGGGTGTTCGGGGCGTATGACCAGCAGCCTACCCTCCTCTTCCATTCTCTCTACAAGCTCTATCTGGCTGTTGTATATACTGTTCCTGCTTCTTATTGCCTCCTTGGCATTAGGGTACTTGCGGTACATGAAGAAAGGTACTTTAGTCCCTTTCCGGGGCTTGCGGTATCCTTTGTTTCGTGTAAGCACAACGAGGTTGTCTGTAAATCCCTGGGACATGGCACGCTCTATCGGAATGGAGTCGGCCACACCGCCGTCGAGCATCGGTTCTCCGTCAACATCTGTTATCGGGCATACGAACGGCAGGCTGCTTGAAGCCTTTACCAAGTTGATGACACGTTTAGGGTCGTTCTTCTCTTCAAAGTAGCATGCCTTGCCTGTAATGCAGCTGGTGGTAACAACCTCGAAGCGTACATCGCTATTCGCAAGTGCCTTGTAATCATATGGATAAATCTCTTCGGGCAGCTTGTGGAACAGCAAATCGAAGTCCATGATGTTGCCTTTTGTTATGAGATGCCTCAAACCGATATAACGATACTTTTCAAGCATGTCGATGTTCGAGAATTTTGCTCTGCCACGCTGCCCCGAAATGTAGGACAATGCATTGCATGCTCCGGCACTTACACCTATTATATATGGAAAACTGATTCCACGGTCCATGAAATTATCGAGCACTCCAATGGTGAATATGCCACGCATTCCGCCACCTTCGAGTATCAGGCCCGATTTCTCTGTTATATCCATCTTCTTTTCCATACATTTCACTTGTTGCTGCAAATTTACTAATTATTATGTGGTTATTGAACGAACAATCTGGTTTTGTTATAAATAAAGTCTATATAAAGATGTTATTTTTACTTATCATAATCTAATATTGCATTACCGCAATATGAAGTAAGTGCTGATTTTATTATCTTCGTACTCGAAGTATATATTCCAAACATTCAACAATATGAAAAACAATTTTATTACCCTCCTTCTTATAGGAGCATTCTGCATCTCTTGTAACAGTGCCGGAAACAATGCAAAGCCTGCGGAAGAGAGTGCGCCGGTCGCTTCAGAAGTTAAGGCCGATTCAGTTACTGTATATGAGCACGATTACATTGTTAAGGTAGGTGACGTTGCTCCCGACTTTACCTTAGAGCTTATCGATGGCACAAAGTTCACCCTTTCGGAGAACCGTGGCAAGGTTGTAATGCTGCAGTTCACTGCCGGATGGTGCGGAATTTGCCGTAAGGAGATGCCCTTCATCGAGAGCGATATTTGGCAGCGTCATAAAGACAACAGCAACTTTGTGCTTCTGGGCATTGACCGTGAAGAGACCAAGGACGAGATATTGCCTTTCCTTGAGAAAGTGGGCACTACCTACCCTATCGCAATGGATACAAATGCCGATGTCTTTGCAAGCTATGCCCTGAGGAACTCAGGCATTACACGCAACGTCCTCATTGACCGTGACGGAAAGATTGTGATGCTCACACGCAAGTTCGAGGATGCCGAATTCAAGGCTCTTGTAGAGAAGATTGATTCGATGCTTAAGCAATAAGATTATTATGGCTCTCTCCTGGGGAGCTCGTAACAGATTAAACGATTAAGAGCGCACTTCAGGTGCGCTCTTAATCGTTTAATCATTGAGGTAATGGATTATTCCTCGAATCCGTTAGGATTGTTCTTCTGCCAGTTCCAGCTGTCGCGGCACATATCTTCGATACCGAACTCAGCCTTCCAGCCCAATTCAGCTTCAGCCTTTGCCGGGTTGCAGTAACATGTTGCGATGTCACCCGGACGGCGTGGCTTGATAGCATATGGAACAGGAACACCGTTAGCTTTCTCGAATGCCTTTACTACATCCAATACTGAGTAGCCGTGGCCTGTACCGATATTGTAGATTGCAATGCCCTTTTTCGCTACGATAGCCTTCAATGCAGCAACGTGAGCACGTGCAAGGTCAACTACGTGGATGTAGTCGCGTACGCCTGTACCGTCGTGTGTGTCGTAGTCGTTTCCGAATACACCGAGCTCTGCGCGCTTTCCTACAGCTGTCTGTGTTATGTATGGCATCAGGTTGTTTGGAATACCGTTAGGATTCTCGCCTATTGTGCCGCTCTTGTGAGCACCGATTGGGTTGAAGTAACGGAGAAGAACGATGTTCCACTCGTTGTCGGCCTTCTGGATATCCATAAGCACCTCTTCAAGCATAGACTTGGTCTGGCCGTAAGGATTTGTGCAGTGACCCTTCGGACACTCCTCTGTAATAGGAATTATTGCCGGGTCGCCATATACGGTAGCACTTGATGAGAAAATCATGTTCTTGCAACCGTTCTTGCGCATAACGTCAACAAGCACGAATGTACCGTTCATATTGTTCTCGTAATACTCCAATGGCTTAGCACAGCTCTCGCCAACAGCCTTTAGACCTGCAAAATGGATACAAGCATCGAACTTGTGCTCGTCGAATACCTTCTGCAAACCCTCGCGGTCGCGGATATCTACTTTGTAGAATGGAACCTCCTTGCCAATGATTTTGGCAACGCGCTTCAGTGATATTGGAGATGAGTTGTCCAGGTTGTCAACAACTACAGCCTCATGACCGGCTTCGGTAAGTTCAATCAAGGTGTGGCTGCCAATAAAGCCAGCACCGCCAGTAAGTAGGATTTTCATTTTGTGTATATATTAATAGTTCAATAAAATGCATTAGTCGCGCATAGTTGCAAATTTAATACAATTTATTCAACAGCAAAATAAAATACATTAATAATTGGGCGGTGCTCTCCTATAATCAGAATTTTATCGAAAGTTTTATTCACTCCACTCTACAAGCTTATCCGCTATGGTATTCTCCGCTTGCATTGAACCTTTATTAACCTATATTTGTTAACCTAAAGGAGTTGGCAGAGTATGGTTGTCTCCTGTTTCCGGTACTTAACAGACAAGTCACGTGCATACGTGTTTCTGCCAACTCCTTTTTATAATAAATAGTTATGATAATGCATGCCGTCTTAATACGTTTTTTATCCGTAATGGAAAATAATTGCAGAAAAACGAGCGTTTTACGCAAAAAAGCATTACCTTTGCACCGCCTATACGAGATATAGGATAACTCAAATCATTAATCCATTAAAAACAATTAAAGAATGGCAACAAAAATCAGACTTCAGAGAAGAGGACACAAGCACTATGCCTTCTACTCTATCGTGATTGCAGATTCGAGAGCTCCACGTGATGGAAAGTTCACCGAGAAGATCGGTACTTACAATCCTAACACAAACCCTGCTTCAGTTGAACTCAACTTCGAGCGCGCTTTGTGGTGGGTAAACAACGGTGCAACTCCTACCGACACTGTACGTAACATCCTTTCACGCGAGGGCGTTTATTTGATGAAGCACCTCCAGGGCGGCGTAAAGAAGGGCGCATTTGACGAGGCTGCTGCTCAGGCTAAGTTCGAGGCTTGGAAGACAGCTAAGGTTAATGCTCTCAACGGTATCAAGAGCACTGAAGAGCAGGCTAAGCGTGACGCCAAGAAGGCACGTTTGGAGGCAGAGAAAGAGGTAAATGCGGCTATTGCAAAGAAGGTAGCAGACAAGAAGGCTGCCGAGGCTCTTGCAAAGGCTGAGGCAGAGGCAGCAGCTGCTGCTGAAGCAACAGAGGCTCCTGCAGAGGAGGCTGTTGAGACTCCGGCTGAGGCATAAGGAACTCTTTGCAGTAATGCTCAAGATAAGGAGGTTGCACCAGGTGCAACCTCTTTTGTTTTTTGATAGACAGTGCCGGTATCTCTTTTAGAATTTGCTATTCTCCAACTTCAGCAAAAACTCCTTCTTGTCTGTTCCTGCAGCAAAGCCTGTAACTCTTCCGTTGCTGCCTACTACCCTATGGCATGGAACAGCAACAAGAACAGGATTCCTGTTGCATGCCATCCCTACAGCCCTTGAAGCCTTGGGGTTTCCTATGCGGGCTGCAATCTCGCCATAGGTGGCAGTGCTACCGTAAGGAATCTGTTGCAGTTCTTTCCATACGGCCATTTGGAACGGGCTCCCTTTCGGCTTGATAGGGAAAGAAAATTCCCTTCTTTCTCCATTGAAGTACTCTTCCAGTTCTTGAGCAACTTGCTTTTCGAGATTTGTACATGGCATTGTCGGGCGCTGGTGATTCTCATCCGCCATTGCGATAGAAATCACCTTGCTCTCTTCGAAGCCGACAAGAAGCCTGCCGATAGGTGTGTCGAGTGTGATGCTTTTCATTATTCTTTGCATATATTCGAGGTTTACCTCAAATATAGAGACAAATTCTCTTATATGCCAGAGTGTTGCATTTTTTAGCTATGCAACACTTTGCTTTTATTGCAAAATGGAGTATTTTTGCAATATGCCCCAAAGGGGTTGTTACAAAATAGGATAATGATGAAAAATATATTTAAGATCTCTTCCGTTTGCCTGTTGTTGGCGGCCATGTTCTCTTCATGCGGTGACGACCGTTCTGGCGAGTACTACGACATGACCAAAGAGAACCAGTGGATATATTCGGCTATGCAGGAGCATTACCTATGGGGTGATTCGCTTCCTTCACTCGACCAGAAGCAGTTCTTTGCTGCAACATCAAAATTCTTCTCTTCATTGCTTTATAAAGGAGACAAGGTGTCGTTCTTCAACGACACTGTTTCGGCTGGAAGCTATGGCATGACTTTCACTCTGATGCGTGACCCGCTTTCCATACGTCCGGGAAAGGTTTATGCTCTTGTGCTTAAAGTTTCTCCAGGTTCACCGGCATGGAATTCAGGCGTGAAACGAGGTACATGGATTTCGGCAGTGAACGGAAAGGCTCTTTCTACCTCAAGCAGTAGCGTGCTTGCAACAGGAACCGGTGCGGAACTGGCAACTGAATATATCGATTACGATGATGAACAGGGTTACTTCTGGGTAGAGAGTGATACGCTTTCTGTGGCCGAAGCAACTGATTTGGCCGAAGATGCTATTCTTGTCGATTCTCTCTACAATGTACGTGACAATAAGGTTGGATACTTAGCCCTTAACAATTTCTCCGGTGACGGTTTTGCAGAGCAGGCCCAACAGATTATGTTAGGCTTTGCCAATGCTCAGGCAAGCGATATTGTTCTTGACCTGCGTTACTGCAGTGGCGGTACTGTTGCCAATGCAGTGTCGCTTGCAAGCATGCTTGTTCCGGCATCGGCATACTCTACTCCATTCTGTACTCTCATGGGAGCCGGTGAGGTGGCAGATACGGTCTATAACTATTCGGGACAGATGACGAACTTGAGCGACAAGCCTCTCTACATAATTCTTGGAAGCAGAACGCATGGTGTGGCCGAGCTTCTTGCAAGTTCAGTCGAGTGTACCAGGGGTACTTCAAGCGTCGTTACGTTAGGAGCACGTACAAACGGTGGAGGTATGATGACCGAAGCGATAGAGTCGCCTTACGGATTCACCATAAACCCTGTCGTCTCAATCATGTACAACTCCAATGACGAGGCATTGCCGGCTTCGGGCATTGAAGCGGAGTGCCAGATAAACGAGATAGTGAATCCGCTTAACATTCATGCGCTCGGAAGTGAACAGGAGCATATTCTGTACAATATTTTCTATCTCATAGTAAACGGAATGTTGCCGGAATAAGGAACAGCAATAGAGTCAAAACAAATAGCGGACGGCGTGCGAGAGTGAATCTCTTGCACGCCGTCTTTTCTTATAACCTTTTTTTCATTTAATAAACAAAAAATGCAAAACCCGAAGTTGCATTGAGGTGTTATTTCAACTGAATAACCTTAAAACTAATGGAATGAAAAAGATTGTATTATTTGCTGCGGCATCGGTCGTACTGTTGCTGCAGGCCTCTTGCAATTCATGCAACGGCAACAATGAGAATGCAATGGTCATGGAGATTGAGACGGACAGCATATACATGCCCAACGACTCTACCATAGTCGATGTACAGACCTTTGTCTTTGAAGGACTCTCACCTATGGACAACAATGCACCGGCCGAAGTGATACTTGCATTCAGGACTGTGAGTCTCAACAATGACGGTACATACACCATTACTACCGACTATATTGATGAGGGCATTGCTACACAGACCGACAACGGCGAAGCAATAATCCTGGCCGGGGCCGGCAACGACAGTACCGTAACGATAATTGAGCTTGTGTCGGCCAACAACATGCCTGCTGTCAACTTCAGGATGAACAGCGACAGTTCTCTGGTAAGGGTGAACAAGAACGGTACTCCTGTAAGCAATGATCCCTCTCATAAACTCAGCATAAAGAAGTAAGCAACCATTAATCTATAAGAGTATGAAAAGAGTATTATTATTGGCATCGTTTGTCTCTCTTCTGTTCGCTTCATGCCAGAAAGACCCCGATATGGACAAACTGGATAATGACTATCTTGTCTATACAAACTATGATGTGGGTACTGACTTCAAGAAGTTCGATACCTATTATGTCATTGACAGCATTCTGATAATAGGCAATGACGATAAGACTGCTTACTGGAACAATGCCAATTCGGAAAAGATTGTGAATGCATTCAGCGACCAGTTGGAGGCTGCCGGTTACTTGCCTGCCGACAATACCGATGATGCTGACATCGTTTTGCAGCTAAGCTACATAAGCGAGACCTATTATTTCCCTTTATACGGCAACGGGCCGTGGTGGAACGGTTATCCCGGTTACTGGAACTGGGGTGGCTGGGGCTGGTACTACCCATATAGCTTTACCTACAGCTACAGTACCGGCTCTATTATCGGCGAGCTTGTCAACACCAATGCTCCTACCCCTCAGAACGACAAGCTGACAGTTGTGTGGAACACATATATATGCGGTCTTCTTAACGGCAACAACCTGAGCCTGTCGCGTACTATGGAGGCTATCTCGCAGGCTTTCAAGCAGTCGCCCTATCTTTCCAAAAAATAGAACCTCTAAATCCAATCCGATATGAAACGTATATGCAATTCATTATATCTGCTCCTTGCGGCAGTCGTGTTGTCGATACCGGGCAACAGCAAGGCGCAATTGTCGTTGAACGGCTATTATAACATAGACTGGCAGCTGAATGCACCTTTGGGAAACAAATTCGCTGACAATATCAGCGGTTGGGGTATGAACATTGAGGGCGGTTATTATGTGACCGACAAACTGGCGGTCGGAGCTTTCCTTAACTTCCATACGAACAACGAGTATTTCTCACGCCGTACTCTGGCTCTCTCCGGTACACTTTCGATGAGTACCGACCAGCAGCATCAGATGTTCACGCTTCCTTTCGGAGCATTGGTGCGCTACCGTTTTGTTGAAGCCGATTTCCAGCCGTATATCGGCATGAAATTCGGAGCTTGCTATTCCGAGTTCAACAATTACTACTACATCTATGTTACCGACCAGAAACGCTGGGGCTTCTACATGTCTCCTGAGGTCGGTTTCAACTGGTACCCATGGGCAAACAGCGTAGGATTCCATGCCGCATTATACTACAGCTTTGCATCGAACAGCTGCAATATAATGTCCTATCACCAGAACAATCTGAGCAACTTCGGTTTGAGGATTGGTGTAGCGTTCTGATACAATAAAAGAGAAGCATTGCACACTGGCAATGCTTCTCTTTTGTTGTATATACAGCAATTTTATTCTGCAGGTGTCATGCTCACCTCGATGAAGTTACCCTGGTCAAGGATATACTTCGCAAGCAGGCGTATGTCTTCTGCAGTAATGCTCTTTACAAGTTCTTCGTGGCCGGTGTAGCTGTCTTCATTCTCAAAGTAGTTGTTATACAGCCAGTTCATCCATGCTGCGTTCTTGTTCTGGATATCCTCAAATGACTTGAGCATATAGCTTCGTACCTTCTCTACCTGTTCGGCTACAGGGCCTTCGGCTGCCAGCTTCTCGAACTCGCGTGTTACGATTGCTGCGAGCTCTTCACGACGTTCGGGTGCCATCTTGAAGTTTACCATAAGTGTGAACTCGCCCTCAGGCAACTTTGATATGGAACCGCGTACGCCTACACCGTAGGTTCCGCCCTCTTTCTCGCGTACTTCCTCGGTATATACGATGTTCAATACCTGGTTGAGGAAACTCATTACCAGCCTGTTCTTCAATGATGGTTCAATCTTTCCTGTGTAGATTATGTTTTCTGTACCGGTCGGGTTCTCCATCTTGTTCTTGAAGTTGTTGCGGTATATGCCCTTGCGTGTCTCGACTGTGGTCTTCTCAATCTTCTCTACCCTGCCGTTGCATGGCAATGCACCGATGTAACGCTCAACGAGAGGCTTGATTGCATCAAGGTCTATGTTTCCGACAATGAAGAACATGTATCCTGTTGCATCGCTTGTGCGGTCCTTGTAGAGCTCAAGCACTCTGTCGTAGTTAATCTTGTCAATATCTGCTGCAACGAATGGCTGTACACGCGGGTGGTTGCCGTACATGGCTACAACCATCGTATCGCTGAGTGCTGTGTTAGGGTTGAGGTTCCTGTCCTTGAGGTTGTTGCGAATGCGTGTCGTGTATGACTCATACGCCTTCTCGTCCTTGCGTGGAGATGTATATTTCAGGTACATCAACTGGAACATCTCTTCGGCATCCTTAGGAGAGCATCCTGCGCTTATCACATCGTAGTATGGGCCGCTGCTTACATTTGCCGAAGCTGTGCTGCCTGAAAGCTTCTTGCTCAACTGTGTCGCATCAAAGGCTCCGTATCCGCCAATGCTTGAGAGTGCCGAAAGCATGCCGATGTTCACCTTCTCGCTGTCGGGATAGCGGTTTGTTCCGCCTACCTTGTAACCTGCAACAGAGAGCTTGTCGGCCTGGAAGTCTGTCGGCTTCAATATAACCTTGATACCATTGGAAAGGGTCCAGATTGTCGAGCCCCATTTGCCCTCTTCGCTCTTCACGACCTTTCCGCCTTCGGGTATGTTCTCAAGCAAAGGAGCATCTACAGCATTGTCCTCATAAGGGGCTATCCTTGCGTTGCCTACCATGCTGAGCAACTGCTCGATGTCGTTCTTGCCGGGATATGTCATGCCCTCGCGTTCCGGAGCGAAAGATACTGCTACGCGGTTGTCTTCGCGGTGCAGCGAAGGGATAACCTTGTTGATCTCTTCTAATGTAAGCGAGTTGATAATCTCTATCGATAGCTTGTACTCATCTTCAGGTGCCATCATATCTATCTCGTCAAGGAAGTGGCGTACGCAATTCTGGATATAGTATTCGCTGGTGCGCTTGTCACGCTCGGCATACCATGAATCCATTCCTGCTATCATGCTCTCCTTCACGCGCTTGAACTCAGGCTCGGTAAAGCCGAAACGACGTGCACGCTCAACCTCTGTAAACACCATCGGGATTGCTTCCATAATCTGTTCGGGCTTGCACTGCACCATTACTGTAAACGCTTTCTTTGTCTGGGTTACGCCAAAGCTGCTGTAACCTACACCGGCACGCATAAATGGCGGGTTTTCCTTGCTCATAATTTCGCCGAAACGGCTGTTGAGCATTCCGATAGCAAATGACCTTTTTGTATTCTCGACAATATACTCCTTTGTGTTGCGCTGGTCGCGTGAAGGGACATCGTGCTTGTACATGAGCTGGAGCATGTAGTTTTGCTGCTCCTTGTCAATCTGCTGGGAGAATATCATCTCCTTGTTGTCATCTACCGGATAATAAACGCGCTCTGCAGGATTCTTGGCTTTTTTTATCTTTCCGAAAATTTTCTTGATTTTCTTCTCTACCTCCTTTACGTCGATATCACCTACGACAACGATACCCTGAAGGTCGGGACGATACCACTTCTCGTAATAGTCGCGCAATGCCTGATAAGGGAAATTGTCAACAACCTCCATTATACCTATCGGAAGGCGTTTGCCGTATCTGCTGCCGGGGAAGATGTCGGCAAGCATACGTTCCTGCATACGCATCATCGCAGTGTTGCGTCCTCTCCACTCTTCGTGTATCACACCGCGCTCCTTGTCAATCTCTTCAGCTGCAAGAGTAAGCCCGTCGGCCCAGTCGCGGAGAATCCAGAGACATGAGTCAATAGCTCCGGGAGTGCCTACGGGAACATTATTGATATT
Source organism: Bacteroidaceae bacterium (assembly GCA_017522915.1). Lineage (GTDB taxonomy): Bacteria > Bacteroidota > Bacteroidia > Bacteroidales > Bacteroidaceae > HGM04593. Next base: position 39,590 of record JAFWXX010000023.1, read on the forward strand.
ATACACGGTCTCGTCGATTGAGGTGTATGCGTTGAGATCGGCTCCGAACTTAACGCCTATTCCCTCAAGATAGTTTATAAGCGACTTGCCCGGAAAATGCTCTGTTCCGTTGAAGCACATGTGCTCAAGGAAGTGTGCAAGGCCTCTCTGGCTCTCCTCTTCCTGTATTGAACCGACCTTCTGTGCAATGTAGAAATTCACAAGATTGTCGGGCTTTTCGTTATGACGGATATAATATGTTATTCCGTTCTTTAGCTTGCCTATCGTAATTGAAGGATCGACAGGGAGCTGTTCTCCTTTCTGCTGTGCTGCAGAAGGCAATGCAAACAGCATTGCAAGCATCAACAGCAGCAATGAATTGAATTTTGTTTTCATAATTATAATTGATGTTTAAGTATATTCTGAACAATTGTGCAAATTTAATCAAAAAAATATCCTATTGACTGATTGTATGTGCTTATAACTCTTAGAAACTGTTTAAATTTCTAAAATATATTTTCTTCTCTTCTGAAAATTGCTCGGAATAGAAAAGATATCCCGATATCCTTTACCGGAAGCCTTTTTATAGTTATCTTAGCATCAACAAAAGAAAATAATATGATACGATTCGATTCCGACTATATTGAAGGAGCGCATCCCTCGATTCTTGAAGCTCTGCTGAGGAGCAATTATGAGCAGCATGCAGGTTACGGTTGCGACAGTTATTGCGACCGTGCACGTGATATCATAAGGGAACATTGCAAGGATGCTTCTTTAGGTGTACAGTTCCTCGTAGGAGGCACACAGGCAAACGTTACAGTTATAGACGCGTTCCTAAGGAGCTACCAGGGAGTGATATCGGCCGACAGCGGACATATAAACGTGCATGAGACCGGTGCGCCCGAAGCCACCGGACACAAAGTCATCGCATTGCCTTCAAAGGATGGACGCCTTACCGTTGAGCAGATTGCAGAATGTTACCATAGCCACTGGAACGACCATTCACACGAACATACGGTCCAGCCCGGTATGGTATATCTCTCTTGCCCTGCTGAGAACGGTCTCATATATACTAAGGCTGAACTTGCCGCAATATCGGAGTTCTGTCATGCTCATGGTCTATACCTCTTCGTTGACGGTGCCCGTTTGGGTTATGGACTGATGAGCGATGAGTGTAACTTTACTCTTGCCGACCTTGCTCGTTTGTGCGATGTCTTCTATATTGGCGGAACGAAGGTTGGCGCGCTGTTCGGTGAGGCCGTGGTGTTCAAGGATGAAGAGATGCACCGCAGCTTCCGTTATGCCATAAAGCAGCATGGCGGCATGCTTGCCAAAGGACGATTGTTGGGAATACAGTTTGTGGAGCTCCTGCAAGGTGGCGATGAGTGTCTCTATCTCAGGCTGGCACGTCATGCCAATGAACAGGCTGCCAGAATACGTGAGGCTTTTGAGAAGAAAGGCATTCCGATGTGGATTCCGTCAAGGACCAACATGCAGTTCCCCATACTGACAAAGGAACAGCAGAAGGTGCTTTCATCGAAATATGTGCCTGAATTCTGGGGTACATACGACGAGTGCCGAGATGTTGTACGTTTCTGTACAAGCTGGGCGACGAAGAGCGGGAATGTCGATGCGTTATGCCGTGATATTGAAGAGTTGCTTTAATTGAAGTAAGAATGGAAAACGACAGAATAGATAAGGTGCTTGAATATCTCAACTCCCGTGCCCTTGAATATACCTGGTACACCCACCCCGAAGCACCAACCATAGAGATTGCACGTCAATACTGGAAGCAGGACGGTTCAAAGCATTGCAAGAATCTTTTTTTTCGTAACCATAAGGGGAACCGTCACTATCTTGTTGTCCTTGACTGTGAGCGTGACCTGGATATACATGACCTTGAGAAACGTCTGCATCAAGGGAAACTCTCCTTTGCTTCTCCGCAGAGAATGGAGAGATATCTTGGACTTGCTCCCGGTTCGGTATCGCCGTTCGGCCTTATAAACGATACGGAGAACCATGTTCATCTATTCCTTGACAAGAATCTGAAGAATGAGAAGATGCTGAGTTTTCACCCCAATGACAACCATGCAACGGTGGTCATTTCGCAGGAGATGTTCATGAACTATCTTGAGGGCTCAGGAAACGGTTACGAATTCATTGAGATGTATTGAGAATATGACTCTTAATACTCGAACGTAATGAATGATATTACCGGTATAAGCGCGAATGTTGCATACAACGTCATTAGCAGGAAGTAGATGTCCGATACCTGGTAACCGCTTTTTGTATATTGCGACGATATCCAGTCGCGGTGTATGTTTCTCTGCTTTCTCTTTTTTATATAGACGTAGAGCCTGTATAGCAGGAATCCGGTAACAACTCCAATTAGAGTACCGGCAAGTATGTCTGCAGGATAATGTACTCCGAGATATATGCGCGTGTATGCATTCATCGCAGCCCAGAGTATCAGCGAGAACGACAAGGCTCTGTTCTTCATCAGGAGCATGACAAATGTAGCAAGGCCGAATGAGTTGGCTGCATGGCTCGACGTGAAGGAGAAATCGTGGCTGCGCATGTTGTTTACAACATCAACAATATACATTATCTCAGGGTCGTGAGCCGGACGCAAACGGCCGAAAAGCGGTTTGCATATTCCAGAAGAGATGAAATCTGTCGTAAGGAACACAATCACCAGCATTGCAAGCAGAAAGAAGAAGTCCTGAATGCTGTTGTTCTTTATAAGTACATAAATAAGCACAAGCAATAACGGCATCCATATTATGGTTGTCGTGTATAATGACATGCATCCGTCCCAAAAGAGGGAGTCGCTTCCGTTCATCGACAGCAGCATGTACTTGTCTATGTCAATCAAAGAACTGAAATCCATCCTGTGTTTGTGTTCCTTTGCTGTACTGCTACAGCATTATAATCAAATACGCTCTATGACCGAAGATGGAACCCACCCTACCGTGCCGTCCTCAAGCTCTATCTCTTTCCAGTCGCTCATTGTGTCATCGGCAATCTTTACCTTGCGGCCCTCGTGAACCTTGATAAGCACTGTTCCCGAATTGTTGGGCGTGCTTTTGAGCGAGGCTTCCTCTTTCATTACTATCGCATGGCTTCTGTCGCTCATGTAGCTGTCGAGGCTGTATGCCGATACGTTTGCAAATATAGTCACAATTAGAGAAACGACAGCAAGAGCAATGGAGATTTTGCGTACTGCATCATTCTTGTTGAACAGAATCAGGAGTAGCGAAACAAGAAGAACTGCAAAAGAAAGAATTCCGATAACAGCCCATACCGTCACATTGAATATGGCTGTAAGCCCTTTGAACCATGAAACGAAGAATATTTCGTACTGCTCCGAAATTTCATCCTTCATCCTGCTCTGCGCGAATTCAAGGTTTGCCTTTGCATCCTCATCGGTAGGGTCTATAAGCAGTGCCCTTTCGTAATTCAGTATGGCTTTACCCAACATGTTGTTTCGGAAATAGGCATTTCCCAAGTTGTAGTACAGTTGTACCGAACTACCCTTATCTGCTATTATAGCCTCATATATGCCGATTGCCTTTTCATACTCGCCTTTCGAGTATGCACTGTCGCCGATTGCCTTTGTGTACTCCTCTGCCATTCCTGTTCCTTCATTTGCCTGAACATTATCCTGTGCTGCAGTACAGAACGGCAACATAAGCAGAAGGAATATGTATATAATCTTTCTCATGCTGAATATTATCTTTTTATAGAGTTCTCCATTTTGCTTATAACATCGATAGCCTTGTAATAGACCTTATCCATTGTGCTGCCTGCGTCACCTGGCGCGTAGCGTGCGAATTCACCGTCGTTCAGCAGTTCCTGCATCTCGTTTATAAGCGCTTCGTCAACTCCCTTGCCCGACAGTTCCGTTGCAATATTTTCCTTTGAAAGCTGCGATACCGGGATACTCAGCTTGTCGCTCATATATCCCCAGAGTGTCTTGAGTATCTCGTCATAGAACTCGTTCTTCTTGTTCTCCTTGAGGAAACGGTTTGCTATCTTAAGACGTTTTACCGCTACCTTGTTTGCCTTCTTTGTACGCACAAGCGTGTAGTTGGCATTTTCGGCCATCTTCCTGCGATATACTATTATATATATAACGAACAGGAGAAGCGGAAGCAGGTACGACAGAACGTATGCGGTAGAGCCGAACAGTGTAGAGTGCTGCTTCTGAGGTTCATCCTCGTCGAGCTTTATATGGCGTATATCAGTTGCGAGAACCTTGCCTTTCTCCTTGCCGATGTATGAACTTGCTGTTGCAGCAGGGGCATCCTTACCCTTTTCAACCTCTATTGTATAGCTCTCGCTCTTGATGGTCCTGTAGCTGTTTGAAGAGGTATCGAAATATGAGAATTCGGCTGCCGGAATAGTGAATGTTCCGCTTGAGCGTGGCGTAATTACATACTCATATACCTTCTCACCGGAAAATCCGCTTGTGCGAAGAGAGAAATTGTTGTTTATGATAGGGTCATATACCTCGAATTCGCTTGGGAACTCCACTTTGGGATTGCCGAGGAGCTTCATGTTTCCTGCACCTTTCACAACAATCTTAAGTGTGGCCTCCTCGTTGGTCTTGAGATTTGCGGTACTTAAAGAACTGCTTATGGAGAACTTTCCTACCCCACCGGAAAAACCCGACGGCTTGCCGGCCGGCAACTGTTCTACATTAAGGGACAGTGCATTTGCTCTCAGGTTTTTCTTTACTTCAACATACGATGGACCGCCATTGAACATCATTTCGAACGGGTCCATGCTTCGGCGTGTCTGCACTGCAACGACACCTTCGAAGTCCAGTGCCGGAATCTCAATCTTGCCGCTCTGCTGGGGGAAAAGCACGAACTGACGCCATACAAGCGACTGGTAGTTCCTGCCGTTGTAGCGGTCGAGTTCAAACTGCTTCTCTTTCGGCAGTTCCACTTCCTGGATGTGGAAACCTTTCAAGTCGGGTGTAGGGAAATCGAGGTTTATTAGGTTTACAGCCGAATATACCTTGTATGTAAGAAGCACTGCTTCCTGTTCGTAAACCTTAGTCTTGCTGAGCGAGGCTCTGATGAAAAGGTCGTCGTTGGCAATGTTTGTAGAGTTGCTGCGGCTCGGCATAACCCTGCTGTTACCGCTGTTCTGCGATGAAGCCTGGCTTGCCTGGTCTTCGGGAAGGACTCTTATCTTGGCTTCGTTCGAGGTGATTTTCTCACCATCTGCAACTACCGTTGCTGCCGGAATGGTGTATTCGCCTTCCTTGTCGGCAATTAAGATATATGTGAATGTTACGGATTCTGATGATGTGGTCTCGCCGTTTATCATCTGCATGCTTCTCTGTGTCGAACGGTGAGGGCCGCTCAATATCCTGAATCCTTCGATTTCAGGTATTGTAGGCTCGCCTACCTTTGCGCGGTTTACCTTGTACGATATCTTGAAATGCTGGTTTGCAACGACAGAGCGTGGTGCCGATGTGACAAATGATATCTCATCGGCCATTACCGACCCTATTGTTGCAATTAACAGTACCGTTGTTAGAAATAACCTTTTCATTTATCTATTACCTTAACAATGTTGTCTAATGTCTTGAATGTCAAAAATATGTTTGTGATTACCAGTTTTTCTGCAGCTTCTGCTTGCCCGATTTGTTCTTCTCGCGCTTTACCTTTTCAAGAACGCCCTTTTCGTCCTGCATTGCAGCTTCGAGCAAACGTTCGGCATTCTCCTTTGACATATCTTCCTTGCTTTCAGAAGCCTGAGCCTGCTGTTGCTGCTGTTGCTCTTGTTCTTTCTCTTTTTGCTCTTGTTCCTGGTTCTGTTGCTGTTCCTGGTTCTGCTGCTGTTGTTCTTGTTGTTGCTGTTGTTGCTGTTCTTGTTGTTGCTGCTGTTCCTGTTGGTTCTGCTGGTTCTGGTCCTGCTGATTCTTCAGCTGGTACAACACAACAGCAAGGTTATATCTGGTCTCATTGTCTGCAGGGTTCTTGCGCAAAGACTCCTTGTAGGCTTCTGCTGCCATCTCAAGAGAATCGGTCAAGTGATGCACCAATGCTTCGTTGTGACGTGCCGAAGCAATCATCTCCTTGTCGGTTTCGTTTGATGCGGCCTGTTGAAGCTGTGCCAATGCATCGGCATAGACACCGGCAACGGTTTCCGGGTCGCCCGTACCTGCCTTCAGGTCCTTGTAGTTCTTCATAAGAAGGTTGGTGCCGCTGTTGTAGTTGGCCAAGGCACTCGACTTATCTTTATTCAAGGCACGCTGATAAGGCTCGATAGCCTTGTCATAAAGGCTGTCCTTGTGGTAAGCATTTGCCTTGCTGAGATGCTCGCGAAGGCTTTTTACAGTAGGTGAGCCATCCTTAATAAGTGCATAGCTCGAATATAGGAGAAGCAGTGCTCCCAATGCCGCCAATGCTATGTAAATGTATTTGTTCTTGATACTTTCCATATCCGTCGCTGTTTATAACATCAATCATTCTTCTTTCTTCTTGACAACGAAATTGAATCAAGTACTATATTCAGTATAATCTCCATTACCAGTACTATGAACGCCAAAGCTGCAATGACCATGAACTGTTCCCTGTATTTGGTGTACATCTCGGTCTTGATGTCATCCTTTGCCAGCTTGTCGAGTTCGTTGTCGATGACTGTCTGTGCATTGTTCGTGTTGTCAACAGTAATATAGACACCCTTTCCTGCCTCCGCAATGCTGCGAGCCATCTCTTCGTTGAGCTTTGTAACGACAACATAGCCGTCGCTGTCCCTGAGGAAATCGCTCTTTCCCGACAGCGGTATCCTGCCGCCCTTCTCTGTTCCTATGCCCAGCACAAACACGTTCATGCCCTTTTCGGCTGCAAGACGCGCAGCCTCTTCGGCACCGCCTTCGTGGTTCTCTCCGTCAGTTATAATGACAATTGCCTTGCCAACCTTCTCATTAGGTGTAAAACTCTTTGTCGCAAGGTTTATTGCAGAAGCGATATCTGTACCCTGTCTCTCAATAAGACGCGGTGTTATGCTCTCCAGGAACATCTTGGCCGAAATGAAGTCGTTTGTTATCGGCAGCTGCACGAAAGCGTCACCGGCAAAAACGATAAGCGCGACCTTGTTCTCGCTCGACTTGTTTATGATTCTTGATATCAGCCTCTTCGCCTTTTCAAGACGGTTGGGTGTTATGTCATCGGCGAGCATGGAGTTTGAAATGTCAAGCGCGACAACGACTTCCACTCCACGTGTCGTTACTGTCTCTTTCTTGGCTCCGAACTGGGGACGTGCAAGGACAAACACCATAAGCATCACCGCTGTCAGCGACAGCCAGAATGTGAGGTGATTGCGCAACGATGCGTATGAAGGTATGAGTGCCTTCAGAAGCTGCGGGTCGCCATAGCTCCTGATATCCTTGTTCCTGCGGTAAATGGAATAGAAGAACAGAAGGGCTATAACCGGCAACAGCAGAAGAAGATATAAATATTCTGGATTTGCAAATCTCATCTTAAGCTCTTTTTATGGAATCTTTCTCAATAATGTGTTGCGTAATGCCACCTCAAGCAATATTGCCAACAATGCCAGCAATGCGAAGATATGGTACTCTTCGTGATATGCATTGAACTGCTTTGCCTGAAGTATCGTACGCTCCAGCTTGTCTATCTCACTGTAAATCTCTCCGAGGCTCTCCTTGCTTGTGGCGCGGTAATAGCGTCCGTTGGTAATCTTGGCAATGTTTGTCAACGTTGTCTCGTCTATCTCTACGGGCACATTGATTATCTCGCCTCCATAAGGGAATGGAGCTGTCTGGTTGTTCGTTCCCACACCTATAGTGTATATTCTCACACCGAACTCCTTGGCTATCTCAGCTGCAGCTTCGGGAGAAATCTCACCGCTGTTGTTAGAACCGTCTGTAAGCAGGATTATCACCTTTGACTTTGCCTTGCTCTCCTTAAGACGCGAAACCGCATTGGCTATACCCATGCCTATTGCTGTACCGTCCTCAATGACACCGTTCATGGCTATATCGCACTTTACGGCGTTGAGCATGTTGAGCACAACTGCGTGGTCAATCGTCAGGGGACACTGGGTGAAGCTCTCTCCGGCAAAAATAGTAAGTCCGATATTGTCGTTCTTCCTGCTGTTCACGAAGTTTGCAGCCACCTCTTTTGCAGCCTCTATACGGTTAGGGCGCAAGTCCATAGCCAGCATACTCGTCGATACGTCTGTTGCCAGCATGATATCTATACCCTCAATGCTGCTTTCTTCCCAATTGTCGGTCGATTGCGGGCGCGCGAGTACTATTATAATCATGGAGAGGGCTATTACCCTCAAGACAAAAGGAGCGTGTACCAAACGGTTCCTGAAGCTCATGGTCTCTTTCGTGAACGGCAATGTTGACGAAACCTTCATCGAAGGCTCCATCTTTCTGCCTCTCAGCAGGAACCACACGACATAGGCCGCAAGCGGTATAAAGAGCAACAGGTTTATAACATTTGCAAAAATCATCTTCTAATACAATTAACTGAAGAGGTTATACATATCTATCGCAAGAAGGGCCGCAATGCCTAAAAGGATGAGTGCAATCACCGAGATTGAGGCTATGAGAATGCGCTTCTCCAACAATGAACGCTTGTTGACGATTCTCTTCTCTGTCGGCTGCTGTATATTCTCCTCTTCTATATTCTTTGTCTCGTTAACGAACCCGATAGCATTAGTCATGTTGCGGTCGTTCTCGTTGGTCGAGGGGTATAGTTTGGCAAACTTCACAAGGTCGGCAACCTGCAGAATCTCCTGTATCTCCCTGATGCTCTCCTTATCCTTTATCTTAAGGAGCTCGTTTATGATTTCGGAGGTTGTCATTTCGGTCGCATTGAAGCCGTATCTGTCACGCATGTATTCGCGTAAGGTATCGGTAAGCTGAGTGTAGTACTCCTTTGTGTTGCCTTCGAGCCTCAATGACTTGTCGCTCTTTATCTCCTCGATACGGTTCAGGGCTGTGACGTGTGACGGCAATTTGGGCTTTATCTTTATTATCCTTATGATAGGCTTGTTGTTGACGAACCTTATCACAACCCATGCCAATGCTGCACCGAGAATAGCCAGTATGATGCTGAGATATACCGTATCGCGGTACTCTTCCCAAGTAAGCGATACTTCCTTAATGGCTTTTGGCCCGCAGATGTTCTGCAGGTTAAGCGTGTCGATGGGAATGGAATAGACAGCCAATGCAAGCTGGTTCGACTTGTATGCGCTGTCGTTGACAAGCACTTCGAACGGCGGGAAAGAATAGAGCGTGCTGTCGAACGAGGTTATAAGATACTCGTTCGTATATACCTCACGCTTCCCTTCGTTTATGGTCTTGAAGTCTGTTTTGGCTTCAAGCACCTCGATGCCCTTCACGCTGCCTGTCTCGAATTCCGGCATGCTCACCTTGTTGCCTGCATCGACATTGAGTTCGAGCCTGATAGTCGCCTGCTCGCCAATCATCATCTGGAATGTGTCAATCTCTGCATTCAGGACGACGTTCTGCGAGTCTGCGCCGGCTGGGCATAGGGCAAGCAGAAGAAATAGAATATATATGAATCCTTTTTTCATTATTAAAGCTGTTGTTGAATGGGATAGTGTCAGCTGCGTTGTGCAAAGAGGTTAAGCAGTGCCTTGACATAATCCTGGTCCGTACGTACCGAAACCGAATCGACTCTGCTCTTCTTCAATGTCGAGTCGAGCTTGTCGCATTGGTTTCTCCACCATTCGCGCTGTGCGTTCTGCACCTTCGGCGATGAAGTATCGACATACATTTCACTGCCGCTTTCGGCATCCCTCATCTTGACAAGTCCTATCTTCGGGAGCTCGGCCAGCCTGCGGTCATACACCTGTATTGCAACAAGGTCGTGCTTGCGGTTGGCTATGGTCATGGCATTCCTGTAGTCGTTTTCATCTACAAAATCGCTCAAAAGGAATGCAGTACAGCGTTTCTTTATCGCATTGGTGAGGAACTCAAGCGGAACGCGTATGTCGGTCTTCTTGCTCGAAGGCTCAAAGTTGATAAGCTCCCTTATTATGTAAAGGATATGCTTACGGCCTTTCTGCGGCGGAATGAACTTCTCTACCTTGTCGGTAAAGAATATCACTCCGATCTTGTCGTTGTTCTGTATTGCGGCAAAGGCAATCGTAGCTGCAATCTCGGTAACCATATCACGCTTTGTCTGCTTGACTGTACCGAAATCAAGGCTGTCCGACAAGTCAACAATAAGCATCACCGTCAATTCGCGCTCCTCCTCGAAAACCTTTACGAAAGGCTTGTTGAAACGTGCTGTCACGTTCCAGTCGATGTCGCGCACGTCGTCGCCGTACTGGTACTCACGCACTTCGCTGAATGACATACCACGCCCTTTGAAAGCCGAGTGGTACTGTCCTGCAAAGATGTTGTGTGAAAGACCGCGCGTCTTTATCTCTATCTTGCGAACTTTTTTAATGAGCTCAGTTGTCTCCATAACAAATCATTAAGGCACCTCTACCCTGTTCAGAATCTGGCTTACAATTTCATCGGCAGAAATGTTGCTTGCCTCAGCCTCATAGCTCAAGCCGATGCGGTGACGCAAAACGTCATGTGCTACTGCACGCACATCCTCCGGAACAACATAGCCTCTACGTTTTATGAATGCGTATGCGCGCGCTGCAAGTGCAAGGTTTATTGAAGCACGAGGTGATGCACCGAACGAAATCATCTCCTTGAGGTCCTTCATGTCGTACTTGTCGGGGTAACGTGTGGCAAATACGATGTCAGCGATATATTGCTCGATCTTCTCATCGAGATATACCTGACGTACGACCTTGCGTGCCTCGATAATCTCTTCGGGCTTCAGGATAGGCCTTACCTCAATCTTCTCGCCTGTAATGTTCTGGCGTATGATTCTCTTCTCTTCCTGCAGTTCAGGGTAGCCAATCACCACCTTGAGCATGAAACGGTCAACCTGCGCTTCGGGAAGCGGGTATGTACCCTCCTGCTCAATCGGGTTCTGTGTCGCAAGCACGAGGAATGGCTGAGGCATCTTGAATGTCTCCTTGCCTATTGTCACCTGACGCTCCTGCATGGCCTCAAGCAATGCGCTCTGTACCTTTGCCGGGGCACGGTTAATCTCGTCGGCAAGCACGAAGTTGGCAAATACCGGGCCACGCTTCACCTTGAACTCCTCGCTCTTCTGGCTATATACCATTGTACCTACAACGTCGGCAGGCAGAAGGTCCGGAGTAAACTGTATGCGGCTGAAGTCGGCATCGATAAGTTCCGACAGCGTTTTGATTGCCAAAGTCTTTGCAAGACCTGGAAGGCCTTCCAGAAGAATATGTCCGTCGGCCAGCAAACCGATGAGCAAAGACTCAACCAAATGTTTCTGTCCAACGATAACCTGGTCCATACCAGCCTGCAGATTGGTTACGAAACCGCTCTGTCTCTCAATCATCTCATTCAACTCACGAATGTCAATTGTTGCACTCATAACTATATTACTGTAACTTTTTATTTTGTTTTGGGTCAAAATTACATCTTTTGGATGTGTCGGTATGTTAATAATCCAAAAAGAGGTTTAACCTATGTTGCTTTTAAACTACTTTAACTCTATACATGCTCATTTCCTTGCCTTGAGCTTAGGAATGGCAAGTTCCATGCCCCTGCAAAGACCGTTCGGGTCCTTAAGTCCGTTGTACATTACGATGTATGGCCAAAGTCTCTTGTCTCCGTAATACTTTACGGCTATTCTTGTAAGGCGGTCACCGTTCTCTACAGTATGCATAGCCAAATCTCCGACAGCCTCATACAGGAGAGTGTCGGCAATTGTTATGCTCTTGACACTGCGTGCGGCAAGCTCGTCGCACATGACAAATCTGTACTCCTCTTCGGGTTCCGGCATCACTTTGACACTGTCATCGGGAACCGCAGCAGCAAGGGTGTCAACCGGAGCAACGGTGTTGGCTGCTGCACTGTTGTTGCCTGAAGGCTTTTCTCTCTTTCCTTCAACCTTTGCTGCAACCAAAGGCTTCTGTTCTTTCTTTCCGTTGCCGTTGAGCATAAAATATGCTCCTCCGGCAACAAGCAAAAGAAGAATGGTTATGAATATCCACCCTCTTCCGCCGCCGTTCTTCTTTGGCGCAGGTGTGATACCGGCACTCTTCTTCTCTTTTTCCGGCATTAGTGCGGGCTTCTTCTCATTGGCTACGTCAGCTGTCTTTTCCTTTACAGGTGCAGCCTCGGCTTTTGTCTCTTTTTCGGGTTCGGCAACGGCAACAGTTTCCGTTTCCGGTTCTTCCACGTCTGGTGCAGCTTCTTCGGGAAGGCTCTCTTCGACAACCTCTTCTGTTTCTTGTGATGCCGGCTCTTCAATTACATGCACGGTCTCTTGTTGAGGAACATCTTCAACAGGCTGTTCTTCTTCAAACTCCGCTACGGTCGATTCTGCCGGTGTCTCTTCCTCGGCCGGCATCTCCTCTTCTGTAGGGATAAATCTTTCCTGAGCAGTTTCCTCGACAGCAATGCTCTCTTCACGAACCTCTTCTGTTGCTTCTTCCTCTACAACAGTTTCGGCAACGCTCTCTGCTGCAGTTTCTTCATCAATAGATTCCACATCCTCGTCGTTGTCGGTATAGCTGTCATCAACCTCAACAGGCTCGAACATCGCGAACGGCTGGTTCACGTTCTCCCTCAGTGCGTCTGCTGGAGTGAATGTGAGTTTTCTGTGCCCTTTAATCTCGAACTTCTCACCGGTGTTTACATTGACGCTGCTTCGGCTTGCGACTTCAGTTACCTTGAATGTGCCGAGGCCGTTTATCTTTACGATGCCGTCCTTTTCAAGGCCCTCGATTATGAGGTCAAACATCGCTTTTGTGAACTGTTCGGCCTTTGCGCCGGAGATATTCGCCTCTTTCGCAAGCAGTGCGCTGAGGTCGGAGTGGTTAAGTTTTGCATCCATGACTATATCTCCCTTGATTATTTGAATTTATCCTTCAACTTGTTGCTTGGGCGGAATGCCGGTACAATCTTTGGAGGCACAAGAAAACGCTGCCCGGTCTTAGGATTCACCGACAGTCTCTCCTTGCGCATCTTCACTTCGAGAACTCCAAAGCCTGAAATGTTGAGCTGGTCGTTCTCTTTGAGACGTTCTGTAACCACGCCTACAAACGTATCTACATTTGCAGCGGCATCGGCAGGTGCCATTCCGCACCTCTTTGCCAGTTTCGTGATAAATTCCTTGTTGTTCATATTCTCTATATTTTATCCCAGAGGATTATTACTCTACGCTTCCCATAAGGTCGAACTCTGCCGCATCGGTGATTCGTACGTTATAGAAACTGCCTGTTTCGAGCTTGCCTTCCTTTGTCGCTATAAGCACTTCGGTATCGACATCGGGGGAGTCGTATTCGGTACGTCCTATGTAGTATTCACCCTCTACTCTGTCTATAATGGTCCTATAGACATTGCCTACTTTCTCTTCGTTAAGCCTTGTCGAAATGCGCTGCTGAATCTCCATTATGCGGTCGAGACGTTCCTGCTTCTTTTTCCTGGAAACGGAATCGCGATAGTTCTCTGCAGCGTATGTGCCGTCCTCCTCGCAATATGCGAAAGCTCCCAGACGGTCGAATTTCGCCCATTTTATAAACTCCACAAGCTCTTCGAACTCCTTCTCGGTTTCTCCTGGGAAACCCACCATCATTGTCGTGCGCAGGCAGATGCCCGGTACCTCGTTTCTCATTCTCTCCACAAGAGCGTATGTCTCCTCTTTTGTCACATGACGGAGCATCTTCTTGAGAATCTTCGTGCTTACATGCTGCAAGGCAATGTCGAGATACTTGCATACATTCTTCCTCTCGCGCATAACGCGAAGAAGATCATAGGGAAAATTGGAAGGATAGGCATAATGCAGCCTTATCCATTCAACGCCTTCAATGTCGGATATCCTTTCGACCAGTTCGGCTATACTCTGCTTCTTGTAGAGGTCAACACCGTAGAATGTGAGTTCCTGAGCTATAATCTGGAACTCCTTCACGCCTTTTGATACCAGGTAACGCACCTCGTCAAGAATCTCCTCTATCGGCCTCGACTTGTGTGCTCCGGTGATTATCGGTATCGCGCAGTATGCGCATCTGCGGTTGCAGCCTTCCGAAATCTTGAGATATGCATAATGGCCCGGTGTTGTAAGCACTCTCTCCTGGGCTATCTCCTCACGGTATTCGTGCTTGAGGTCATTCACAAGTTCAGTCCAGTTAAATTTTCCGTAGAACTTGTCAACCTGCTCTATCTCTTCGCGCAGCTCGGTGAGGTATCTTTCCGACAGGCATCCCATCACATACAGGCGGTTCAGGTTGCCCTCTTCCTTTCTCTGGCAGAACTCAAGAATCATATTTATCGACTCCTGCTTGGCATCGCCAATGAAACCGCAGGTGTTTATTACCGCTATTTCACCGCAAGGCTCGTCGCTGTCATGGACTACCTCATAGCCGCACTCCTGCAACTGACGCATAAGATGCTCCGAATCGACAAGATTCTTTGAACATCCCATAGTGATTATGTCAACACGGTTCTTCTTCATCGCTTAGAACAGTTCCGGACTTCTTTAAATTGTTTTTTTATCCGAAGAGTGAGTCAACGAACTCTTCGCGGTTGAATATCTGCAGATGGTCGATTCCTTCGCCCAATCCGATGTACTTTACAGGAATCTTGAACTGGTCGCTGATTCCTATCACCACACCGCCTTTGGCTGTGCCGTCGAGCTTGGTTATTGCAAGCGAGGTTACCTCGGTAGCCTTTGTGAACTGCTTTGCCTGCTCGAATGCATTCTGTCCTGTAGAGCCGTCAAGCACCAGCATCACGTCGTTGGGGGCTGTAGGAACAACCTTCTTCATCACGTTCTTTATCTTGGTAAGCTCGTTCATAAGGCCCACCTTGTTGTGCAAGCGTCCGGCAGTGTCGATGATTACAACATCGGCATCATTGGCTACGGCCGACGAGAGTGTGTCGAACGCGACAGATGCAGGGTCAGAGCCCATGCCTTGCTTTATTACAGGAACATCGGCACGATGCCCCCACTCTACAAGCTGTTCGACAGCCGCGGCACGGAATGTGTCGGCAGCACCGAGATAGACTTTCTTTCCGGCCTTCTTGAACTGGTATGCAAGCTTTCCGATTGTTGTTGTCTTTCCTACGCCGTTAACGCCCACTACCATAATCACGTATGGCTGTCCGGGAGTCGTTGGTATGTCGAACGAGTCGCCGTCTGTTGTGTTGTTCTCCATGAGGAGCTGTGCAATCTCGTCCTTGAGCAGTTTGTTAAGCTCGTTCGTGTTCATGAACTTGTCGCGTGCAGCACGTTTCTGTACGCGGTCGATTATTTTAAGTGTGGTTTCTACGCCTACATCAGATGTTACAAGAACCTCCTCCAGATTATCGAGTACCTCGTCGTCAATTTCGCTCTTTCCTGCGATAGCACGGGCAATCTTTCCGAATACACTCTCCTTGGTCTTGGACAATCCCTTGTCAAGAACCTCTTTCTTCTCTTTGCTGAAAAAACTGAATATTCCCATATTCTGCGGTTTTAGTTTTGTCTGAATAGTTTAGTCAAGTTTAAGCACTGCGAGGAACGCCTTCTGCGGAACCTCAACATTGCCAATCTGCTTCATGCGCTTCTTTCCCTTCTTCTGCTTTTCGAGAAGCTTGCGCTTACGTGACACGTCACCTCCGTAACATTTTGCTGTAACGTCCTTACGTACCTGCTTGATTGTCTCACGTGCAATGATTTTTGTGCCGATAGCTGCCTGCAAGGCAATGTCGAACTGCTGTCTTGGTATGAGGTCGCGCAGCTTCTCGCACATCTGGCGGCCCAGACCGTATGCGTTGTCAACGTGTGTGAGAGTAGATAGCGCATCGACAGGCTCACCGTTGAGAAGGATATCGAGCTTTATGAGCTTTGATGTCCTGAATCCGGCCGGGTGATAGTCGAACGATGCGTATCCCTTGGAGATGCTCTTCAGCTTGTCGTAGAAGTCAATCACGATTTCGCCGAGCGGCAAAAGGAAACGTATGTCAACGCGGTTTCCGGTAATGAACTCCTGCTTGAGCAGCTCGCCTCGCTTTGAAAGGCAAAGAGTCATTATCGGGCCTATGTACTCGGCACGTGTGATGATGCTTGCGTTGATGTACGGCTCTTCGATGTGGTCTATCAGTGTCTGGTCGGGCATGCCGCCTGGGTTGTGGACCTCTTTTGCCTCGCCCTGCTTGTCATATACCATGTACGAAACGTTGGGCACTGTCGTTATGACACTCATGTCGAACTCGCGGTCAAGACGCTCCTGCACAATTTCCATGTGGAGCAAGCCGAGGAAGCCGCAACGGAAACCGAAGCCGAGCGCTGCCGACGATTCGGGAGAGAATGTCAGCGAAGCATCGTTTAACTGCAGCTTTTCGAGCGATGCGCGAAGATCCTCGTAATCTTCGGCCTCTATCGGATATACTCCGGCAAAGACCATAGGCTTCACCTCTTCGAAGCCCGAAATGGCCTTGTCGCACGGGCGTGCAATGTGGGTAATGGTATCGCCCACCTTGACCTCGCGCGATGTCTTTATTCCCGAAATTATGTAGCCTACATCGCCGGTGCGCAGTTCCTGACGTGGCGAGAGTTCCATCTTAAGCACTCCGATTTCATCGGCATCATACTCTTTTCCGGTGTTGAAGAACTTCACCTTGTCGCCTTTGCGAAGAACACCGTTGGTAATCTTGAAGTATGCAATGATGCCACGGAACGAGTTGAATACAGAGTCGAAGATGAGAGCCTGCAGCGGTGCTTCTTCATCGCCTTCAGGTGCCGGTATTCTCTCCACTACTGCCTGCAGAATCTCTTCTACACCCATTCCGGTCTTTCCCGATGCCTCGATTATCTCTTCGCGGTCGCATCCCAGAAGGTCGATAATCTCATCTTTCACCTCTTCGGGCATAGCGTTTATCATGTCGCACTTGTTTATGACCGGAATAATCTCCAGGCCCTGGTCAACTGCCATGTAAAGGTTTGAGATTGTCTGCGCCTGTACACCCTGTGTGGCATCCACAACGAGCAAAGCTCCTTCGCAAGCTGCGATAGAACGTGATACCTCATACGAGAAGTCAACGTGTCCCGGAGTGTCAATCAGGTTGAGAATATATTTCTCGCCGTTATGCATGTACTCCATCTGTATCGCATGGCTCTTGATTGTAATGCCGCGCTCTTTCTCCAAATCCATGTTGTCCAGCATCTGGCCCTCGGTAATGTTTATTGTCTTTGTGGTTTCCAAAAGACGGTCGGCTAATGTCGATTTACCGTGGTCGATGTGGGCGATTATACAAAAGTTTCTTATCTTTTCCATATATTGTTCTATGCTTTTCTAATCGGATTCCTCCAGCGAGGTTTTAAATAAAAATCTACAAAGATATAACAAAAAAATTATATATATATAATAACAAGAGCTATAAATTTAACATTCCGAAACAACAGGAGGCGAAATATCAATGGCTATACGCCTTTAGCTATTAAATATTTTGTACCGGTTGAAAATAAGTAAAAACAGATTGGAAAAGGCTGTTGGCAGAATTGTTTCCGAGACAACAATATTGTCAATAACAGTGTTTATATTGTTGATAATTCGGAATATATATATTTAATTCAATAAATTGCATTAATGTGCTGCGGTTGCAATAAAAAAACAACGGCAACAAATGAATGTCGCCGTTGTTGTAAATTATTATTACCTTATTTTTATTTCATTATCACTTGAAGACATGCTTGCCGAAATCGACACCTTTCAACTGGTAATACTTCTTTTCTCCCTGCAGCCTTTTAAGGAAATCTTCGTAATCTCGCTTTTCCTGAGGTGTCCATCCGGCCTCTGCCACAGCTACAAGGCGCGGCAACATGAGGTACTGTACCACTTCGGGCTCCTCTACCCATTCGGTCCAGAAATTGGCCTGTACACCCATATATTTTGATTGCAGTTCGGGGCCTGCATTGTTCATTGGCTTGTAGTTATAGACACGCTCAACAGTCTCGTCTCCATACCCCTGCGAACGTGGCTCAGTTTCAAGCTTGGACTGTTTGCGGTTAATGTAATACGGTATCTGCGGAGAGAGGATAGTGTTCATTCCTCGCATTGCAGCATCCTTCGCTGCATTATCTGCGCCAATCCATGCCATGATTGTAATATCGTTGCCGAGCGGCTCTGTATTGCCATGCAGCACTTCGTTCCAGAATATGAGCTTGCGCTGCTTGTCGGCAGGCTTCTGTGCAATGTGCTCCTTCAGCTGCTTGTAGAAGTGTATCTGAAGGTCGCGGTAGTTCGTAGATCCAATCTCCTTGAGCAATGCCTGGCAGTCACTGTTGCGTTCCCATTTCTGTGTCGGGCACTCGTCACCGCCAAGATGTATGTAACCGAACGGGAAAAGCTCGATAAGTTCGTCAATGACATCCTTTGCAAACTGTACTGCCAACGGGTTCGATACATTGATGACATCGGCCGATACACCTTGCCACAGCCATACCTCATGCTTGTTCTCCGGGTCGCATGAAAGGAATTCCGGATAAGATGCCACTGCAGCCTGTGAATGTCCCGGTATGTCAACCTCGGGAACAATCTCAATGAAACGCTCCTTTGCATACGCCACAACTTCCTTTATATCCTTGTGTGTGTAGTAGCCGCCGTAACGTTGCCCATCGGGCTTCACCTCGCCCCATGCACACACCTTGCTGTCGCGCCATGCACCAATCTCAGTGAGCTTAGGGTATTTCTTTATTTCGATGCGCCATCCCTGGTCTTCGGTCAAATGCCAGTGGAATCGGTTCATCTTGTATGCTGCCATTACGTCAATAATTTTCTTTATTTCCTCCTTGCCGTAGAAGTGGCGGCCTTCATCGAGCATGAAACCGCGCCAGTCGAAGCGTGGCTTGTCCATTATTGACACGGCCGGTACGCTCCACTCCTTTATTTCGTTGTCAGGTACGCCTGCCATGACATTGCGTGGCATAAGTTGCTTCAAAGTCTGGAACGCATAGAAGAAGCCTGCCGGCTTTGATGCGGCGATTTCTATTCTTTTGGGGGCAACAGAGAGCTTGTATTCTTCGTCGTTCATGGAATCGTCAACGTGCAGCACAATGTGCCCGTCGGCTTTCTTGCTATACTTCGTAACTTCCAAACCCTGCAATCTCTCTTTTTTAGGAGTAGATTTCTTGAGTTTGATACCCGTTGTTCTCTTGAACTCCTCGACAAAATTGTCCGTTACATTCTTAATCTCCTTGTCTGCAAGTTCGGGATAACAGACAACAACTCTTCCTGTAAAAAGGAATTCACCCTCATTCACTGACATCTCTGCAGGGCGAGGAATAATTGAAATTTCTTGTGCTGAGCCTGTAAACACGAACAGACAAAGCAATGCAAATAGAATCTTTTTCATATTAATGGTTTGATGATTGAATGATCTTCATTGAATCTGCGTAATCTCTCTTCGAGTAATTCGTAATGATGTGGCTTGATGTTCGAAGAACATGCTCTTATTCCGTTTCTCAATCCTCCGGTGGTAGCAAGATCTATGCCGCTGATGCCATAACAAAGCAGTTCCTTCAGCAGCTCGCCTCCCGGCATATTCTTGTATCCTATCGTAAAGAAGAAACCGTCGCTGACAACTTTGTTGTCGTCCTTGTCATATACGACATTGAAGCCGTTGCGCTGGAGAATCTCCTTAATGCGCGCGGTGCGCAGTGCATACTCCTTTATATCCTCCACGAAATTGTATTCACCGTCGCATGCAGCCTTAAGCATGGCTGCCATTGCACATTGCGCCGAATGCGATACTCCCGAAGAGAATGAATAGAGGAACACATACGCAAAGGCAGCACCGAAACGCGGAATGCCGTATCTTTCTTTAAGTGTGTCGTAATGCCGCCCGTACAGCTTGTCGCTTATGCATGCCATTGCAATCCTCTGGCCGGCATAGCTGAATATCTTCGACGCGCTCATCAGAATGATGTAGTTGCCGGTATATCGTGATACGCTGGGCTGGTACGGCGGTTCGAACGGACGGCTCATATCGCTTCGGAAATCCATGGTCATGTATGCAAGGTCCTCAATCACCAGCACGTCGTATTCTGTTGCAAGGCGGCCTATGATTTCAAGTTCCTCATCGTTCAGGCACATCCAAGTCGGATTGTTGGGGCTTGAATAGAGAACGGCGCATATATTCCCTTGCCTGAAATAGCTTTCGAGCTTCTCTTCAAGCAGTTTTCCGCGGTACTCTGCAATGTCGAATGAAGCGATTTTCACGCCTATCACGTTGGCCTGCATCTTCTGTACAGGGAAGCCGGGGTCTATGTAAAGGACTGTATCGCGCTTGCTGTCAAGCTGAGAGGCGAGCATCAGCGAGGCGAACGAAGCCTGCATTGAACCTACTGTCGGTATGCAGCACTGCGGAGCAATGTCGGCGTTTACAAAAGCCTTCATGAAGCGTGAAGCCTGCTCCTTCACCTCCGGTATTCCGTCGATTATAGGATAGACCGATGCAACGCCCCTCTGCAAGGCCTCGCACTCAGCCTTTACGCCAACAGCCGAAGGCGGCAGTCCGGGCACGCCCATCTCGAAGTGTATGAACTCGCATCCCGTACGCGCCTCGGCAGCACGCACAATGGCCCCTAACTGACGTATTGACGCACTGCCAATGTCATCTATCTCAAGTTCCTTTACTATGGAATCTATTATTTCGGGTGAAATGATACTCATAATCTTAGAAGTGTTCAATAAGCGTAATGCAAGCGGCACCAACAGCACCTTTGTTGTATAAAAGGTTCAATGACAAGGCCTGCGAAGTTTTTACAGCAGGAGTTTTGTGAACCTGAATGACCAACTGCAGAAACAAGCGTAACGCAGTCAATACCAGCATCATCTTTGTTGTATAAAAGGTTCAATGACAAGGCCTGCGAAGTTTCTGCAGTCGGGAGTTTAGTGAACCTAAATGACCAACTGCAGAAACAAGCGTAACGCAGTCAGTGACCTTTTAGACAACAAAGTATTAGTCTTCCATTAGTTTACGATACCTAACCTTCTTCGGCTCCTCAATTCCAAGACGGCGCATCTTGTTCTCTTCGTAGTCGGAGTATGAGCCTTCGAAACTGAATACGTTGCCGTCGCCCTCGAATGCGATGATGTGTGTACAGATACGGTCGAGGAACCAACGGTCGTGGCTGATGACAACGGCACAGCCGGCAAAGTTCTCAAGACCTTCCTCTAAGGCACGCAAGGTGTTTACGTCTATATCGTTTGTCGGCTCGTCAAGGAGAAGCACGTTACCGCCCTCTTTAAGTGCCATGGCAAGATGCAAACGGTTACGCTCACCGCCGGAGAGCACACCGCATTTTTTCTCCTGGTCGGCACCGGAGAAGTTGAAGCGTGAAAGATACGCGCGTACATTTATCTCTTTTCCGCCTAAGCGCATGAGTTCGTTGCCCTGGCTCATCACTTCATAAACAGTCTTGTCGGCAACGATGTCCTTGTGGTTTTGGTCAACGTATGCAATCTTTACAGTCTCGCCTACCTCGAATGTGCCCTCATCGGCTGTCTCAAGACCCATAATCATGCGGAAGAGAGTCGTCTTTCCGGCACCGTTAGGGCCAATCACGCCTACGATGCCGTTAGGCGGAAGCATGAAGTTAAGATTGCTGAAGAGGTGCTTGCTGCCGAATGATTTTCCGATGTTGTCGGCAATGATGACCTTGTTTCCGAGACGCGGTCCGTTAGGAATGAAGATTTCGAGTTTCTCCTCGCGCTCCTTCTGGTCTTCGTTAAGCATGCGCTCGTATGAGTTAAGACGGGCCTTTCCTTTTGCCTGACGCGCCTTAGGCGACATGCGCACCCATTCAAGCTCGCGTTCAAGAGTCTTGCGGCGCTTGCTCGCGCTCTTCTCCTCCTGCTCCATGCGTTTTGTCTTCTGGTCGAGCCATGAAGAGTAGTTGCCCTGCCAGGGGATACCCTCTCCGCGGTCGAGTTCAAGAATCCAGCCTGCGACATCATCGAGGAAGTAACGGTCGTGTGTAACGGCGATTACTGTACCCTCGTACTGGTTCAGGTGCTGCTCCAGCCAGTCGATGCTCTCTGCATCGAGGTGGTTGGTAGGCTCATCGAGGAGAAGCACGTCGGGCTTCTGCAACAGAAGGCGGCAAAGAGCAACACGGCGGCGTTCACCACCCGACAGGTGATCGACAAGTTCGTCGGGAGCCGGGCAACGGAGTGCTGCCATCGCGCGTTCGAGCTTGCTGTCGAGGTTCCATGCATCGGTAGCATCGATGATGTCCTGGAGCTCTGCCTGACGTGCAAAGAGCTGGTTCATCTTATCCTCGTCCTCGTAATATTCGGGAAGGCCGAACTTCTGGTTAATCTCCTCGTATTCCGCAAGAGCATCTACTGTAGCCTGTACGCCCTCCTTGACGCAGTCCATCACGGTCTTTCCGTCCTGAAGCTGCGGGTCCTGCGGCAAATATCCTACAGAATATCCCGGAGACCACACCACATTGCCCTGGAAGTCATTGTCAAGGCCGGCGATAATCTTCATAAGGGTTGATTTACCTGCACCGTTCATACCTACGATACCAATCTTTGCACCGTAGAAGAACGATAGGTAGATATTCTTCAACACCTGTTTGTTTGTCTGCTTGATGGTCTTGCTCAAGCCCACCATCGAAAAGATAATCTTCTTGTCGTCAACTGTTGCCATAAATATATTATATAGTTTATATTATTCCTTAATATATGAATTTCTCGCGAAGATAATACTTTTCCGCGAGATTATGGCAATACTGTGCCGAAATCGTGGAGAAAGAAATATGTCTCCCCCGGCTCAAGTTTTCATTGTTTGTCAGGTTTGGAAACCGTTCTATATCTAATATTTCAAAAGTCCAAACTATCTTCTTTTTTTATCCTCTCTCTCAGGATTTGTGCAAGTCGGTACATTATTGAGCTTAAATACTATCGGCAATACAGACATGCAATCAACTTTGATATATTTGCCTTCTTCCTCGCTGAATTGTGTAGCCGGAATCCATTGGGGCATATCCTCGTCATTCATAAGACGTAGAGCCTCTTGGTCAAGTTCGCTGTTTCTGCTGCTTTTTAAAATTTTCACGTTATCTATCGAACCATCTTTCTTTACAACGAAACGCACAAAGGCTCTCCCCTCAATTTTGTTTTCCACACATTCTATAGGATATTGCAGATTGTTTTTTATCCACTCTTTTAAAACCTTGTTGCCACCCGGAAACTCCGCCTGCGTTTCCAACACAGGAAACAGATATTGCCCATTATTATCATAATAAACTCCACTGCCCTTCAAATACCCGCCATCGATATTCACACCGTTATAGAAATAATGGAAAGCAATTTCCATCGTCTTCATCATATCGGGATATTTGCCTGCATTCGACTCGTACAGGTGGGCAAACTCCTTTTCAAGTTCATCGCTCTTGCCATTGCTCGACCAATAGAACTGCCAGAACTGCATTTGATGCCCTTTGCGTAGCCGGGAGATACAATACAGCATTCCACCCTCCTTTTCTCGCATAGTGCGGTGCAGAGCAGTTTTGAAATGGTTTGGAGCGTCAGCTCCGTACACACCGCCCACTGCAATATTCACCAATTTACGGCAATAGGCAGTGTCATTGATTAAAGAGATTTTACTGCCCAACGCTGCAATATGCTCATAGGCTGCACTATACATAGTAAGGTCATAGCCATCCTTTGAACAAAAGCCATACGTTGTTATAAACTCGTTCCAATTATTGGGAAAAGCATAGAAGAACGCCTCTTGCTTCTCCATTGAATCAGGATTATCAATAAGTTCTCTGTATGCTGTATTCAGTCTTGCAGTATCGACCTGAAAGTATTGTGCATTTGCACTGAACACAACAAAGAAGGTTGCTGCAATAATTAAAAACATCTTTTTCATATTGTCGGTTACTTTGAATCCGATTAAAATTTTTGCAATTATAACAATACTATCCAACAGTTCTGCCTTTCCTGTCGATAAATGTTGAAACAAGATTTATACGTTCTGTTATCTGAATTCTACGCCAATGATAAAATAGTGTGGCGAGTGTCTTAAAATATCGCTATTCATATCCGACGGTATTTCCGTTTCGCCACAGAAACGGTATATTTCATAATTCTTATCCCACCACGGAGCTGCATAGAGAACAAGCGGAATGAACTTGCTTTTTTCAAAACCTTCGACTTTGAAAGGTCTTGTACTATAATCAAGTTTGCGATGTGATTTATCTACACGGCTGTCGTGTAACTTCAGCCATTTGCGGGAACCTCCCATCAGTTCCTTTCCTGCAACCTCAAATAGCACATTTTGAATAGTATCTCCAATGACAGGAGTAAAGCCTATCTTCAATCGTGTTGCAAGGCGGAAGATATCATTCTCCTCGTTATCGGCAATCCCCATTGCCTTTATCTCTTTCTGCTCCTCTTCACTGAATTCACTTATCTTAAAAATCAACTTAAATGCAGATGAATGCGAATTACCGCTATCCACCAAATTACCATTCACATATTCCTTCACGATGAATTCAACATGTGAAGCCTTCTCTTTCAATGATGAAACATCATAGGCAAAAACATTATAACCGGCCTCTTGCAGCAACGACAAATAATCGTCAAATGAAGCCTTGATACCCTTGATTTCCTGCGCTCCGGCGCATAGGCTGATAAGCGCAAACAGCAATGTCAATAATCTCTTTCTCATTGTTTGTCAGATTTAAACTTCTTATAATCTATTCTCTATTATTTCAACATTTCCTGTATTGCTTCACGTACACTTGTTGGTGAACTGGGTCGTGGTGCTTTGTTGCTGTAAACAGTACCGTCGGGAGCAACAAGCAGGAAGGTTGGGAATCCCTGTACGCCGAGGTATTCCTCTACAGCACTCTGCTGGGCATCGGGCAGACGAAGGTTCACACAGTCTGTACCTTCAAGCCCAAAACGCTTTGCAGCCTTACCCCACAACTCTTCGGGGGAATTGTTGGCAAGATACATATATGTCACCGGCAAGTTCTTCAGCTCTTTGTGCAGCTGAGGCAAGAACTGCATTTCCTGGAGACATGGGCCACACCAGGTACCCCATATATCTACATATATGACACGCCCACGATAAGGAGCTATCAGTTTCTGGAATATATCCCTGCCATTGACAATACTGTCCATCGGCATTTCTGCAAGTGCTGTAATCTCCTCCTCCGAGGCACTTTCAAAATTAACCTTTTTGCTGTCGATATATCCCAGCAACATAGAATATGTCTTTGAATTCAATTCTTCCTGCAATTTCCTTTTTCTTTCAGGAGTAACATCTTGCCCGCATACTGTCAGGAAAGAAGCAGCTTTCATTATTTGCCTTATTTCATCTGATGCATTAATTGCATCAACAACAGAACACATTGTAGAAAAAGAGTGTAATTTGCTATCTGTCACTCCCTCCGGGACTTCACTGATGAAACCGACCTGTATATAATACTCTAAAGCATGTACATCACTGAAATAGGCAAGCGCATCGGTTGGGAGAGGTGTTTTTGGGTACAGCAATTCCTCTGTTTCAACTTCACGAAACATTGCAACTAATTCGTCGGGCAACGTATTGCCACCCTGTTCAAGAATAGTACCCATAGACTCAAATATGTGCCCTTTAATATTCTGTGTCATATCAAAAGCATAACCATAACGTGCCATCTGACGTAGGGACTCTACATAGCTGTCGGGCAGGTCGGGATGCGAAGCATAAAGCGTATCAATATTATACATGTTGTTCTTGTATATATTGCGTATATATTGGGCAGCTTCATGTATCTCCATTCCGAACATACGGCCGTGGAAGTTGGCAATCTTCAAAGGATGTTCAACCTGTGCGTTATGCGCTACAGCGTTCTCACCGCTGAATATACATCTGTCATTTATGTCATCGAGCAGGATTTCGGCTCTTGTTCCGGGGCGGCAAAAAAGATTAAGTGCTCCCCATACAACACCCTCTATTTTATTGTCATCCCACAACTGTATATGTATAGTGCGGTCTGCGGGCAACTTGACACTCCACTTTCCTTCCTTGTCCGTAACTGGGTTAAGATCCACCACATCGCAAGCTGTGTAGTCGGAATATATAAGCGTAGCTTTCTCGCCTGCAGCCTTGCTGGCCAGTTGGAAGCAGATAGTTACACTGTCCTTGTCAACTGCGGCCTTTTGTGCAAAGCCACACGCGGTGACAAATGCAACGATTAGGGTTAAAATAAGTTTTTTCATAGGTGTCACACAATATACATCATTCTTATTCCTTCTCCAGTTCCTCTTTAAGTACAGTTAGCATCTTGTTGATGTCGTGAAGGTCGTTTCGCAATGAGTAACTGCCATCCCTGTTCACGAGCACATACGACGGTATGCCGTCAATGTCGAACATTTTGCTTGTCAAATAATCCCATTGTGCGTCACTGACGCGATAATGCACACCTTTGATACCGGTAATCATATTGGAATAAGTCCCAATGGGCGAGGTTCCGTTTGCAATATACACCCATACAAGGTCATCACTTGAGAGTTGCCCGGTCTTGTGTGGTTCTATCTCTTTAATTGCTTTACGGCAGGGGCCGCACCATGTATTCCAGAAGTCAACCAGCACCACCTTGCCTTTATGGGGAGCAATTATGGCATGGAACAGTGCTTCGGGGGCAATACCCTCCACATGCTCCAAATCTTGACTGCTCTTTGCTATTGCTTCTCTTGTACGGCGAAGAATATCCTCGCACATATCGGCATAGAACGGATTGCTCCAAGAGCGCATTGTTTGCAGTTCGGCATCGGTGAGTTCGTTCTTATAGGCTTTCTCCACTGCACCACGGGCTTTACCCCAGCAAGCGAGCGTGTCATCGTAGCCACCAGAGACCATTTTCTGTGCCGCTTTTGCAACCTCCTCACTTCTGTAATTCATCAGCAGCCAAGGATTCTCGATGTCAACACATGCGAACATGCGTGCATAATGCTCAGGCAATATCGGGTCGTGCTTATAGTCGGCAGTAACACTGCTTTCACGTTCCGCCCAGCGCCTAAAGTCTTGGTTGAGAAAAATGAGACAGGTATTGAATGCATCAGCCTTGCATATCTCCTTTGCCCAGGAACCGGACTTTTGTGCATGGGCATGCTCGCACACGGCGCGGTAGAAATCTATTAGTGCGCCGGTAAATTCATCGGCAGTCATATCATAACGGATAAGTTCACCTATTGACAAGGAGTCGGGCAATACTATCACATCTTCGGAGTCCTGATTGTTCAGAGCATCGTAGACACTTCCTTTGGTCCAACATCCCTTTATTGCAAGATTCTTGTAGTTCTCATAATTGTACTGCAATGTCTGGTTGATGTAGGCAAGGTTCACATAAAGATCAACTGTTTCATTAGGCGCAATAAAGAACTCCCCATACCCGCAGCCATTGACAACGGGAAAAGCACATCCTGTGCCATATTGCATGAATGTTACACTGCCTGTACCTGTTGCCGGGTCTATCTCAACATCAATGCTACGCTGCCCCTCAAACATAGAGTTTACAGGAAATACCATATCGGTGACGCATCCCTCTCGATAGCCCATCAGGTGGATATTTACCGTTGTCTCTCCAAATGTGTAGGCATACTCCGGTGTGTCACTTGCCTCTTTGGAGGTATACTTCAGTTCACGCGGCAACCCCGTGGGGTTAGCCACATCCCTTTTTCCGGTAAGGTCAATACCGTACATACGCCAACCATTTTTTGCATCGGCGTCAATAAAATCAAACTCTCTGCATGCATTGGGCAGTGGCTCAAAGATTAGCGTAAAGCATGAATCACCATCTTCTGGCATAAATAGCTCCTTGCCAGGCTCAACACCCTTACTGCCAATCAACTCATATTCCTTATTTTGAGTTACAAGATGGATGCTTGGAGATACTTTAATCCAGTGTTCAGGATCATTGAAACCACGTACCGTCAGCACTGTAGCAGTATCGGTCAGTTCCACCTTCTCAAAGACCAGCATTCTTGTGTTTGATGCACCCACAAGTGGAAACCTTACCACCTTGTTTGAACTACTACACGCCCACAGCAATACTGCAGTGGCAAATGCAACGATTAGGGTTAAAAATAGTTTTTTCATATCTTTTATTCAAATTTCAACGCTTTTATAAGGTTTTCAAAAGCATCAAGGTCTCTTGGGTCGGCATTGACATCGAGCAGGTTGCCGTTGCGGTCGATTAGTCTGTAGGTGGGATACTGGTTTACTTTGAGGAAGTTCTCTACCGCACGCTGCTGTTCTTCGGGCAGGTTATAATGCACTACATTCTCGCCTGTGACATTGTACTCCTTGATGACATTCTTCCAACTCTCTTCGTCACTGCGGTTGGCAAGGTAAAGAAAGACCATATCATACTGCGCCATTCTCTCATACAGTTCCTTGCTGTGCGAAAGAGCCTGACGGCACGGGCTGCACCAAGTACCCCAAACATCAATGAGTATAATCTTGCCTTTGTATGGCTCGACGAGCTTGCGTAGTATCTTCTCACCGTCACTCATATCGGCAACATCTTTCGATGACATAAGGTTGGCATCCGATGACATCTCCCTGTTCATTATTGCAAGGTACTTTTCGTGTAGTTCGAGAACAAATGCCTTTGCTGCGTGCATTTTTACATTTTCCTCCATCCACTCTACTGCGGCAGCAGTAAGAGGCTTACGTCTATTGTCCATATATTCGTACAAACGCTTTGCCTTGTAAATATCACAAACAGCAGAATCGAGGGTTGTTTCATTTAACATCTGCTGTGTCTCATTACAAACCGTTTCAAGCATCAATTCATCGTTTACACGGGCAAGGAGTCCGTTCATAACAGTCATAATCTCTCCACTATTGAATTCGGCAGCTAATCTTTGCCTTTCTGCATCAGATGTTGCAGATTCAATTTCAGTGCGTATCCTTTCGGTCTCCCTATCATATACCTCCATGACTGATTTCTCTTTTTCCGAAAGGGTTATAGAACCTGTCGCAACCAACTTTTGCAGTATAGTAGCAAAGCTGCGTTTGTCGTCGAATTCATCGGCACAAACATCAAGATAATCAGTCATCAATCCTGGAAAATCCCTGTAAATTGTATAGCTATGCAAATTACTATGATTCCAAAAACTCTCGACATAATCCATAAACTCCCTTGGTGGTATAAAAGATTTGAAGGCAAACCTCGCCTGCATAAGTTCACGACCCGCACCTGTCTGGTAGTAACCATTGACAAAATCCACACAACGCCTTGATAGGTTCGGGTGCTCCTTTGTGTACTCAACCACCCCGTTGCAAAAACTTCCAAGTTCCGATTTTATTCCCTCGAGATACACAATTGTCTCTACGTGGCTTGCCTCTTTCTTGAATTTCGGTGTCGAGAACCACTCGAAAGGATAGCCAAGCATTTCGTTCTGCAAGCGGACATCCTTGCCCATAAAAAGTTGCTGGCCTGTAGTGAAATCATTTACAAACATATATGTCTCACCCGGTTCAAGGAGGACATTGGCTGGGCTTCTTCTCCAATCAAGATATGCCTCGGTGGAGTTCATTACCGGTACTTTTATTACAAAACGGCCTATTGAATCCAGTTGGGCATAGTAATTTTCTTCATCGCAGGAAATAATATTCTCAATGGAAACCTCAAACTCTTTTCCGCCTCTTTGCAAGGCCTCGGCAGGCATATCTTTGAGCCAGCCGATTATTGTAACGCTGTCGCCCATTCGGTAGCCGTTGTCCTTGAAGCCCACGCGAGTGTCCTTCACTGGATAATCGGGCAACGTGGCTGTGGTAATAGGGCTGCACTTAACAGCCTTTGAATTGCCTACGGTGATTGTGCGTGTGCCTTTCTTCATCTTGCCCACCTTAATGTCAAGCACCTCATTGCCGTTCCCAACGGTGAGTATATAACCGCCACGCTTTTCTGTCATTGACCTTATGTCCCAAAAGCGTGAATCGTAGATAACCTGTTTTTCGGCAAAGCCTATCAGCCAATCGCCTGTGGCATTGTTACGCCAATAGGTATCGGTTATTCCGGCAGGAAAATCGGCTGCACTGCGTATATTCTGCACAACCCAACCATCGTAACCGTTGAGTGTAAAGAGTTCAGTGCCTGTAGGCAATGGCTCAAACGAGAGCAAAACATCGACCTCTCCGCTTGCAGGAACCACAAAAGGAACATCATATTCTACACACATCGCGCCGTCGTACTCACTCGACGTCTTTCCTTTCAAAGCATAACTGTTTACACCGTCATTGAGTGTAGTGCTCTGTGCTATCCTCGCCTGACGACCTGCGGGAAATTCAACGTGCAGGAGCACATCTGTCCTGTCGGGATAAAACCACACATTGTTTATATCAAAGACAGTGCTTGTTCTGTAACCCACAACAACATTGTCCCAAATTTTCTCCTGCGCAAAGCCATACACGATGGCAAATGCAAGAGTAAGAGTAAATATCAGTTTTTTCATAATTATTTTCGCATAATTGTCCATTACTCCAAACATTTATTTATTTCATTAATCAATGCATCAATATGTTGTGGGAACGGCGCATCGGAACTGACCAACTTTCCGTTCTTGTCAAAGAGCATGAATGTGGGGAACCTTGTGACTCCCAACAGTCGCTCAATAGACTCCTGCTGCTCATAAGGCAGATTATAATGGAATATATTATCACCGTAAAGCCCCAGTTTCTTTACAATCACCTGGCGGACATCTTCGGGGGTATTGTTCGCAAAATAGAGATAGACGACATCCTTGCCTTTAAGTTCATCCTTGACCGCTTGCATATGTTTCAGCTGTTCCTTGCACGGTCCGCACCACGAACCCCAGAAATCGGCATATACCACCTTTCCGCGATGTGGTTCAAGAATTGTTGCAAGCAATGAATCGGCAACAAGGGTCTCAGGGGTAAGGTCGGCATGATTACGCAAATACCTTACTTCAAGTTCTCCGGCTTCCAAGCGACGGAGATAATTGTTCTGTTCAACAATCACCTGTGCAGGAGCGAAATCTTCAAGCCCCTCCATTGCTGCCGATATTATGGTATCATTTACAGACTTCTCTTCCGTTGCAAGCTGATTATATGTAAGCAAAGAAATTGCATATTTGCAATCCTTGGCAGGCAGGTGCAAATCCTCAACGGTGCGACGAGTCTTCATAATATCGCCAATCAACATACAGTTCTGCTTATTCCACAAAGGCAGAGTATCGACCTTGTACTTTTCGCATATCTGTGTATAGCGTTTGTCCACAGATTCAAGCCTTTCCACTCTTTTCTTCGCGCTTATGGTATCGCCGACTTTATTCATCGCCAAAGCCAGTTTCAGACTTGTAAGGTATTCGTACTCATCTAAAGTTCTTTTCTCTTTTTTGCTCAGGTTGATGACACCCAACCGGTCCAGTTCAAGCAATGCAGCTTTATCGGGCCAATTTATTCGCACTCCCAAGCCGTTGTCATCGCGATAACTTACATAACTTTTCAACATGTATGTAGTGTACCTTCCTAATGTAAGCGGGTTAGGAATATCGGTTGACAGTTCTTTTACAAGCATAATCAAGTCTTCGGGAGTTTCTTCCAGTTTGCGTCTCCTGAGCATACTCCACATTGCATCCAATAGCTCTGCCTTTATATTGGTTCTGTAAAAATATGCAGCCCTTTCATCAAAGCCCGGGTGCTCTTCGATATATTTCTGCAGACGTATAAGATGGCGTTTTAGAGTACCTTCGGTATATTTATAAAAAAGACTGAGCGGCGACAGATTATATGAAACCGGCGAATCATATATTCCGTTTTCTCTGTTATAGCTGTAATATTCCATAATACTCTTCTGCAAGACAGTATCACTCACCATTATTTCAGGCACGCTATTGTTGCCGTCATAAATGACCTTTACAGTATCACCGGGCCAAGCCGGCACAGGATATGCTTTTCTACCGACCTTAAGGTAGAAACATGTAGCATTGAATACAGGGAATGTGTATGTGAAATCATCTGTGAATTCGTAATCCCTATCCTCGAAACCAAATGGATTGAAGAGAACAACAGGCTCGTTGCTGTTTTTAATTTCACACTCCACCCTTATGCTGTCATGTACGTAATTACCAATAAAGGGCGATTGTGTCATCTTGCCCCATTTCTTGTCTTTACCGATTACCTCTTTCAGGCTGTATTCTTTCAATGATACGCCTTTCAGGTTCCAACCGCTCTTGCCACCGTCGAAATCAAAAGAACGGTCTTCCTTGTCCAATGGCTCAAAATAAAGGACACCTTTCATAAAGCCACATTCAGGCAGGTTTGTTACGTGCCCAATCTCTACGCCCTCGCTACGCAATAGCTTATAGTGCTTGCCAGTCGTGCTACCGGCAAGCACGGTATTCGCATCGACGGTTATATTCTCAGCTGCATAAAAATAGACTTCGAGAACGGTAGCTTCCTTATCGGCAATTACCTTTGAAATATCAAAGATTCGGGTATTGATAGTCTCGTAGTAGGGATATTCCACCGTTATGCTCTCCTGTGCAAAGCCACTAATGGTGGCAAATGCAACGACAAGGGTTAAGAATCGTTTTTTCATATTCAGTTTATGTTGTTTATTGCTTTATTTCAAAAGTTCCTCTATCCTCTTTTCCAGGTCGGGAATTGTGTAATGCTTATTATCGACATTGCCGTCTGTGTCAATGAGGAATGTTGACGGTGTTGCCGAGAAGTTCAGGAATCCCATCAATGCAGCCCAGTCATTGGGAGTAATGAATAGCGCTTCACCTTTGATTTCTTTTTCACTCATCCATGTACGCGCAGTCACAGGGTCATCATTCTCTGTAGAGGTAACATAAAGAAACCTTACAGACTTGTCCTTGAAGTGCTCAACGACAGGCTTCTGCTCTATCATTCCTTTACGGCAAGGGGCACATCCCATAGACCAGAAATCAAGGAACAATACATTCCCTTCGTATTCCGAAAACAAGCGCCTTGCCACATCACTGTCGGCAATATTCTTTACTGCCGGCTGCTTACCCTGCCTCTTGCAATACTCTTCAAAATGGTACTTGACTATGGGGTTGTCTATCAATCGGGAGAAACCCTTTACCTTGTCATCAAAATCCTCTTCAGAGCCATATGCAGGAAAATGGCTTACGAGCATAAGCTGCGAGAGGAAACTGTCAGTTGAAACACCATACATTTTCTGTACCTCTTGCAATGCAGCAAATCGGCTGTCTGCAAACAATTCCGCCCTGTCGTTCCTGTAATATTCCTCTTTGTCTTTGGCTGGGATATATACATGAGTCATCATTTGCCAATAGACTGAGAACTGGAGAAGATTCAAGGGAAGCCAGAACTGCACATTGTGGAAAAGCAGAAGCGGATTATCGAACAATTGTTTTTCGTGTTTGGCAAAGAAAGCCTTTACCGGTTCAAGGTCAAGAGGTACAAAATCCTCATTAGGGCACGCAACAGAGTTTCCGCTCAATGTATCGGTCTCAACAATATTCATTTTGGTGTTATACTTGCATATTGCCCAAGCAATATTGGTGAGACCCACAAGCATCGCATCGTTCTTTACAATCTCACACAAAAGCGGAGGAAAATCGGCAGGGATGTCAAATGCACCACTTGCAATGTCTGCAGCTACCTGTTCCATAACCTCCATGTTACGTTCAATATAAAGCTGCACACTGTCCTTATTCCCATTTACAGTATAAGGGTATGGATTGCTCAAATCACCATAAGGACTTTTCCCGTAACGTTTATTTTCTTCCAAAAGAGAACGTTCGCCCAGTATGCTGTTCATACTGCTGTTTGGCACATATTTTATTCCCGAGGGAGCAAGCAGCACCTCTATTGTATCGCCTGGAAAAAGGAATGGACCTATTTGTGTTACACCCGCATCTACCAAACACATCTGCCCATGCGGAACATGCACCGTATCGCAGAATGTGCCATCGGCGTTGACCTCAACAAGTTGGTTATCCTCTTCCATTGTAAAATAGTTGCGCACCATGGCAAGTATCTGTTTTGGAAGCGAATCCTGCGGATAGCCCTTGAAACACCCCTTCAATACGACATTTCCACTATGAAACATGCCCTCGTCTAAAGCTACAGAAGTGTTCTCCTGCGCAAAGCCACAAACGGTGGTGAACGCAACGATTAGGGTTAAGAATAGTTTTTTCATATCGTTTATTCAAATTTTACTCCTATGATAAAATAATGCGGAGAATCTTTCAACAGCTCACTTGTCATATCGGGCGAGAGTTCACTATCGCCACAGAAACGATAACACTCACAATTGGCGTCCCACCAAGAAGAGCCATATATCAAAAGCGGAATAAACTTTCCTTTTTCAAATTTTTCCAATTTGAACGGACGCAGATAATAGTTGAGCCTACGGTGAGATTTATCTACACGGTTGTCGCGCAAAATCATCCACGACGAAAAGTAACCGATACTTTCTGTTCCGGTCAGCTCAAAACTCACCTGTTGGATAGAGTCATTAAAAAGAGGTGTGAATGATATATTGAGTTTGGTCGCCAGGCGGTAAATATCATTCTCTTCGTCGTAGGCACTCCCTTTATCTTTTATTCTGCGTTGTGCGTCCTCGTCAAATTCACTTATCTTGAGCAAAGTAGATATTATAGCTTCGTTGGCATATTTGCTTTCGACCTCTTCACCTTTTACATACTCGAGCACGGTTAAAGTTGCCAAGGAAGCAACATCTTTTAGCGAGGATATATCGTAGCTAAACACATTATATCCTGCTTCGTTAAACAAAGGGAGATAATCTTCAAAGGTTGCATCCTTTTTCACAATCTCCTGTGCAAAACTGCATACGGTAGTAAACGCAACGATTAAGGTTAAGAATAGTTTTTTCATATTCAATTATTTATTAAAGTATTCAATTACCATTGTATGGTTCATGTCGCGGTGCAAAGTGCCATTCATATCTATGATGCAACTGAATGGGATTCCAATGAAGCGGAGTTTGGCTTGTAGGTACTCCCAATCGGCACTGCTTATATATATGTGTTCGCCCTCTATATATGTTTTGTCAAGCCACTCTTCCGAAGCCTCACGGTATTTATCCTCGGTGATATACAGAAACTTTACGGGCTTCCCTTGCATATCCTTTATGAAATTGCGTTGCTCCATCATTTCTGCACGGCAGGGACCACATCCCATATTCCAGAAATCGAGAAAAAGCACATTACCTTTGTATGGAGCTATAATGCGTTGTATCACAGGGTCGGTGGCAAGGTTTTCCTCGGGAGTCGTCTTTACCTCAAACTTTTTCACATA
>JAFWXX010000054.1 GCA_017522915.1 Bacteroidaceae bacterium
GACAAGTACAAGGTAAAGCCGAGTTTCTATGTCATCAACTTTGATGACCCGCGTCGCTCACACCGCTGTAATCCCATCAACCCTAAGTTTATGGTAGATATCAGTGATGCATACGAGAGTGCGTACACGATAATGCTCAACTTGAACAAGACTTGGATTCAGAAGCAGGGCGACTTCTTCGTAGAATCTCCGATTATCCTTTTGGCTGCGATTATCTGGTATCTGAGGTGCGCCCATAAGGCAGTGTAATAAATATCTATTTAGCAATAGATTAGGTTAGAGTTCTATGAAAATAAGACCTACTGTCATCCGACTTATCCCAGAGGGAAACCCGAGGGGGAGTGTAGCATGTCGGAGAAGCCATAAGTCAGCCAACTGCCACGCTGCGACTGAATGGCAAGACAGAAAGACGGACATGAGGATGAAGCCTGAACTGGTTGAACAACAATCCAGTGGCACATACCAGGGCTGTGGCGGAAGGCAGTTACCAACGCCATATCGCATGTACCCCAGCAAGTGTTTAGGTTGTATGGGGCAAAGAACTGACTGCGACACGTCTGCAATAAGCAGATTAACGGACGAACGTTGCATCCGACAGTCTGTCATGCTTGTTATTACACCCGCTAAATGGGGATTGCCTAAACCGAAACGCCGAAAGGCTATAGAAGTCGTTCTTGAATATTCGGCATGGCAACGGAGCTTCCGTAGTAGTCCGAGCAGGGTAATGCCCTGCACATGGCGAAGGGAAGCAGTTATATAATCAATATAATCAAAGGAAAATGTGAGAGACATTATGAGAAATCCAAAGAATGTATTGAACAACTTAGTGAAACACAGCAATGTATCGGGCTATAAGTTCGAACGGTTGTATCGTATTCTATTCAATGAACAGATGTTCTATACCGCCTACCAGCGAATCTATGCCAAACAGGGCAATATGACCGCTGGGACAGACGGCAAGACAGTTGACGAAATGAGTATTCAGAGAATAGAAAATCTAATCTCCAAGCTTAGAGACGAAAGTTACAAACCCAACCCAGCCAAAAGGGTCTATATCCCTAAGAAGAACGGAAAGAAACGCCCGTTGGGCATCCCGTCTTTTGAAGACAAGTTGGTGCAGGAAGTGGTACACATGATACTGGAAGCCATATACGAGGGAAGTTTTGAAAATACCTCACATGGATTCAGACCACGTAGGAGTTGCCAGACTGCATTAACCCAAATTCAAGATACGTTTCTCGGAACAAAATGGTTTATAGAGGGGGACATAAAAGGCTTCTTCGACAACATAGACCATAACGTTCTGATTGGCATACTCGAAGAACGCATAGCGGACGAGAGGTTCATAAGGCTCATCCGTAAATTTCTGAACGCTGGGTATATTGAAAATTGGAAATACAGACACACGTACAGTGGAACTCCGCAAGGCGGCATCATTAGTCCCATACTGGCTAATATTTACCTTGACAAGTTCGACAAGTACATGGAGGAATACGCCCAATCTTTCAATAAAGGCGCAAGCAGAAGATTGGATAAGGATTACCGTCGGATTAAAGACCGTAAGAACAAGCTGGAAAAGAAACTGAAATCCGAAACCGATACAAAGGTACGGAAAGACCTTATTGATAAAATCAAAGGGTATTACCGACAGATGCAACAAATGCCTTGTGTCATGGAAATGGATGAAGAGTACAGACGGTTGAAATATGTCAGATACGCAGACGATTTCTTGATTGGGGTTGTCGGCAGCCATGAAGAATGTGGGCAAATCAAAGCGAATATCACACAATTCATGAAAGATAAGCTAAAACTTGAACTGTCGGCAGAGAAAACGCTTATAACCCAAGCACAAGAAAAAGCTAAATTTCTGGGTTATGAAATAACCGTACGCAACTCCAAAGCCACCAAGAGAGATAAGAATGGAGTGCTCAAAAGAATGTTCAACCGCAAGGTTGTACTTCTACTCCCGAGAGAGGTGGTCAAGAACAAGTTGATTGACTACAAAGCCATGAGGGTTATACAAACCAATGGCAAGGAGGATTGGAAGCCAAAGGCACGCAGTTATATGATGAACTGCAAACCGGAGGATATTGTAGCCCAATTCAATAAGGAGATAAGAGGATTCTACAATTATTACTCGATAGCGAACAATGTATCTACTCTTTGCAAAAGGTTCGGTTATATTATGGAATACAGTATGTACAAAAGCATCGCCAAAAAGCAAAGCAGCAGTGTACGGAAGATTAAAAAGAAATACTCGAAAGACAAAGACTTTGTAATCAGTTACACGGATGCAAAAGGGCAATGCAAATGCCGTGTGTTCTATAATGAGGGTTTCAAGAGAAAAGACGCTCAATGTGATGCTAAATGCGACATAATGCCAAACACCAATTTTCTGCCAGCCTCAAGTCTTGTTGAGAGACTAAAGGCGGAACAGTGCGAGGTATGCGGAGCGCATGGCAAAACGGTGATGCACCATGTTCGTGCCTTGAAAGACTTGACAGGCAAGAACGAATGGGAACGCATCATGCTCAAAATGCACCGTAAAACATTGGCAGTCTGTCCAGAATGTAATGCTAAAATACATGGCAATGTATAACACTAAGTTGAATTATAACGGAGAGCCGTGTACATGGAGACATGTAAGCACGGTTCGGGGGCAGGCTCTCGGAAACCTACCGCAGAAATGCGGCAAGGCGCCGAGTGCCGAGCCTACAATCTATAAGGACGGTAAGTATTGTACCTTCCCTCATACTATTGAGTTCTTGAACAAGCCGTATGCTGATATCTTTACGATTTTGACCTCATATCCTTCGTTGGAAAACTACCTATCTCCATTTATGGACGCATGGAAAGGTGGAGCTCAAGATCAGCTCCAGGGCCAGATTGCATCTGCAAAAATTCCGCTTTCGAGAATGATTTCTCCGCAGCTCTATTGGGTGATGACGGGCGATGATTTTACCCTCGACCTGAACAACCCCAATGAGCCGAAGATACTCTGCGTAGGTAATAATCCCGACCGCCAAAATATCTACTCGGCAGCACTCGGACTATACAACAGCCGTATCGTGAAGTTGGTAAACAAGAAGGGTCAGTTGAAGAGTTCCATCATCATTGATGAGTTGCCGACCATCTATTTCCGTGGTATCGACAACCTCATTGCCACAGCACGAAGCAATAAGGTGGCTGTTTGTCTCGGTTTTCAAGACTACTCGCAGTTGGCTCGTGACTACGGCGACAAGGAGGCAAAGGTTATCCAAAATACGGTGGGTAATATCTTCAGCGGACAGGTGGTTGGCGAGACTGCCAAGAACCTATCGGAGCGTTTCGGCAAGATTCTCCAACAGCGTCAGTCGGTATCTATCAACCGACAGGACACATCTACCTCTATCAATACGCAATTGGACTTCCTTATCCCTGCTTCGAAAATCTCTAACCTCTCGCAAGGCACATTCGTAGGTAGCGTGGCGGATAACTTCGGTGAGGAGATTGACCAGAAGATTTTCCACTCACGCATCATCGTGGATAGTGCAAAGGTAAGTGCCGAGACAAAGGCATACAAGAAGATTCCTATCGTCAATGAGTTTAAGGACGAGAATGGCAACGACATTATGCAGGAGCAGATAGAGCGTAACTATTCTCGTATCAAAGACGAAGTGGAACAGATAGTTCAAGACGAGATGGAGCGTATCAAAGCTGATCCTGTATTGCGTAAGCGTCTGTTACCAGAGGACAATGACAATAACGATAATGAATAATATCTGTATCCTATTTCTTACCGCAAAGGTTGTCCCGTGCCTTTCGGATTGAGCAAGGTCAAGCCCTGTGGGTGTCGTGGAAAAATCATCCTCGCCCTACGGGGCTTGCGGTATTTTTCCCGCCAACCTTGCACAATCCTGCCCGGAACAGTCAAGGCGGTAAAGAAATAGAATACAGTGCTTCGTCTGTAATATGTATAACTCAAATAAAGATAGACGATGATTAGAATGACATTATCAGAGTATCTCCGCAAACCAAAGGATTATCGTGGAGAATGGGCTACCGAAAGATGGGATATTCCCAACTGGGAAGAAGAACGCAAGAAGTA